>JAEYXS010000048.1 GCA_023431185.1 Verrucomicrobiota bacterium
CCAGCAACACCGGCGTCTCCCCCATCATCCCCCACCCCCAACGTCCGGCATGCCCCGGCACTCGCGGTTGCGGACACCCCGGAATCTTGGCCGTCGGCACCCATTCCCCCTCAAAAACCTCCCCCACCCCGCCAAAACCGCTGCCCAAGACGATTGCCAGCGGCGGCGGCTCCGGGCTGTACCGCCGGCAAAGCGCCACCGCCTGCCGCAAATCATTGCGAACTGTATCTTTACGCACCATTTCTTGCTCCCTGCCCGTAACCCGCCTCCACCAAACAATCAAGTCCATGTATTGACTACTCGTGGTTTTTCTGACACCTTGGGAATCTTGTTGTCTCTGACTGGAGACGCATGTGACGAACCGAATATGGCTAAACCGACTCGCAGCAAACCGAACCCGAAAACGGAACCCGCCCCGCCCCGTTCTCGCGGACGTAAATTGGTCTTTGGAAAAGGCGCGGCTACCGATGCCCCCGCACAACCCCATGCCCCCGGCAAGCCCGGTGACAAAGGCAAGCCCGGCGACAAAGCGTCCAAAGTCCCGGTCGCCTTACGCCTGGACAAGGTGGACAAGGACAAGGCAGCGGCCCTCGAATCCACCGTGCCCCAGCGCTTCACCACCGTAGACCTCCTCGAAAAGGTCAAAGAGCTTTCCGATCTCGCCCGCGAACAAGGTTACCTGACCTACGATGACATCGTGGAAGGTCTGGCCGAAACCCCGCACACGGCCGAAGACTTGGACGAGATCCACCAGCGCCTCAGCAATCTCGACATTGAGATCGTGGACCAGGAGGAAGTGGAACGCGCCAAGCAGACCAGCGAAGCCGAGGACGAGGACGAACGTTCCCGCCTCGACAGCCTGGATGACCCCGTCCGCATGTACATGCGCCAGATGGGCAAGACCCCCCTCCTCACCCGCGAGCAGGAAGTCGAGATCTGCAAACGCATCGAGGACGCCGAACTCAACGTCAAACGCATCATCTATTCCTTCGGCTTCACCGCCAAGGAACACATCGCGCTCGCCGAGAAGCTGATCTCCGAACCGCCCAAGGAACGTTTCGACCGCGTCATCGTGGACAGCAAGATCGAAGGTCGTGAGAATCACCTGAAAGCCCTGCGCCGGCTGGTGAAAAAGGTGCGCGAGCTGGATCATGAAGTCGATGAAGCCTACGCCGTCTGGCGCAAAGCCGCCGAAGGCACCAAGAAGAACAAGCTCCAGGCCGAGATGCTGAAGCTCGACAAAAAGCTCCAGACCACCTTCGGCCAGTTCTTCTTCAAGCAGAAGGTGCTCGAGGAGATGGCCGTCGTGTCGGACAACATCCACGACAAGATCCTCGCCAGCCGCCGCCTGATCAAGGAACTCGAGCCCAAGGGCAAATCCGCCCAGGTGCACAACATCATCGAAGGCGAGCAGTCCAAGATCCGCTCGTTGGAAGACTTCGTCCGCATGCCGGAAGCGGATTACCTGAAGGCGCACGCGGAGATGAAACGCTTCGCCGAGGCCGCCCAGAAGGCCAAGATGGAGATGGCCGAGGCCAACCTGCGTCTCGTGATCTCCATCGCCAAAAAGTACACGAACCGTGGCCAGTCCTTCCTCGATCTCATCCAGGAAGGCAATATGGGTCTGATGAAGGGCGTCGAGAAGTTTGAATACCGCCGCGGTTACAAGTTCTCCACCTATGCGACTTGGTGGATCCGCCAGGCCATCACCCGCTCCATCGCCGACCAGGCCCGCACGATCCGTATCCCGGTGCACATGATCGAGATCATCAACAAGGTCTGGCGCGTCCAGAAGCAGTTGATGCAGGAACTCGGCCGTGAGGCGAATCCGGAAGAGATCGCCGATGAAATGAACATGCCGGTGGAGCGCGTGAACTCCATTCTGCGCATGGCCCGCCAGCCGGTCTCGCTGCAAGCCCCCGTGGGTGATGACGGCGACTCCAGCTTCGGTGACTTCATCGAAGATCAATCCGTCGAGAACCCTATCGATTCGACCGGTTACAGCATGTTGAAAGACAAGCTGGGCGAGGTGCTCAACACCTTGACCGAACGCGAACGCCGCATCTTGGAACTCCGCTTCGGCCTCGTGGATGGCTACGCCCGCACGCTGGAAGAAGTCGGCAAGCAGTACAAAGTGACGCGCGAACGTATCCGTCAGATCGAAGCGAAGGCGCTGCGCAAGCTCCGTCACCCGACCCGTATCCGCCACCTGCAAGGCTTCTTGGAAACAGCCGAAGCCGCGTAAGCAGGTTGTTAGAATATCAAGAGCCGGTCATCGCAAGGTGACCGGCTTTTTCTTTTGGAGTGCGGGTTGCCCTCAACCCGCAGCAACTCCCGCCAGCCAAACAGGGCGAAAATCCCAAGCGTCTGCCGCCAGCCCCTTCCCCTCGTAAATCGTACTTCCCAAATCGTAAATCCCCTACCCCAGAATCTCTTTGATCACATGCCCGTGGTCCACATCCAGCCGCTTACGTCCCGGCACTTCCAGCTTCCGCGAATCCAGCCCAAGCTGATGCATGATGGTCGCATGCACATCCGTGACGTAATGCGGATGCTCCGTCGCATGAAAGCCCAATTCATCCGTCGTGCCATGCGCGATGCCGCCCTTGATCCCCCCACCGGCCATCCAAACCGAGAAACCATAAGGATGATGATCGCGCCCATCCGCTCCCTGTGAACCCGGCGTGCGCCCGAACTCCGTGGCGAATACCACGATTGTATCATCCAGCATCCCGCGCTGCTTCAAATCTTGCAGCAACCCCGCGATCGGCTTGTCCACTTCCCGGCTGAGCTTCGTGTGATTATTCAACAAGCCAGAGTGCGCATCCCAAGCACCGGCCGCCCCATCTCCATGCTGGATCTGGATGAACCGCACACCCCGCTCCGCAAAGCGCCGCGCCGCCAGCAACTGCATGCCGAAAGGCTTCGTCGTCGCCTCATCCAAGCCGTAGAGCTTCTTGATGTCGTCGCTTTCCTTGTCGAAGTTGATGACCTCCGGCACCGCCGCCTGCATGTGAAAGGCCAGTTCGTATGCCTTGATGCGCGCCAGCAAATTCGGATCCTGCGGATACTTCACCGCGCTGAAGCGGTTCAGCTTGCCCAGTAATGCGAACTCCGCCGCCTGTTCCGCCTCCGTGATGTCACTCTCCGGCTTCGCAAAATCCAGCGGCGCTTTCGGATCGATCTTCAACGGTACGGCATCAAATGCCGGCCCCAAGTAATGCCCATCGCGCGAATCGAAGAAACGCGGCCCCATGTTGATGAACTGCGGCAGATTGTCATTCAACGAACCGAGCCCGTAATTCACCCACGCGCCAATCGTCGGGAAGCGCCCATCCAGCATATGCCGCCCGGAGTGGAACTGCACTTGCGCGCCATGATTATCATCCGTCGTCCACATGGATCGGATCACGGCGATGTCATCCACACACTCACGGATATGCGGAAAGAAATCACTGACCTCGATGCCGCTCTGGCCCGCCTTGCGGAAACCCGTTTGCAGCGGATAGATGACATTGCGCTGCTGCCCGTTCGCGTCATTCACCACCACCACGCGCACCTTCTTCAGCTTCTCCGGACTCTGCACTTCCTTATAGGGCGTCTCACCGATGGATTTGCCCGCATACTTGGTCAGTTCGGGCTTGGGATCAAAACTCTCCATGTGGCTCACGCCCCCGCGCATGAACAACCAGATTACGCTCTTGGCCTTCGGCGCGAAGTGCGGTTGGCCCGTCGGCGGCACCCAAGCCGTGGAAGCATAACCATCCCGCTGCAAGAGCGATGCCAGCGCGATGCTGGAAAACCCCATCCCGATGTCGCCCAGGAACGACCGGCGTGTCAGCACCGGCTGCTTGCGGTTGAAATATGAGAAATTAGGATTCATGCGCTTACCTCACCGTGATGAAATCGTTATGGTTGAACAAAGCATGCACTAGCCCCGCCCTCGCCCGGGCCACCGGGTCTTTATGCCCTTGCCTCTCGGCCAGACCGCGCAGTTGCATCAGTGCCTCCGCGCAGACCTCCAGTTCGCCCTTGGCCGGTTCAACCGCCAGAACGGTCTCATACGCCGTGCGGATGAACGCATCATCCGTCGCCGCTGAATGCTCCTTCGCCAGCCTCTCGGCCAGCCTGCCCGCCGCCACCATGGACAGCTTGCTGTTCGCCAGCGCCAACGCCTGCTGCGGCAGCACACTTTCGGAACGGCGATAGCAATCGAGCACGTTCGCATTGTCAAATGTCTCCAGAAACTTGTGGATGTCCTCTTTTGAATGCGTGAAGTAAAGACTGCGCCGGAACACCGTGTCTTCCTTCTTCGGATCGATCGTCGGCCCGCCCATCGTCAGGTCAAGCTGACCGGCCAACTTTAACAAACTGTCACGCACGGACTGCGCTTCCATGCGCACCGGGTTCATGCGCCAGTAATACTTGTTCTCCGCATCCTTCGTCAGCGATGCCTTCGGCGCGTCCGCATTGGAAGAACTCAGGCGATACGTGCGCGAAAGCACCATCAAGCGGTGTATATGCTTCATGCTCCAACCGCTCTCCATGAACTCCACCGCCAGCCAGTCCAGCAATTCCGGATGCGTCGGAGCCGCACCACGCCGCCCGAAATCCATCACCGTGGGCACCAATGGCTGTCCAAAATGCCGTAACCACAGATGATTCACCGCCACCCGAGCCGTGAGCGGATTTTGCGCATTGGCAATCCACTGCGCCAAGGCCGTGCGACGTCCGGTGCTGGTCGTGGGAAACGGCAGATTGCGGTGGTCCTCTTTTTCATCCGGCCCTTCAAGCGCCTTAAGTGAACCACGCAGGGAAGTGTATTTGTCGCCCGGATTCTGCACCGTCTCTTTGGCCTTGGCCACGGCGTCGCGCGCAGCCTTCAGCTTCTTGGCGTCCCCTTTCTTTTTGGCTTTACGGTCAGCCGATTGAAGCTTGGCTAGCGCTGACTCCGCCTCGGCCAATCGCCAGGCCGCATCATCACGCGCCGCCACTTTTACCAGGTCTGGCAGATTCACCGGTGGCGGTTGAACGCTCTTCGCCCGATCCGCCTGATGCACGCTTTGCAGGGCTTTTATGCGCTGCTCGGCCATGGCCAGCAATTTCTCAGCATCTTCCACTTCCGCCTTCGCATCAGCAATCTGCTCCGTCACAGAAGCTCCCTTCAACACGAAACCCTTCGGCAGCTCCTTCAGTTCGAAGCCCGAAAACTCGGCACTCGCATCAAAGGTCGTCAATTGAATGAGCCCCTCACGGCGCTCCGGCAGTTCAAAAGCCAAAGACTGCTCTCCATCCACGAAAACCGTCATCTGCCTGCCCTGCACGAATATTTCCAGCTCATACACGACGCCCGTTTTCACTTCGCGATTTTGGATTCCTGCCGGTGGATAGACGGACTTGCCCTTTTCGGTGAGCGCGATTTGCAATTTCGAACCCGTGTAGGCACTCAGATAAACCAACGTATCGCGCTCATCGGCGATATCAAATGAAAGGCCGACTGATTTCCACTTCTCCCCGCCCAGAATCTTGAAACGCACCTTCGCCTGAAAGTCTGCCGGGTGATTGATCTTGGAGCGCAAGACACGTCGCTCACTACCAATCGCCGTTTGCTTCAACGTGCCATTCTCATGCTTCCACTGCCCGCCGATCGGCTCCCACATCTCTGTCTTTGGTTGGGCGAAATCATCCTTGAACTTCAACACTGGAACTGCGCTTTCCTCTTTTAGACTCGTGGTTTTCTTTTCCAACGCAGCAAGATTATGCTGTGCCTTGTCCTTGGCACTTTGGGCGCTCTTCAATTGCTGTTTGGCCAGCTCCAGATGGTTTTGGAACACATATTCTTGCAAGGCCGGGTTATGGGCTTCCGCAGGAAGACTCACCGGCTTGATGGCCGGCTCGCGCAGCTTGAAGATCACCGGCACGGTCGGCGTGATCTCCTTCGACTTGTCCGGATGCTTCTCATCCCCACGCACGTGCAAGTAAGTCGGCGTGTCCAGATGCACGTCGTAGGCGCGTGGCAGACCGTTCTTCTCCAGGTTCGGTTCACCGGGCAGTTCATCCAGGCGCACGTGATACGGCTCAAAGAAGGCGCGCCATGCGTAGTAATCCTTTGCCGTCACCGGATCATATTTGTGGTCGTGGCATTTCGCGCAGTTCATCGTGATGCCTAGGAACGCCTTGGAGGTATGCTCCACCACGTCATCCAGCCAGGTCGTGCGATTAAAGAGATAGTAATTGCGGGCAAGGAAGCCGGTAGCCCGCAAAGTGTCACGGTCCGTCGGCGCGATCTCATCGCCCGCGAGCATCTCCACCACCATGCGGTCATAGCCCTTGTCCTTGTTCAGCGATTCCACGATCCAATCGCGCCAGTGCCAGATATGCTTCTGGCTGTAACGGAGCTGCTCGCCCAGACCGTACCAGTCCGTGTAGCGCCAGATGTCCATGAAGTGACGGCCCCAGCGCTCACCATATTGCGGACTCGCCAGCAGGCGATCCACCACCTTTTCATAAGCCTGCGCGGAATTGTCCCTCTCAAACTCCCGCATCTCCTGCAAACTCGGCGGCAACCCCGTCAGGTCCAGATACACGCGGCGCAACCAAAGTGACTTGCCCGCGAGACTCTGCGGCTTGAGCCCACGCTCCCGGTGTTCCGCCGCGATGAAGGCATCGATCGGGTTCTGCGCCCACTCGCTTGCCTTAACCTTCGGCACGGCGGGACGCACTGGAGCCTTGAAAGCCCAATGATCTTTCGGATCCGCCTCCGGTTTCTCCCCCGTCGGCGCCTTGGCCCCTTGGCCGATCCACTGCTTGAACAGCGCGATCTCCTCCGGCTTCAACGCCTCACCCTCCGGCGGCATTCGGTCCTCGATGTCCTTGGCCGAGAGACGCTCGATGAGATGACTCGCCTCCGGCTTGCCCACCACGAAACCCGGCCCATGCTTGCCGCCCTGCTTCAAGAAGTCCGCTGTATCCACCCGCAACTTGCCCTGCTGCTTTAGCACCCCGTGGCAGGCATAGCAACGCTCTGCAAGAATGGGTTTTATCTGGGTCACGTAATCCACCCGGCTGGCGGCGCTGAGATCTGACCACGCCGCCGCCAGCAGCAGATACACGGACAATAAAGCACGTATATGCAGCCGGTTACGGCCAGCGGACTTGTCCTGTCCTGCGGGGAACATGCCAGCAATTGTAAAGCTTCAGGAAATCCAAGGTCAACGAAAGCATGAAGCGATCTCGAGCCAAAATCAGGGAGGAGAGTCCTTGAGAAAAATTTGGCGGGAGCGACGGGACTCGAACCCGCAACCTCTGCCGTGACAGGGCAGCGCTCTAACCAGTTGAGCTACGCCCCCGCGCCAAATTGGAGCCGAGAACGTAGTTATTCCCCCCCGCCAAGTCAACGGATATTTAGGCGATTTTTTTGACCGCTAATCGCCATACCCTGAGGGGTGTTTCACATGCCACGCCCAGGCACTAGCCACGATCTGTTCCAGCTTCGGATATTGCGGTTTCAAGCCCAGTTCCGCCTTGGCCTTGGCGGCTGCGGCCACCAGTCGTGGCGGATCTCCGGCCCGTCGCGGCTTTTCCACGGCCTTGATCGGCTTACCGCTCACGCGCTGGCAGGTATCAATCACTTCACGCACCGAATAGCCTTCGCCGTTGCCGAGATTGAAGAACCCGCGTTTGCCCGCCTGCAACGCCAGAATATGGGCCTGCGCCAAGTCCAAGATATGGATGTAATCCCGGATGCAGGTACCATCGGGCGTCGGATAATCCGTGCCGTAGATCTCGCACTGCTCCCTCTGTCCCAACGCCACCTTCAGCACATTCGGGATAAGATGCGTCTCGATGCGGTGATCTTCACCAAAGCGACCAGTCGCTCCGGCGGCATTGAAATAACGGAAGGCGACAACCTCCATGGCATGCAACTGCTCATACCATAGCAGCATCTTCTCAAACATCAGCTTGGATTCGCCGTAAGGATTCACTGGCTTCTGCGGGGTGGACTCATCCATCGGCACGCGCTCGGGCAAGCCATAAGTGGCGCAAGTGGAGCTGAAGACGAACTTGCGCACGCCATTCTCCTTCGCCGCTTCCAGCAGGTTCAATCCGTTCGCCACGTTGTTGCGGAAGTACTTCGCCGGATTCGTCATGGACTCGCCCACCAGTGCACTGGCAGCGAAATGGATCACCGCCTCCGCCTTCGCTAACTGCACACTCTTCAGCACCAACTCACGATCACTCAGGCAGCCTTGGATAAACTGTGCGCGCGGGTCGATCGCCGAGCGGTGTCCCTCCGTGAGATTGTCGAACACAGTCACTGAATGGCCTGCATTCAGCAACTCTTCCACACACGCCGAACCGATGTAACCTGCCCCGCCGGTGACAAAGACATTCATACGACCAATCAATGATCCAACACCCTTTCGCTACCGTAAATACTGACTATACCTACCCTATCAAGGCAGGTGCTTCTTCACCACGGCCGTCCAGATGGCGTAGCCCTCAGGCGTCATGTGCAAGCCATCCTTCACAAAGAGTTCAGGCTTCGGCAGCCCGTCCGCGCCCAGCATGGGAGTAAAGACATCGATGTAATCCAGACGTTTGTCCGTCTTGCAATATTCGGCGATGAGCCGGTTCGCCTCCTTCACCTGCTCCACCAAGTTCCAGCGTTTCAGGCTGGGTTTGATGGCGATGTAGGCGATCTTCGTCTTCTTGTCCGCCGCGTGGACCTTGGCCACGAAAGCCTGAAAATCTTTCAACACCTGTTCCGGCGTCTTGCCCGCGCCGATGTCGTTATCGCCCGCATACATCAGCACCATGCGCGGCTTGTAGGGGGTCACGATGCGTTCGGCAAAGGCGACCGAATCCGACACATGCGAACCACCGAAGCCGCGGTTCAAGACCTTATGCTTGGGAAAATCCTCCGCCAGCGTCTTCCACAAGCGGATGCTGGAACTGCCGATGAACACGATCGGGCGCTTGGGTGGCCGGTTCGTCTTGTCCATCGTTTCGTAGGCCGCGATGTCTTTCTCGAACCGGGCCGGAGAATACTTGTTGGTCGTCGTCTCCGCTGCGTGCAAGGCAGATGATCCGCCAAGCAAAACCAGCACCAGCCATAACATTCTCAAGTACATGACGCTGTTGTGACGGAGAACCGTTCCTTCGGAAAGTGGAAAAGAGACGGAACATCCCCTCCCTGACAGTCTCCGGCACCAGATCCCCTGCTATTATGATGTCTAACAGTGGGTCGAAATTTGACAGAAAAAGCTCCCCTTCCGCCATCGCATCATGAGCGCAAATAATACACCCCAGGCAATGTTTCACCTGCTCTTCTACCTGAAAAATTTACTTTCTTGAACCACCGAAGTCTCCATCCTTGCGCCCATGCTGAAACTGACCGAAGAGGAGTACCTGCCGTTGCTGCGGATGGCCTTGGAAGAGGACATCGGCTCCGGGGATGCCACCTCCATCGCCACCGTCCCGTTTGAGATGGAAGCCCGGGCCATGATGGTCGCCCGGCAGCCCATGACCGTCTGCGGTCTCACCGTGGCCCAGCAAGTTTTCAAGGAGATTGACCCGACGATCACCGTGGTCGCCTGCGTGATGGATGGTCGTCAGGTTTCGGGTGGCGAGGAACTCCTGCACATCGTAGGCCCGGCCCGAAGCATCCTGACCGCCGAGCGCACGGCCTTGAATTTTGTGCAACGCCTCTCCGGCGTGGCCACGCAGACAGCGCGCTTTGTGCAGGCCATCGCCGGCACGAACGCCAAAATTCTGGATACTCGCAAGACCACGCCGGGCTGGCGCAAGCTGGAGAAATATGCCGTCGCTTGCGGTGGTGGCACGAATCATCGCACCGGCCTTTATGACCTGATCCTCATCAAGGACAACCACCTTACTGCCCTGCGCCAGCAGACGGACCGGGCCATCATGGCCGCAGTGCAGCGCAGCCGGGAAGCGTTTCCTCATCTGAAGGTGGAAGTCGAGGCCGACACCTTGGACGACGTCGCCGAGGCAGTTGAATCCGGCGCGGATATCATCCTCCTGGATAACATGCCCCCGGACACGATCCGCCAGGCTTTGAGCCGGATTGCCGGCCGGGCGAAGACCGAGGCCAGTGGCGGCATCACCTTGCAGACCATCCGGGCCGTGGCGGAGACGGGCGTAGACTACATTTCCGTGGGTGCCCTCACCCATTCGGCCATTTCCACGGATGTCGCCCTCGATTTTGTCTCGGCACCGGCCTCGGTTGTGAGGCATTAATGGGGCATGTCGCTTGATGCGCGCATCCTCTCCGCTTTGCGGGCCGCCAGGAACGGTTCCGTGGCGGGCACTGATCTGGCCAATTCCCTCGGCGTCAGCCGGGCGGCCGTCTGGGCGCGCATCGACGAGATGCGCCAGCTCGGCTACGAGATCGAAGCCAGCCCGCATCACGGTTACCGCCTCATCTCAGTCCCCGATGTCTTGCATGCGGATGACTTGATCTCACGCCTGCCGGAAGACCGCGTCATCGGCCGCGATATCCGAGTTTTCCAGGAGACCACTTCCACAAATGATGTCGTGGAGAAATTCGCCCGCGATGGGGTGAACGAAGGGGTGGCCGTTTTTGCCGAATCGCAGACGAAAGGCCGCGGCCGCATGGGCCGCAAATGGATGTCACCTCCTGGCAAAGGACTGT
Organism: Verrucomicrobiota bacterium; assembly: GCA_023431185.1. Classification (GTDB taxonomy): domain Bacteria; phylum Verrucomicrobiota; class Verrucomicrobiia; order Limisphaerales; family JAEYXS01; genus JAEYXS01. The sequence goes on from JAEYXS010000048.1 coordinate 10,679, forward strand.
GGTTCTCGCTGCTCTTGCGCCCCAAGCTCCGCCCCACGGCCGTGACCCAGATCACCGTCATCGCCGCGACGGCCTTGGTGCGAGCCATCCAAAAAGAAACGGGTTTGCAGCCCGACATCAAGTGGCCCAATGACATCTGGATCAAAGGCCGCAAGATCGCGGGCGTGCTCACGGAGATGAGCGCGGAATTGGACACTGTGAAGCACGTGACTCTGGGCATCGGCGTAGATGTAAATCTGGAAGAGAGAGATTTGCCCCCGGAATTGCGTACCATCGCCACCTCCCTGCGGATCGAGACGGGCCGCAAGCTCGACCGCTCGCAGATGGCCGCCACCTTGCTCAAGGAACTGGAGCATGATTACCAGCGCATCAATCGCGGCGGATTTGAAGCCGTGGCGGATGAATGGGAGCAAAGGTGCATCACCGTGGGCAAACAGGTCAGCATCAACCTTGGGCCCACGGTCCTGAAAGGACGTGCCGAGGCGCTGGATGCGGATGGTGCCCTGCTCTTGCGCACGCAATACGGGCATCTGGAACGGATCATCGGCGGTGATGTGACGCTGGAAAAGCACTGACATCCGTGCTAACTGTTGAGCCGTGAGGAAGCTCAGGCCTACCCACTTTATTATGAAATCGTTTTTTACCGGCGTGTTGTCCGCCTCCCTGTTGCTCGGCTTTTCTGCCTTGGCCGGGGATAACTTTGACCGCGATTACAATCAGGGCCCCAGCTTCACCGTCATCGAAGAGAACGATCTCTTCGTGAACACGGACCGGCATTACACACAGGGCCTGCGCCTCTCTTACCTGACAGGCGATAAGAAAATCGCCGACCAGTTGCCGGAGGATGCCACGTTCCTCGAACGTATGGGTAAGAGCCACATGGTGTGGGGATTTGATCCCAAGTCCTACCGCATCGGCTATGAGATCGGGCAGAACATCTACACACCGAAAGATATCGGCATCTCCACCTTGCAAGCCAATGACCGGCCCTACGCGGGCTGGCTTTACTTCGGCCTCAATCTGCAACGGCGCGGTGAAACGCTAAAAAATCAGACACCAACGATGGAGAACGTCTCCCTGCTCATGGGCATCATCGGGCCTTGGTCGCTGAGCAAGGAAGCGCAGATCTGGGTGCATGAGGTCCGCGGTTTCGACCTGCCGGAAGGCTGGCATTACCAGTTGAAGAATGAACCGGCCATCGCATTGCGTTACCAACGCTTCTGGCTCTACCGCATGGGTGAGCGTTATCGCTGGAACGCCGACTTCATCCCGGATGTAGGCTTGAGCGTCGGCAATCCGTTGACTGCCGCGCAGCTCGGTGGCACGGTGCGACTGGGCTGGAATCTGCCGGATGACTTCGGCGTGCAACAGGGCGACTCGCTCTCCATCGTGGCGGGTGGACCTTCCCCTACCCGCACGTCGCATTGGGGTGCCTACATCTACGGCGCAGCCTCCGGCCGGGCGGTGGCTTACAACACATTTATCGATGGCAATATGTTTTACTCCAACCCGCACACCGTCGAGCGCGAGCCACTGGTCGCGGATCTGCGCTGGGGTGTGGTGGCCGCCAGCAAGTATGTGGAGGGAGGCTACTCTTTCATCTTCCGCACCCAGGAGTTCAAGGGGCAAACGGAGCATGACATATTCGGGTCCGTGTATTTCCGGGTGAAGTGGTGAGCTGACAAGAACAAGGATGTAAGGCTGCTGTCCATGAACTGGCTCGCCCACCTCTACCTCTCGGAGCCGGACACAGAATTCCGATTGGGCAATCTGCTGGCAGATCAGGTGCGTGGGCCGGACCGCACGCAGATGAGCCCGGCTTTTCTACGGGGCGTAGCTTGTCATCAGGTGATTGATGCCTTCGCTGAAGCGCATCCCGTGGTGAAACGGAGCCGCCAGCGCATCGGCGCGGAGCAACGGCGCTTCAGCGGCATCTTGGTGGATGTGTTCTACGATCACTTTCTCGCGCGCAATTGGGCCGCTTATTCCACTATCCCGCTGCCTCAGTTCACGCACGGTGCCTATGCCGATTTCACACCGCATATCCCCGCGCTGCCTGAAGAGGCACGGATCACGATAGAACGGATCATCAAACATGATTGGCTGACGTCGTATCGAGAAATCGCCGGGATTGAAGATGTGCTGGAGCGACTTTCAGGAAGGCTGACCGAAAGATTAAACCGGCCGATGGCCTTGCACTCGGCGGTGAAAGACTTGCGGGAACACCATGGCGATTTTGAGGCGGATTTTCGGGGATTTTTCCCGAGCTTGCTGACCGCTCTAAGTTTCGTACCGCCCTTGCAACCAGTGCAGCACTGACAGGATCGGCGGCCTGCCCTGATACAGTGTCGAATTCCTCAGCCATCCGCCGCCGAAGCCTGCGAGTTGCCAGCGTCAAAGACAGTTTACCGCGCCCAGTGATACCCCGTCTCCTGCCAAACTTGATTGAGTCATCAACGCAATCAAATCATGGACCATGGAATCCCGCCTGCTCCAGCGCAGCCCGCTAAGCACAGCGGCCCTGCCAATTCTTCAACCACTCTACATGTTTTAGAGACGCCCTTGCGTTGGGAACATTTGGATTCTCAGCTAGTTCCATTCAACAGCGGACCGGCAATAATTATGGCCCAGACTGGCAGCAGAAGGATCAAGCCAAAGTGGCGGAGAGAGGGGGATTCGAACCCCCGGTAGTGTTACCTACGCACGCTTTCCAGGCGTGTGCCTTAAACCACTCAGCCATCTCTCCACGAGCGGGCCAAAACACTGTTGCAAGATAACCCGCTAGGCAATCCTTTTTCGCAGCAAAATTGGCCCGGCTTTTCCCGGCTGGAAAAGCAACGTCCTCCAGGGTCGCTGACCACTGGAGGACGGTAAATGGCCTGTTGGCAGCCGGTTAACCCTTCACGAAACGGGCTGACACCGCATCCCAATCGATGACCTTGTAGAAAGCTTCCACGTAGTCGGCCCGGCGGTTCTGATACTTCAGATAGTATGCATGTTCCCAGACGTCGATTCCCAGAATGGGCGTCTTGCCGCTGCTCAACGGTGAGTCTTGGTTCGGCAAGCCTTCGATCACCAGCTTCTTGCTGCCATCGATGACCAGCCAGGCCCAACCGCTGCCGAACTGCTTCATGGCCGTGTCCGTGAACTTCGTCTTGAAGCCGTCGAAGTTGCCGAAGGCGGTATCGATCGCCTTGGCCAGCTCGCCCTTCGGCAACCCGCCCCCGCCCTTCTTCATGGAGTTCCAGAAGAGCGCATGATTCGCGTGACCGCCACCGTTATTGCGCACAGCCGTGCGGATAGTCTCCGGCACTTTGCTCAGATTGGCGACAACTTCCTCGATCGTTTTGCCGGGCAGGGTCTGGCCAGCGACCGCCTTGTTCAGATTGGTGACGTAAGCATTGTGATGCTTGCCGTGATGGATCTCCATGGTCTGCGCATCGATGTGCGGCTCCAGAGCGTCCAAAGCATAAGGCAGCTTGGGTAAAGTGAAGGGACCGGCGGCCGCAGGCGCTTGCGCCTCTACCAGAGAAGGGAACGTGACAGCCACGGCGGTGACTACAGCAGCGGTCTTGAGAGCTTCGCGACGGGTGATCATAGCTTGGTTATTTTTCAGAGTTAGACTGATTTTGCCGGTTTGAGTTCAATAAAGAATCACTCTTTCGGGCTTTTGGCAAACCTTGTCCGTCAGCTACTTTCCCAGCCGCTGACGGATTTTTTCCAGCGTTCCCTCCTGGAGTAATCCGGCTTCCTGCAATTTCTCGGCATAATCCACCTGCCGGTCGGTCACGTTGTCGGATTTTTTGCGATTCACCGAGCGGGGCAGCATCTCCAGATTGGCCAGTTCATTGCCCACCTCCGGCGCAATGCTGAAGGGCACGATATGGTCGATCTCCACTGATTCCCCAGCATACGGTCCATACGTGACTTCGGCCGCGTTGCCACGTTTGAGCTTCTCCAGATTCTCCGCTGTCAACAGGCCGAGTTGCCGGGCGATCTTCCAATTCCGCATCAACGCCTCATGCACCAGCACGGCTCGAGGACCATCCTCACCGTTCAAACGCTGCGCCCATTCCACCGCACCTTCCGGCGAACCACCCCGGTCAAAAGCCTCGTGCATCCAGAAGACGATCTTGTTCAGGCGCGGGTTTGCGCCGCGCTCGCCCAAGGTCGCCAGCTTGGCCGGATCACTCAGGTTGGCGATGGCGAAGACCGCCTGCGCCGGGGTGAATTGCCAGACCAGACCCAGCATCACACTCAGCAGCACGGCCACGATGCCCATCTTCTTGCGCGGAAAACGCACGCGTTTCATCCGCGCAATGTGGCGGACGATTCCCCGTTTAGCAATCTGCCACTTGACAACTGTATATAATGTATATATACAGTAAATCAGATGCCCGCCCCATCAAACAACTGGAGCCTGCCGCTCATCTCTTCCGCCGCTCCCGGCGCGCTCTACGAGCAGATCGTGGATGGCCTGAAGCGCGAGATCAGCGCGGGCCGTTTGCAGCCCGGCATGTCCTTGCCCTCCTTCCGCCAGCTTGCCGCCGACCTGCTGGTCAGCGTCATCACCGTGAAGCGCGCGTATGAAGAGCTGGAACGCGAAGGCATCATCTACCGGCGGCAAGGTCTGGGTACTTTCGTGGCCGAGACCGGCCATGACCGCAGCCGCGAAGCCCGCAAGGAAGAGGCCGGTGAACTCTTCGACGCTGCCGTGAAGGCCGCCCGCGAAGCCGGCCTCTCCGACCGCGATATCCTTTCCCTCGTCCGCGACACTTTGAACCAACTCCAGGAGACCCCACGCCATGAACCACGCCATTGAGATCCAAGGCCTGACCAAATCGTTCAGCAAATTTCACCTCGGCCCGGTGAATCTCACCGTGCCACGCGGGGCCATCTATGGCTTCGTGGGGCCCAATGGGGCAGGCAAAACCACCACGCTCGATCTCCTGCTCGGCATGGGCCAGCCCGATGGTGGCCGCATCACCGTGGATGGCTTGGATTACGTGCGGGATGAAGTGGCAGTGAAACAAAAGATCGGCTATGTGAGTCCGGATTTGAATTTCCAGATGTGGGGCAAGGTGGGCAATGCCATCCGCTTTGTGAAAGGCTTTCATGCCTCTTGGGATGACCGCCACTGCGAGCATTTGCTGAAGGTTTTCCGCCTCGGCATCGATGACAAGATCGCCAGCCTCTCTTTCGGCAGCAAGATCAAGCTCGCGCTGATCCTCGCCCTCGCGTGGCGGCCACCCATCCTGATTTTGGATGAGCCTACGGTGGGTCTCGATGCTGTGGCCCGCCATGAACTCTTCGCCGAACTGCTGGAATCCGTGGGCAAAGAAGATCGCACCGTCATCATCTCCTCACATGCGCTCGCGGATGTGGAGCGCTTCGCCGATCGCTTGGGGTTCATCAAGGATGGTCGCATGCTGCTGGAAGGTGAGACGGCGGAGCTCATCCAGCGCTATCGCATGGTGGATTGCCAGTCCACCGAACCGCAGCGCCTGCAAAAACAACCCGGCATCGTATTGACCAAGCAAGATGGCCAACGCTGCCGCGTCCTGGTAGATCGCGGGGAAGAATCGGGCGACTGGTTGAAGCAATTTGGCGCGCAGCCGACCGCTTCAGCACCCGTCACGTTGGAAGAACTGTTCGTCACCCTGGCTAAGGCGTAATCATGAGACCAAATATCCTGTATCTGAAAGATTTCTACCGGCGCTGGTGGTGGGCCTATCTCATCGGGTTCATCATTTTCGCCGGGATTGGCATAGGTTTTTCCTACTTCAAGAACCACTCCGCACTGCCTATGGCTGGCGGTGCTTTCTTGGGGGCGGTGCTGCTGGCCGTCGAGCTAAATTTCCGCACCAATGCGCGTACCCTTTTGACGCTTCCAATCCGTCTGCAGGAACTCAGCGCCAGCCTGTGGTTCATCAGCGTGCCGTTGAGCAGTTTTTTTATCACTACGGCGACTGCTGCCGGCACGTTGATCGCCGCCGCTGCTGGCGCAAGACACCCGCTTAACATGAGTGAGTTGCTACTCTTTATGCTGCTCACCATGGCCGTGAGCGCCTTCATGCTGGTCGTGCTGACCTTTCTAATGCACCGCCAGCCAGAGAATGCTGGCGAACAGATTATCGCCGCGCTCTCGGGTGGTGCGTGGGGACTGGGCATCAGCGCGGGCTTCTCGGCACCCATGTTTATGAAGTCCGCAAATCTGACGGACCCGCTCTCTCTGGGCATCTTGCTCACCGGAATAGTCTGCGCCGTCGTCAGTTGGTATCGCTGCCCCACGATGCTGCGAAACCGGGCCTACGGAATGGGAACCGCCAAACCGGCTGCTCGCTCATCAAGCACGAATTTGCCTGCTGGCGGCATGAACGGAGTGACCTGGCTGCTTGCGCGCACCTTCGGCAACGCCATCGGCTTCAGCATCGTCATGCAGCTCGTCATGCAACTGGTCCTGCGCCTGCTCCGCGCGCCGGTGACGGCACAAACGGTCTCCATGCTGGTGTTCTTTCCTTTGTTTTTCATCAGCATCATGCTGCTGCAACCCCAAATGACTACGCTCAGACATTGGCGGAGCCTGCCGCTGACGGGTTCACACTTGGCCATGCTTTATCTCGGCCTGTGCCTGGTCACCATCGGCGGGGCGCTGGCACCGCTTGCTCTCTATGTGCTTCTGGACGGCAGTTTCTCGGCCCCTTGGTTGAGTTTTCCTCTGCTCGTCTTCGGCACGGGTGTGTTTTGCCTGCTCGTATCCTTCATCATGCACTTCGGGATCAAGTGGGCCATGTTCCTACCCATGCTGGTCATCCCGGCGCTGGTCGTTGTTCCTTATGTGATGTCGATCAAGGAGATACCTTGGTCCCTGACGGAAAGCCCGCTGACCTTGCTGGCCGGACTATTGCTGGTATGGGCGGCTTACTTGTGGAATTTGCGGATCATCAGGAAACGATCGCGCGTCTATCAATCCAGCTTCCATCTCATCGGTCGTATGCAGATGGGCGGCTAATCCGCCAGCCTCGCATGCTGCCATGCCGATATGAATTCCCGCGGGTCCCGGCCCTGCTCACGCAACGCACGCAGGCTGAGGGCATCATTGCGCTTGGCCAAACGAACGCCGTGTTCATCTGTCATCAACGGGCAATGATAGAATGACGGCGGTTCCCACCCCAAGGTGCGATACAACAGGATCTGCCGCGCCGTGGAGACCAGCAGATCCGCGCCGCGCACTACTTCGGTGATGCCCATCAACGCATCATCTACTACCACAGCGAGCTGATACGCGGGCACATCATCGGGCCGCCAGATAACGAAATCTCCGAAATCTTTCCCTGCCACATACTCTTTAGGGCCAAAGTAACCGTCTTCGAAACGGATGATTTCTCCGTCAGGAACACGAAAACGCCAGCAGGGCTTTCGTCCTTCGAATTTGGCATTGGGGTTTCTCTGCTCTGGTCGGCACGTTCCGGCGTAGATCGCTTCTTCATCCTCCGCATGGGGTGCACGCGCAGAAAGCTGCACTTCCTTCCGCGAGCAATAGCACGGATATGCATGCCCAGTGGAGATCAATCTCTGCAGCGCCTCTCGATATAACTGTGACCGCTCGCTTTGATCATACGGCGTATGCGGACCGCCGATGTCCGGACCTTCATCCCAATCCAAGCCCAGCCAGCGCAAGTCTTCCATGAACGCCTGCACGAACTCCGGTTTGCTGCGTTGCGGGTCGAGGTCTTCGTTGCGCAGAATCACCCGGCCTCCCGCCTGTCTGGCACGCTGCCAAGCAATCCAAAAGGTGCGTGCATGCCCCAGGTGCATCAATCCCGTGGGCGACGGGGCGATGCGACCGCGATAGGTCTTGGCTGGTTCTGCACTCACAATTCAGACATTAGACTGTCGCCACCATTCCGAAAACTTCGGCAGCGGGAATGACAGAAGCGCCTGCGCCTTGGCGCAGTTCAAACTTGTGTCTGGTGAACGGGGCGCACCTTGATACGTGTTCAAGGACGAGGCGTGGATCTGCGCGCGATATCCGGGAAAGCGTTCGCAGATCAATTCACCCAGTTGCCAGCGGGAAAGGCGTTCCGCCCCGGCGACATGGTAGATCCCCGTGGCCTTCTGCTGCGCGAGTTGCCAGACCGCCCGGGCAGTTCCTTCTGCGGGAATCGGTGTACGAAATTCATCGGTGAAAAGATGCAAAGTCTTGCCAATACGTAGAGCCGAGAGCATCTGTTCATCCATTCCACGATCCCCCTGCAGGGAAGGACCGGCATTCAGTGAGGTACGGATGACGGTGTGCTGCGGGTTCCGCAAGACGTGCCGTTCCGCAATCACTTTGGTCTCAGCATAAACGCTAAGCGGATTGGGCGCATCCATCTCATGGTAATCCCCTTTCTTTCCGTCAAAAACCAGATCTGTAGAGAAGAAGATGAAGGAGATGTCTGTGGCGAGGTCTGCCAGAAACTCCGTGACCTCCACATTCAGCTTATGCGCCAAAGCCGGATTCGCTTGACATTCCGGACTGCGGCTCAGGGCAGCACAATGGATGATAAGTTTAGGACGATCCTTCTGGAAAGCGGTGACGACTGCTCGTGAATCAGCAAGATCAAACTCGGCACGTACTATTGGGATGACGTGCCACTGAGGGACCAACACTTTCGCCAGGTGGAGGAAATGGCTGCCGATCAATCCGTTGGCACCGGTGACCCAAACGGCGGGCTTGTTTGGTGGGCCAGGTCTATGCATGCGGACCAAGAGGCGGATGGTTTCAAGGCTTACCAGTGGCCGGCGGGCGACGACCGATCCAAAGCCCTTTGGGGCCTTCGTTCCAAATCAGCCCCGGAGGTGCGACGGTCGCCGTGCCGCCGCGCAAGATCATGCGGTCTTGCGGACGCATCTTCTTGATCCACGGATCCAAACTGCGGGTGTCACCGTAATTCCACTGGTAACTGCGGAAGACGTTCAGGTCATCAGCCACCATTAAGGCCGGTTCAAAGCCGACGGCATATTGCCAGCCCGCCTTGGGATTCTGATAGAAGGTCTGATAGAAAACGGTCATGTCCGGACTGTAGATGATACCGCCCGCTTCCGGCATGAGGGCTTTGACCTCCGGTTTGGAAGCATCCAGAAACTCCGAGCTCAGATGCAAAGTCCAGCGGCTGCCCGTGTCATTGGCGGCATTGAAAAAAATGGCCGCCGCCAGGAAGCCGGAAAACGCCAGATTCCGGTAAGTATCTGCGGGGCGGGTCTCCTCCAAAAACGACTGGATGTTCACCGCCAGCCAGACCAGCAGGGCCGGGAAACCCCAGTCCCCCCAAAACCGGCCAACCTTCAAACCCAACAACCAACATAGCATGACGAGCAGAAAGAGCGGGCTGCTGAACACCGCAGGCCAGCGACCGGAGACGGTTTTTCGGGTCAGGAAAACCAGGACTATCACCACTAGCGCGGGGAATACCCCGTCTGATGGCTGGAACTCGCTGGCCAGCAGCCTTTGGGGCACTGGCTGCCCAAGCGCCTGCCCCGCGATCTGCACAGCTTGCAATAGATAACTGACCGGATGACCGGTGAAAAGAGCGCCCAGCAAGCTGCCGCCCAGCCAGCATCCCGCTAACACCGCCGCCTGCCGCCACCAACCCGCCAGCAGCAGTGCGAAGACCGGCAGCGCAAACAGATACCACGCCCCATGCAGCCACACAGCCAGCGCGATCGCGACCGTTGTGCCACCCCAAAGCAGCGGACGGCGGACGGAATCATGCTGCGTTTGCAGCCATAGGAAACAGAGCAGCATCAGGACCGCCATGCTGAAGACCAGCGGCCGGCCCATAAGGAATCTGGTGATGACACTGGGATTCACCAACAAACCAAGCAGAAAGGCTCCCAACCATGCCTCCGGCCGTCGCAAGTTGAAAACGGGCAGCAAACCGAAAAGCACAAACAGAAAGACCACGGAAAAAGTGATCAAGCCCTCTTGCTGCCAGCCCATGGTCTGGTGAAGAAAGCCCAGCAAGACATGCCAGCCGTGGTTGTGGTCCAGCGTGAACTGGGGATTAAGCACCAGGATTTCCGACCATGGCTGCCCACTGATGGCTTTGGCCACATGACGCAAGGCATCATCATACGGCAGGTAACCGTAGCTGATGATGCGGAGCGGGATAAACAACATCACCAGCAGCACCGTCAGCCAGACCAACGACGGCACATAGCGGGTGAAATCACGGTTTTGCATGATCTGGTTTATTTCAAGCTAGCACCCCAAGCCACGATGGTGAGGCTGGCTGGGCACCCCGGTCCAATCGGGAGCATGGAGGGATGGGAATATCTCATTTTCACTGGGAGGCTTTTAGGAGCAGGGAGGCCGCGCGGTCAAGGACAACCGTGCCTTTAAGCATCATGGTCGGGGGCGGTCAACCGCCGGGCCTTGGTTGGGAGATTCTGGCGTTGTCTGGATGGGGCGCCCCAGCCAGCGATCCGTAGCTGCATAGATCCATTCGATGCCGGGCAGGCTGGGTTCCATCCGGACGCCGCCGATAAATACCAGGCGGTCCTCGGGACGGAGCTTGTCCAGCCATGGCTGATAGGTTCGCGGATCGCCGTCATTCCACTGGATATTCCGCAAAGTCTTGAGATTTTCCGGCGTCATCAGGGCGGGTTCATAACCGAGCACGTAACGCCAGGGAGCCTTGGGGTTCTTGAAAAAAGTCTGATAAAACACGGACATCTCCGGGCTGTAGATGATGCCGCCATCACCGGGCAGCCAGCCGTCCAGCTCCGTTTTCTCGGGCGACAGGTAATCGGTTTTCAACGCGGTCGTCCACCGGCTTTCGTAATCGCTGACGCTGATCAGGAACAGCGCGGCCAGAATGCAGGCCCCCAGTCTGGCCCGCCGCCAAGATCGCAACGGCACCCTGCTATCGGCAATCTCGATAAAGCTCATTGTCATCCAGACCCAGGCGGCCGGCATGCTCCAGTCGAGCCAGAAGCGTGCGACCTTCAGGCCCAGCAGCCAACCGAGGACCAGCAGGACAAAAACCGGGTCACGAAAAAAAGAAGGCAGACGGCCGGCAAACCAGGCACGCATCATCGCCACAGCGACTACCAGGGCGACATAGGGAAACACGCCATCCGTCGCCTGAAATTCAGTCACCAACACCTGCTGGGGCGTGTAACCGCCCAAGGCCGAGAGTGCGAACCGCACGGCCCCCGTGAGAAACTCCACCGGATGCCCGGTCAGAATAGCCGCGAACAAACTCCCGCCCAGCCAGCAAGCCGCAAGCTGTACGGCCGGTTTGATCTTGCCCGCCAGGGCAAAGGCCACCGCTGGCAGGAAGAACAGGTACCATGTTCCATGAATCCAGACTGCCAGCCCGATCAACAGCACACTTCCAGCGAGCAGTAACTTTTGCTGGCGGGCCGACAGGTCGTTCCGCGTCCAAAATATCAAAAGGAGAATCAGGACGGCGATGGAGAGCAACAGCGGTCTGCCCAACATGAGTCGTAGCAAAAAATGGGGTTGCGCAATCAGGATGGCAGTCAAAGAAGCCAGCCAGAGTTCAGGGCGGCGGAGCAAAAAGACCGCCGGCAGGGTGACACAAAGAAAGAGGCTGACCACGGAGAACAGGACCAGTTGAGACTGATGCCAGCCCAAGCTGTGGTGCAGCCAGCGCAAGGTGACGTGCCAGCCGGGATTGTGATCCGCCATCAATCCCGGGTTCAGCACCAGAATCTGATCCCATGTCTTGCCACTGACCGCATACGCCGAATGGCGGAGAGCATCATCTGTGGGCATGAACCCCTGCCCGATGGCCGAAATCACGACCCAGAACAGCACCAATACGCACCCGCCGGTCAGCAGCGAGGGTATGCGTGACTCCCAAATCTGCAACCGCTCTTGGCCGGGAGATAGCGCGGGAGCAGTCATGGGATGAGCGATGTGCCTAATCGATCAGACGTTTGGTGAGGTCACCATACGCATCAATGCGCCGGTCGCGCAGGAAAGGCCAGTGGGTGCGGGTAACATCCACCTTGTCCAGGTCGACAGGCACGATAAGGTTCTCTTCCTTGTCCACGCTCGCCTTGGCCAAGATCTCGCCGGAGGTGCCAGCCACAAAGCTCTGCCCCCAGAACTCCAGGCCATCGCCGCCGATGGGCTGCTCCAGACCGATGCGGTTCACGGAAGCCACAAAACAACCATTCGCCACCGCATGAGAGCGTTGGATGAGTTCCCAGGCCCCGTGCTGGCGCGTGCCATACTCGGCCTTCTCGCTCGGATGCCAGCCGATGGCGGTAGGATAGAAAAGAATTTCCGCACCTTGCATGGCGGTAAGCCGGGCACCTTCGGGATACCACTGGTCCCAGCAGATGAGCACGCCGATCTTCGCATACTTCGTCTGCCATGCTTTGAAGCCCAAATCACCGGGGGTGAAGTAGAACTTCTCGTAAAAGAGCGGATCATCCGGGATGTGCATCTTGCGATAGACGCCCAGAAAGGAACCGTCCGCATCGATAATCGCCGCCGTGTTATGATACAACCCAGAAGCGCGTTTCTCGAAGAGGGAGGCGATGATCACCACCTTGTACTTCTTCGCCAGCTTCTGGAACGCATCGGTGCTGGGCCCGGGGATGGACTCGGCCAGCTTGAAGTTCGCATGATCCTCGTTCTGGCAAAAGTAATAGGAACGGAAAAGCTCCTGGGTACAGATGATTTGCGCGCCCGCTTTGGCCGCTTTTTCAACGGCGGCGAGCGTCTTTTTCAGGTTAGCAGCGGGATCGGCGACACACGACGTCTGCACGAGCCCCAACTTCACCACCGAGGAAGAGGAACGACTCATTTTCACTTACAGGTTTTTAGAAGCCATGTGGGCTGTGCGGTCAATCAAAACCGTACCGCCACGTGAATTGTCCGCTACGACCGGACTGTTCTGGCCAAACAATTCGCGGATAAACCGACCCAAGGTCTCGTTCGTCGGCCCGTAGCCCTGATCATAAATGTAATGCTCCAGCTCCTCGAGGAGTTCCTCGGCGGACTGATGGCGCTTGGCCAGGTCACGCTGGAAACATTTCTGCAAAATACTGTTCAAGGGATCGTCGATGCGCGAGTCCAACTGCCGGAAATCAGGGATGGGCATCGTCATCACACGCTGACGGGACTCCTCCACGGAATTGCCCTTGAAGATATTGTAACCGAGCAGCAAGTAGGCCAGCACCACTCCCACCGAGAAGACATCCGAACGCTTGTCCGTGATGCGAAAATCCGCTTGCTCCGGGCTCATGTAATCCGCCTTGCCCGCCACGACTTCGCCCTCGTTGTCGATGAGCAGGCCACGCGCCTTGGCCACACCGAAGTCGGTCACTTTCACATCGCCTTCAAAGGCGATCATGATATTCTTGGGGTTGATGTCCCGGTGGACGATGCCCAGCGGCTTGCCGTCCCGATCGGCCTTGGCATGGGCGTAAGCGAGTCCACGTGCCACGCGACTGGCGATAAACACCGCCAAATCACGCGAAAGCGGGCGTTTTTTATCCACCAACTGCTGCGCGAACTGCTCCATATTCACGCCGCGGATCAGCTCCATGGCGATGAAATAGATGCCGCTGGCCTCGCCCAACTGGTAAGTCTGGACGATATTTGTATGGATGAGATCCGCGACGAGTTTGGCTTCACCCACGAAGTTCTCGATGAACTGTTTCTGGTTGGCGTAGCTCTGGCGAATGACCTTGATGGCGACGCGTTTCACGAAATCACGCGCGCCGTGTTGCTCGGCTTCATACACAACACCCATGCCGCCCTCGAAAATCTTGCGGACGATTTCGTATCGAGTGTCACCTTGGATGGTAAACAGGCTAGCCACCTGCGCATCTTCCGCATTCATACGACCAAGTCAAGCCCGGTGGCAGGTTACAAAAAAACACCGGAAATCCCTGCGTTTTCCAACTTTTCTGCTTGCGCAGATGATGTGCAACGATATTAATACGCCCAAGTCGCAAGACAATTCACCTAACCCAACAATAAAACACAGACTTAATATTTATGGCTAAAGCACTCACCAAGTCGCAAATCGCCGCCGCTCTCGCGGAGAAGGCCGAGATCTCCAAGAAACAGGCTGTCGCTATCCTCGAAGAGATTGCCGCCCTCGCTTACAAGCAGGCCAAGAACTCCTTCACCCTCCCGGGCATCGGCAAGCTGGTGCTCGTGAACCGCAAAGCTCGCATGGGCCGCAACCCGGCCACTGGCGAAGCCATCAAGATCCCCGCCAAGAAGGTCGTCAAATTCCGCGTGGCCAAGGCCGCCAAGGATGCGATCCTCGGTGCCAAGTAATCTTGTTTGACCGCGACTTCGGCGCTCCGGGCAACCGGAGCGCCTTTTTGTTTTCCGTGAGTCGCTGTAATCGTTAAAATAGCGGATCGTGACCAATCTAGGCCATCAACCTTTTTAACGATTCAACGTGTTGCAGTATCCGGCTGGACGTTTACCCCTCCATCGCCTAAATCTTCCGCATGGCATTCGCGTCGTTTGGCGGGCAACAGCAGGTGGTCACCCTGCTCCAGCGCAGTCTGGAGCGCGGGCGGCTCGCGCATGCCTATCTGTTCACCGGCGACCAGCTCGATGAGCTCGAAGCCGTGGCGCGCACACTGGCCAAGACCCTGAACTGCCAAAATCCCCCCGCCCGCTCGGAAAACGGCGTGCCAGTTGATTGCTGCGATGAATGCGTGAACTGCCGCAAGGTGCAGGAGGGCAATCACGCTGACGTGCAATGGCTGCGCCCGGAATCCAAGACCCGTATCATCTCCGTGGACCAGGTACGCGAGCTCATCCAGACGGTGAACCTCAAACCCACCGAGGCCGAGCACAAGATCGGCGTGCTCGTGGCTGCGGACCGCCTGAATGTGCAGGCCGCGAATGCCTTCCTGAAAACACTGGAAGAGCCGCCGAAGAAGTCCGTCATCATCTTGCTCTCCACCGAACCAGGCCGATTACTGGATACCATTCTCTCCCGCTGCATCCGTCTGACCTTCGCCACCGGCGGCCAAAAATTTTCCGACGCCCAACTCGGCTGGCTCGATGCCTTCGCCGCCACCGTTTCCGAAGCCCAGGGCGGCTTGCTGGCCCGCTATCGACTGCTGGGCACCTTGTTGGGGCAACTGAATGCCGCCAAGGAAACCATCGAAGAACAGCTCACCGCCCGTTCGCCCTTGAACCGCTACACGGATGTGGAGACGGATCTGAAGGAAAAATGGGAGGATGAGCTCAAGGCCGCGATCGAAGCCGAGTATCGCCGGCAACGTTCCGAGATGCTAAACGCATTGCAATGGTGGCTGCGGGATGTGTGGTTGCAGACCGTGTCCGTTGGTGATGACCTCCTGACCTTCCCGCAGCATCAGGCCGTGACCGGGGCCATCGCCCAGAAGCTGCAACCCACCGATGCGCTCGCAAACCTCACTCATCTGGAGCGCTTGCAACGCCTCCTCTTCACGAACGTGCAAGAAGCGCTGGCCTTAGAGGTGGGCCTGTTGAAACTGAAGCTGTAGTCCCAGCAAAGACAGCCACCCTCGGCTGTCGAGCACACTGCACGGCGACAGGCGCCACCGCCTATCCAGTCTCCTCCCTTTCTGTGTATTCAGCGTATTCTGTGGTCTATTCCCTCTCCTTTCCGTCGTGACATTCCCAGTGCGTGAACGCAGAGTTTGCTTCACGTTTTTACGAACATGAGCAAGCAAAGTCCGGTATCCCGTTCAGGTCGGTTCGGCAGCGGCCCCGCCGCCGAGGTCGCCAAGTTTTCCGAGTCCATCTCCTTTGACTGGCGTCTCTGGCGGCATGACATCATGGGCTCCATCGCCCACGCCACCATGCTGCACAAGATCGGCGTGCTGACCAAAGTGGAGCTGGCTTCCATCCAGATGGGCTTGGAGGAGATCGGACGCGAGATCGACGAGGAACGCTTCGAGTGGAAGGAAGAACTCGAGGACGTGCACATGAACATCGAGGCTGAGCTGACCAAGCGCGTGCCCGCAGGCGCCAAGCTGCACACCTCCCGTTCACGTAATGACCAGGTGGCGCTCGACGTCCGCATGTGGCTGCGGGATGAGATCGCGGAGTTGTGCCAGGAGATCCGTGGCTTGCAAAAGGCGCTCGTGGAGCTTGGCGCAAAGAACAGCGATGTGGTCATCCCCGGCTACACGCACTTGCAACGCGCCCAGCCCGTCTATTTCGCGCATCACCTGCTTGCTTACGTGGAGATGCTCGATCGCGATCACGGCCGGCTCATCGATTGCTTTCAACGCGTGAACGTCTGTCCGCTCGGCAGCGGCGCGATCGCGGGGTCCACCCTGCGGTTGGATCGTGAACTGGTCGCGAAGCTGCTCGGTTTCGTTGATGCGAATGACAAACCGCTCGTCACGCAGAACAGCATGGATGGCGTGAGCGATCGCGATTTCATGGTCGAGTTCTGCTCCACTGCCGCGCTCATCGCCGTGCACCTCTCGCGCCTGTCGGAGGACATCATCATCTGGTTCAGCACCGAGTTCAGCTACATCAAGATCGCCGACGCCTACACCACCGGCTCCTCCCTGATGCCGCAGAAGAAGAACCCGGACGTGGCTGAACTAACGCGTGGCAAAACCGGCCGCGTCGTCGGCAACCTCATGTCCCTGCTCACGCTGCTGAAAGGTCTGCCCATGACCTACAATCGCGACCTGCAAGAAGACAAGGAACGCCTGTTCGATACCGCCGACACCGTCCGCGCCTGCGTGCGCCTTACCGCCGCGATGATCGCGAACACCACGGTAAGTAAAGCCGCCTGCGCCAAGGCCGCGAGCGACCCCCTGCTCCTCGCCACCGATCTCGCGGATTACCTCGTAAAGAAAGGCATGGCCTTCCGCCAAGCCCATCACGTCGTCGGTGCCGTCGTCGCTTACAGCGAAAAGACCGGCAAACCTCTCGACAAACTCACCGTCAAAGAGTTCCAGGCCATCGACAAGACCTTCACCAAAGACGTCGCGGAAGTCTTTGACCTGCAGAAGGCGATGGACCGCCGCGCACTCACCGGCGCACCTGGCACCAAGGAAGTGAAGAAACAACTGGCACGCTGGAAGAGGGTGCTGGTGTAAGACTTGCCACGAAAGGATCTACTCTCCCGTCATCAACTTCTTGTCCACACCCAGGTGCTGGAAGAAAAACTTCCGCAACGCCTCGTTTGAATTGCCTTTCGATTTCGGCTCGGCGGCGGACAGGAAAATCTCCGCCTTCACGCCCACTTTGTCGCACTGTTCCTTCAGGACGGTGACATGCTTGGGGTGATGCAACAGGTGGCCGCGGTCCTTGGGTTCTCCATCCGGATTGGAACAATGGAGGAACACCGGGGCGTCATCCTTGGAGGCCAGCTTCAGCATGCTGACACCCGCGCGGATCTTCGCGCCCTGCTCCGAGTCCAAATCTTCGCGGGTCTTCAGATGATAGAACGCGGGAGCCTCTTCCTCGCGCGACCATTCGGTTTTGAACTTGCCGATGCGCTCCTCCCATTCGATCAAGTCATACGTTGCCTGACCGTTCAATGATCCGGCCGCCACAATGCGTGACGATTCGCGCAACACCGGATCCGCATTCTTCGGATCCGCCAGGTCATCATGAAACGCCAGCCAGACCGAAGTGCCCGCCCCCGCCGAACCGCCATACGATGCGATCCGTTTCGGATCGATGTTGAAATCCTTCGCCTTGTAGCGCACGTACTGGATCGCCCGCGCACAGTCGCGCAGGATGTCTTGGATCGGCGCATCTGGCAGAAACCGGTAGCTGATGGACATGAAGGACACGCCGTTCTCCAGGCATGCCTTGATCATCTCCGGATTGGCCTGCGATTTGTCGCCATTGCGGAATCCTCCACCGTGGATGAACACCACGAGCGGAGCCGGCTTATCAGACTTCGCGCGCCACAGGTCCAGCACATTGCGCTCATGCGGGCCGTATTTCACGTTTGCGAAATCGGCCTTGGGCAGCTTGCTGTTCGTGGCGGGCGCGGATTTCTGGGACCGCATCTTTGAATAATAGGCCAGCCCCTCTTGCACAGTCAGCGTGCCGTCCTTGTTCGTATCCGCCTCCGGATAACGCTTGCGCAACTGCTCGAGGCGTTCCGGGCTGAGATTGCCCAAGTCTGCCGCGGCGAGAGCCAACGCCGCCATGGTCATACACGCCGCCAGCGCGCCCAGTTTGATTCGCATCTTCATTGTTTTACCTTCTTTACTTCACCATCGCCGTTTTCGCCAGCGTTTCCACCTTCACGTCGCGCACGGATACCGTGCCATAGCTGAATCCCAGCCCCAGCTTCGTTTTCTCCTTCGCGATGGCTGCATGTTCGAACGTCTTTTTGAAATCACCGACGGCCAGTTCGCATCTGTTCCCCTCGAACTTCACGGTCGCCTCCACCCACTTGCCCTCCGGCAAGGCTGGCGTCTTGGCACCTCGCTCCACCAGCGCGACCGCCTTGGCATCCTTCCCCTGCTCCGGCCACGCTCGCACAGATAACCCCGCCTCACTATGCACAAAGCGGAACACATGCCCCTTGTCATCGTTCAAGGTGAAAACAAACTGCTTTGCCTTTTCCGCCTTGTAGGCAAAACGCACCGTAGCATCCTTGAACGACATGCTATACCACATGATCGGCCCGTGATTCTTGTTCTTCTCGTAGAGCTTGTCGTCCTGCGTGCAAGTCGCGATGCCCTTTTCCAGCTTCCACTCGCCACGATTTGCGGAAAGATCGCGTCCCTCCTTCTTCGGCGAATCAAACTTGTCCTCCAGCAATGTGGCTGCGTGTGTCTGGACAACAGCCAGCAATGACAGCGCGACCAGCAAATTTCTCATCAGCTTGTTTTTCATAGGCATCACTTGCTATTTCACCGCTCCGGCAAAATCCCAGGTCGTTGGTTTCCCTTTGGCGGCAGGCGCCAGTTGCACCCAATCCACCTCCACCGGCCCGTTCTGTGCGGGCAGATAAACCCTCATGTGCGCGATGGAACCGTTCACCGGCAAGGCCACCGGCACCTCACTCCACGCCTTGCCTCCGGCGACTTTGAATGTCACCACCTGTCCGTCACTCGGAAATGTCTCCTGATCCGCCGTGCGCCATTGGATCTTTCCCTCTCCACCCGCCACCGTGCGCAAACGCAGATTCACATTTACAGCTCCGTTATATTTCAAGGTCGCCAACCGCACCGTCGCGATGAACGGGTTACGCCCATCCGCCTCCAGATGCAATGCCCCGTCCTTCAGCGACGTCTTCACCGCCTTCGGCACCCACCCTTGCAGATCATGCGCCGCCACCGGTCTCCCAGGCATCACCGGTCTGCCGCTGAACGCCGGATTCGGTTTCGGATACAGCGCACCCGTATCTTTCAAGAACCCGTCGATCAACGCACTCAGCTCCGTCACCTTCTCCGGCATTGCCTCCACTAGGTTCTTCGCCTCGCTGATATCCTCACGCAGATTATACAATTCATGCGTGCCGGGATTTCCGAACCAGCGCAACAGCTTGAAATCCCCGCTCCGCACCCACACCCCGCCCGCGCGATTCGCCCCCGCATGCGGATGATAATTGAAATACGCCTTCCGCTCCAAGTTGCCCTCACCCTTCAATACCTTCGCATAGCTCACGCCGTCGAAAACCTGCTGTGCCGGTTTCTTGATCCCCAGCAGATCGATCACCGTCGGATACACATCGATTGGTCCCACCACGGCATCGCTCGTCGTGCCCGTCTTGATTTCGCCCGCCCACGCCCACATCAAGGGCACTCGCGTGCCGCCCTCATAAAGCGTTCCTTTACCATCGCGTAACGGTGTATTCATCGTCGGCGGCTGATCGCCCGCCCACTTGCGCCAGTCCGTCAGGAATTCACTCTTGGCTTTCTCCGCTTTCGCGGTCTTCGCCGTGGCAGGCACGTTGCTGTGCACATTCCCGCCGTTATCGGAGTAGAAGATGACGATGGTATTATCCGCGATACCCTGCTTCTCCAACTCATCCACGATCCGTCCGAAGCACTCATCCACACTCTTCAACATCGACGCCATGATCGGATTTCCCTGCCGCCCCGTCGGGTCTTTCTTGTTGGCGAAATACTTCGTGTATTCCTCCTTATGCCCCCAAGGCCCATGCACTCCATAGCACCACAGGTTCAGGAAGAACGGACCGCCTTTACTGCTTTGGATGAACTTCACCGCCTCCGCTGCCTGCCGGTCCACGATGTATTCTCCCTCCGGTCCATCCGTGATATTGCCCACTTTGTTGCGCCCGCCCGGAACGCCCTCCGCCTTCACGCCATAAGGCGAGAAATACTCACCCGGCGGTCCCGGATCAGGATGACAATGGAACGTCACATCGAACCCCTGCTGTTCCGGCCAATGCGGTTGCGTGAGACCCAAGTGCCACTTGCCGATGTGCGCCGTGCGATATCCCGCCGCCTTGAGCGTCTCCGCCAGCGTGATCTGCGCCGGCTCCAGGTAATTCTTGCTCTGCGGCAATAGCATCGGCTGGTTCGGCGGTGCGGTGTCAGCCTGGAATGTATGCCCCGCCGGTTGCGGCGGCTGATGTCCCGAGGCCGTCGTGATCCCGTGCCGCGCCGTGTATTGTCCGCTCAAGATGCTCGCGCGTGTGGGAGAACACAGCGGCTGAGCATACGCATTCGTGAACCGCATCGCCCGCTTCGCGAATTTATCAATGTTCGGCGTCTCGTAATACTTGCTGCCGTAAACCCCCGAATCCATCCACCCCATATCATCCACCAGGAACAAAACCACATTCGGCTGTTTGGTAGCAGCACGCGCCATCGTCGGGAACACCCCCGAAAGCATCAAGGCAACGAATAGGATGAGGGGCACCCCCATCGTGATCGTTCTCGTCGTCGTCATCCTCGCTTTCATATTCTTCCTCACTATTTCTTTTTCTTCCCCTTCGGCTCCTCCGCCGCCTTCGCCTTCATCATCTCTTCCAGCTTCGGCTCCTGCGCTTTCAGCCAGGTCTCATATCCTTTGCCCCGGCCTGCCAGATATTTGTAGGTATCGAAGATCGCCGCATTCCCCAGCGCCCGCGGATCTTGCTCCGCCAGCAGCATGTTCCGCATGCGATACTGCAAATCCTCCATCACCGGTTGGAACGCCGTGTCATTCGCCAGATTCCGCACGCACTCCGGATCATCCGTCAGCCGGTAAAGTTCATCCGCCGGACGCTTGCCAAAGCACAGCTCGTAGTAATGCCCGCCCAGGAACTTGATCACTTCCTTGCTCGGCCCCGGATCGCAATTCCCGAAATCCGTCTCTGGATTTCCTACCGGCCAGCGCTCCGGATGATAGTTATGCACATACAGATACTCCTTCGTGCGCAGCGCCCGCACCGGATAACCCCAATCATTCGGCCGCCCCAGATCATGCCGCTCCTTCCCCACCAGCATCACACTCCGCTCCGGCTCCACCTGCCCGGACTTATCCGAGCGCAAAAGGTTCACCAGACTCTTCCCCGTCATCTGCGGATGCACCTTCACTCCCGCCAGTTCCAGATAAGTCGGCGCGAAGTCCCGCACATTGATGAAATCCTCCACTACCCGACCCGCCTTGATCCCCTTGCCCCAACGCATCGCCAGCGGCAGATGAAACCCATCCTCATGGATCTGCCCCTTCACATACGGAAACGGCATCCCATGATCCGACGTCACGATGATCAGCGTGTTCTCCAGCTCCCCCGCCGCTTCGAGCGCCTGCAACGCCTTGCCGATGTGCGCATCCGCATACTCTACCTCAATCGCATAATCCGCCAGATCCCCCCGCACCACCGCCGTATCCGGCAGATACGCGGGCACCTTCACATCTTCTAGTTTCTTCCCCAGCCGCACACCCGAGTTCAATTCATACGCCCGATGCGGCTCCTGAAAACCCATCCAGAAACTGAACGGCTTGTCCTTCGGCCGCTGCGCCAGGAACGCCTCAAAATTCTTCGCGTAATCATTTCGCCCGATGGCACTCGCTGGCACCTCCGCCATCTTGTGCGTGTCAAAAGAAGGCCCCGCCGGATTGCGCTTGAACCCCGTGCTCTTGAAATCACCCGGCCCCCACCCCTTCCCCGTCAAACCCACCGTATATCCCGCCTGCTCCAGCAGATCCGGATACACCGCGAACTTGGAGGGAAACAACCCGTTATGATTCACCGCCTCCTCCAGTTGCCAGCTATTGCGCCCCGTCAAGATGCTCGCCCGGCAGGGACTGCACTTGGGGTTCGAAGTGAATGCGTTCTTGAACAAGATCCCTTCCTTCGCGATCCGATCAAAATTCGGCGTCTTCACCCAATCACACCCATACGCCCCCGCATGCTGCCACCCCCAATCATCAAAGATGATGAACAACACATTCGGCCGCACATCCGCCGCCTGCAACTTGCTCACCAACGCACCTACAACCACCAGTGCCAATAGCCAAGCGCGCATGTATTTACCGAAACTCGACAAATGTTCTCCCTCTCCTCTTGGAGGCCGAACTTCGGCTGAGGAGAGGGCTGGGGTGAGGAGTGAGCGTGCCCGAAGGCTTCCTGCTGTTTCAGCAAATTTCCGTTGTTTCCCCATATTCATGACTTGGCTCCTGATTAATGACGCCGGACACGGCCTAAAGGTTTCGGTGAACTGCCGCATCATGCCCGTCCAACCCGCCCCCGTCAGCAACATTCCTTGGCCCCATCCGCCCTCTGTTGCCCCTGCTTTCTCCTGTTCCATTTCCTTTTTCATGCTCCAATTCATATCACGCCAAACCGCCTTCCGTTAGCACTCCGCTCGCTACAACTCACTCCAGCTACACAAAATTTCGCATTTCTCATGTGCCCACTCTGTCATATCGAGAGCACCTCCGGTATCCTTGCATCTCACTACATCCCACTGCATCCACACAAAATTTTAGTTTTTTCATACCGCCACTCTGCCACATCTCAATCCTCTCCGTGAGGCCTATATGCGCTACCTGCGCTATATGGAGACAAAATTCTCCCTATCTCGCCCGCCATCCTGCTAGAACCTCTCCGCCGCCGCTAACCTTGCGTTCCACTACGTTCCAATACGTTCACCCAAAATGTTTCCGTTCGCACCCTTTCTTCATTCTGGGGAGGCCGAACTTCGGCACTCTGCATTCTGAATTCCTTTCATGCCCACATCCTGCCAGATCATTTGCTCCTCCGTTAGCCTTCAGTGCGCCCGGTGCGCTCCATGGAGACAAAATCTCAGGAAAACGCCCCCCTACTGAGAAACCACGCGCACAACTCATCACCATGCCACGCGGCGCTAACGGCGGGCCTTTCGCCGGGGGCTGTTGAATCGGGTTGGTCGAGTGTGCTATACAGGTGCCGAACCGCATTGCAGGCCTGCCTGCGGCTTGGCCTGCTTGGGGGTCGCCGGGGTGCGGTCATCGGTGCACTGCAACCTCAGCCATAAACCCATGCCAAATAGAACCCAGCTCAGCTCCAAACAACAGTCCATTGTTGAGGAACACTTGGAACGGGATGCGCGGACACCCCGCAAGAATGCTTCGGCCAGCGTCTGGGAGTTGATCACCCGCAAGACTCTGGCGGCCGATGAACTCCTCAAAGATCCGTTGTGGAAAAAACACCGGCGATTTGCCTCCCTGCCTGATGGCCAGCTTCAGGTGATCTGCCTGACTGGCAAGAGATCCGGTGACGGTCTCTTTCCACCCGACTGCATCGGTGATGGCATCCTTCGGCGGTTTGCTCTGAACTCGCCCTTGGAATTGGCGCTACGGCTCTCGATCGGCGCACGCTATCAATGGGCCTCGGACCAATGGAACGGCAACTGCAATCACGATGAACTTTGGCGCCCCATCCTCCAAGCCATTGCCGCCCGTGATTTCACGGCCGCCGGACACCTTGCAGACATGGCCAAGCTCGACCACCGCTCACCTGCCCCGATCTTGACGGGCGTTATCTCCCTGCTGCGGAAAGATCCCCGCCTTCTTCAATCTGCCGCCGTCCCGGTTTCGAAGAAAGATCCCGCGTACGTCAGAGCCATAAAGTCCGTGCTTAAGGCTGTCGCGGATGGCTCGGTGGCAGATTTCGCGAATGGCATGAATGAAATGCTGAGCGCATATCGCCGTTACATGTTTGGCGATGAACTCTACGGCCTGATTGACCCTCATGCCCTCGGTCTGTACGAATTATGCCGCCGGTTCGATCCGCTGGTGGTGGCAGACTTCGACATCGGCCGAAAACTGCCTTGGAATCAGGAATACTACGAATGGTCCCAACAGATCGCTGACATCTCCGACCATTTCAACGTAACGGATGTTCCAGAAACCATCGGGCGTTTCCTGTTCCGTTTCGAGACGATTCCGTGGGGTAAGCAGGTGCTCGCAAACTGGCATTCCGCATAACCAACCATCAAGGGGTCATCGGGGGAAAGGTCCCATACATTGAGGTTCCCCCGACAAAACAGATACCACGCACCATGCTTGTGCACGGCATCCAAGACTTCCACATCGACTACCGTGTCATTGTCAAAGTTCAGCGATATCCACTCCTCGCGCTGAAAACGCTTCCACTCGACTGACCAATTTTCCCCACGAGCTAACACTTTGAAATCGAAGTCCATAATGGGAACCCCCAAGCATTGTGATATTTGATCTTAATAAGGCAACCAGCAAAAGCCTCACTCCCTTCCGTCGCTCGCTGGTAAATTTCCAAGTCACCTCACCACCATTGCGCTCCACCACCCTCCCCGCTTTCAAATTCCCCGTCAAGCCACACGCATCCCCCTCGTAATCGTCCTCGCTCCCAAGCCGTAGCAGCCGAGGTGACGAGGCTCTAACCTCCCCCCTCTCGATGTTCGGCGTTCGATGTTGGATGTTCGATGTTTCCCCCCCTTGGTCATTAGGATTTCGTCATTGGTCATTCCGCTTGCCGCTCTTCCCTCCTGCCTTCTAAACTCATCTCATGAAACGCCGCCACCTCACTCTGCTGTTCCTCAGCCTCTGCGTCTTCATCACCTCCGCCATCGCCCAAAACGCTACCGCCCCGAAGCGCCTCTTCCGCGCGGGCGCCGCCACCAGCAACATCACGCCCCCGCTCGGCACCTCCATCAATGGCAACATGCGCGATGTCACCGCCACCCATGTCCACGATGAACTGCACGCCCGTTGCCTCGCGCTCGATGATGGCACTACCAAGCTCGTGCTGGTCGTCTGCGATAGCTGCATGATCCCCCGCGAGGTCTTCGATGCCGCCAAGAAAATAGTGAATGAAGCCACCGGCTTGCCGCTGGAGAACATGATGATGTCCGCCACCCACACCCATTCCGCCCCCACCAGCGGCAGCGTCTTCCAGAGCAATGCCGACCCCGAATATCAGGTCTTCCTCGCCCGCCGCATCGCCG
The DNA here is from genome assembly GCA_023431185.1 of Verrucomicrobiota bacterium. Classification (GTDB taxonomy): domain Bacteria; phylum Verrucomicrobiota; class Verrucomicrobiia; order Limisphaerales; family JAEYXS01; genus JAEYXS01. The sequence continues at coordinate 36,077 of JAEYXS010000048.1, forward strand.
ATGGCATCCGCCGCGCCTTGAACAATCTGCAACCCGCCCGCATCGGCTGGGCTTCCGCCGAAGAACCCGATCAGGTCTTCAACCGCCGCTGGTTTGTGAAGAACGAAGCGCTCTACAAGAATCCCTTCGGCGGCGTGGACAAGGTGAAGATGAACCCGCCGCGCGCCAGCAAGGACCTCATCGAACCCTCCGGCCCCATTGATCCCACCGTCTCCGTCATCTCGCTCGTCAGCACCAATGGAAAACCCATCGCTCTCTATGCGAATTACTCCCTGCACTATGTCGGCGGCACCGGTGGTGGCCATATCTCGGCAGATTACTACGGCGCTTTCTGTGAACGCGTGAAGAAACTGGTTACTGCGAACAACCCTTCACCCGATTTCGTCGCCCTCCTCTCCAATGGTGCCAGTGGCAACATCAACAACGTGAACTTCCAAGCACCCGCCCCCAAGCGCGCCCCCTATGAACAGATCAATATCGTAGCCGATGAAGTCGCCCAAGCCGCCCTCTCCGCCGTGGAGAAGATTCAGTATCAGGACTGGGTGCCGCTGGGCGTGAAACAGACAGAGATCACCTTGGGTGTCCGCCGTCCCAATGCCGATGAAGTCACCCGCGCCAAAGAGATCATGTCCCGCGCCCGCAATTTCCCGCGCATGGATACCTTGGAAGAGATCTACGCCCGTGAAACTGTCCAGATGGCTGATTACCCCGCTGAGGTGAAAGCCATCCTCCAGGCCATGCGCCTCGGCGATCTCGGCATCACCGCCATCCCGTGCGAAGTCTTTGTGGAGATCGGCCTCGAACTGCGCGAAAAGAGCCCCGCCAAGCAGACCTTCACCGTCTCCCTCGCCAATGGCTACAACGGCTACCTCCCCACCGTGAAACACCACGAACTCGGCGGCTACGAGACCTGGCGCGCCAAATCCAGCTACCTCGAACTCCAAGCCGCCCCCAAGATGGTGGACACTCTCCTGCAACTCCTGAAGCCTTAGCACCCTCCGTTACGGATTACGCGTCACGGATTCTTTCAACCGCCTTCACAAACTCCTGCGGATCATCGGGACTCACCACCATCTTCCGCCCTGCACACTGTATCAACACCAGCCGCTTAGTATCCGTCACCCACATCCGGTAGCGGCCCATCGACCGGTTCCAGAACCAGCCGCAGAAGGCAAACAAACCGCCATTGCCGAACAGCCGGATGCTCCCTTTGACCACGTCGCCACCAATCAATTGGGCTGACTGAAATCCGTCCAGAGATACCGGCGTATCCCAAAACAGCCTGCGAATAAAAAGTCGCCCTTTTTCCAAACGGTAGCCGCGCACGGTATAGAGCACAGTCAAAAGCCAGATCAGGATGAGCAACGGAACAAAAAAAGGCGACACATAGGATTTTATCTCCGAATTCGCGATGAATATCGGCATACCCAGAACCACCAGCGAAGCAATCAAGGAGATGCCCCATAACCCCGCCGACCACGGCGCTTTGAACTCACTGCGCTGCTTCATTCTTATCTCCAGAGGATGGCTCCGGCGGCTTCACCGGCTTGGCCGGTCCTCTGCCCTTCCTTCGCTCCCGCACCGCCTGTTGCAGCAGGAACTCGATCTGCCCGTTCACACTGCGAAACTCCTCCTGTGACCAGCCCTCGAGCTCGTTCCAGAGCTCGGGGTTGATGCGCAGCAAAAAGGATTTTCGCGGTTCGGCCATGTTCAAGTCCTCAAAACGGGACCGGCTTCGTTAACAGGTTCCGCTTTCGGTTCCAAGGTGTTCTTAGTGATACAACGTCCCCGTGTTCACCACCGGCGTCACTTCGGATTCACCGCACAACACCACCAGCAGATTGCTCACCATCGCTGCCTTTCGCTCATCGTCAAACTGCACCACATTCTTCGCGCTCAGCTCCTTCAGCGCCATCTCCACCATGCTCACCGCGCCATGCACGATCTTCGTCCGTGCCGCGATCACCGCCTCCGCCTGCTGGCGGCGCAGCATCGCCTGCGCAATCTCCGGTGCATACGCCAGGTGCGTGATGCGCGCTTCTTCCACTTCCACCCCGGCCTTGCTCAACCGCTCCTGCAACTCCGCCTTCATCGCCTGCAAGACCTCCTCGTTGCTGCTCTGCAAAGTCACCTCGCCATCATCCGACTGGTCATACGCGTAACGGCTGGCGATGTGCCGCACCGCCGATTCGCTCTGCACGCTCACATAGCTCTCGTAATTCTCCACATCGAAACTGGCCTGCGCCGAATCGTTCACGCGCCACACCACCACTGCCCCGATCTCGATGGGGTTGCCGCGCTTGTCATTCACCTTCAGCTTGTCGCTGTTGAAATTCCGTGCCCGTAAGGACACCCATTGCTTGGTGTAAAATGGATTCACCCAGAAGAACCCGCTGTCCCGCACCGTCCCCCGGTAATTGCCGAACAGCAGCAGCACTCGCGCCCAGTTCGGCTCCTGCGTGAAGAATCCCTTGCACGCGATGGATGCCGCCGTCACCCCCAAGATGGAGAGCAGGATCAAATAACCCCAGCTACCGGACCCGTGCTTGCCCGATTCCACACATCCGGCAATGAATAGCACCACACTGCCCACATAGCTCGTGACGACCACGCCCAGCATCCCCCACCCGCTGGCTGCTTTTAACGGTTTTTCCTGACTCCGGCTGTTTGTATTGACTGCATTCATAGGCTTCCTTGTTGTTTAATATCTATATGATATCACTTTGAAATCAAAGGAAGTCAAGCAGGAGTGAACGGAAAAAATTAGATTATTCTTAAGCTACTGCTATAAAGAGACTTACACTCAGCCAAGCTTACTTGTAAGGCTGGTGCAAGACCACCGCCGACTTCTTCTTCATCTTCATGTTCAGCAACTCCACCACCACGGAGAAGGCCATGGCGAAATAGATGTAGCCCTTCGGGAAATGCTGGCCGAGACCTTCCGCCACCAGCATCACGCCGATGAGGATGAGGAAGCTCAGCGCCAGCATCTTGATGGCTGGATGCCGCTCCACGAAATCGCTGATCTGGTTCACGAAAGCCAGCATCACAATCATCGCGATGACCACCGCCGCGATCATCACGCCGATATGCTTCACCATGCCCACCGCCGTGATCACGGAATCCAGCGAGAACACGATATCCAGCATCATGATCTGGAAGATGACACTATTGAAGGAAGCCTTGCCCGCCGGATTATGCCCGCCATCCACACCTTCCAGCTTCTCATGTATCTCATAGGTGCTCTTGCCGATGAGGAAGAGACCGCCCACGAGCAGGATCATATCCTTCCATGTCGGCGCGAACTCACCGCCTGGAAACGCGAAGGAAAAGATGGGGTCCTTGTCCAGCTTCATCACCCAAGCCAGACTGCACAGCAGCAACACCCGCGTGATCAAGGCCGCTCCCAAGCCGATCTGGCGCGCCTTCTTCTGCTGGTCCACTGGCAATTTGCCGCTCAGGATGGAGATGAAGATGATATTATCGACACCCAGCACCACTTCCAGCAGCGTCAAAGTCAGCAAACTGATCCAAATCTCGGGTTGTGTCAGCCATTCCATAGGTTTTAGAAATTTTCCTGCGCGCCAGCATGGGATTCCAATGGCGTACCGCAAGGAATTCTTCTTACAAAATTGGCTTCAGAATCGAATCGGCTTATCATTTCCTCGGATGCAGACCTTGCCCCTGCCTTACTTCGCCTACGGGTCCAATATGGACCCGGTGCAGATGCGTGTCCGTTGTCCGGGAGCCAGAGTGGTCGGCACCGCCACCCTGGCGAATCATCGTTGGATCATTAATTCCGCCGGTTACGCCACGGTCATCCCCTCACCCGGCCAAATCGTGTATGGCGTCCTCTGGGAACTCACTCCGGAACATCTCGCCGCCTTGGATGAATATGAAGGTCTTCAGGAGGATATTTATTGGCGCACCGAAATCACCGTGGATTCCCTGACTGAACTGAAGCCGGTCCGCGCCATCATCTACTTCGCCCGTTCGGAGATACCCGGCCAGCCCGTGCCCGATTACACGGAACACATCATCCGCACCGCCAAGGAATTTGTGTTCCCGGACAGCTATGTCCGGGAACTGGCACAGTGGGAATGAGCCTCCGAGATCACCCTGCTTAACTCAGCAATCTCACAGTGTCCGCCTGCTTCATCAGCTCAGCCACCTCACGTGGGGTGCGGCCATCCTTGTCCGGGATGCTTTTATCCGCTCCCTTGGCCAGCAAGAGCTTGGTCAGCCCGACGTGCCCCTCACGCGCCGCCCAGCGTAACGGCGTCGCCCCTTCCGTGCCGATGGCATTGATGTCCGCCCCCCGATCGAGCAACAGCGCCACCAGGTCCACCCGCCCTTCCCGCGCGGCATTGTGGATGGGCATATCCGCGAAAAGGTTCACTGCTTTGAGATCTGCTCCCAGGTCCAGCAATAGCACCGCGATCTCCGCACTGCCGCTCTCCGCCGCGTAGTGCAAAGGAGTGCAACCCCACTTGTCCGTGGCGTTCACGTCAGGCGCAGGTCGCCACCACTTCTTTTCCAGCAGCTCGCGCACCGAGGTGATGTCCCCTTCGCGCGCTGCTTCATGTAACGTCTTGCCCATGTGGAGTAGTTCTACTTCGCCCGGCCATGCTGATAAAAAGCCCCTACTGCATCAATGAAACTTTATCGGCCTACCATTCGTATTTTCACCTGTAGCCAATCATTTCCTCTTCTGTGTATTCCGCGTATTCTGTGGTTTGCTCTCCCCAGGTCCTCCGTGGTTCCATCAACCACTTCAAGCTAGACCGCTGCTGCTGCCTGGTGAGATCGCCTCGGAGAGACGGCCCAAGGCTTCTGCCCTCGGCACCGCTCCGATCAGCTTCTTCTCGCTCAGATTATTCACCACCGGCACATTCCGCTGCTCACTCGCCAGCAGGATGGGTAGCGCCTCCGGCAGCTTCTGGCTCGGCGTGAGGCACCGGGGCGAAGGTCGCATGACATCATACGCGATGATGAGTGAAAGCTCGGGGCCACCACCCAAATACTCCTTCAAATCCTGCAAAGCCACCATGCCCACCAGGCACCCCTCCGCGTTCACCACCGGCAGAAAATTATAAGCACTGGTGAGAAAACGCTCCGCAATCTCCGGCATCGGCGCGTTCTCGCGGATGGGTGGCACCGGTGCATGCATCAGATCGCCCACCGTCAGGTCGGTCGCCATGCCCGCTTTGGAGCTTTCCCGTGCCACTTCCAGTTCGCGCAAGCGCAGCGACTCCGCATACACCGAATCTGGATGCAACCGCTTGGCCACCAGCGAAGCCACGGCGCACCCCAGCATCAAAGGCGGCATGAGCGAGTAATTCAGCGAGATCTCGAAGACCAAGATCATCGCCAGCAAGGGCGAGTGCAACGTCGCCGCCAGCACACTCGCCATACCCACCAGCGCAAACGCGCCCGTGGGCAGCACCAGTCCAAAACCCAGCGCATGCAGCGCCATGCCGAAAAGGCTGCCCAGCGCCGCCCCGAGCAACAGCGTCGGCGTCATCAAACCGCCGATGGTGCCCGCACCGACAGCGATGGCTGTGGCGATGAGTTTCGCGAAGAGCAGCAGCAGCACCGCTTCCCAAACCATGTTTCCTTGCAAGATGCGGTTTGCCGCCCCGTAACCGTTGCCCCAGATGAGCGGATAACCCGCGGCGATCAACCCGATCAGCGCACCACCCAAGGCCAGCTTGGCGTAGATGGGCCATTCCAACTTCTGAAACCGCTGTCGGCTGAGCGCGATTATTTTGAGGAACGCGGCCCCCAGACAGCCTGCGACCACACTCAACACCAGGAACCACGGCAATTGCGAAAGCTGGGTAAAATCGAACCGCGGCACCTCATACCACGGCTCGATGCCGAAGAATGTCCGCGAAACCATCGTTGCCACCACGGAGGCGAAGATGAGCGGACCGAACAGGTGCATGGAGAATGAACCCACCACGATCAGCGCGGCGAACACCGCCCCGGCGATCGGCGCATTATACGCCGCCGACAAACCCGCCGCCGCACCGCAGCCCACCAGCAAGCGCAGACGATAAGGTTCCCACATGGCCGCCTGGCCAAAACGCGAAGCCAATGTGGCCGTCAGTTGTGTGATCGCACCCTCGCGCCCGATGGATGCGCCAGTGCCGATGCTGATGAGGGAGGAAACGGATTTGATCAGTGTCGGTCGCAAGCGCAACCGGCCATCGCCCGCCCCGACCGCCTCCAGCAGATTCGTGGAACCGGCAATCTTGCCCCACAGGTGCAATCCCCAATGCAAAACCAAGCCCGCCGCCAACGCGCCGGCTGCGGGGATGAGAAACCGGACCCACGGGTTCAGCAACTCGGCGATCTCCACCAAATCATCACCATGCCCGAGGGTGAAACGCTTCACCTGTTTCACAAGCGCTTCGATGCAGAGGTAGAAGACGAGATTAACCAGACCACCGAGGACACCGACACAGCCGGCGAGGATGAGATGGATGGTTTCCTCGCTCAGGCGCACGCGCTGGCGCACCCGCAAGGCACGCAGCCAGTTGGCCCGCAACCACTGCCTGGCCTCCCGCAGCGTCTGCTCCACCCGCCCTATCAACGCCTTCACACGGGCAAGCTAAACCAACTTGCCCGGCCTGACGAGCGTGAATGTGGTTGCCGCAGCCTAGGGTTTCAACTGTTTCGCGAAGTAAGCCAGCGTCGCCGCCTCCGCCTTCTCCGCGTCCGCCCCTTTGAACCCATGTCCGGCACCTTCAAGCGTCAGCAACTCGACTGGGACACCACAGGCCTTGAGCCGGTCACGCATCCAGATCGCCTGTTCATACGCCACATACTTGTCCTCGGTGCCGTGGATGATGAGTGTCGGCGCGGAACGCGGATTCACCCAATTCAATGGGCTGGCCAGGATGTGCTTGAAGCGTTCCTGCTCCAGATTGCCACCAAACCACAAGGGCAACACCTCATGTGCATCCACACTCTTGCCGTAAGACTGTGTGAAATCGCTCGGGCCATAGACATTCACCACGCACATCACCGCACTGGAGAAACCGGGATTCCCCTCGCCCTCAAACTCCGGCACCCCCGCCGTCACCCCGAGAAACTGCACGAGATGCCCACCGGCCGAACCACCCGTCACCCCGATGCGCGCAGGGTCCACCTGATACTTGGCCGCATTTGCACGCAGCCAGCGCACCGCCGCCTTCGTATCATGCACTGCCGCGGGAAACTGATTCGTCGGCGCCAGACGATAACTGATCGTCGCCGCCACATAGCCATTCACTGCGAGCTTCAGGATCAGCTTGTTATAGCTCTCGCGGCTGCCCGCCCGAAAGCCTCCACCATGGATGCAGATCACTGCCGGACGCGGACTCGTGACATTCTTAGGCCGCGCCAGATTCAACATCACCGGCACCCCATTCGGCCGGGTGTATTCGATATCGCGCTCAAAGACGACGTTATCGGGAACCAGCAAGTCCGCCGCGTGCGTTTTAGGCGAGAACGCACCAAGCAAGCAGACAAAGGCCAAGGCTAGGACTGGGAATTTCATGAGCGGGAGTGTTTGCAGAAACAGAAAGCTTGTCGCGCAAATAAACTCATCTGAATTAAGCCACCGAAAAATTCATTCGCTGAGACCCTCATTCTTTCGCCTCCGTTTATTGCCCTCAAACACTGTCCCATCAGTGTAGGCCAAATGCCCATGAACTTTGCAGCGGAGAAACACTCCATCGGGCTCATCGCCTTTCAAGCCCGTTGATACAATCTCATAATCGGCATCAGACAGACTGAACTCACTCCACCCATGGCTCCCACGACTTCGGAAGGCATCGTGTTTTGAAGGGCAGATCAGCGCTATCGGCGGGATGTCATTGGTCAGCATGACCACATTGGTTGGAAAGTAGCCGCCGTTGTCATATGACCACATCTTCCCGGCATAGCAAGCCGATATCAGACTGTTGCCACATTTGTAAGAATCAGCTTTTTGCTCAGTCATTCGTAACCGGCCCGCCAAGCAAATGGCGAAAAGAAATGTGCCCATGATCCCCACCAAGATGAACCCGCAAGTTGTTCTCGATATCCTCAAGGGGAGACTCTCTTTGTTCGCAGCTTCAACTCCTGCCAAACCGCAAAAACTACCAACCCTACCATAAAAACAACATTAGCCACCCAACGAAGCGTATCAGGCGCAGGGGGTGGATGCGCGATGGACTTGAGAAAAGCTTCCGCCGCCAGCCATTGAAAAATAGCGGCCAGACAGAATCCTGGAATGGCGAGCAATACACTCGGCCAGCCGCAACCTTCCCGGGGCAAACTGCGAAACAAGGCCCACGGAAAAATTATCGCCGCCCAAGGCACCAGATCCGGCACGGGCGCAAGGGCCAAAGACAATTTCAGCGCCCCGGAGAATCCTTCCGCCACCGCGCCATCCCGATACTCTGACCAAAAATAAAGCGGCATTTGCGAGTACGCCCATGCCGCATTGATAAACAACCACGCCCCCACCAAAGCCACTATGAGATTCTGCACCCAAGCGCTTTTGGAGGTCGGGAAGCTCATGTTACCTTTCCCGTTTATGCTGCAAAAACCACTCGAACAGCTCCGGGTTATCGTACGTCGCCGTCCATGAGTCATGCTGCGCTTCGGGATACACCGTCAGCTTCACGTTCTGGTTCCCGCCCTTCTTCAGCATCTCCACCATACGCTCGGATTCAGAAAGAGGCACGACCGTGTCCTTGGCTCCGTGGAAGGCCCAGATGGGCATGCTTTTCAGCAAAGGCCCCCGGGCCTTGTCCCGAGATCCCAAAAGATAAGTAATCCGCTCGCCACCACCACAGATCGGCGCCATCGCCGCGAAACGCTCCGGGAAACCCAATCCCAGCGCCCACGTGCCGTACCCACCCATGCTCAAGCCCGTAAGATACACACGCGATTTATCCACGCGATACGTCCGTTCCACGTCATCCAGCAGCGCGTTCAATGTCTCCACGGACCACACCTTGCCGTCCGGGCATTGCGGCGAGATGATGATGAACGGGAAATCTTTCCCCGCCTTGATCAACTTGGGCGGACCATGCACCGCCACCTTGTTCACATTCGTGCCGCGCTCACCCGCTCCATGGAGAAAAAGGATCATCGGATACGTTTTCGACCTCTCCTTCGTATAATCCTTCGGCAGATATAGCAGATAATCCGCCGTCAGTGTTTTGGTGACCTTCTCCTCAAAATGCACTTTGCGTTGCAACAACGTCATATCCAGCTCCGCTTTCAGGTCCTGGGCATTCGACGTCATCGCCATAGCCATAGCCATAACCAAGCCAAGACCAAGAACCAATCGTTTCAGAGTTTTCATGGTGTGATGACCGAGTGTGAAAGGAAACCAGGGCGCTGACAAGCACAGGGAAAACCTCAGCTCGTAGCCGCGGACATCAGTCCGCGCTGCTCTCTCCGCCTGGTTTGCGCCGACTAACGTCGGCGGCTACGGCGTTACATCAACTTCAACTTCGGCAGATCCTGCAGGTCCACCAGACCCACCGGCTCCCTCTTCGCGTTCACCACGATGAGATCGTCGATGTTCCGCTCGTTGAAAACCTTCAGGGCCTCCACCGCCAGCGCATCCTCGCTTACGCAGATGGGGTTCTTCGTCATCACCTCGGACAAAGGCAATGCCAACACGTTATCATCTGTGCCCATGTGCCGGCGGAGATCGCCATCTGTGAACACGCCTGCCAGTTTGCCCTTCTTGTCCACCACGCTAACGCTGCCCGCCTTCGCGCGCGTCATCACCAGCAAGGCTTCCTTCACCGTAAGCGTCTGCGCGGCCACGGCATTTCGCGCGCCGGAACGCATGATGTCCTTCACCTTGAAGAGCAAGGCGCGCCCGATGGCCCCCGATGGATGCCGCTGGGCGAAATCCGCCTGCTTGAACCCGCGCGCATCCAGCACCGCCATCGCGAGGGCATCCCCCATCACCAACGTCGCCGTCGTGCTGGCGGTCGGGGCGAGGTTGAAGGGACACGCTTCCTTGGGCACCTTCACGTTCAGCACCACATCACTATGCTTCGCGAGCGTGGACTTCGCCGCGCCCGTCAGAGAAATCAGCTTCACGGAAAAACGTTTCAATGCCGGGATGAGATTCAGCAATTCCTCCGTCTCTCCGGAGTAGCTGATCATGAGGACCACATCGCCATCACTCACGATGCCCAGATCCCCGTGCAAGGCATCCACGCTATCTAGCAAAACACTCGTGGACCCGGTGCTGGTAAGGGTAGCCGCGATCTTCCGGCCGATGTTGCCCGACTTACCGATGCCCACGACCACGATCTTCCCGCGCTTGGTCAGACATTCGACCACCAGACCCACCGCGCGCTCGAACGCCTCGTCCAATTGCGCACGGACCGCCTTGAGGGCGGCCATTTCGATCTCGAAGACTTCACGGGCACGGGCCAGATGGTTCACGCGCAAGAGCTTGGCGGCAATCCCGCCGGGATTCAAGGCGCGAAGCTCCGAATCACAACCAGCTTTAATAAGGCGGAAAAAGGCGGCGAAAGCCCTGCACCAAGACCGTCAGATCAAACAGCAAGTTGCGCGGTATCAATCCCGGCCAGAAGAGCGGCACCGGTTTGAGCGCCTTCTTCTGCTCCACCGCCTCGGCAGTCCGCTGTGCCACCGCTTCCATCCAGGGCACCGTGCGGGGCCATTCCATGAGTGAACTCAACCATTCTCTCGGAATACCTTCTTTGCCCACGGAGGCACCGATGATACCACCCAAAATCGCCGCCGTCGTATCCGCATCACCACCCGTCCGTACCATTTCCTCTATCGCGCTACGATATTCCAGAGGTTTGCGGAACCAGACATGCAGCACCGCCGGAACGGTATGATACATGTAACCGCTAACGCCCTTACGGCTGCCGATCGACACCACGAAATCAGCCAACGGCTCGCTTCGTTCCACACTGCTGTGCGCCCGTTTCACCAAGTCCACCAGCTCATGGGCTGCGGCGGGCAACTCGTCTTCTATCTGGCTCAAGAACCTTTTCTGCCAGCCGCTCGAGAAATCTTTTCCAGCCGCCCACCCTGCCGCATAAGCCAGCACCAAGGCCCCATACTCTGCTTTTGGTTCCGTATGCGTGATGAGAGTCGCGCTATGCACCCCCGCTTTAAGCAAGGCTGGTTCATTTCGTAACGCCACTCCCAGCACAGGAGCCCGCATGCCCGGCCCGTTACCAGCCGACAAAACCCCGCTGCGATCGGCACCGAACCCCAGCCAAAGCCGCACGCAGGCTTTCACCGTCGCCATGCCGATGCCAAAAGGCAGACCGGCAAACCACCAACGGATACGCCAGGCAAGCTCTTGGCGAAATCTCAAGTCATCATCCCAGGCCGCCGTCAGAGCCTGGGCCGTCATACAAGCATGCTCCGTATCATCCGAGCACATGCCACGTCCGAAAAAGAAGTGAGGGCGGTCGAGCGAAGGAAAGAGTTTAAGCTGTCTCTGAGGCGAGAGCGATTCACCCGCCAGCCCGATGGCATCTCCAACTGCCGTTCCGATCAAACAGCCTTGCAAAGCCAGCTCCATGGAGACCGGGGTGCTCATCTATCTACCCACAAGGTATGCCCGACTGAACGGAAGATTCAACCACGATGCCCGATCTCATCCTCTAGCGCTACCTTTTCTAAAGACTTGTTTACCCTTGCCTAGACCGCTATTTTTCGTCCTTAACCTTTAGTTATAGAGATAAACCATGGGTGCGCAATGGAAACAGGCTGGCCGCGAGGCAGCCGCACAGAAAAAAGGCCAGGTCGTTGGCAAACTCGTCCGGGAACTCATCGTCGCCGCCAAGCTCGGCGGGGCTGATCCCGAACTGAACGCCCGGCTGGCCGCGGCGATTGAGAAGGCCAAAAAGAACTCCGTCACCAAAGACACCATCGAGCGCGCCATCAAGAAAGGCTCCGGCCAGACGGATGAAAAGGTGGAATTCGAGACCGTGCTGTATGAGGGTTTCGCGCCGCACAAGGTGCCGGTCATCGTCGAGTGCCTGACGGACAACCGCAACCGCACCGCCCCGGAGATCCGCCATCTGTTCCGCGCCGGTTCTTTAGGTGCTCCAGGCAGCGTCGGCTTTTTCTTCGAGCATGTGGGCATCGTGGAAGCCACGCATACGGACAAGAGCAAAGATGCCGAGGGTGATGCCATCGAAGCCGGTGCCCAGAACGTGATGCCCCTGGAGGCCGAAGAAGCCGAAGAAGGCTCCATCGGTTTCCGTTTCATCACCGAGATCAAGGATCTGGCTGCGGTCTCCAAGTGGCTCGCCAAGGCCGGCTGGAAGATCACGAAGAGCCAGTTGAGCTACGAAGCCAAGAACCACACGGAGCTCACCGACGCCCAGCGCAAGGAAGTCATCGAATTCCTCAACACGCTGGACGACCATGATGACGTGCATCACGTTTACGCGGCGCTGTAAGCGGGTTTGAGTTTTTTCAAAAAAGGCGACCGGATTCTCCGGTCGCCTTTTTTCTTTGTAGCGCAGACCGGTGGTCTGCTGTGTCGCAGATTGGTAACCTGCGTTACAAGGGGATAACGCAGCCTTGACGGAGTGAAGGGCAGCAAACGAGAGTAACCCCGTAATGTTTCGGAGCATCCTGTCGATCCTGCGCTTCGGCCGACCCTACCTGCAAAGGTACTGGGGCCGGTTCGTCGCGGGCATCCTTCTGGGTGTTCTTTTCGGTGTTTCTAATGCCAGCTTCATCTGGGCCACCCAGACCATCTTTGGCCGGCTGGACCCGAGCAATTCGCAGCAACCGGACATTGTGCTGGTCAATCAAGGGCCGGGCGAACTGAACTGGCTGGTCGGCACCAACCATTCCCTGCACATCAGCCCGACCAACGGTGTCTTGGCGGCCGGTGGTTCGACCAATCTTACGGTGATCCCGGAAGCCGGCAAAGGCGCGGCCACCGGTGTCGAGAAAGTCAAAGAATCCCTGCTCGGCGATTCGCTCAAGAAAGCGGGTGCGGCCATCGCCAGCGCCCTCGATCCCTGGCTGCCGCGAGCCGGACGCCCGATCGATTGGCGGCAGATTCTGGGCGGGTTCCTCCTGTTGCCGGTGCTGGTCGCCACGCGCAGTTTCCTGGGTTACCTCAGCAGTTACTGCATGAACTGGGTGAGCGAACGCATGATGAACGATCTGCGCTATGAAGTGTTGGAAAAGCTCTACCAGCTCTCCCTCGATTTCTTCAACCGCTCCACCATCGGCGACCTGCTCACCCGCATCAACAACGACACCAGCGTGCTGCACAAGACGATGACGAACGGCCTGTCGGACATCGTGAAGGAACCGTTCACGATCCTGGCCTCGCTGATCTATCTGCTGTATCTCGACTGGAAGCTGACTTTGGTGGCCCTGGTGTTCCTGCCCGTCTGCATCGTCCCGCTCATCATCCTGGGCAAGAAGGTGCGGAAGGCTGTGAAAGCGAGCCTGACGGCGAACATCTCCCAGTCCAGCCTGTTTGTGGAGGCCATCACCAGCATCCGCGTGGTGAAGGCGTTCGGCCTGGAGGCGGATTCCCTGAAACGCTTCGGTGATTACTGCAAGCAGATCATCCATCACGACATGAAGAGCGTGCAGGCGCGCGAGCTGGTGAATCCGCTGGTGGAGACCATCTCCATGCTGGGGCTCGGCCTGCTGGTGGTGTTCATCTTCGTCTCCGGCACGCAACTGGATGAATTGGTGGCGTTCCTGACCGGCGTCATATTGATGTTCACCCCGATCAAGAAGCTGGCCGGGGTGCATGTGCTCTTCCAGCAGGCGAGCGTGGGCATCGAACGGCTGCAAAATCTCTTCGCCGAACAGCCGAGCGTGAAGGAACTGGCTGATGGCAGGCGGCTCGCGGGCTTCGAGAAAGAGATCCGGTTCGAGAACGTCTCCTTTGCGTACAAAGACAAGACCGTCATCGAGGGCCTGAACCTGACCATCCCGCGCGGAACCAAGCTGGGCATCGTGGGCGAGACAGGCTCGGGCAAGAGCACGTTGGTGAACCTGCTGTTCCGGTTCTACGACACGACGCAGGGGGCGGTGAAGATAGATGGACAAAACATCCGGGAACTTTCCGTGCTGAGCTTGCGCGAGCACATGGCGCTGGTCAGCCAGGACATCGTGATCTTCGACCAGACCGTCGCGGAAAATATCGCATGCGGCCGAAAAGGGGCAACGAATGATGAAGTCATCGCGGCGGCGAAATCCGCTTATGCCCATGATTTCATCGAGCAATTGCCGGAAGGCTATGCCACCAAGGCCGGCGAGCGCGGTGTGACGCTCTCCGGCGGCCAACGCCAGCGCCTGTGCATCGCGAGGGCGTTTGTGCGCAATGCGCCGATCCTTGTACTGGATGAAGCCACCGCCAATCTGGATGCCCGCACGGAGGGGGAAGTGCAGGCGGCCATCGACAAACTGGAAGAGAACCGCACGGTGGTCTGCGTGGCCCACCGCATCGCCACCTTGAAAACCATGGACCGCATCATCGTGCTGAAAGATGGGCGCATCGTGGAAGATGGCACCTTTGCCGGGTTGTTAGCGCAAAACGGCATCTTCAACGATCTGGCCCGGCGGCAAGGTATCTACTCCGCTGAAGTCAGCGGCAAATAAAGCAAGCGGCCACCATGTCCTTCATCTCCTGGCAATTCGCCCTGTTCCTGCCGCTGGTGTTCGCGGTGTACTGGGGATTGCCGCAAGCGATGCGGCGTTTCTGGCTCTTCGCCGTCAGTTATTATTTCTACGGGTATTGGGACTACCGTTTTCTGGCATTACTGCTGACCTCCACAGTCACGGATTATTGCGTGGCTCTTGATCTGAAAGGGCAAAGGCCGGGTGCGAAGCGGCTGCTGGGACTGGGCATGCTGCCTTTAGGTTGGTTGGGCATTTACACGGCTTGGGGCAGCCCGGATGGCGCGGTGCAGCCGGTGGCGTTCGCGGCGGCGGCGGTCTTTCCGCTGGGGTTGACGGGACTCCATCTGCTGGTGCGGAAGTTGCCTGAGAGCCAAAGGAACAAGGCATATTTGGGCATCAGCCTGGGCATCAATCTGGCCCTGCTCTGCTGCTTCAAGTATTTCAATTTCTTCGTGGATTCCGCTCAACATCTGCTGGCGACCTTGGGCTGGGAACCAGGCTGGACCCTGTTGAACATCATCCTGCCGGTGGGCATCTCGTTCTACACGTTCCAGAGCCTGAGCTACACGATCGATGTCTATCGCGGGCGGTTGCAACCGACGGAAAGTTTTGTGACCTATGCCACTTATCTGGCTTTCTTCCCGCAACTGGTGGCGGGACCGATCGAGCGCAGCACGGACCTGATGCCCCAGTTGCAGAAACTGCCGGGCTGGTGCACGGAAAGCTTCCAGCGCGGGCTACGGCTGATCCTCATCGGCCTGTTCAAGAAGGTGTTCGTAGGCGACAACTGCGCGCTGCTGGCGAATTACGCTTTCGCGCAAGACACCCAATTGAACGCGGGCTGGGCGCTGATCGGCGCGGTCGGTTTTGCGTTTCAGATCTACGGGGATTTCTCGGGTTATTCCGATATCGCGCGGGGAGCAGCGCGGACGTTGAACATCCATCTGACCCACAATTTCTCCTTCCCCTACTTCGCTACCGGACCATCGGATTTTTGGCAACGCTGGCACATCACGCTGTCGTCCTGGTTCCGGGATTATGTGTATATTCCGCTGGGAGGGAATCGCCATGGCAGCTTCATCACCTTGCGAAATCTGGTGCTTACGATGGGGCTCGCTGGCCTGTGGCACGGGGCCGCATGGACATTTGTCGTCTGGGGCCTGTATCACGGTGTTTTGCTGGTGCTCTATCGGTTGATACCGCCCTTGGGCAATCTGGAGACGGCGCAAACTTGGGGCCGCAAAGTGGCGGCGATGCTGCTGATGGGCGCGTTCACACTCATCGGCTGGGTCATTTTCCGGGCGGAGAACATGGGGCAGGTGGTGAACTGGTTCGCTGCCCTGAGCTTGTGGCATGATACCGGGGTGGATTGGGTGAAACCTTTGGGCTGGCTGGCGCTGCATATCATTCCGCTCATCCTCTTGCAACTGGCCACATGGAAGGCCCGCGATGAGGTGGAGATGGCGCATTGGCCGTGGCCGGTCCGGGCATTCGTGTATGGCGTGATGTTCCTGGCCATCGTCAGTTCTTCCGCCGGGGAACAGGAATTCATCTACTTCCAGTTCTGACGTGATGAAACGCAAACTCACCAACGCCTTCTTGCTCGCGCTCTTCCTTCTGGTAGGAGCGGAGGTGGTAGTGCGCGTGTTCTTCGCGCGGAACATGGCGGGAAGGTTTGATTACGGCTATCACCCGGATGCGGGTTTCGTCGAGGACGGGGACTTGCTCAAGCTGGTGCGAGCGGGTGGACGACGGTTCTTCACCCAGGAGATGAGGCTCCAGCCGGAAGCGGGCACCTTCCGCATCTTTGTGATTGGCGATTCCGTGCCGCGTGGGCCCAGTTTGGAAAGGGCTTATGCGTATCAATTGCAGGAGGTGCTCAAAACGAATGGCGTGAAGGCCGAGGCTTACAACCTGTGCGTGGCGGGTTACGGCTCCCAGCGGAAGCAGATCGTGCTAAGCAAGGCGCTCCAGTATCACCCAGACCTCGTGATCCTGCATGTGAACGGATCGAACGAATACGAGGATGAGCGCGAATACAAAAGGAGCAAGGAATTCGATGGCTGGCATCCGAAAAACTGGCTGATGAAGAGCCTGGTCATCCGCCGCCTCTATGAGGCCAAGACGGAGAAGGCTTACTGGCACCTGCTGCCGATCGAAGTGAGACAGCAGAACTCCGTCAGTGATGCCGAGGTGGAGATGGCCGCCGGCATGGATGAAGCCACACTAAAACGCTGGCATGAACAGGTGGCCAAGTGGACCGCCACCGGTGTCGATACCGCCAAAGCACATAGAACGCCCATTTTGCTGGTGACCCAGGCCGTGGCCGACATGAAGGCGGGCAAGAGCAAGCCGCTGGACGACCGGGGGCTGGATGCGCTGGCGCAAAAGCTCACGGGGCCGGACGTCTATCACGTCTCCATGAAGGAAGTGCTGGCGAACGAAGATTACCCGAACCTGTTTTCGGATGGGGCACACATGCGGACGGACGGACATAAGCTGCTGGCGGAGGCTTTGGCGAGGTATGTCATGACGAATGGGGTGGTGAAGGCAGGAAAATAGGCACATGGACCCGCGGCAGGGATGCCGCGTAACCCGCACGCTGGAAGCGTGCGCTACCAAGGGGGGCTACACTTTGCCATCTTTCACCTTTTCAGCGGTGGCGGGTTCCGGTTAGCGTGGAGGCACGCGATTTCTGCCATGTTTAATGATAAAGCGATTTTGATCACCGGGGGCACCGGCTCCTTCGGTAAACGGTGTGTGAAGATCATCCTCGAGCGTTACCGCCCGAAGAAGGTCATCATCTACTCCCGCGACGAACTCAAGCAGTACGAGATGCAGCAGGAGTTCAACGGCGACATGATGCGCTACTTCATCGGGGATGTGCGCGATGGACACCGTCTCAGCCAGGCCATGCGCGAGGTGGATTATGTCATCCACGCCGCCGCCCTCAAACAGGTGCCCGCCGCCGAATACAATCCGCTGGAGTGCATCAAGACGAACGTGCACGGCGCGGAGAACGTCATCCAGGCGGCGATCGAGAACGAGGTGGAAAAAGTCATCGCCCTCTCCACCGACAAGGCGGCCAAGCCCATCAATCTCTACGGCGCGACGAAGCTTTGCTCCGACAAGCTCTTCGTCGCCGCGAACAACATCACCGGCGGTCACCGCACGCGCTTCGGCGTGGTACGCTACGGCAACGTGGTCGGCTCACGCGGTTCCGTGGTGCCGTTCTTCAAGAAGCTGCTCGCGGATGGCGTCAAAGAGATCCCCATCACGGACCCGCGCATGACGCGGTTCTGGATCACGCTGAACCAGGGCGTGGATTTCGTGCTGAAGAACTTCGAGCGCATGAAGGGTGGCGAAATCTTCGTGCCGAAGATCCCCTCGATGCGCATCACGGACCTGGCCGAGGCCCTGGCTCCGGGTGTGCCTACGAAAGTCGTCGGCATCCGGCCGGGCGAGAAACTGCACGAGGTCATGTGCCCGGAAGATGATTCCCATCTGACTTTGGAATTTGCGGATCACTTCGTCATCCGGCCGACCATCACCATCGCCCATCACGTGGATTACACGGTCAATAATCTCGGTGAAAAGGGTGTCCCGGTGCCGTCGGACTACGAATACAACTCCGGCACCAATCCGCACTTCCTGACCAAGAGCGAGTTTCTGGACTTGGAATAGCCATGAACCCGCTGCCGTATGGCCGTCAGTGGATCTCGGAAGCGGACATCCAGGCCGTCACGGATGTCCTGCGGTCAGACTGGCTGACACAAGGTCCGGCCATCGAACGCTTCGAGCGTAAAGCAGCGGAGTATTGCGGCGCCAAGCACGCTCTCGCGGTTTCCAGCGCCACGGCCGCTCTGCATATCGGGGCTCTGTCTTTAGGCCTGGGGCCGGGTGATCGCCTCTGGACTTCTCCGAACACGTTCGTGGCTTCCGCCAACTGTGCCCGGTATTGCGGTGCTGAGGTGGACTTCGTGGATATCGATCCGCGCACTTACAATCTCAGTGTAGAAAAACTCACGACCAAGCTGGAGCTGGCGGCCAAGGAAGGAAAATTACCGAAGGTCGTAGTGCCGGTGGATTTCGCCGGACAGTCTTGTGAACTGGACAAGATCCAGGCGCTTTCGAAGAAGTATGGCTTTGCCATCATGCAGGATGCGTCGCATGCGATTGGTGCGAAGTATCAAGGCAAGCCCACAGGTGATGGCCGCTTCAGTGACCTGACGGTTTTCAGCTTCCATCCGGTGAAGATCATAACGACCGGCGAAGG
Source organism: Verrucomicrobiota bacterium (assembly GCA_023431185.1). Taxonomy (GTDB): domain Bacteria; phylum Verrucomicrobiota; class Verrucomicrobiia; order Limisphaerales; family JAEYXS01; genus JAEYXS01. The sequence continues at coordinate 55,014 of JAEYXS010000048.1, forward strand.
CGGGATGATCGTGACGAATCGCACGGATCTTTACGAAACACTCCTGCGCCTGCGCACGCATGGTATCACGCGCGAAGCCAAGTTGCTCACGCAACCCGCGCATGGGCCGTGGTATTACGAGCAGTTGGAGCTGGGCTACAATTATCGCATAACGGACATCCAAGCCGCCTTGGGCGCGAGCCAGATGGAGCGGTTGGAGGAGTTTGTGACGCGGCGGCGCGCTTTGGCAGCGAGGTATAATGAATTGCTGAAGGCATTGCCGCTCACCCTGCCCTATCAACAGGCGGACACGAATTCGAGCTGGCACCTGTATGTTATCAGGTTGCAACTGGAGCGCATCAGCAAGACGCATCGGCAGGTATTCGAGGAATTGCGCGCGAATGGCATCGGCGTACAGTTGCATTACATCCCGGTATATATGCAGCCGTATTATCAGGAGCTGGGTTTCAAGGCCGGATATTGCCCGGAAGCGGAAAAGTATTACGGCGAAGTGATCAGCCTGCCGATGTTCGCGGCGATGACGGATGAAGATCAGGACCGGGTGGTGGCGACGTTGCGCAAGATTTTGGGATAAGGAAAGAGTTGGAGAAGATGGGAAACATCGAACATCCAACATCGAACTCCGAACATCGAGAGAGGCATGCCTCCATTGATGTCTTGAAGGGTGGAGTATTTGCGGATGATGCCTTCCCCCTCACCCCGGCCCTCTCCCTGAGGGAGAGGGAGGTGCATAGTCCACGCCTGAATAGAGTCGAACGGTTGCGCTCGCTCGAACCTAACGGTCAACAGGGCTCGTCCGCCCCGTTGGGGCGGAGGCACATTTCTCTCTTTTCCACGGGTTCCCTTTGGTCACCCGTGGCTACTTTCGTATCGCCCCTTCGGGGCGAAGGACGAAGCAAGGGCTCGACGGAGTCTCGCCCTACCAGAGCTACAGGTTACCGATTTAGTTTAGCATGAATTTACCCACGCTCATCATCCGTGCTGATGCCAGTGCTCATATGGGCACGGGGCATGTGATGCGGTGTCTGGCGCTGGCGGAGCCGTGGCTGGCGGCGGGGAGCGAGGTCATCCTCGCAGCGCAGTTGATGCCGGAGGCTTTGGGCCAACGGGCTTTGAAAGCGGGCGTCAAACCCTACTCCGTTGGTGGTGAAGCGGGCGGAATCGAGGATGCCCAAGAGACGGCGGCGCTGGCGGCAGAGCATCCCGGTGCGTGGTTGGTAGTGGATGGATATCAATTTGGCGAGGGGTATTTCGGTGTTTTGAAACAGGCCGGGGTGAAGGTCTTGCAGGTGGATGATTTCGGCGGGTTGACGCGTTACGCGGCGGATTTTGTGCTGAACCAGAATCTAGGGGTCACAGCCGCCTGGTATCCGCAGAAGACGGAGAATACGCGGTTGCTGCTGGGGACGCGGTATGTGCAGTTGCGCGGGGAATTCTTGCAGCAAAAGACCACGGAGCGTGACCCGGAGAAGGAGCAGCTCAGCATCCTGGTGACCTTGGGCGGGAGCGATCCGGATAATGTGACGGCGAAGGTCATCGAGGCGCTGCAATTGATCTCAGGAGTAGAGGCGACCGTGGTCGTGGGCGGCAGCAATCCGCATTGGGAAGAATTGCAAGCCAGTGTCAAAAAAGATGCGGCGAAGATCCGGCTCATCCGCAATGCCAGCAACATGCCAGAACTGATGGCCACTGCCGACCTCGCGATCGCGGCAGGCGGAACCACGGCGTGGGAGCTGGCTTATATGGGCGTGCCGATGATGACAATCGTGCTGGCGGATAATCAGCGGTCGAACGGCGAACAGCTCGCAGCCACGGGCGTTGCGATCAATCTCGGCTGGCATGGGGAACTGACAGCCGAGGCTTTGGCGAAACGGATCGAGGCGTTGATCCATAAAGATGTTCCGGTAAGCCATACGGGAGCGGCGACGGGCACCCCTCAGCCCGGCCCTCTCTCCTCCGAGCTCCGACAGAGTCGCGAGTCTGGGCGAGGGAGTGACGATCTCGCCGCAAAGTCTGAAGCAAGTCCTGCGGATACCAACAGTCTGGCCGAGATGAGCGCAAAAGCGTGGGAACTGGTGGATGGGCTGGGCTCCATGCGCGTTTGGTTGCGTCTGAACGAGGAAACCTTGCGACTGCGTTCCGCCACGGCCGAAGATGCCAAACTTATCTTCGACTGGGCGAATGATCCGGGGGTGCGGGCGGTGTCATTCTCCTCAGAACCTATCGCATGGGAAAATCACCTCACCTGGTTCACCGCCAAGTTGAGCGATGCGAATTATCGCATCTGGGTGGCGGAGGATGCAGCGGGAACACCGGTCGGGCAGGTGCGGTTTCAGATCGATGGAGAAGCGGCGACCATTTCCATCAGCCTGGATGCCGGGCAACGGGGAAAGAACCGTGGTTCTTTGCTGATCTGGGCGGCTTGCCGAAAGATTTTTGCGGAGTCAGCCCTCAAGGAAGTGCTGGCGTATATCAAACCGGACAATCAGGCGTCGATACGAGCGTTTGAGAAGGCAGGTTTTGCGGATTGGGACGAAGCCACGGTAAAAGGGGCGGCGGCTTGGGTATGCCGGATGGAGCGGAAAGAGGCCGAGGATTAATCAACAAAAGCCAGTTTTTTGAAATTTTGTGCCGATGTAGCCGATACAGCCGATGTAAGGCTAACTCTCCGAAGAAAAACCGCTCATGCTCTAGCCCGTATGTTGAAGAAAGACAACGAGCGAATTCAACGCGGAAAGCTGAGGCAAGCCTCAGCACTCCAAAACGGGCACCTTGAATTTGGTTCGTCTTTTTCCCTCCAGCCATGCAAGTTGGGAGGCGCAACGTGATGAGCACTGAATTGGTCATAGATGAGCGTAAGGTCGGGCCGGGGCATCCGGTCTATGTGATCGCGGAACTGTCCGCGAATCACGGGCAGGACTTTGACCAGGCGGTGCGGATCATCCGCGCGATGAAGGAGTCTGGCGCGGATGCCGTGAAGGTGCAGACCTACACAGCGGATACGCTCACCATCCCGTGCGATAACGAATACTTCCGCATCGGCGGCGGCACGCTCTGGGACGGGCGCACGCTGCACGATCTCTACAAAGAGGCGTATATGCCGTGGGATTGGCAGCCGAAACTGCAAGCCGTGACGGAAGAGCTGGGCATGGATTTCTTTTCCACGCCGTTTGATGATTCGGCGGTGGATTTCCTCGAGGCGATGGATGTGCCGGTACACAAGGTCGCTTCGTTCGAATTGGTGGACATCCCGCTGCTCAAAAAGATCGCCGCGACGAAGAAACCGGTCATCGCGTCCACGGGCATGGCGACGCAGGAAGAGATAGCCGAAGCTGTGAAGACCTTGCGCGAAGGCGGTTGCGCACACCTGGCCTTGCTCAAGTGCACCAGTGCCTACCCTGCTCTGCCGGAGGAAATGAATCTGCGGACGATACCCGATATCAGCGCACGCTTCGGTGTGCCAGCCGGATTATCGGACCATACGATGGGACATACGGTACCGGTGGCCGCGGTGGCCTTGGGCGCGTGCATCTTGGAGAAACATTTCACGCTAGATCGCAAGGTGCCGGGACCGGATTCGAGCTTTTCGATGGAGCCGCAGGAGTTCAAGGCGATGGTCGAGGCCATCCGCATCACGGAACGGGCGCTGGGCAAAGTGAACTACGAAGTGAGCGCAAACGAAAGCAAGAGCCGGCAATTCCGGCGGTCCTTGTTCGTGGTGGCGGATGTGAAAGCGGGTGAAGCGTTCACGACGAAGAATGTGCGCTCCATCCGGCCGGGGCATGGCTTGCACACGCGGCATCTGGGTGAGGTTTTGGGATTGAAGGCGGTGAAGGATGTGAAGGCGGGGACGCCGCTGGAATGGGGAATGGTAGGGAAATGAACCCGAGCAGGCAGGATGCTTGCGGTACGGCCCGCGAGACGCGGGCGCTACGGGGGGGAATCGAGGACGACGACGAGGACGAGAACGATCACGAGGGGAACTACGGGCGCCCTTGCGTGGGGGCGGATAAACGGTAAGATGACGGGAAATGGCGGCCGGACAGGTCGCGTAAGATTTTGTCAGAAAGAGATTTATGGAATTAAAACGCTGCACCAAGTGCGTCTTGCCAGAGACCCATGAGACAATCGTCTTTGACAAGGCGGGGGTGTGCAATGTCTGCCAACAGCAGGAGTTCAAGCAGACGCAGGTGGATTGGACCGCCAAGAAGAAGGAACTGGACGAACTGATCGAGTCGCATCGCGGCAAGTATGACTACGATTGCCTCGTGCCCTTCAGCGGCGGCAAGGACAGCACCTGGACGCTCTACTACCTGATGAAGGAATACGGCATCAAGCCGTTGGTGGTGCGATTCGATCACGGGTTCCTCCGCCCCAATGTGCAGGACAACACGACCCGCGTCTTGCGCGAGCTGGGTTGTGATTTCCATCACTTCACGCCGAACTGGAAAGTCGTGCGCAAGCTGATGCTCCAGACCTTCCTCGAGAAAGGCGATTTCTGCTGGCACTGCCACACGGGCATCTTCTCGTATCCGATGTGGGTGGCGATCCGCTACAATGTGCCGCTGATCTTCTGGGGCGAGCCCTCGGCGGAATACACGGCGTATTACAGTTACGACCAGCCGGAGGAAGTGGACGAGAAACGCTTCAACCGCTACGTGAACCTGGGCATCAATGCGCAGGATATGTATGTGCGGTTGGCGGGCACGGTGGATGAACGGGATCTGAAGCCCTTCAGCTATCCGCCGATGAAGGAGCTACGCAAGATCAACTACCGATCCGTCTGTCTGGGCTCGTATGTGGCGTGGGATGTGAAGAAGCAGTCCGAGATCATCCAGAAGGAACTCGGCTGGAAGGGTGACGAGGTGGAGAATGTCCCGCCGGAGTATAACTACGAGAAGATCGAGTGCTATCTGCAGGGCGTGCGGGATTACATCAAGTATATCAAGCGCGGTTACACGCGGCCTTCGCATCTGGCTTCAATCGATATCCGCAATCACCGGATGACCCGCGATCAGGGCATGGCGATGGTGAACCAATACGAAGGCAAACGGCCGCCGAGCCTGGACCTGTTCCTGCAATTTCTTGGCATCAGCGAGAAAGAGTTCATGGAGATCGCCACGAGCCATGCCGTGTCGCCGTACCAGCATGATGCCGCGAAAGTCACGCCGGGCAAGATCCTGAAAGATTTCGACAGCTGGAGCCGTTACGGCGCCATGCCGCGCAAGGAGACAGAAGAACAACTTGAACGCTGGAAGCAGAAGCAAGGCGCATAAGGCGCTTAGGCACGCACCAGCCAAAGCCTGATGGTAGGGATCATTGATTATGGGATGGGGAACCTGCTCTCGGTGTTCCACGCCGTGGAGGCCACGGGGCACGAGCCGGTGATCTGTTCCCGCCCGGCGGACCTGGCCGGGATGGAGCGGCTGATCCTTCCTGGTGTGGGTGCGTTCCGTGATTGTCTGCAGAACTTGCGCAACACGGGTTTTGCGGAGTCGCTGCAAAGCGAGGTGATCGAAAAGGGCAAACCGATCTTGGGCATCTGCCTGGGGATGCAAGCGATGGCGCGGAAGAGCTTCGAGGGTGGCGAGTTCACGGGCCTGGGGTGGTTCGAGGCCGATGTGGTGCGTATCAAACCCAACGACGCGAAAATGCGTGTGCCGCAGATCGGCTGGAATAATCTGGAATTCCAGAACCGGCATCCGGTGTTCGCCGGATTGCCCGCGAGTCCGGAATTCTATTTCGTTCACTCGTACCATCTGCAATGTGACCGGCCGGAAGATGTGGTGGCGGTATGCGATTACGGCGGGCCAGTGACCGCCTCGGTGGCGCGTGCGAATATCGTCGCCACGCAGTGTCATCCGGAGAAGAGCCAGGAGCACGGGCTCCGGTTGCTGGGTAATTTCATGAAGTGGAAACCGTGACATGCTGAAACGCCGACTCATCCCGAAGCTCCAGTTGAAGGCCGCGAAATTCGGCCAAAAGGAGCGGATGATCCTCGTCACCACGGTGCAGTTCGACAAGGTGCGGGAGATCGGCGACCCCATTTCCCAAGCACGCATCTATGAGGCACAGGCTGCAGATGAACTCGTCTTCCTGGACCTCGACGCCACTTCGCATCAGCGAAGCACGATGGTGAATGTGGTCCGCAGCGCCGCCGAGCAGATCTTCATGCCGATCACCGTCGGTGGCGGGGTGAGAACGGTGGCGGATTTCCGTGAACTGCTGGTGAACGGCGCGGACAAGGTCAGCATCAACACCGCCGCCGTGCGCACGCCGGAATTGATCCGTGAAGCTTCCGCTGCGTTCGGCGCGCAATGCGTAGTGGTGAGCATCGATTTCAAGCGTGAAGCGGATGGTTCGTATCGGGCCTGGACGGAAGGCGGTAAGCAACGCACGGAACTGGACCCGGTGGCTTGGGCACAAGAAAGCGAACGGCTCGGAGCGGGTGAACTGATGCTCACCTCCATCGATCGTGACGGCGGCGGCCAAGGGCTCGACTTGGAGATCATCCAACGCATCACACAGGCAGTCTCGGTGCCGGTCATCGCCGGCGGCGGTTGCGGACTGGCGAAGCATTTTGTGGAAGGCTTTCAGGAAGGCGGAGCGGATGCCGTGTCCGCCGGGACGTTCTTCTGCTTCAAAGACCAGAACCCCATGCAGACGCGGGCGCACATCCGCAATGCTGGCATTCCCATCCGCCTGCACACATGAGCACCAACCCCATAGCAACCCCGCCGCTCACCGGCACGCAGATCTGTCTGCGGACCGTGGTGCCGGATGATGCCGCGGGCGGCTATCTGCGCTGGATGAATGATCCGGTCATCACGCGTTATCTGGAGACGAAGGCTGGAACCCATACGGAAGCGTCCCTGCGCAACTACATCATCAGCACCACCACGAGTGCGGACAATGTTTTCCTGGCCATCGTGCTGCGGTCGGACAACCGTCACGTGGGCAATATCAAGCTCGGCCCCATCAACCGCCACCATCTGCTGGGCGATATCGGTATCATCATCGGCGAGCAGGATTGTTGGGGACGCGGGCTGGCCACGGAAGCGATCGCATTACTGAAAGAATACGCGTTTGCCCAACTCGGTCTGCACAAATTGACTGCCAGCTGCTACGCCAACAACGCGGCCTCGGCCAAGGCATTCGAGAAAGCGGGCTTCACCACGGAAGCCGTGCGCCCGGCGCACTTCTGGAGTGAAGGGAACTGGGTGGATGGAATTTTCCTGGGTTGCGTGAACCCGGCCAATGTGGTGAGGAAAATCTGAACATGCGCGTCGCCGCCATCATCGAAAGCCGGATGACTTCCCGGCGGTTGCCCGGCAAGAATCTCAAATCCTTGCTGGGCCGCCCCATGCTCGGGCGGCTCATCGACCGGCTCAAGCGCAGTCAGACCTTGGATGTCATCTGCCTGGCCACGAGCGTTGATCCATCGGACGCACCGCTGGAAGATTTCGCCAAAGCCGAGGGCATCCGATGCCATCGCGGTTCCTTGGAAGATGTGCTGGACCGCGTATTGAATGCCGCACGGTCCGTGGATGCCGATCTCATCGTGGAAGTCACCGGCGATTGCCCGCTGATCGACCCGGCCATCATCGATGCCGCCGTCCATCGTTTCCAGCAAGGCGGTGCCGACTATCTCATCAACGTGTTGGACCAGCTCACCTTCCCCATCGGTTTCGATGTGCAGGTGTACCGGCGCGAGTTGTTGGAAGAAGTCGCCCGCGCGACGAACGATCCCTATGATCGCGTCAACGTGACGCCATACATCTACCATCACGGAGAGAAGTATAAGGTCATCAACCTGCTCGCTCCGCCGGAGCTTGACCGGCCACGTTACCGGCTCTGTGTGGATCACCCGGAGGACTTCGAGGTCATCTCCGCTATCTACACGGATCTGCTGCCACAACGTCCGGACTTCAACGCGTATGACATCGTGAAGTTTCTGGATGAACATCCCGAGCTGGCGCGACTGAACACACAACGCGAAGATTCTTTTGGCTTCCCGGAATCACGGGGCGGCATGAAGCATGAGGTGCTGAACGTGCCCAGACGTTAATTGATCATGACGAAGGCATTCATCGTGGGCTGCGGCAAGATCGCCGGTGGTTTCAACCACTCGGACGAATCGGCCGTGCTTACCCATGCCCTCGCCTATCGGCGGCTTGGCGCGAAGATCACCGGCTGTGTGGACCGCAATGAAGCGCAGGCCGGGCAATTCGCCGCCCGTTGGCAGGTGCCGCATCACGGCACCGACCTGGCTTCCGTATTGCGCGCCGCGGCTCCAGCAGTGGTCAGCATCAGCACGCCGCCCGAAGGCCGGGCCGAGGCCATGGAGATCATCCTCCGCTCACCCAGCGTGAAAGCGGTTCTGATCGAGAAACCGCTGGCCAACATCGCAGCGGAAGCACGCAAGCTGCGGGACCTGGCCCAGCAGGCGAAATTGCCGCTGCTCGTGAATTACTTCCGCGCATTCGATCCGTTCTATCAAAAGCTGGAAGTTGAATTTCGCGCCGGAACTTTCGGCAAATTCTGCTCCGGCACGGCCCGTTATTATGGCCCGGCTGAAGCCACGGCCAGCCATTGGCTCGAACGGGTGTTCGCTTTGTTGGGCACGCAATGCCAGATCAACCGCTTGGGCGGCACAGAAGTTTCCCCGCACTTTGAGCTGTGCCACACTGGCAGTAGCGTGCAGTTCCTGCCCAGTCCGGGCTCGGATTTCTCGCCGTTTGAGCTGGACCTGCTTTTTGAGCGCTGCCGTCTGCGCATCGTGGATTCCGAACGGCGTGTGGAGTTTTACCAGTCGCGCCCAGACCCTTTGTTCGCCGGGTTCAGCACCTTGGCACCGCAAAACCTGTGGGCTGGTCTCGGGCCGTCGCATGAATCCATTTTGCATGCCGCCCAGGCGGCCTTGACGACCGCCCAGAACGGTGGGAACGGTTGGCAAGATTTGCTGGACCGCGCGGTGGCGGTCACGGAATGTCTCGAACAGCTAAAATGAGTGCAGTCAAAGAAAAGCTCGCTTTGTTCGGCGGCCCAAAGGCCGTCCCGCAGCCCATTCCCCATTATAATTCCTTGGGACCGGAAGAAGTCGTGGCCGCCCAGCGCGTGGTGAGCTCCGGCCAGTTGAGCCTCTTCTTCGGTTCGTGGGGGGATAACTTTCTCGGCGGCCCGGAAGTCCGCGCCTTCGAACGCGAGTGGTCGGAACATTTCAAGGTGCGCCACTCCGTCAGCGTGAACAGCGCGACCAGCGGACTCATCGCGGCGGTGGGTGCTTGTGGCGTTGGCCCGGGCGATGAAGTCATCGTGTCGCCCTTCACCATGTGCGCCTCGGCCAGTTGCGTGCGCGTCTTCGGCGGCACCCCGGTGTTCGCGGATATCTGTGAGGACACTTACAACCTCGATGTGAAAAGCATCGAGCGCTGCATCACGCCGAAGACCAAAGCGATCATCGTGGTGGACTTGGCCGGACAACCGGCGGATTTCAATGAGATCATGGCCCTCGCCCGCAGCAAGGGCATCAAGGTCATCGAAGACAGTGCGCAAGCGCCTGGCGCCCTGTTCGAAGGCCGCTTTGCGGGCACGCTGGCGGACATCGGTATTTTCAGCCTGAACTGCCACAAGACAATCCAGACCGGCGAAGGCGGTGTCTGCTGCACCAACGACGACGATTTGGCCGCCCGCCTGCAATTGATCCGTAACCACGGTGAAGCTGTGGTCGAGGAGATGGGCTTGAAGCACGCCCCGGAAAGCATCTTGGGATTCAATTTCCGCTTGGGCGAGATCGAGGCCGCCATCGGTCGCGAGCAATTGCGCAAGCTGGACCGGCTCACGCAGCCGCGCCAGGAGATCGCGCGGATCTTTGATGAACGCCTCGGCAAACTCCCGGGCTTGAAAGTGCCCGTGGTGCGTCCGGGCCGCACGCACGTGTATTACACTTACATGATGCGGGTCATCGAATCCGAGGCTGGCATCAGCCGTCGCCAGCTTATCAAAGCGCTCGAGGCGGAAGGGGCACCGGGCTACGAAGGCTATTGCCGTCCGCTCTACCTGGCCAAACTGTACCAGGCCGACTGGCCGACGAAGAACGGGCGTTATTACGGACCGGGCATCAGTCCGGTGACGGAACGCCTCTACGAGCGCGAACTCTTCTATCACATGTATCTCTACGAGAGCATGCGCGAACCGTGGGTGGAACAGATCTGCCAGGCGTACGAAAAAATATGGGCAAATCGCGAACAATTGGCGGAGGTGGCCGATGACGGCGCGCGTGCGGTTCGCCGCGCGTGATCCCGGCGGTGCCAATGTGCTGGCGGGTTTCCTCGCCCGGCAAGGCGACGCCCTACCACATGATATCTGGTGCCTGCCCAAAGCGGCACCGGTCTTCACCCGTGCTGGCCTGACCGTTCGCGAGTTCCCGGAAGCCTTCGACGCAGCCACCTTGGCAGCGGCATGGAAAAACGATCCCGCTGAACTGCTCATCACCGGCACCAGTCACTATGCCGGTTTTGAAGCTGCCCTCTGGGATTTGGCCCGCCAAACCGGCGGCAAATCACTCGCCATCAATGACGCTTGGGTGAATCTCCCGGCCCGCTTCGTGCATGGCCGGCCTGACTTCATCGGCGCGGTGGATGAAGGGCAGATCGCGGAATTGACCGCCTTGGGATTTCGGCGCGAGCAAGTCATCGTCACCGGCCATCCGTGGCTGGCCGATTTGATGGCGCGCCGGGAAAGCATTTTGACGAGTATAGTCCCGCCGCCCCGCACGCATAAGACACAAGTTCTGTTCGTCAGCGAATCCATCGCCAGTGACGTCGCACAAGGAGTGAACGCTCCCTTCGGTTTCACGGAGTTCGATTCGTTCGCGTGGCTCCATCAGGCAGCGGCCCGGGTCGCTTCGGCCACGAACACCATCGAGCTCGCGATCAAGTTTCATCCCTACGAAGATGAATCATGGTTTCACAGCAAACTGGCGGAACTGCCTGCAGTGCCGCACCTGAGCATCCGTCCGTTGGACCGCAAGACTCCGCCGCATCCTTGGTTGTTATGGTCCGACTTGGTGACCGGCATCGGTTCCATGCTTTTACTGGAGGCCATTGTGCTGGGCCGCCCAGTGGTCAGTTTGCAACCGGGACTGATCCGGGAGAATACGTTCATCGCCGCGACAAGGGGGTACGCCACCACGTTCACGAGCAACCAAGTGCTGCCGCAGTTGAGCGCCTTGCTGCAAACACCTGAGCTGCGCCAGACCGAGCAGGCACTTAACCAAAAGTTTCTCACCACCCTGCCCCGCGATCCCGCCGCCAGCATTCTGCGCTGGATTCACCCGGCACAGGCTGTTTAAGTCACCTCATCCATGGCTTCTGCCACGATACATACGCCCCGGTTGAAGATCGAACCGTTCAGTGAAGTTCACCTGAGCGCGCGTTATGTCGGCTGGCTGAACAATCCGCAGACGATGCAGTTCAGCGAGAACCGCCATCGTCGCCACACGCTGGAAGGCTGTCGCGATTACTGGCGTTCGTTCGACGGCACGCCGAATTTTTTCTGGGCCATCACGACGTCTTCGCTCGGTCACATCGGCAACTTGAATGCTTACGTGGACGAACGGCACGGCACGGCGGATGTCGGGATCCTCATCGGCGAAGCGGCTGCGGCCGGAAAAGGCTTCGGCACGGAAGCGTGGCTCGGTGCCTGCGATCATCTCTTGCGCGTGGCCGGTCTGCGCAAAGTGACCGGCGGCACCATCGCACCTAACATCGCCATGGTGAAGATCATGGAGCACACTGGCATGGTTCCGGACGGTTGCCGCGTGGGCCAATATCTCTGGAACGACCAACCGGTGGATGTCGTCCATTATGCGTTCTTCCGGGATGCTTGGTTGACCAAGTATCCGCAAGGGCCTTTCGCCAAAGCATGACATGAGTGCCCCGCAAAAACGACGTTTCCTCGTCTTCGGCAGCGGCTCCATCGGTCGCCGTCATGCCGCCAACCTGCTCGCTTTGCAAGCGGGCGAGGTGATGGCTTTCGATCCCCTGCCCCAAAGACGCGCGGAACTCACCGCCCAGACCGGGATTGCCTGTGTCGAGAGCATGGAAGGTGCCTGGGCCTGGAAACCGGATGTCGCGCTCATTACCAGTCCGACCAGTCTGCATCTGCCTCTGGCGCTCGAGGCCGCGCAGCATGGTTGCCACCTCTTCATCGAGAAACCGCTCGCCGATAAACTGGATGGCCTCGCTGAACTGGAAAAATTGGTAAAAGCCAAGCAACTGGTTTCCCTTATCGGCTGCAACATGAGATTTCATCCCGGCCTGCAACGCGCCAAGCAACTGCTCGCGGCTGGAACCATCGGCAAGCTTTGCACCATCCAGGCAGAGTTCGGCCAGTACCTGCCTGACTGGCGGCCCCAAGATGACTATCGCAAGAGTTACAGTGCCCGCCGTGAACTTGGTGGCGGTGTCATACTTGATGTCATCCACGAACTGGATTATCTGCGCTGGCTGGCTGGTGAAGTGACCGCCATCCACGCGTTTGCCGATCACATCAGCCATCTGGAGATCAATACGGAGGACGTGGCCGCCATTCTCTTGCGCTTCGCGAACGGAGCCATCGGCACGGCGAACTTGGATTATATCCAGCGCGCCTATCATCGCACCTGCCGCATCGTCGGCGAACAGGGAACCATCACTTGGGACTACGCCGCGGGCAAAGTCACCTGGTTCACCGCCAGCACTAAGACCTGGCAGGAAGAACCTAATCCCGCCGGCTGGGTGCCGAACCAGATGTACGTCGATGAACTGAAACATTTCCTCGCCTGCTTGGATGGCCAAGCCACTTCGACAAACGACGTCGCCGAAGCCTATCGCGTCCTGCAGATCGCCCTGGCCGCGCACGACAGCAGCCGCACCGGCAAGAATATCACCTGGCCCTCGCCCTGAAATGAAGAATTCCGCTCCCCGCGTCATCGCCATCATCCAGGCCCGCATGCGCTCCACACGCCTGCCGGGCAAGGTGCTGCTCGACCTCGCCGGGCAACCGATGCTGGCTCAAGTCGTGAACCGTGTGCGTCAGGCAAAGCTCGTCACGGAGGCTTGGGTCGCCACCTCCACTGAGGCAGCGGATGAGCCGGTCGCGAAGTTCTGCGAATCCATCGGCATCCCGGTCTTTCGGGGCAGCGAGAACGACGTCCTCGACCGTTTTTACCAGACGGCCAAAGCAGCCAAGGCCGAAGTCGTCGTGCGTATCACGGCGGATTGTCCGCTGCTCGATCCGGTTGTGGTAGACAAGGTCATCGCCCGCTTTCTGCAGGATGATGTCGATTACGCCGCGAATGTCCTGCGCTATACCTATCCGGATGGACTGGACACTGAGGTGTTCTCTTTCGCCGCCTTGGAGCAATCCTGGCGTGAGGCGACCCGCCCGCCTGAACGCGAGCACGTCACCATTTATCTCCGCACCCACAGTGGTTTTCGGACGGCGAATGTGGAGCACACCACGGACCTTTCCCAGCGGCAGATGCGCTGGACGGTGGACACTCCGGCCGATCTGGAATTCGCCCGTTCCGTCTTCGCCGCGTTCCCTGATCGCAGTTTTGGTCTGGACGACGTGCTCAACCTGCTGGAAAAAAGACCCACGATGACATTAGTGAATGAAGGTTCGGCCCGGAATGAGGGTTACTACCTCTCCCTGACCAAAGAAGCGCCCGTGCCGGCCCGCAAGCCTGCGTTGAAGGAATCGGCCGCGTGGCTGGCTCGCGCTCAGGCCCGCATCCCCACTTGCAGCCAGACCTTCAGCAAGGCGCCCACGCAATTCGTGCAAGGTGTTGCGCCTACTTTCGTGGATCGTGCCCAAGGTTGCCGCGTCTGGGACGTGGATGGGAATGAATACATCGATTACCCCATGGCCCTCGCCCCCATCGTGCTGGGCCATAATGACCCGGATGTCACCGCCGCCGTGACCGCGCAGATGCAGAAAGGCACCGCCTATTCCCTGCCGCATCGCCTAGAGGTAGAAGTGGCCGAGTTGCTGGCGGAGGTCATTCCCTGTGCCGAGATGGCCCGCTTCGGCAAGAACGGCTCGGATGCTACCGCCGGCGCCGTGCGGGTCGCACGCGCTTATACCGGTCGCGATATCATCGCCTGCTCCGGTTATCATGGCTGGCAGGACTGGTACATCGGCACCACCACCCGCAACAAAGGTGTTCCTGCGGCGGTGTGCGCATTGACCAAGACTTTTGCCTACAACGACATCTCCTCGCTGGAGCGCATCTTCGCGGAGAACCCCGGCAAAGTGGCCGGTGTGGTGATGGAACCCGTCGGCATTGTCGCGCCCAAACCCGGTTTCCTTGAAGCAGTCAAGGAACTCACCCACAAGCACGGAGCCATCTTGATTTACGATGAGATCGTCACGGGTTTCCGCTGGTCGATGGGTGGTGCCCAGCAATATTTCGGCGTGATACCGGATCTCGCGGCCTTTGGCAAAGCGATGGCCAATGGTTTCCCGATGGCCGCCCTGGTCGGTCGCAAAGAACTGATGCAGGTCTGCGACGAAATCTTTTTCTCCTTCACCTTCGGCGGCGAAACCATCGGCTTGGCGGCGTCCAAAGCCACTATCAACAAGCTGCGCGCCACGAACGCCATCGCCCACCTGTGGGAACAGGGCCAACGCCTGAAGGATGGTTACAACGTGCTGGCGAAGCATTACGGCGTGAGCCACCTGACCGAATGCGTCGGCTACGCTCCGCGCACGGTGATGACCTTCAAGAACGAGAAGGGCGAAGAATCATTGCTCTACAAGAGCTTCGTGCAGCAGGAATGCCTCAAGCGCGGCATCCTCTACTCGGGCGGGCAAAACCTGTCCTTGAGCCATAAGGATGCGGACATCGAAGCCACCTTACGCGTCTATCGTACGGTGCTGGAGTTGTTCGCCTCAGCCGTGAAAGCTGGCGATGTAGCCCAACGGCTGGAGGGGCCGCCCGTCCAGGCCGTTTTCCGTAAAGCATAAGTGGTTGCCCAGACAAGCTTTCTGGACAGCCGCCCGGCCTCTTCTATTATCAAGCCGTTCATGGCGGAAAAAAGTATCGTCTTATTGGTGGACAATCGGCAGCGGGATTTGCTGGCGACCACCCTGATTGCCCGGCACCTCAAGGAGCTGGGCGTGGTCTGTCATCTGGAGCCTCTGGAGTCCTATCAAGGTGCGCTGGCGGCTTGGCGGCCCCACATGATGATCTTCAACCACCTCACCGCCAGCCACTTGGCCAAGTATTCCAAACGCCTGCATGACATGGGCGTGCTGACCACGGTGCTCACGAATGAGGGCATCACCTACGATGCGGAGTTGCTGAAGTTCATCGTCGGCAGCCACCATAGCAACGCACACATCGACCTCTTCCTCTGCTGGAACCGCGAGATGAAGAAGGCCATGGAAGAATTGAATGCCTTCCCCATGGCGAAGAAGGAAGTCGTCGGCATACCGCGTTTTGATTTCTACCGCCGTCCTTGGGCCAAGCTCTTTGAGGAAAAGAAACGCCCGGCGGGTTCACGGCCGCGCGTACTGGTCTGCACCAATTTCGCCTTTGCCGATTACCGGGACATCCCGGAGGCCGCCGAAGTTTTCTTTGCCGCGCTCAAAGACCGCCTGCCGGTTTTCCGCGATTACCGTGCGCTCATCGAGGTCCATTATCAGAACCGCCTGAAGGTCACCGCCTATCTCAACGAACTCGCCCGGGCGCGCAAGTGGGATGTCATCATGCGGCCGCATCCGTACGAGAAGATTGATTTCTACAAGGCCTGGTATGACCAGCTCCCGGCAGACCAAAAGGAATTTGTGCGGCTGGACAAGGAATCCAACATCACCGGCCTCATCCTGAACACGGACCTGCAAGTCTCCTGCGAGACCTGCACCACGGCGATGGAAGGCTGGATCGCGGAGAAGCCCAGCATCGAGCTGACTTTCGCCAAACACCCGGTTTTCTTCCACGAAGAGCACGCGCGCCAGCAACCGTTGTGCGATCAACCGGCGGAACTGGTTTCCCTCGTGGAAACGGCGTTGAAGAATCCGGCCCAACCGGAATACGCCGCCGGTCGCCGCGCTCATCTGGAGAAATGGTGCCACACACCGGATGGCAATTCCTCCCGCATCGTGGCCGAGAAGATCGCCGCCGCCTTGCGCGACCATCCCGAGCCGGACTGGTCCAAACTGACCGCCACGGACCGCCGCCGCAGTGTGAAGTTGAAGCTGACGCGCACCATCGGTGAAGCGTATCACTTTGATCCGACGTTGCCGCTGAAGCACTGGCTGGCCCCGAAGAAATACGCGGTCAAACATTTCACCTATCAAAAATCCATCCGCCCCGGGGACGTCATCGAGACCCAGGAACGGCTGGAAAACAGCCTGCTGTCCACCAACGACTGAGCCATGGAAAAACAAGCAATGCACGTCCCCGATCCGCGCGAACGCGAACTCGCCCGCCGGTATTTCAAGCCCTTCATCGAGCGCTTCCGGCCGTGCAAGTCGGTCATCGACATCGCTTCCGGCCAGGGGCATTTCCTGGAATTGCTGAAGGAATCCGGCATCAACGGTACCGGCGTGGAGCTGGACACCGAACTGTGCCAAAATTCCAAAGCCAAGGGGCTGAACGTCATCAACGCCAGTTTCTTCGACTATCTCAAAACCGTGCCGCCAGGCACCTATGACGGCGCGAATGTCTCGCACATCGTCGAGCATTTCAGCCCCGTGCAAGTGGAAGAGTTGTTCCGCCTTTTGCACCCGGCACTGAAGCCCGGCGCCATCGTCGTCATCCTCACGCCCAATATCGCGAACATCCGCCGGGCCGTGGGAGATTTCTGGCGCGATCCGACCCACGTGCGCCCCTACCCCATCTCCGTGCTGAACAAGCTGCTGCGTCGCACGAACTGGGAACCGGTCGAGTCCGGCGAATACACCGACCGCAAGCCGTCCTTGGGCCGCTCCATCATCTACGGATTTCGCAACGCCCTGTTCGGCAAATACTGGGTCGGTGATGACATCTACGTCATCGCCAAGCGTCCGGCCTGACAGGCGTGAAATTCCTCCTGGTCAAACTGAATCACCTCGGGGACACCCTGCTGCTGACCCCTACCCTGCGCCTGCTGCGCGAGCGCCATCCGGAGGCCCGCATCGATGTCATCGTGCGCGGTGGTTGCGAAACGATGCTGAAGGGCAATCCCGACATAACGAACCTGATCGGGGTGGCCCGGCCGGAAAAAGAGAACCGCTCCGCCTTCACCGGCGCCAAAGAATTTCTGCAAGCCGCCCGGCTCGTCGCGGCCCAACGCTACGATTACGCGTTCGACCTTTCCGATTCCGATCGCGCCAAGACGTTCATCGCTCTTTCCGGCGCCAAGGTGCGCGGCATCAATGACGCCTATGACACGTTGAAACGAAAAGCCATCTGGCCCCGTGTTTTCAATGGCATCTCCAAATTCGACTGGGCACCCGAGCATCAAGTGTGGCGCGATTTCCGCACTGTCACGGATGTGATGAAGATCCAGGCCGAGGCCGGTCCGTTGCGCTTTCATCCACAGGTGGATGAGTCCGCGCTGTTCAATAAGCTGCCTTTCCTGAAAGAGCGCCGCCCCTTCGCCATCTTGCACCCCACCAGCCGCTGGGGATTCAAGCAATGGTTGCCCGAACGCTGGGCCCAAGTGGCCGATGCCATCCAGAAAAAGCACGGGCTCGCCGTCCTGCTCTCCACCGGCCCGGATGCCAAAGAGCATGAATACGTGCAGCACATCAAAGCGGCAGCGAAATCGCCTTTGCTCTGGAACGAAGGCAAGACTTCGCTGCACGAATTGGGCTGGATGTTGCAGAACGCCCGGCTGTTCCTCGGGGTCGATACGGTCGCGATGCATCTCGCCGCTGCGATGCAGACGCCCATCGTCGCCTTGTTCGGTCCCTCGTCCGAGTGGAGCTGGCATCCGTGGAAAGTGCGGCATGAGCTGGTGCTCGGTCCGTGCAACTGCAAAAAGACTCGCGAATTCATCTGCGATAAATCGCGGATTTATCCCTGCATGGAAAGTATCAGCGTTGACTCGGTACTGGTGGCAGCAGACAAATTGCTGACGAATAAATGAAATGACGCCGTCTGTCTTATTTATCCAGAAGCGCACTCATCGCGCCGGAGCCCAGACCTGCCTGGCGCGCCTCCTGCGCCATGCCGGGATGAAGCAATGGAACCCGGTCGTCGTCTGTTCAGCTCCCGGCTGGTTGACCGGCGAATGCGAGCAGAACGGCATCCCCTTCATCATCGAGCCCTTCCCCAGCTCCCGTTCCTTAGGGGCCCGGCTGATCGGCAACCGCTCCTGGGCCAAAGCCGTACAGCACCAGCTCAAGGCTCGCAACCTGCAACCAACCATCGTGCACGCGAACGATCACCTGGAAGGTTTGCTGGGATTGGCGCTGGGCAAAGAGCTCAAAGCCCGCTCCGCGATCTTCCTGCGGTCACCAGGCATGCGGCGTGAAGACCTCTTCAAATACGATTGTCCTAAGTATGATTTCATCGCCGTGGTCGGTGATGAACTGCTCGCGCGCAATCAGGCCTGGAAGCCCGACCTAAAACTGAAACTTATCCATGACGGCATCGAGACCGGCGAGTTCATGCCGGTGAAGCCCAAGGCGGAGACCTTTCCGAAACGTATCCTCGTCGTCGGTTCCGCGCTGGATTGGAAAGGCTGGGCGGACCTCACGGAAGCGCTCTACCTCTTGCAGCGCAAAGATCAACTGCCGGAGCTGACGTTTGACTTCACCGGCGACAAACCCGACCCGGCGAAGAACGATCTGAAGCTGGAACGCCTGCGAATCGGCCAGTACAACTTCATCGGCCGGGTGGAAAAATTCCGTGACCTGGTGCGCAGCTACGATCTGGTGATCAACGCCACCCGCATGGAAAGCTTCGGCATGGCGGCCGTGGAAGTGCTGGCTGCCGGTGTGCCGCTGCTGACCAGCCGGACCGGCATCATCGAGCAGGTGCAGGAGGATACGCGCTTTCTCTTCACCCCGAAACAGCCGAAGGAACTGGCCGAACGTTTGCACAATCTCATCAAAACATGGACGGAGATGAACATGAGCATCGACCAGGCACAGGCAAATATCAGAAGCAAGTTCACGGTGGATATCGCCATGCAGAAGCTGGCGGCGGAATATCAAGCCCTTTGCTCCTAGAGCTTGGGCAGCACGGGACCAAACGCCGCACGGATCTTGGGATCGTTGAAAAAACGGTCCCGTTTTTCCTGATAGGATTTCACCAGTTTCGGATCATCCATCTGGCCGGTCAGCAGGCTCGTGATATTGCTGGTGTGCCACATCAGGCGGCTGATCTGGACCAGACTCATGATCTCCACCGGCTGGCCGGTGACCGTAAAATGCTTCGGCGTGATGTGGCCATCGCGCAGGAACACGAAGCCCGTTTGTTGGAGCGTGCTCTTGCGGGTCAGCAAAAAGAACAGCATCAACTTGCCCTCCGCATCATAGCCGGGCTGGCTGACGTGGCGCAGGTCATGCCACCAGTCGCGGATCCGCTTGCGGATGGGCCGGAAGGGATTTGCTTCCCGTTCAAAGGTGCTCAACACGGCCAGCTTTCCCTGCTCCAGCCGCCCGAAACACTCGGTGTCCCAGCCTTCCTTGAGGAAAATCGTGTCGCTATGAAGCAGCCCCACCAGATCATGCGAGGCGTGCTGCAGTCCGATATCGAGCGCTTCGAAATTGGCCAGTGAACCGCGCAGTTCCGAACGGTTCTTGATGAGCTTGATCTGGGGGAACTCTGCCAGCATCGCCGACTCCGGGCTATCCGGGGCATTATCCACCACGATGACCTCTGGCGTGCCGCGGCTGAATTTGAAGATGGAATACAGGCAGAGCCGCGTCACTTCAGGCGTCTTGAAGTACGGGACTATGAGACTGTAATTCATGTCATCACCAGCCGGGCCGGTTCACGCTTTCTTCACCCAGTAACCGAAATAATTCGTCGTCACGTAGGGCTCGATGTCGGTGGTCAGCTCCAGTTCCGGATGCTTGGGCATGTATTTTTGGATGGAACGCAGCGGCCCGCCGTGCTCGCGGAACTTCTTGAAATTCAGCACATCCACCAGCGTGTCTTCCATGATGAGCGCCTGACCGGGACTGACGAGCGGAGCGAAAAGTTCGAGCTCCTTGTCCACATGTTCCGCATGATGGTTGGAATCCACGATCACGGAACAGGTACGACCGGCGACCAAGGCATTCACCTGGTCGAACACTTCGCGCGAAGAAGAATCCCCAGTGATGAACGTGGCGATGGGCACGGCCGGATGTGGCAGTTCCGCGATATCCACCGAGACGATGGCTTCAATGCCCGCCTGCGGAGCAAAGGAGGCGATGAAGGCCGCGCTGCCACCGTATTGGCTGCCCAGCTCCACCACCACTTGCGGACGGCAACGGAACAACAGCTTCTGGATGGCCAGACAATCCGAAGGAAGCTTGGTCAACGGCGTGCCGCACCAGGATTCACGGTCCTCCTTGCGGTCGATGGCCGCTTTCAACGCACGTTTGCGCCAGAAACTGACACTGAAATTGTAATCCATAAAAATATTAGAGAGCCGGTTGCCCGTTAAACTCGATGATCTTGGGAGCAGGGATCGGGATGATGAAGCGCCCGCCGCGCTTTTGATACTCTACCTCGCGCCGGACGATCTCCGGGGCGAAGTTCCACGCCAGCAGGAGCGCATAATCCGGCTGGTCTTGCAGCAAAGTCTCCGGAGGTTTGACTGGGATCCAGGAACCCGGAGCCACCTTGCCCTGTTTGAACGGCGTGTTGTCGATGATGTAGTCGAGGTCCTTGTCCGTCAGGCCGCAGGTATTCAACAGCGTGTTGCCCTTGGCGGAGGCACCGTAGCCGATGACCCTTTTCCCTTCGCTCTTCAACTGGCGCACCAGTTTGGGCAATTCCTCGCGGATGTGCTGCACTTTCTGAACGAAGGGCTGCCAGATCGCCGGTTCGGCGAGCTTTAAGTCCGCCTCTTTTTTCAAGTAAGCGGCCACACTCTCATGTACTGGCACACCTGCTGACTTGCGACGGAATTGGAACAGGATGGAGCCCCCGTGGATGGGGTAATATTCGATGCGCTCCAATTGGAACGGCGTGTTCTTCAGCAAAGCCTGCACCGAGTGCACGGATACGTAGGACAAATGCTCATGATAAACGGTATCGTATTCCGCCTTCTCGAAGAAATCGACCAGATACGGCACTTCGAAGCCGACCAGCGTGCGTTCATGGGCCAGAGCCTCTA
This sequence comes from Verrucomicrobiota bacterium, assembly GCA_023431185.1. Taxonomy (GTDB): domain Bacteria; phylum Verrucomicrobiota; class Verrucomicrobiia; order Limisphaerales; family JAEYXS01; genus JAEYXS01. The sequence continues at coordinate 76,325 of JAEYXS010000048.1, forward strand.
TACCCTTTACCAGATCTTGCAGGTCATCGATGTGCGCGAAGACGTGGCGGCCCAAGATGACATCCGGGCTGCCCCATTCCTGGCGGACTTGCTCGGCATTGTGGGCATTGAAGAAATCTGTCCACGTCGGGATGCCGGATTGTTCCGCCAGTTCGGCGATGTTGCGGGCGGGTTCCACGCCGATGACGTCGCAGCCGAGTGCCTTAAATTTTTGCAGGTAGAGTCCCGTGTTGCTGGCGATCTCAAGCACCTTGGGGCGTCCGCCCGCTCCGGCGGCTGACAACACATGCTGGGCTTGCAACGAAAGATGCTCATCCATCGTGCGCGAGGTGGAAGTCACATAAGCGTAACGGGAATAGAGCACGCCGGGATCAACCACTTCCGCCAGTTGCACCAAGGTGCAATCCCGGCACAGGCGCAGCCGCAAAGGCAAGAACGTGCGGTAGCTGAAGACCTCGCCAGGGTCGAGAAAGTCATTGGCCAAGGCGGTCTTGCCCAGATCAACGATCAGTTCGAGCCGGGCCGAACCACACGCCCGGCATTGTTTGCGTTCATGAATCATGTTGCAGGGAAACGATAGGACGAGGCACCGCAAGCATCACGGTAAAAGCCACAGAACGGAAACCCTTGAATACCGAGGGATTCCGACCGGCTCGCGTACGCCCAATAAATGCCACATCCAAAACAGACATCGAAAGCGCCGGAAGTATGCGCAAGGGAGCGGGAGATTCGAGGATTTTGTTTGAATCCGCTCACGCAACAGATTCCGGCCAGAGCGGTTGCCGCAGCATCGCCTGCATGCCCGTTTTCCAAGAACCCAGCGGATGCCCCAGCCGGGCGGTCAATTTGGCATTGCTCAGCCAGCTATACGTGGAGCGGCGGATGGTGGAATTGAAGAAGGCCGTGGTCACCGGTTCGACGGAGGGCACGGCGGAAATCACGCCTTCCGCCTGAGCGGCAGCCAGAATCTCCTTGGTCCAATCGAAACGGCTCAGGCCACCATCATTAACGGCATGGTACAGGCCGCTGGCGGATTGGCCGGCCAGTTCCATGGTCCAAGCCGCGAGATCGCCCACATACGTGGGCACGGCTTGCTGGTCAGTCGTGGCCCGGATGGGCTTGCCATCCATCGCCTGCCGGATGATGGCGTGGATGTAGGAGCGCTGGGAGCGGATGGGATTGATGCCGAAGAGCCAGCTCGTCCGGAGAACCAAGTGCCGGGGACTGGCGTTCAAGACCGCTGCTTCCCCGGCCAGCTTGCCCGCAGCGTAATGGTTGATAGCGTGCGGCTGGTCCGCTTCTGTGTAAGGAACCTGTTGAGCGCCATCGAAAACGTAATCTGTACCATAGTGGACAAGCGGGATTCCGCACGCGGCACAAAGTTCGGCCAGTTTTTGGGGGCCAGTCGCATTGATGGACCAAGAAAGATCTCGCTCCACCTCACACTTGTCCACGAGGTTATAAGCGGCGGTATTGATCACCAGGTCGGGCTGGATGGCCGCCAATTGCCGGTCCATCTGAGCATGGTTTTGCAGATCAAAATCGTTCCGAGCACAAAAAATCAGCGCAAACCCGGGCGGGTTCAGGGCTTTCATGGCCTGGGCCAGCAACCCGTCGCCACCAGTCACCAGCACTTTTTTGACATTGGGACCGCTCATGTTTCGCACAGATTGCCAGAGTCTGCGCTTGAATGCCAGTCGGCAGCCCATTTAGAACTACAGGCCGCGTTCGCGGAGTTCTTGCGGGCACTTTTCGATTTGTGAGCACCGAGACCATTTATACGGCGGCACTGGACCTGGTGGCCAGCTATCACGCCAAGCAACCGTTCAAGACCCATCTGGACGTAGGCTCCGGCAAAGGCCGGTTGATCGAGCTGATGAAGCAGCGCTTCGGCGTGCAATCGTCGGCGTGCGATTATACCGATACGCTGATGAAGCTGCCCGGCCAGAAGGTCGAGGTGGCCAATCTAAACCACGAGAAGTTGCCCTACCCGGACAACTCATTCGACCTGGTGACGGCCACCGAGGTGATCGAGCATCTGGAGCACTATCGCGAAACCGTGAGGGAGTTCTACCGGGTGCTGAAACCCGGTGGCGTTTGCATACTCAGCACGCCCAACATCCTGAACATCAAATCCCGGCTACGTTTCCTGACCTGCGGTTTTTGGAATCTCTTCGGACCGTTGCCGGTCAGAAACAGCGATCTCTACACCACTGGCGGGCATATCAATCCCGTCTCCAGCTTCTACATCGGCCATACGATGATGGATGCCGGTTTTGACGAAGTGCAATTCCGCGTGGACAAGTATCAGCGCTCCTCGATCCCCGCACTGGTCCTGTTTTATCTGCCCATCCAGTTCTTTGGCTGGCTGGCGAGGAATAAAGAGGTCAACAAGTACAAGACCATCGACCCGCATAACGCTCCGATGGTCGATGCCATGAACACTTTGCCGGTCCTGCTGGGCCGGACCATCATCGTCTCCGCCGCCAAACCAAAATAGTCGTATATCCCCATGGCCAACTGATGCAGCAATCCTCAAAGGACGCGGTCATAGCCCACTTAAAAGGTCGCCGCATCCAGTCCGTATTGGACGCCCCCTGTGGCGATGGGTGGTTGCAGGCGGCCTTGCCTGCCGAGGCAGAGGTGGATGGGATCGACCTCTACGCCCAAACAAAGGGCCGTTACCGGCGATTTTGGCAGCACGATCTCGACACGCCGTTGCCCAGGGACTGCGGCACATATGACCTGATCTGCTGCTGTGAAGGGATTGAACATCTGGGCAATCCGCTGCTTTTCCTGCGCGAAATCCACCGGCTGATGAAAGATGACGGATTATTGATCATAACGACGCCCAATGTTTGGTACCAGCAATCCCGGTTGCAGTATCTCTACCGCGGTTTTTTCCCTTCGTTCCCGCCTCTGGCCGGGAAAGTAGTGCCGGGCACGCACATGCACATCACGGCCTGGAATTATCCGCAGCTTTACGTTTACCTGCAACTGGCGGGCTTCGCGGCCCCGCAAATCCTCCCCGAGCCGCTTTCCGCCGCCAAACATTTGCATGAAAGATTGCTCGCGTGGCCGGCGCGGCTTTATTGTCGCAGCCGAGCAAAGCGAGCCGGCAATGATGAAGTGAAGGCTTATTGGCAAGCCGCCGGATCGGATGCCTCCCTGTTGGGGCGGCACCTCACCATCGCCGCGGTCAAGGCTTAAGCCCGCCCGCGTTGGAGCCATAGCAGTCCGGCATCAGTCGCGAAATCATGTCCACGGTTCAGCAAAAGAAATGGCGGATCGCCCACTCAGAGGCCTCTCTGGGCTGGGGCGGGCAGGAGCACCGGGTTTATGCGGAGTTGATGGGATTCAAACAGCGCGGGCATCCCGTCTGGTTGCTGGCACCGGAGACCGCCCGGGTGCTGGCACGCGCCAAGGAATCCGGCATCGGCACCGAAGTCATCCGGCGTGGGAAATTACGTTTTCCGTTTGAAGCCATGCGGCTGGCGTCCTGGTTGAAGCGTGAGCAGATCGAGGTGCTGAACACCCATAGCTCAGCCGATGGCTGGCTGGTCGGCCTCGCCGGGCGCATGGCCAAGGTGCCCCTGCTCATCCGCAGCCGGCATATCGATGTCAGCTATCCGAACCGGTGGTTGAGTCGGCATGCGTTCACGACACTGGCGGATCATGTGCTGACGACCAGCCAGAAGATCACGGCGCACTTTCAGGAGAATTTTCAATTGGCGGATGACCGGATCACAACCTTGCCGACGGGCATCGACATCCGGAAGTTTCACCCGGAAGGGCCGAAGTCTAAAGTCATCACGCAACATAGTTCACCGGATGTGCCGGCGGTGGCGATGATCTGCGTGCTGCGTTCGTGGAAGGGGCACGACACGTTTCTGGAAGCAATTCAGCGATTGCAGAAGGAAGGGTTTGCCGCGCGTTACTTCATCGTGGGTGATGGACCGCAGGAACCGTTCTTGAAGGAGAAGATCGCGAATGCGGGTTTGAAAGACGTGATCCATCTGTGCGGTCACCGGGAAGATGTGGCGGATATCCTGCGGGCGATCCAAGTATTGGTCATCGCCTCCACCAAGCACGAAGGCGTGCCGCAGATCGGGCTGCAAGCCTTGGCGAGCAAAACCGCGGTGGTGGGCAGTGATGTCGGCGGCACTCCGGAGATCATCCGGCAGGGAGTGACGGGACGGAACTTCCCCGCCGGCAACGGCGAAGCGCTGGCCAAGGCCATCAAGGAGACGATCCTGCAAAAAGACATCACGCGGCAATATCTGGAAGCAGGCCGCAAACAGGTGGAAACGGAGCACAGCCTCGACGTGATGCTGGACAAGCTGGAGGCGATCTACCGGCGCTATCTGGACTGAAGCTGCGCTTCGGTCTTGGGTTTGACTTCCGGCCCCTTGAGCGGCTGGGGAGCACCGAGCAGCTTCCGGTAGACCCAGCCTTCCAGCGGTCGCAATGGCCGCAGCCAGGCGTAGAAGGGCGAGTACACCAAACGCAACCGGATGGCCGAGAGGAGCATGGTGAGAGAAGTCTTGCCCAGCACCACCTTGGAACCGATCTGGTCGGTCCATTCTGTCGGCACTTCGAGGACACGGTAACCGGCACGTTTCAAGGCGTAGAGCAGGTTGATGTCGAAGGCCATGTCAGCGATGCGCAACATGCTGTGGACTTTCTCGACCGCCTCGCGCTTCATCACCTTGGCCCCGCACTGAGTGTCGCGGATATTCATCCAGAAGAGGCTCTGGACGATGAGGTGAAAGCAGCGGCTGGCGAACTGGCGCTTGGTGGTCTGGGCCTGGTGCAGGACCGCACCTTCAATCCAGCGGGAGCCGATGACACAGTCCGCCTTGTCCATGTGCCGGACCAGATCATGGAAGGCCTTGGGTGGGGTGGCACCGTCCGCATCCACGTAACCGACATAGTCGGCCAAGGGGGCCAGCTTCAGACCTTCGATGAGCGCGCCGCCTTTGCCGATGGGTGCGGGGAAATCGATGGCGGAGATGGCAGGGTAATCCTGGGCCACGTGGTTCACGACGCCCAAGGTGTTATCACGGCAGCCGTTGAGGACGACGACGAGTTGAAATTTACCGGAGTAATTCGCGGCGAAGTAAGCGCCATAAGCGCGCAAAACAGGCTCAATCCGGCCTTCTTCATTGTAGGCCGGAATGAGCAGCAACAGACTGGGACTGGTCGCGGACACGGCAGGCGTTTAACAGAACCTCGTGGGAAAGCAATAGTCTGTCAACCTGGAGGCCCTTAATTCGCTTGGCAGAACGCCCCGAAAGTAACAGATTCAGGCAGATGAATCCCCGCTTTATCGCTCTCACTTTATTGACAATGGTGCTCAGCCAGGCCTCAGCACAGAACAGCACAACTCCATCCACCACTCCGGCAGCGAAGCCCGTGGTGCAACTGCCTGATGTGGCCGCCCCGAAAATGAGCACAAATGGCGTGCATGCGGGGTTTCTGAAGAGTCATGAGAATTTCGTGGCCATCGCGAAGAAAGGGGATGTGGGGGTGCTTTTTCTGGGCGATTCCATCACGGCGGGATGGAACGGCCAGAAGGCGATCTGGACGAATGCCTTCGGTGCGTATAAGCCGGCGAATTTCGGCATCGGCGGCGATCGCACGCAGCATGTGCTGTGGCGCATCGAGAACGGTGAATTGGACGGCATCAAGCCGAAGGCGGCGGTGGTGATGATCGGAACGAACAATTCCGGCAATGATTCCGCTGAAGGCATCGCAAAGGGGATCACGAAGATCGTGCAAACGATCCGGGCAAAGACGCCGGATACGAAGATCCTGTTGCTGGCGGTATTCCCGCGCGGGGAAAAGCCCAACACCACGCGCGACAAGCTGAAGGATGTGAATGCGCGGATCGCCAAGCTGCATGACGGGAAGCACATCCATTTCCTGGACATCGGCGACAAGTTCCTGAAACCGGATGGGACTTTGACCCGGGAGATCATGCCGGACTTTCTGCATCTCTCGCCGAAAGGTTACCAGATCTGGGCCGATGCCATCACACCGAAGCTGGCTGAACTGGTGAAGTAAACGCATCCATTGTGCACGCACCCGAATCATCGCCCGATGTGACGCTGCCGCTCAAAGCGGTGGATCCGGTCATCGGCGTACGAGTGGTGTTGCAGAGCTATTTCCGCGGGAATTATATCGCCATGAACCAGGGCGAAGTCAGCCTGAAGGAATTGATGGATGACGCCTTTGTCTTTGACTACATCGCGGACGACATTCCCGGGCAGATCCATGTCTTGAATGAGGAGACGGGGGATTACTGGATCGCCCTGCCCCTGGACCCGGCGGATGCGCTGGAACGGTGTGATGGCTGTCATGAGCTTTTCGCCGTGCCCAGCATGTTCTGGGACGGACAGAAACATTTCGCCTGCCGGATATGCCGGCGCAAAGAAGAGACGCAGATCTACCAGAAGGCTTCGGGGGCCAGGAGCATCAAGCTGTAGCAGGTTGAGTTAGCGGTCCAGCATGAGGTTAGGCGCACATGCGATGACTGAAGCACTGACAGTCAAAACTGGCGTTACTTATACGGTGACAGCACTCGCCCTTGGAGCGACGCGTCACGAGTCATTCTCAGTCTCTGGGGCGGGCGCTCACGGTCGCGTATATTCTCACCATTCCCTTTCCATCGCTGATATTTCGTTTCGCACTCCAGTTTCAGATATTCGTGTAGGCATGTGTGGAGCAATGACTCGTGGCGACGAGGTTTGGAGAGTCCGGGTTACGGAGGTTATGCCGGTGACAGGTGCGTTGGAAGTGCGTGGATTAGCACTTACATCGGATCACACAGAGTGGCTTGATTCTTCACCATTACCTGAGCCTCCTCAAGTGATGCCAAACGTATGGACACAGTTCTACGACTTATGAGTGGTGATGCGCTAGCCATGCGCTGGTTTTTGAACGCTCCCTTTCCCCTCACCCTGCCCTCTCTGCCCTCTCCCTTGCGGAGAGGGTATTAACCGGCGGCTTTTCACGGATTCAACCGTGTTTCCTGTTTCACGTTGCTGCGGGTTGAGACAACCCGCGCTCCATCAAAGACGTAATGGGTCCGCACGGAACTTATCGCACATCTCCACAAAAGGTATCTGGGCTTTGCGCCATTCCGGCTTGGCGGTGATCTCGTCCATGGACAGCGTGGTGTTGTTACAGACGAGATAAAGCCATTCGCCGAGAACAACGAAGGCGTCAAAGTGGGTGCCATGGGCGGTGCGGGCGAACTCAAACTCACCGACATGATGACGTGAGCTGAAGAGTTCCTCCTTCAGCTTGTGCAGATCCTGGGCGAAATCGTTCTGCACGCGCTCCGGCCGGGGACCGACGTAGCCCACCACTTCCTCGCGGCCATTGGCGAAGGAAACGATGACGAGTTCATTGAAGACAGCCGAGCCATAGGCGCGGGTCATCTGGATGGCGCACTCGCTGATGGTCTGGGAGGCTTGTTCAAAATTCATAGGGCACAACAAATTGCTGCGGGGAGAAAAGCAGCGTCTCACCGGAGTGGCAAGTGACATTTCACGGGTGCCGCCTTTTCTTCAATCACCGCTCTTGAGATAGGCGATGAGGTCGGCCATGCCTTGCGGGGTGAGGGCCTGTTCCAAGCCTTCGGGCATGAGTGAAAAGCTGGAGGCTTTCAGGGAAATGACCTCGGCACGGCGCACCGTCTCACGGACGCCATTGCCGCCGAGCAAGGTCAGTGAATCGGCGTTCTCGGCGGCGATAAGGCCGGTCAAAGAGCGGTCATCCTTGGCTTCCACGTGGTAGGCGATGAAGCGCGGTTCGATGACGGCGTTCGGGTCCAAGATGGCCACAAGGAAGTCAGCCACGGGCTTGTTCCGGTAAATCGTGATGTCCGGACCGACGGCATGGCCCACGCCATTCAAAGCATGGCAACTGGCGCAGTTTTGGGTGAACAGCGTCGCACCATGTGTGACGTCGCCCTTCAAGTCAGCGACACCCGAGTAACGGGCGATGACGGTGGCGCGATCACTATTGCGGTTGGATTTGAAGAGGGCTTCGGCGCGCTGTTGAAGCTGGGTATTGGTGAGCCGTAACAGGCGGGTCTGGGTGCTGGGGGAAATCTCCTGGCGGGCCACAGTCCCCTGCTCCACGGCGGTGAGCAAAGCAGCGGTCCATTCATTGCGACCGAGCAGCAGGCTGATGACCAACTCGCGACGGGTGGGACCGAACTTCGGCCAGAGCGCAATAAGGCGTTCGGCCGTATCGGGTTGTTTGAGCAGGCGGAGACGATTGAGGACGGCGGTTTCCGTGGCGGCGTCCAAGGGCTGAACCAATGTGCGCAGGAGCAAGGTGTAATCTTCTTTCAACCGGGTGGTGTCGCGGGCGAGGAAAGCTACTGAATCAGCGGAAACGAGTGCTTGGTTGCGAGCGGCGTTAGCGACGGTTTCCCAACGTGCGCGCAGAGTCGCGTCTTCATTGAGCCATTTCTCCAACGTAAGACCGCGGCGGTCCAGTTCGGTGAGCCAATCGGCGAGCCCTTGCTTCTGCCAGGCTTCCGCGGGTTTGTCTGGTGGCGGCAACAACCGGGCGAGCACTTGGCCGCCTTGTTTGGCATCGCGGCTGAGGATCAAGCCGGTCAAAGGGCCGAGCAAGGCACGAACGCCATCTGTGGGCTTGGGGAGACTCAAGAGGTGCTCGAACAGGTCGGCGGGATCTTGTCCGGCAGAGCTCAAAATAGCGGAGCGGAACCAGGCGTCCTGGCCATCGCGCTGGGCGAGTTCGGCCAAGGCGGGAATGGTGGCGGGGGATTTGAGCTCGCCCAAGGTCAGTGCAGTCTGGAAGCGGACCGTGGCATCAGGGTCTGCGGCCATCTGCAGCACGGCGTCCGACAGCTCCTTGCTTTCATTGATCTGTTTCTCGGCAAGCTGGAGCACGAAACGGCGGATGGCGGGGTGCTCGTCTTTCAACCAAGGTATCAAGCTGGATGGTGCCGGAACGATGAGCGCGCTCAACATGGACAGGGATTCCAGGCGGGCGGCAGGAACGCGATTGGTGGTAACTATCTGGATGAGCGGCGCCATCATCGTGGCATCGCGACGGAACAGGAGTTCACGGTGAGCCATGTCACGCACCGTGGCGTTGGGGCTTTGGAGAAGCTTCAGAAGATCAGGGCCTTTCAGCGCGTCGAGCTTGGGCAAGGCGGCAGGACGCTGGCCGAGTTTGGTCACGCGGTAGATGCGGCCTTTGTCCGCACCGGCGCGCGGGTCGAGCTGCTTGAGGCGCTCGGCGGGAATCCAACGCGGGTGCTCCACCACTTCGCGATACATGTCAGCGACCCAGAGCGCGCCATCGGGCCCGGTGGCGACTTGCACGGGGCGGAACCACGGATCGCGCGAGGCGAGGAATTCGGAGCGTTGTTCATCGGCCACGCGGCCAGCGATGAAGGTGGCACCACGCAAGGTGAGTTTCATCCGGGTGACGAGGTTGTGCACGGGCTCGCAGACGAAGGCGTCGCCGTAGTAGTCCGCGCCGAGGGCGATGTCGCGATAGAGGCCGAGACCACAACCGGAGGTGACGCGGTTCGCGTGTTCGGGGCGGTTGAAGCGTTCCTGCAACTCGCTCACGGGATAGACACGTCCCGCTTCCGGGCCGGTGAGCGGGTCCACGCGCCATTCGGTGAGGGTAAACAGCGGGTTGCGGCGGGCGTAGCGTTCGGGCAACGGGTAGTGCCAGAGCAGATGGCTGTTATCGCAGCCGAACCAGTTCCCCCAATCATCGCGCACGCGGCCTTGTTGGGTGAGGCCACCAGTGACTTCCAGTTTGCGCGTCATAGGATGGAAGCGGAAGTCGCGGCCGCGGATATTCACGACCTCACCGGTCATCACGTTGGTGATGTCGCCGCCGAGGAGACCATTCGCGGCGTGGATCCAGTTGTCGAGGCCGAGGGCGAGGGCGTTCACGCGGGCCTGGTAGTTCGTGGTGACGAAGCCGGTGAACCACTTCTCCTGTTTGTCGGCCTTGCCATCGCCATCGATGTCTTCGGCGTAAATGATATCAGGAGCGGCACAGACGAGGGCTCCCCGGCCCCAGGCGAAGACGCCGGTGGGGAATGGGATCTTGTCGAGGAAGGTCGCGGCGGTCTCGAAGTAGCCGTCGCCGTCCTTGTCCAGGAGCGTCTTCACGCGGCCACCGGCGGAGTAGTTGCCATCGAGGCCCAAGGGATAATCATGCATCTCCACGACCCAGAGGCGGCCATCGCGACCGAAGTCGAAAGCGACGGGGTCCACGATGGCGGGTTCACTGGCCGCGAGGGAGACGGTGAAGCCGGGCTTGGTGACCATCTGGGAAATGGCGTTGCGGGCCTCGGCGGCGGCCATGGTGATGGTGGGGAAGGTTTCGGTGGAGGCGGCTTTCTTCGCGGGTGGATGAAATTCTGGAGGGACGATCTCTTTCACAGCGGCGATGATGAGGCTTTCGACTTCCATCGCGAACTTGGTGGGGCGGTCGTAATAGACCATGGCGCCACCGCCTTCGTAGCCGCCCTCACGCAGGATGCGTTCGGAGGGGATGTAGCACGGGACATCGTTCGCGTAGCCGCTGACCCAGAGGCGGGTGCCGTCGAGTTCGCGTTTCAGGCGGAGGGAGTAATCCACCACGACTTCGCCGGGGAGAAAGACCAAGGCGAGGTCGCGACCGAAGCCCCAAGACTGGACAAGGTACGGGAGCTTGGTGGGAAGGGTTTCCCCGCGATCAAGACGAGCGAGATTCTTCTTGGCGTGATAGGCGATGGCGGCGGACGGCTCTTTGGCCTTGGCTTCCCATTCGGCACGGGTGGGCAAAGTGTCGAAGGGCAGTTCAATGCGTTTGGTATCACAGACGAGCGGGCCGTTGACGGCGGTCCAGTTGCCGGTGAAGAGACGTTGCACTTCGGTGGCGATGGTCTGGCCGTGTTGCTGGGCGAGTTCGAAGCCGGGGCGGGGAAAGGGATTTTGATCGGCCCCACAGCCGATGGAGGTGAGGGCCACGATGCCGGGGTGATCGCGCTCCAGGTATTCCTGGGCGTAACCGGCCCAGTCGCCGCAGAACTGGTTGAACTCTCCGGTGACGGTGGTGCAGTGACAGGCGTAGTTGACGATGAGGCCGCGCACTTTGCCGGTGGCATCGGTGGCGCGCAGGACAGGCAGCGCGTTATCGGAGGGGCCATTGGGCGTGCGGCGGTTCTTGCCGAACTCGACTTTGCCTTGGGCCCATTGGAGCTGGCCGGGCTTACGGTCAGCGAGGGCTGCCAATGCCGCTTGCTCGATCCAGTCGGTGAGCTGGGCGGTGTAGCGGGCGATGGTGGCTTGTTGCCCGGGCGGGATGTCGGTGCTGAAGAGGTTCGGCAACACGCCGGTGAGCATGGGGGCGGAATGGGTGTGGCTGGAGGCGATGGTGAAGCGGCTGTCCGTGATCTTGGTCTTGGTGGCGAGGCGGCGGATGACTTCGGCGCGCATTGAATCCGGGACGCCGCAGTTGTCCACGGTGACGATGACGGCGGGGCCTTCGGCATCGGAGCCCACGGCCATGGCCTTGGCGTAGAGGGGTTGTTTGGTGCCTGCGGATTCAGTCTTGCGATTGCCGTAGCCGCTGAGGCGGATGGGGTAAGCGGGGGTGATGTCCACTTTGGCGAAGCCGAGCTGGCGTTGGGTGGGGGCGGGCCTAATGGTGGATACAGATTCTGGACCGGCGACGGCCCGGGGGCCTTCGAGGATGGTTTGCCCGCGCAAAGACAGTGCCACGCAAAAAAAGAGAACGGCTAGGCGGATACCAATGGACATGGGTGACGGATAGCAGAAGGCGGGGACAAGTTCAAAGTGAGAAAAGGGAAACATCGAATGAGGGTTGGCCAAAACATCGAACATCCAACATCGAACTCCGAACATCGAAAGGGAAAATCAGGGAAAGCAGAACGGGCCACCAAGTTCAAAGGGCAAAGCTCAACAAGGGACAGTAAATTGGCCACAAAAAGGCGCAGAAGGCACAAAGGGGGAAACGTCCAACTTCCAACGCTCAACGTCCAACGTTCAGATTAACGGGGGGAGTGGAGGCGGATTTTTATGAGGAGATCGTTGAGGGCGGCGCGGGTTTTGTCCTCAGGGATCTCGGGGAGTTCGCTGGTTTCGAAGGCGTCTTGCAACTCGGCGCGGAGGCGTTGGTATTCGGTTTCGTGGAAGGTCAGGTCGGTGTCCGTGAGGGTGGTGTTCTCGCCGGTGGTTTTGCGGGCGATGAGGTCGGCGATGTAGGGGAGGCGGAAGGATTCGTTGAGGGTCACCAGATTGGCTTCGACGACGCCGGTGCGCATGAGCCAGATACCGGTGAGCAGGACGCGATAGACATAGAGCAGCGGCTTCACGCGGCGGGGTGATTCTTTCAGGAAGAGTTTCCACTGCGTTTCCGCGAAACCAAAGTAGTGATGGGAGTGATGTTTGGTGATGAGGCCCTGCTCACCGATGGCTTTCAGTTCCGCATGCTCGGGCGTGGTGTGGACGATGAGGGGCGAATAGAGTTGCTCGAGCACGTAACCGTTCTTGCGCAGCAACAGGCTGAAGAACTTGCGGACGTCATGGCTGACGATATCCATCTCCAGGCCCTCGATGATGCGTGAATCCTCCACGGTTTCATGGCGGGTTTCGAGGCCGACGATCTCGGGAAGCGGCAGGATATGGGAGCCGCGCAGATCAAAATCCGAATCGGGCGAAGGGAAGCCATACAGGTGCGCGCCGCTGATGGTGGCGAACAGCAACGGATACGGTTGGGCGGCGACGATGCGGTGGAGTTTGGGGTCGATGGTAATCATTTCTGCATCGAAAAGCGATACGGATTCGTAATTTCAAGTGACTCAATACCCTTAATATGATTCATGAAATCATTGGCAACCCGAATTGAAACGGCATTAGCAGCAGCTGACAAAATTTTCGCGGCTTTGGCGATACCTACGGCTGGGTTATCGCACGCTGCCAATATTTCAGGCACCGCAAGTGAGGGACTCCGCAATACCGCCCTAGATTGACACTGCTTTCTCCAAGCAGATTCGACAATCCGAGCCACCTGACAGCCCAAGTCATAACCCCATGGCATCTTACTTTGAGAAGCCCAACTCAAAACCCAAATTTGCGCATTAAACATTTCATTTACACCTCCATCCGAATCTTTCATCAGCCTAACTGCAGCTACGTAACGTAAATCAACGCTCAAGGACTGATCTATCATCATCTGAGCAGCCTCATTTGGCTCAATGGAAAAAATCCTTTCCGCAACTCTGAGCCACTCAAGCAACCATGTGTAACCTTTAACCTCCGCCACAGATGCACCCCATTGGTTAAACAGTTGCATTGAGAAGCAATCATTAGCAAGCGACACAACCAATGCATGCGTCAGAAGTGTAGGCATCAAAGATTCACCACTGCTTTGCGTTTCCAACCTTAAATCCCAGACTACAGGCTCATTCAACACACTGCGGTTGTCCATTCTATATTTGTTGGCAATAAGATATGCCTGCTCCAACTCGAAGCCTAGCCGAGGAAAATCCTCCAACAAACTCTTGTGAAATGCGATACGTAACTCTAGTTCCGCCATCTCAGAACGCATCAACAGCGTAGGTGCCTTTGTCAGCAGATTTCGCGCTCTGTGGTGAAATTTTGGTTCAAGTTGCAAGTAAAACTCAATTTGCGCAAAGAAAATGATGCAAAACGGAAAATTGGCCTCACGCCACTTGTCGGATGCATTGGGATCACTAGCGACTCCCGGCGGGAGGTCCGACAAATCACCGTAATCCTCTTGTTCGATTTCTCTCTTAAGACAAATGAGGAGGTGCCCTAATATCCGTCTGATTTTGACTTCATAAAAACCACCAGAGCCTGCAGCGAGCGCTTCCAAGGCAGTAAAACACTGTGAAAAAATTTGAAAGGAATCCCGCCAATCGCCCGCCTTCCATAGCGCCCATGCAACATCAAGCTTAAAACCCATAGCATGAGCATGCTGCCCCAGTTTCTCCGCCAAAGAGGCCGCCCCTTGAAACAGGCTCGCAGCTTTCTTCCAATCCCCCAAGAGAGCAGCAGATCTTCCAGCTTTATTGAAACCAAACAACACGCTGGTATCGTACTGATCAGATCGAGCGGACCAAACCGGAAGTATTCTCTCCCACGCAACCAAAGCCGAACCGTAATCCTCAAGATGGAACAGAATCGTCGCGCGCTGATTCTCAATAGTAACGGAGAGTTTCCCATCGCTTGGCCCCCACCGATTTAAGGCAGCTAAAGCTAGATCTTCGTTACAAAGGTACTCATCTTGCACAATGGCTATTGCTCGTGCTGATGAGTATTTGAGTTCAGGAATCTTTCTATGCGTCGCAAAGTCGATGCATTTCTCTAATACGCGGATACAGTTTGGCCAATCTGGAGATTCCTTCTTGGATTCTTCAAACCAAACTGCATCTATGAACATCCTTGTCATGACCTCATTCACTCGCAGGCTTTCCAACATTCGCTCGAGGTGTTTCGCTACCCAATCCTCCTCCATTACATCCAACAATTCTTCGAGGAAACCCACACTCGCAGGCCTAGCTAAAGTGACAAGAAATGCAGTCCCTATTGGGTCGGTCGCACTCTCTTTTGCCATTGACCCAAAAGCCTTCATCAAAGGGGAGAAGCCACCCATTAGATCAGCCATTTCAGCAATAGCTTGAATCAATTTGCGAGGCGAAATCGGGACCTTGATATGATAAATTAAACTGCCGAGGTAAAGAAATCTCGAACACTTAGCTATCTCTGGAGGAGAGTCAGGCATCGGGTCTTGCTCCCACGCTGCAATCACTTCTGGTGCTCTTGTCTCAGGATTAAGTTCGGCTGCCACCTTAAACTGAAGTAAGCGCAGCATGAAGTTGACCCATTTATGCTCTGGAAAAATGCCGTTAGAACCCTTTGTCAGTAATTGCAGCCAAGACAACGATTCAGCAGCCGCTTTCATCAGTTTATGATCGCCCGACAGTATACTATTTGCGGTGATACTAACCAAGCCAGCAGACCGCCCCAAAATACCCTGCATGAGCACGGTGCTCGCCTCAACAGGTGTCCGAGGAGAACATTTGAGAATAGAAAAACCAATTACTTCGTGCCAGTTCCTGATTTCTGATTCAGACCACACTGATGAAGCGCAATTTTTCAAGAGAGGCGAAACTCGCAGATAACCGTGATCGACATACTCAATCCACGGGCCAACCAACCGATCACACACATCGCCTACAAAGGGCACCTTGGGTTTAATTTCTCCGACCGCAATAACATGATCTCGTCGAAACAACCCCGGCACGATACTTAACCGGTACAACAACTCCCGATGGTCTTCAGGCAAGCTTTGAAGCAGAAGACGGGCATCCCTAAGGGTCTTGCTTATTTCAACAGGCTGTTCAAGGGCCTTTTCAAAAACGGGCTTAGGCCACCCCATCTGCATGAGATTTTTCATCTGTGCATGCACAAGCTGAGCGTGACCACTTGTATGTATGAGGGTAATAGCAGCCCAAGCTTTAGCATCGTTTCCGTCCTGACAACCTAGTTGAACTGCAAAATCGGCGATTTCACTATATGTCAATACAGGAACGGCCTGAGTGCTCTCCTCTTTCAGATTGATGGATTGTGCCAATCGCACTGATAACTCTTTTTGGCTTGTTAAAATCAAGTAACCCTTGCGCTGTAGAATTGTGTAAAGGATACCTGCAAAATACTCCTCTAACTGTCTTGAATGCTCTGGGAGTAAATTGACGTCATCTAGAATCAAACAATCTGAGCCTTCCCTTTGTTCTACTAAGGCCGCCAATGCTTTAAATTCATGTCCATACTCTAATGCCCCCACATTCGAAAACGTAACCCATTTCCAGTTTCTGCCGCTTTTTTCCGCAATAAGTTTTGCCAACGTAGTTTTTCCCATCCCAGTTGATCCGGTCAAAACAAGCACGCCGAACTTTTTCAGCAAATCGAGCAACCGCCCCGTAACCTCGCAACGTAAGGCAACACTGAAATGAACCGGCGGGATGTCAGTGATTTTTGGCCCCTCCATCTGAAAAACTGTCTTTTCACCAAAAGGAAATGAAGAGATTTGCTGCCCCATTGCAGTAGCTTGACTCCGAAGAAGCGTCAATTCCTGATGAGAGACTAATTCTGATGTTTCCCCTTCGAAAATCTCCAAAAAGAACGCGTAATCGAGCCGACGATTGGTTTTCTTTTTTGCAATCGAAAAAACCTCCCTTAGCAGTCGATCGCTTACTTTTTTCGCCTTAGATGGAGGGACTTGTGGATTTCGAGAGTCTCCGTGCAAAATCAATTTTCGATCTATCGCAAGTTCAACAACTTCCACAGCATCACTGTTGGTTTCCCATACGATTGGAATAATCAACTTGCCGAGTATTTCTTGAGTTTCTGCTGCCCTCAGAAAAGCTATTAAATCCCCAGGTAGTTTCTTCTCAGAAAGCAGAAATGAAGCCAACTTTACAACCAATTCAGGACGATTCGGACATTGCTTCCAAAGCTCCAATCCGGCCATTTCCTTGCCGAAAGGCTCTCCAGCTTCGACAGCAATTTCTGAGCGTGTAAGATAGCGGAAGTTGATTCGCCTGCCAGCATGACTCTTCTGCAATTCCCAGTAATGCACTATGGCCTCAATTACTGATGGCGTCCTTAATGTGATTTTCGACCTAGTATCCTTAACTTGGGTAGCTGTAGCAGCATCTCTGGATACCTTGTCAAAGTCCTCGGCAC
This sequence comes from Verrucomicrobiota bacterium, assembly GCA_023431185.1. Lineage (GTDB taxonomy): Bacteria > Verrucomicrobiota > Verrucomicrobiia > Limisphaerales > JAEYXS01 > JAEYXS01. The sequence continues at coordinate 93,112 of JAEYXS010000048.1, forward strand.
CTTCTACAAAAATCGCCTCATGCTCCCTCAAATCCAGCCAGTCGTGGACTGTATGCCATATTTGATACTCGTAACCCCGTAGAGACGCCACGGCCTGACGGCGAGGATCTCCTTTTAGAGGTTGCGGTTCTTCTTCAGGCGTCATGACTGAGGTCTTTCCTTGAAGTAGCGTGCCCCATTGGATGCTTCATTGCCACCATTCTCCTCGCCTTCACCAAAAACGCATTCACAGCCTCGTAATCTGGGCGTTCGGGTAATTTGGTTTCGCTTAAGGCGCGTTCGAAATCTTGGTGGAGTTCTTTGCGCCAGGCGTCCACTTCTGCCCATTGGAGTTCGCCGCGTTTGATGGCGAGGAGGCGGTCGCGGTGGGCTTCGACTTGCACGGGGACGCGGCCTTCGCGCAGGGTGGCCGCGCCGGTGAGGAGGAGGCGCAGGAGGTGCATAGCGTGTTTCCAGCGGACTTCGCCGTGGTTGCGCAGGTCTTGCTCGATCTTCTTGAACTGGCTGAGGGCGTAGCCGTTGAAGGTCTGAAAGATCATCTGGGAAAGGAAGCGGTGGCGCAGGTCCAGGAGTTCCTGGCCCAAGGGGGTGACCTTTTCCACGAGGGGCGAGTAGAGGCATTCGAGGATGTTCGGGTTCGCCTTCAGCGCCATGATGAGGAATTTCTGGAGTTCCCAAAAGCAGGTCTGGGCGGCGTTGTCCTCAAACTGTTCGGGCGCGCCGTGGAGGGACCATTGCAAATCGGCGGGCGCGAGGTAAACGCCGCGGATGTCGGTGTCGGAGCCTGCCGTATCCAAACCGTAGGCGCGGGAGCCGACGATGCAGCGGTAGATGATGAGGGAGTCGAGGCCGAAGTCCGGGCCGGAGGCGGTGGCCGCCTGCCCTTCTGCAGAAACTGGCAAGGGCTCGACCCTGACACGCGCCGGGTCGGAGACCGGCGCTCCGAGGCGGTCTTTGAAGTGTTTGAGGACTTCGAGCTGGTCACGGGTGAAGGTGGCTTCGAAGCCGTCGGGGAAGCGGACGAGGTAGTGGCGTTCGGTGCCGGCCGGGGTGCGGGTGACGACGCCGACAGCGCCGCGCGGGTGGACCAAGGATCGGGAGGGGCCGCGCACTTCGGCAAGTGCCACGACCTGGGTGCCGGCAAAGAGTTCTGCGATGCCCCGCTCCATGTGGGGACAGGGATAGCAGAGGCCGAGCGAATGAGCGAGGGGGAAAATCGAGGGAGGGGGTGCGATCGAAGGCGGGTGAGACTGAGTATTACACACAAGTTTGCGCGTTCAGTAATAAAGCGTTGTGTGACTCTCGGGCGAACGGTGGCTGATTTGCTTGACCTTCCCCCGAAAGAGTGGACACGGAGAGGGGGCAAGTGACATGGGTTTTTAGTTGAGTTGGTTTTCAAAGTCCACAGGTGAAAGGTAGCCGAGGGCGCTGTGGAGCCGCACACGGTTGTAATAGGTTTCGATCCAGGCAAAGAGACTCCGGCGGGCCTCGGCCCGGGTAGCGTAGTCCAGGTGGTGGACCAGTTCCTGTTTGAGGGTGCCCCAGAAGGATTCCATGGTGGCGTTGTCGTAACAGTTGCCCTTGCGGCTCATGCTGGGAACCAGCCCGTGGCTGGTGAGGAACTGGCGATACTCCGTGCTGGCATACTGCACCCCGCGGTCGGAGTGGTGCAACAAGCCCGGGGGCGGCTGTCGGTGATGACAGGCCATCTGCAAGGCGGACAGCGGCAAGCTTGCCTCCAGATGCTCGGCCATGGCCCAGCCCACCAGCTTGCGACTGTAGCGATCGAGCACCCCGGCCAGATAGAGCCAGCCTTCACCGGTGGGGATGTACGTGATGTCCACCACCCACACCTGGTTGGCGGCGGTCACCACTTTTTCCGGCAGCAGGTTCGGCGCGATGAGGCCGTCATGGTCGCTGTCGGTGGTCTTTACCCGGTAGCGTTTTGGGGTGGCCGCCCGCAGGCCCTGCGTTTGCATCAGCCGGGCCACCCGCTTGACGTTGCAGGCCATTCCTTGCTGGCGCAGGGCCGCACAGACCCGCGGACTGCCATAACGGCCCCGGTGTTCGACGAACACCCTCTGGATCTGCGCACCCAACTGGGTGTTGGCTTGCGCCCGGTCCCCGGCGGGCGCGGCCAGCCACGCGTAATAGCCGCTGCGCGACACCGCCAGGACCGTGCACAGGTCGCTCACCGCATGTTCGTGGGCCAGCGCTTTCACCCGCGCAAACCTTTCCCGCTGGGTTCGGAGAGGATGCCCAAAGTTTTTTTTAGAATGTCCCGCTGGAGCTGCACCCGCAGCAGCTCCTCCCGCAACTGCCGGTTCTCCGCCGCCAGATCAGCCTGGCTCCGGGGCGCGGACACCGGCCCATAACGCTCTTTCCAGTCTCGCAGGTTCCACTGGCTGACCCCCAGTTCCCGGGCAATCTGGGTCACCGGCTTGCCGCTGCTCAACAGCAGCTCCACCGCCGTCCGCTTGAACGCTTCATCATACCGCTTCCGCTTGGGCTTTTCACTCGTGCTCATATCGTCTCCGCTCTTTCTCTTACCACTTGCCCCTCTCGTGTCCACTCTTTCGGGGGAAGGTCAGCTTATGGACGTCACCTTCCCCCTCACCCCGGCCCTCTCCCTTGGGGAGAGGGAGGCGCCATTTCCAGTGCCGCTGCCATGTTGCCCGTGGTCTGGCGGGCGGAGGGACTGGGCAGCCCCCGACACAGCTGGCGTCGGGTCATGGGTCATGGGTCATGGGTCACGGGTGGCGGGCGGCGCAGGTCGGAATAAGGGAAACGGTAGAAAACCTCGGCACTTGTGTACATGTGCCGAGGTGGATTTCGAAGGGGGTGTTAGTTACGGGGGGCGTCGGCCGAAGTTCGGCTTCCCAGCGGCTCGGTCACAGATTTGCTCATCAATATGCTCCCTCTCTGCGTCGAGGCTCCGAAGTGATTGCACAGGGAGGGTTGGGGCATGGTTTTGGCGGGTGATTTTTGGAAGTTGCTGTGCTTGAATAGAATAGGTTTGCTAATTTTTATGATTAATTTTTATTGAAGTTTTGGCAGAGATGTTGCAGTCTATGACCAGGTTGGTGCGGTGTGCGCGCGAATCTGAAAAGGAGCGTGGTGTGAGGCCCGAAAGTGGAACCGGAATCCCCCGCCCCGAAACAACAATGGTCTGAAATGTTTTTCATTTCAGGTGGAACTGGAGGACAGGGAGTATGAAGGCGGGAGGAAGGGGTCACGGGTGGCGCAAAGGGAGGGCAAACGTCCAACTTTCAACGCTCAACGTCCAACATCGAGAGGGGGAGATTAGAGCCTCGTCGGCACCAGCCTGGCGGGGGGCGATCCGGTCCGGATTAATTGAACCGGGACTTGCTAGACGAACGACCTATTCCTACCGGCAAGCCCCGACCGATTGGCGCGGGGTTCATGCCGGCAGCACATTGGGGGCTGCGCCCCGGAACTGGGCCCGTTTTTCACCGGTGGAACTTGCCTCTGTTGGGTTTAACGCTACTCTAAACGCGCCATGCAGAAGATGATACATCACATCGCCACCGCTTATCTCGCAGCGACATTGCTAGGTGCCCTCCCGGCTTTTTCACCGCTCTTCGCCGCCGATGGGCCGAAGGATGACAAGTATCCGGCCGGGGTTTCGCTGGCGGACGATCCAGCGACGGCGATGAAGAAGTTCCGCATCACGCCGGGGCTCAAGATCGATGTCTTCGCCGCCGAGCCGGACATCCAGGACGTGGTGAGCTTCGCGTTTGATGACAAGGGGCGCGCGTATGTGGTGGAGACGGGGCGGCGTCGCACGTCAGTTTACGACATCCGCAAGCATCGTGACTGGACGGATAATGACCTGTCCTTCCGCACGGTGCAGGACCGCATTGATTTCCTGAAGGAGAAGCTGGTGCCGGGGAACAAGGACCTGCCGAAGGACATCATCGTGGACCGGAACAACGATGGGAAGTTCGACTGGAAAGACCTGGAGGTGGAGTCCGAGCGCATCCGCCTGATCGAGGACACGAACGGTGATGGCAAGGTGGACAAGTCGAGCGTGTATGCGGATGGCTTCAACACATTAGTCTCCGGTGTCGCTGCGGGCGTGGCGGTGAAGGGTGAGGATGTGTATTTCACCTGCATCCCGGACTTGTGGTTGCTGAAGGGAGTGGACAAGGAAGGCAAGGCGAAGGAGCGCGTGCCGTTGCTGAGCGGGTTCGGCGTACACATCGCCTATGGCGGGCATGACATGCACGGGTTGAAGTTCGGTCCGGATGGCAAACTCTACTTCACCATCGCCGATCGCGGTTCCCATGTGGAGACGAAGGAAGGCAAGAAGATCGCGCTGCCAGATACGGGCGCGGTGTTCCGCTGCAATCCGGATGGGACGGAGTTTGAGGTGGTCGCGGTCGGTCTGCGCAATCCGCAGGAGTTGGCTTTCGACCAATACGGCAATCTTTTCACGGCGGACAACAATGCAGACGGTGGTGACAAGGCGCGCTGGACGCATATCGTAGAAGGGGCAGACTTCGGCTGGCGTTATGGCTGGCAGCATTTGCCGAAGCTGGGCGCGTGGAATTCGGAGAAGCTGTGGGATCTGCCGCCGCGCAATACGGCGGCATACATCCTGCCACCCGCGGCGCACATCGGCCATGGGCCGGCGGGTATCGTGTATTATCCGGGCACGGGTCTGCCGGAAAAGTTCAAGGACACGTTCTTCTACGCGGATTTCCCCGGTGGCGTGCGTTACTTCAAGATGCGGCCGTTCGGGGCGTCCTATCTGGTGAACAATCCGAAGGATTTCCTCATGGACAACACGCTGGAGAAGATGGATGGCAAACTCATCTGGGGCATGTATCCGACGGATGTGGATTTTGCACCCGGGGGCGGCATCTATGTGCTGGACTGGGTGAGTGGCTGGGAGAAAACGGGCAAAGGGCGCATCTACCGCCTGTATGACCCGGAGGTGGACAGCAGCGATGCGGTGACGGACACGAAGACCATCCTCGCGGCCGGGATGAAGGGCCGCAACGATGAGGAACTGATCGCGCTGCTCGGCCATCCCGACCAACGCGTGCGGCTGGCGGCACAGTATGCGATCTCGGAAGAGGCGCGCGACAAGGAATTCAAGAAGACGAAGGTGACACGGTTCATCCGGCCGTTCAGCAAACCGTTGGATGCGCTCATCAATGCCGCCCGCACGAGCCGCAACCAGATGGTGCGCCTCCATGCGCTGTGGGCCATCGGGCAGATGGGCCGCACGCCGGGACTGGACCATGTGCAGGAACTGGTGCCGCTGATCCTGGACAAGGACCCGGAAGTGCGCGCGCAGACGGCGAAGATCATGGGCGATATCCGCTTTGACGGGGCGTACAACGCGCTGTTGCAGTTGTTGCAGGATTCAGATGCGCGGGTGCGTTACTTCGCGGTGCTCAGCGCGGGACGTTATGGTGATCCACGCGCCGTGGACCGCATTATCAGTGTCCTCCGCGAGAACGGTGAACGCGATCCCTACCTGCGGCACGCGGGCATGATGGCGCTGACGATAATCGAGGGCGGCAAGGCGCTCGAACTCGCGGCGAAGGATGACTCTCCCTCGGTGCGGGTCGCGGCGCTGCTGGGCATGCGCAAGCTGGAGAACCCGGACGTGGCGCAGTTCCTGAAAGAGCGGGATAATTCCCTGGTGCTGGAAGCGGCGCGGGCGATCAATGATGTGCCGATCAACGCAGCGATGCCGCAACTCGCGGAATTGACGAAGAATGCGAAGGCATCGGATCCCATCCTGCGGCGTGCGATGAACGCGAATTTCCGCCTAGGCAAGGCGAGCAACGCACAGGCCATCTCCACGCTCGTAGCGCAGAACAACGTGAGCGAAGCGGTGCGCGTGGAGGGATTGGAATTCCTCGGCGACTGGGCCAAGCCCGGCGGACGGGATCGCATCACGGGCTTGTGGCGTCCCCTGCCCAATCGCGATGAGGGCCCGGCGAAACAAGCCTTGAAGCCGCACTGGAAAAACTTGCTGGCGGCGACGAATGACAATGTGCGCATCGCCGCGATCGCGGCCATTGAGAAGCTGCAGATTAAGGAGGCGGGCGAGACCTTGCGCGGGTTGGTGGCGAACGACCAACTCAAGGTGGATGTGCGCGTGACGGCGTTGCGGGCGTTGGCGGAATTGAAGGATGCGAAGCTGAACGAAACCATCCAGGTGGCGCGCACGGACAAGGAGAACGCCTTGCGCCGCGAAGGCAGTCGTCTGCTCACCGCAATGGCGGGACCGAACATGATGAAGACCATCGCGACGACGTTGGAACAGGCTTCTGTTGGCGAACAGCAGGCCGCGCTGGAGACCCTGGCAGGCATCCGGAGCGAGGAAGCGGATGCGCTGGTGATCACGTGGTTGCAGAAATTAAAGGACGGCACCGTGCCGAAGGAGATCCAATTGGACGTCGTTTTCGCCGCGCAGGGCCGCAAAGCCACGGCGGTGAAGGATGCGTTGAAGGCGTATCAGTCCAAACAGAACAAGAAGGATTCGCTGTATGGTTTCCGCGAGGTGCTGTATGGCGGCGATGCGCGGCGCGGCAAGGAGATCTTCTACGAGCGCGCGGAGGCGGCGTGTTTCCGTTGCCACAAGATCAATGGCGAGGGTGGGGATGTGGGGCCGGACCTCGGCAAGATCGGTGGACAGAAAGAGCGCGAGTACCTGCTGGAATCCATCATCCACCCGAACTCGATCATTTCGCCGGGTTACGAGAATGTGGTGTTGACCTTGAAGAACGGCACGACGGTGATGGGCATCCTGAAGCAGGAGAGCGAGACGGAATTGACGGTCAATTCACCAGAAGACGGACCGATGAAGATCAAGAAGGCGGACATCGCGAAACGTGAGAAAGGAATGTCCTCCATGCTGCCGGAGCTGGGAACGATCCTTTCCAAACAGGACTTGCGAGATGTGATCGAATTCATGGCGAACTTGAAGTAACGGGGGCGGCGAGAACCAATGAGCTTATTCTCATTACAAGGGCACGGAGCGTTGGTGACGGGGTCGTCACGGGGCATCGGGTTTGCCATCGGCAAGGGTTTGCACGAAGCAGGAGCGGAGGTGGTCTTTCACGGAACCAAGAACCGGCCAAAGGATATCCCCGCCACTTGCCCGTATGTGAACGGCGACCTGCGTTCCGTGATGTCGCCGCGCGATATCATCATCGCGGCGCGCAAACGTTTGTCCAAGCTGGACCTGCTGGTGTGCAATGCGGGCTCCTTCTACGACGTGCCTTTCCGCGAGATGAACATGCAGCGCTGGAAGAACACGATGGACCTCTTCCTCACGGGCAATTACTTCCTCATCCAGGAATTCGCCAAGATTTTGTGGGAAGAAGGCCAGCCGGGCTCGGTCGTGCTCGTCACGGATACGAGCGGCATGCAGGCGGACCATGATTGCACGGCGTACGACATCGCCAAGGCGGGCATGATCGGCATGGTGAAGACTTTGAGTGTGGCGCTCGGGCACCAGAAGATCCGCGTGAACGGATTGGCGCCGGGGGTGATCGATACGGATTTCACGCACGAGCGATTGGGCAAAACGCCGGAGCGCGTGGCGGATTACGAGCAGAAGTTCGTGCTGGAGCGTTTTGGCACGGCAGCGGATTGCGTGGGTGCGGCAATTTTTCTTTGCTCGGATGCCTCGGCGTATATCACGGGGCAGATATTGCCGGTGGATGGCGGGTTGAGCGCCAGCCGCGTGGGCCGGAAGGCGAAGAGTTAAAAACATGCGTGCCTCCGTTTTCAAATCTGTTATCAACCAAAGCATGAAACCCGTTTTCACTTTGTTCGTGCTGGGCTGTGCCTTGCTGTTCATGACCGCGACACTGGCGGCGGCTCCGGTTGGAGAGGCCAAGGTTTACAAGAAGGTCGGGGAGCGCGAGTTGAAGCTGCACATCCTCAAGCCGGCCGATTGGAAGGCTGCGGATAAACGCCCGGCGGCGGTGTTCTTCCATGGTGGCGGGTGGACGGGCGGTGCGCCGACGCAGTTCAACGAGACCAGCGAATATCTCGTGACGCGTGGCCTGGTCTGCGTGCAGGTGGAGTATCGCCTGCTGGGCAAGACAAAGGACGAGCCGCCGACCAATTGCATCCATGACGCGAAATCCGCCATGCGCTGGGTGCGGTCGCATGCGAAGGAATTGGGCATTGATCCCGAGCGTATCGCTTCGGGTGGCGGATCGGCTGGCGGGCATCTCGCGGCATTCGTCGGCATGGTGGAGGGCGCCGATGATCCGCAGGATGATCTGAAGATCTCGGCGAAATCCAATGCCATGCTGCTCTACAATCCGGTCTTCGATAACGGCCCGGGCGGTTGGGGCACTGCCCGTGTGGGCGAGCGATACAGGGAATTTTCTCCTGCCCATAACATCACTAAGGACGATCCTCCGGCCATTGTGTTCTTGGGCTCCAAAGACAATCTCATCCCGGTGAAGACGCTGGAGACTTTCAAGGCGAACATGGAAAAGGCCGGTGTGCGCTGTGACACGCATGTTTATGAAGGGCAGCCACACGGATTCTTCAACTATGGCAAAGAGGGCGGCAAGTATTGGTATGAGACCGTGCTGGAGACGGACAAGTTTCTCACCTCACTGGGTTGGCTGAAAGGACCGCCGACATTGAAGCAACCGGAAGCAACGCCAGCTCCGGCGGCCAAGAAGTCCAAAAAGAAAGAGTGATTGATGGAGTGCCGGAGCCGGTCCGGCTCGAGCAAAAGCATCAGCAGACCCCCAGATAGGAGATCGGCGCTCCGCCAACACCCTCTTGACGCTTCCCAAAAGCCAGATACCGTTGCCGACCGTCTCAACGGCCTCCGGCCCGCTGGATGACGGAAAATTGACGCTTATTACAACGCCCGCTGAACATAGCCCGAAGACCGGTGACACTGCGCTGTCGGATAAACTCCGTGCGGCCGCCGATCTGCTTGAAGCCATCGCCGCCAACCGTGCCCTCTTGGCGAACATGTCCGCCAAGGACCGCGCCCGCCTCGTGCAGGCCGCCGGTCTCGTCTATTGCCCGGATGTGAAAGAACGTCGCCGCCTGACCAAGGCGAGCCAGCGCCAGCGCAAGTCCGAGAAACGCGAGAAAGACCAGTCCGTGCTCCACGAGACCGGCATCCGCGAACTGCGCCGCAAACCCGTTTTCACCACGCCCAACTATCTCCCTCCCGCCAACGACGACCAGCAGACCGTCGAGGAACCTGAATTCCGCGAAGTGGTGGAACCGCAGAACTGCTACATCTGCAAAAAAGACTACCAGCAGATCCATCATTTCTACGACCAGCTCTGCCCCAAGTGCGCCGAACTGAACTACCGCAAACGCGGTGAACTCGCCGACCTCACTGGTCGTGTGGCTCTGCTCACCGGCGGACGCGTGAAGATCGGTTATCAAGCCGGCATCAAGCTGCTGCGTGCCGGTGCCCATCTCATCGTCACGACGCGTTTCCCGCGTGATTCCGCGATGCGTTATTCGCAGGAGCCGGATTTTGAATTGTGGAAGGACCGCTTGGAGATCTTCGGCCTCGATCTGCGCCACACACCTTCGGTCGAGGCGTTCTGCCGTCATCTGCTGACCACACGCGATCGTCTGGATTTCATCATCAGCAATGCCTGCCAGACCGTGCGTCGCCCCCCTGATTTCTACAGCCACATGATGGCGCAGGAAACCGGCGCGCTGCATGACCTGCCCTCTCAAGTGCAAAAGCTCATCGGCGCGTACGAAGGCTTGCGCGGTTACTCCATGTTGCCCGAAGGCGACGCCTCCGCCACCGTGGCTGAACGTCGCATCTCGGAAGTCGCCGGTCTGACACACGCCGCCGCGCTCTCCCAAGTGCCGTTGCTGCCGGATGAACTCCACGCGCAGAAAGATCTCTTCCCCGAAGGCCGCCTGGACCAAGACCTCCAACAGATCGATTTGCGCGACCGCAACTCGTGGCGGCTGACACTCGCCGAAGTGCCCTCCGTGGAATTGCTCGAAACACAGTTGGTCAACGCCATCGCACCCTTCATCCTGAATGCGCGCCTGAAGCCTCTGATGCTGCGCACACCGAACCGCGACAAGCACATCGTGAATGTCAGCGCCGTGGAAGGTCAGTTCTACCGTAAATACAAGACCACGCGCCATCCGCACACGAACATGGCCAAGGCCGCGCTCAACATGATGACGCGCACCTCCGCCGCGGACTATTACGTGGACGGCATCCACATGAACAGCGTGGACACCGGCTGGGTGTCCGATGAAGACCCCGCCGCCATCGCCGCCCGCAAGGCGAAGGACCACCGCTTCAATCCCCCGCTGGACATCGTCGACGGCGCCGCCCGTATCGTTGATCCCATCATCGACGGCATCAACACCGGCAACCACATCTGGGGCAAGTTCCTGAAGGACTACGTGCCAACGGAATGGTAGGGCTGGCTGTCCTCAGCCGGCCGCTGACGAAGCCAAAGTGATGCAATAGCCTATGTCTATTTGACGCCGACTGCGCTACGTAGCGCCCGCGTCTCGCGGGCCGTCCGCGCGGGCGTCTCGCCTGCGCGTAGCAACTCTGCTCACCATTATCCACCAAACGCCCCCTTCATCCAAAAAGACGAGTATTCCGCCTTTCATCCTTCCCCTACTCTTCCGTCCGTGTTCACGGCAATCCAGTTGAATTCATCCGCGCCCCCGCCAGTCCAAACCTTCATGTCTGCTGCTGCTTGACGCAACGGCTTCACTGCTTACGCTCACATCTATGACCACCGATCACCGCAACACGCACACGTCCCGTCGCGATTTCATCCGCACTACCGCTGCCGCCACCGCCGTAGCCTCCACGCTCTCTTTTCCCTCCGTCATGCGCGGCGCTCCGGGCGACAAGCTCAAGGTCGGCCTCATCGGTTGCGGCGGTCGCGGCAATGGCGCAGCGAATCAGGCGCTGACCGCCGACAGCAACTGCGAACTCCACGCCATGGGCGATGTCTTTGCCGACAAGCTCAAGATCGGCCTCGAATCCCTGAAGAAATTGCAGCCGGAAAAAGTGAACGTGCCCGCTGAGCGCCAGTTCGTCGGTCTGGATGCGTACAAGAAGGTCATTGAGACGTGCGATGTCGTCCTGCTCACCACGCCACCCGGCTTCCGCCCGCAACATCTCAAAGCGGCCATTGAAGCGGGCAAGCATGTCTTCGCAGAAAAGCCCGTGGCCACCGATGCCCCCGGTGTCCGTTCCGTGATCGAATCCGCCGCGCTCGCCAAGAAGAAGAACCTCGCCATCGTTTCCGGCTTCGACTGGCGCTATAATTACTCCCGCCGCGAATTCGTGAAACGCCTCCACGAAGGCGCCATCGGAGACATCCGCTCCATGTATGTCACCTGCATGGTCGGTGCCATCAAGCCGATGCCCGAACCGGAGAAACGCCCCGCCGGCATGACCGATGTCGAATGGCAGTTGCGCAACTGGTATAATTTCGTTTGGACCTGCGGCGATTGCATCGTGGAGAACTGCATCCACAGCGTGGACCGCCTCCTCTGGATGATGAAAGACGAACCGCCGATCAAGTGCGTCGCCGTCGGCGGCCGCAACGTCCCCAATCCCGGCGGCAACATCTACGACCATTTCGAGGCAAACTATTGGTGGGCCAATGGCGCACGCGCCTACGCCGTCTCGCGTCATCAAGACCGCACTTATTTCGAAGTGGCCGATGAGATCCTCGGTGCGAAAGGCCGCGCCTTCGCCCGCGCCGACAACCGCCAGAAGCCGGTCACTGAGATCCACACGGAAGGCTCCGAAGTCTGGAAATATCCCGGCCCGTGGAACCTCAGCTACCAGACGGAACACGACGAACTCTTCGCCTCCATCCGCGCGGGCAATCCCATCAACAACGGCCATCGCATGGCCATCAGCACCATGGCCGGCATCATGGGCCGCATGGCTGCCTACACCGGTCAGGAGATCACGTGGGAGATGGCGATGAACTCGCAGGAGAAACTCGTGCCGGACAATCTGGACTGGAACCAGCCCCTGCCCGTCGCCCCCATGGCCATGCCCGGCTACACGAAGTTTAGCTAGGTCTTCTCTTGGTTCACCATTGATAGATAAGCGAAGGCGAACCTTGCAGGGTCTGCAGATTGGCCTGAATCTCGGCAAAATCACCGCCTTGCCGTGAGTAAAGCGCCTTGATGGCACCTTGGGCTTCGGGCGTCTGCCAGATCATTTTGCTCAGGGAACACTTGGCTGCGTTCCGACAGTTGCGGTTGCAGGACAAGGCCAGGGTGACGAGGTGGGGAATCGCCTCCGGACAGTCCCGCAAGACCAGTATCTTTGCGATGCGGGCGGGAATCCACATGTGGTCCACACCCAGATAAGGAAACAACGTGGATATCTCCTCTGGAGGCACCAATCGCGCCAGAGAATAGACCAGGAAATCCCGTTCACCACCCAGATCAAACGTTTTCCCTTCCACCCGCTTCAGGCATTCGCGAAAGGTAGCGCGGTCGTTTTCAGAATACTCCGCCGGCAAACTGCGATAGTCCACGGGAAGGCAATCCCATGTGGAAGCGTCCTTGGGCGCACAATGCCGGTACCACGTGAACCGGCTGGCGTGTGCTTCCAATGCCTCGGCCGTGATCTCCCCGGTTTCAAAATATTCGATGATACGGTTTCTTTCTGCTGCCTCGTCGAGATGCGCCTGAAAAGATTCCACCGACCTGAAAACAGGCGAGAAGTCGCCGAGATAAGGGCCTTCATGGTCCAGGAAGAAAACCCGGCCATCCAAAAAAACGCCGCAAAAAACACCCGCATAGTTGGCCTGGTCATCCGCCCAGAAACAGACCATCGAATACCGCTTGGCCATAGCCGCCATTCCCCTTTGCGCTATCCTGCCATTGATGTCCGCGACCTCCCTCAGGGGCATCAGGCGAAACACTTCCCAGCTCCTGGCGTCCGGCTCATTCACTCCGTCGGTTTCGGTATACATACGGACCAGACTGGCCGGAAACTTCACGCCCAGTTCGCTCTCCAGCCGGACAACATCAGCAGGAGCAGCCGGCCGGTTCCTGACCGGTTCCGGTTTGGCCCCCTCTTCGTTGTCGCCAAAGATGTTCTTCAGCCAGGTCATGTCGCCCCTCCTTCGGGCTGATGGGGCTATACTATTTTCCAGTTTTCCTGAGCAGACCGCTCGTGGTCATCCATTCCTCGACACGCTTCGGCCAGGTGGTGACCATGTGTTGCGAAGGCCGCAGGCCGTAGCCATGCCCGCCCGTGGGATAGAGATGCATCTCGGCGGGAACTTTCGCGTTCTTGAGGGCCAAGTAATAGAACAGCGCGGACTCCACGCGCACCCCGTCATCCCCCGTCATCGCGAGGAACGTCGGCGGTGTCTTCGCGTTAACCGGCAATTCCGGTGCCACCTTGTCCCCCTGTTCCTTCACCGTCAGGTACGCCGGATAAATCAACACCGCGAAATCCGGACGGCAGCTCAATTCATCCGCCGCATCAGTTTTCTCATAGGAGCGCTGCTCATAGTTGTTGCAAGCCACCGCCGAGAGATGCCCACCCGCTGAGAAACCCAGGATGCCCACGCGCTGCGCATCGATGCCCCACTCCGCCGCCTTGCTGCGCACGATGCCCATGGCACGCTGCACATCTTGCAACGGCGGCGCATGCCGCTCCGTACCAGGGCGCTTCGGCACGCGATACTTCACCAGCACCGCATTCACCCCGATGGAGTTCAACCACTCACAAACCTCCGACCCTTCCAGATCGTAAGCCAGGATATTGTAGCCACCACCCGGACACACCAACACCGCTGCGCCCGTATTCTTGTCCTTCGGCGCCGGATAAAACGTGATCGTCGGCTCCGAGACATTGCCCAACCGCGTGACATGCACCCCACCCACCTTGTTGTCCGTGGGCTTCGTCAGGTCTTTTTCCTTGCCAATCGGGTCTTTATCTCCCGGCGCCTTGCCCGGCCAGAGTTTGATCGGTTTTCCGGGAGCGGCGATGAGCGTAGGCATAGTGGCAGTGGTCAGGGCCAATGCGGCCACGAGCACAAAGATACGTGCGGGTTGCATGACCAAAAGAAAAACGTGAACCACCGCAAACGCCAAGGAGAATCGGTTCGACGAAGCATGAATCCCGTGCTGCCGGATTCTAGCCGGCAGTCTGGATCGCCCGACGAAGCACTATGGCTTCTTCGGCTGATACATCATCAAGTCTTCGATGATCTTTTCAATCTCCCGGTCGTTCGGTTTCCCGTCCACCTTGCGCTTGAGCAAGTATTGATGCCGGTCCTGTTCATACTGCCACACGAACATATTGTCCGGCTGGATATGCATGTAACCGCGTTTCTCAATGTTCCAATATTCGCGTAATCCGCGTACGGCATAGAGCACCGCCGTCTGATCGGCCACGTGACGGTCCTTCACCGTGCCGTCGAAGTAGTATTCATAAGCCGCACGCACGATGTTGTCCTTGGGCAGTTCCGCCAGCCGCTTCCCCGCCTTCAACCCGCTCGGCACCGACCCCACCTCGCGCCCGACAAACGTGATCAACCCCGGCCAATGCGTGATGGCAAAATGCGAACTCGGCTTGTCCAACGTGAAGTTATTGTTTCCCAGCTTCAGATCGTCCTGCGCCGGTTTGCCGATGAAGTTGCCGCCCATGCACACCCACTCACGGACTTTAGATTTCACCAACAGCTCGCCTGTCGGCTGGCCGTCCTCAGCTTTGTGCTTCAACAATGCCGCCAGATTGCTCAAGTCTCCCACGCTCAAGACCACCACACTCCCGTCCGGTTGCGCCGCCAATATCCGGCGGTAAAGCGCCACCGCATTCGTCACTTGGTTCCCCTTCCCCTGGTCATGCGGAAAACGTTCGGCTATCTGCTTGGCGTACTTGGAAGGCGTCGCTGGCACCTTGCCTTCATAGCGTCCCAAAGGAATATCCGGCCGTCCAAAAAACGTGTTCACCGCGTCCACACAAGGCAACGACCACTGGTTCGCCGCGGAAGTCATCACCGCGAGAATCTCCACTTCCCCCTTGTCCGCCAGCGCATGCAACATCGCCAGCGCTCCGACGTCATCGCAGTCACTGTCCATGTCCGTGTCAAAGATGAGTTTGACCGGCGCGGCCTTGGTGGTCTGAGCTTGCCCGGGCAGGCTTAAAAACAGGGCCGTCAGGATCAAAGCCGTTAACTGGAGAATGCGCATGCAGTTGGTTATAGGGAGGTTGAGAATCCACCGCAAGCACCCCAAAGTAGCAGCCGTTTCTTGCCATTCCCATGGTTGCTTAATCCCGGAAGCTATGCTTAAATGAGTCATTGCAGCACGTAGCGAGGTTCGCCGGCGTCTGCGGAAAACTTAACCAAAAGTATGAGCATGATTGCCACCGAAACGAACGTGACGATTGCCGCCAAGACGACCGAACTTTGCGAAGCGATCTTGAACGACCCTGAATTTCAACGTCTCCGCACCCAGATCGGCGCCTTCATGGACGACGACGCCGCCCGCGGCCAATACGACACCCTGAGCCTGAAAGGCCAGATGCTCCAGCAGAAGCAGCAGATGGGCATGGAACTCACTGAACAGGAGATCGCCGAGTTCAACACCCATCGCGATGCCCTGCTCGCAAACCCCATCGCAAAGAACTTCCTCGATGCCCAGCGCGAAGTCAGCAGCATCCAGGACTACGTGATGAAACACGTCACCAAGACCTTCGAACTGGGCCGCCTCCCGACCCAGGACGATATGGACGACGGCGGTTGCTGCAACAGCGGCGGCTGCGGCTGCAGCTAGTCCTGCATCCCTCGTGTTTGATAACCCGCTGAAGGGCAATCTTCAGCGGGTTTCGTATTTTCAGCTTACTTCAACGTCATCAGATACTCGATGACGTCGCGGATATCCTGCTTCGGCAGGATGTCCGCGATGCCCGGCGGCATGCCGGAGAGCCCCTTCTCACGGGCCTTCACGTCCGCCTTCTTCACCTTCACGGTTTTGAAACCATCCTCATCCTGGATCAGGATGCTCAACTCATCCCCAGCCTCGCTCTTCAAGATACCCGCCACCGTAGTATCATCTTTCTTCGTGATGAGCACCGTCTCGAAACCCGGCGCGATGCGGGCGTTCGGGTCCACGATGGATTCCAGCAGATACTCGCGGTTCACGCGCGTGGCGATGCCGTCCATCGTCGGCCCTACGTCGCCGCCTTCCTTCTTGATCTGATGGCAGCGCAAGCACGACGCCTCGACCTTCTCGTAGAAGATTTTCTTGCCGTTCTCCGCGTTGCCACCCCATTGCAGGTCGCGATACTTGGCGGTGAGTGTGCCGGAATTTAACGTCGCAGTGTACTTCGCGAGTTTGGCGGCCAAGGCCTTTTCTTTCGCATCATTCTTGGTCGCCTCACGGGATTGAGCCGCCGCCACGATGTCCCAACGGATCTCGTTCGGCACCTTGCCCGCGATGAGCTTGTCCACCCACACGCCGATCAAGTCAGCCGCTTTGCCGCCTTTGATGCCCGCCAGCGTCGCCAGCGCGCCTTGCTTCTCACCCGTGGTGCCTTTGTCCAGGATGCTCGCGAGCTGGATCGTCGCGTCCTTCGGCCCGATCTTCGCCTGGATGCGATTGCCTTCCTTGCGCACGATCTCTTCCGTATCCTGCACCGCCAGCAGCACCGCTTCCGCGAGCTTCTCGTAACCCAGCGTCTCCAACGCCTTGAGCGCTTCCACGCGCACCTTCGCGGCCAGCGTCTTGTCCTTGATCAACTCCGCGATGCTCGCGCTGGCTTCCTTCAACTTCAGATCGCTCGCTGCGATGATGGCCGCGACGCGCACGTCATCCGGCGCGGTCTTCAAGATGTCGTTCAACACCGGCTGCAACGCCCCTGTCGCCGTGCCTTGATCGCGCTGCGCCAGCGGACGGTAAATGCCCACGATGCGATCGCGCTGCGGCGGATTCGCCCAGCGGCCCAATGCGCCCAGCGATTCCGTGCGCGTCAATACCGACGCCTGCTTGTTCGCTGCAGCTGTCGCGAGCGCCTTCGCGTTCGCCGCCGTGCCCTGGCGGAAGTTCGCATTCACCACGCGGAGAGCGATCGGCTCCACATTCGTCGGCTTCGTGATGAGCGCCGCCAGTTGCGGTTGGGCCGCATTGATGGCTGCGTCATTGATCGCCCGGGCCGCTTCCAGCGCCACGAGCGCATCGCTGTCATTCAAGAACAGCGCTACAGACGGCAGCTCCAAATTACGCATCGCCAGCAAGGATGCCAATCGCACCGATTTCGACGAATCCTTCGCCGCCGTTTCCAGCGCCTTCGTGTCGTTGAGCCACGTCAGCGCCATCACCCCCGCGTGACGCAGGTAGAGGTCTTGGTCCGCATTCGCGCGCAGCATGTCCACGATCGGCGCCACCGCGCTCTTCTGACCGAGCTTGCCCACAGCCATCGCCGCGAAGAATTTCACGCGATTGCTCGGGTCCTTCAGCAAGGCCACCAAGCCGTTCAGTGACTTCGCGTCCTTCGCATCGTCCAGCACCTTCGCCGCCTGAGCGCGTACTTCCTCGTCCTTGTCCGTGAGCAGACCGCGCAGAGCTTCCACCGCTTTCGCCTGTTTGCTCAATTGACCCAAGCCCCAGATGCCGTGCAGTCGTGCCAGTTGGTTCGGCGACTTCTGCGCCGCCTCCGCCAGCAGCGGGATGGAGCTCGGCCCCTTCGCCACCAATGCGAACTGCGCTTCCTGCCGCACGCGCTTGTCCTTGTGCGGAAGCAGGCTCGCGAGTTCCTTGTCCGACCGTTGATCGAATCCTTCCGCGAAAAGCTTCTTCACCTGCGCCACCGCCGGGTCCTTGATCGCTTCCGGATGCACCATGCGATAGATGCGCCCGCGCGCGGACTTCGGCCAGTCGTGGTGCCAGTCCGTGAAATACATCGCGCCGTCGTAGCCGAAGTCCACATCCGTCACGAGCGTGTTCCAGATGAACTTGCCGTGATCCACCAGTTCAAATGTCGCGCCCTTCGGCTTCACCGTGTGCCGGTGCATGCCGGAGACCGACGCCTGCCCCTTGAAATGGCACAGGAAGAAACTCCCGCGGAACTCCTCCGGGAAACCCGTGCCCGGATTGTAAACCAGACCCGACGGCCCATTCTCGATCAAGGCCACCGGCGGCAGGATATACGCCGCCGTGTTGCTCTCCGCCGTGTGCCACAGCTTCTCGCTGTTCCACGGACCCGCCTTGCCCAGCGGCGCGTGCTGATAACCCACCCGCCAGCCGCTCTCGCCACCTTCCACCACATACACCCAGCGCTCACGATCACCATTGTCGGAATCATTATCACCCGTGAACAGATTGCCGTAATCATCGAACGCCAGCTCCTGCGGATTCCGCAAACCACGATGCACGATCTCCAAGTCAGAGCCATCCAAGTTGCAACGGAACACCCCGCCCTCATCAGGGTAAGCCAGCGTCTTGCCTTCCTTCGTCTTCAGATGCGCGCCCCGATCGCCGATGCTGAAATACAACTTCCCATCCGGCCCGATCGCCAGACCATGGAAATCATGCCCCGTGTAGCTGTAGCGCACACCCCAGCCATAGCTCATCGACTTGCGCTTGTCCGCCTTGCCATCCCCATTCGTATCTTCCAACTCCCACAGATTCGGGATGTTCGTGAAATACACCTTGCCCTTCCGCGCCAGCGCACCCGAGGCGATGCCGTCCAGCATCGTATTAAAACCATCCGCATAGATCGTGGACTTGTTCGCCATCCCGTCTGGCCCACGCTGGATATACCGCACCACCTCCGATTCGATCGCCAGATCGTCTGCCGCCGGCCCGAAATGCTTCCGCGTGAACGCGATGCGATCCTCCACCGTCCGCGCCGCCAGATCATCCTCCAGCATGAACATGTAATGCCGGATATCCAGCACCGAACTGCGATACCGGTACGTCTCCGACACATAAAAATTATTCTGCTCATCGATGGTGAACGCCACCGGATTCGCCAGCATCGGTTCCGCCGCCACCATGTCCACCTTGAACTCTTTGGGGAAAGTGAACTTCTTGATGTTGTTCAACCCCTCATCCGAGGCGGGGGCGACGATGGGGAAGGGCTGCCGGTTTTCCTGTTTCGGCTTGGCGTTGATCTCCGCCGCCGAGGCTGCAAAAGCAAGGGACAGCAAAGAAGCTGTCAGGGCACCGACCGACAAAAGGCCAGACTTCATGGACATGCGCATAGAGGGGCATAAGTTAGAGCCTGAAACCCCGAAATCAAGGGGGGAAATCGCCATTCCCATCGTCGTCGTTCTCGTCCTCGTCGTCGCCCTCGAACCCCTTTTTGCGCTGGTAAGGATGACTTCCACGTCGTCCCTGACTGATGCCTTCACCGCCGCCCTCCCAATTAAGATCGGCCGTGCCAAATCCTCCGCAAACTGGTATAGCGCGCGGCTCGCCCCGATTCGGTATCGGGGTCCCAACGCGCCGCCCCTTCGTCCCCTCTGTCCCATACATCCCACCTTTCCCCTTTCTGCATGCCAAAATTCTCAACTCTTCATTCTGTTTCGTTTGGGGGATTTGATTTCGAGCTGCCGGTTTCCATTCACCGCTCACTCACTCAATCCTCCTACGTTCGTTTTGCTGACCGCTTGGCCAGCTATGAAAAGAGTAACCTAAAACCGCAATTCCACCACCGAAAAACCTTAAAACTTATTCACAAAACCCAACCCGTTCCTACGCAATAAATTGTAGCAAAACTTATCAACGTAACTCCCTTTTCTTGGAGCGCGGTGCGTCCTCGCCCGCAGCAACTCCCATAAGCAAAGTCAGCTTTCAGAACGCCCGCAGACACCCGTCTTTTTTCAACTCGGCTATTTGCGATTGGCTATCGGCTATTTCCCTTTGAAATCCGAAATCCTCAAATCTAAAACCTGTCTCGCTCGCCCATCTATCCATGAGATCGTTTCTCCTTTCGATGTTCGATGTTCGATGTTCGATGTTCGATGTTGCCCGAACCT
>JAEYXS010000075.1 GCA_023431185.1 Verrucomicrobiota bacterium
TTTTCTGGTGGTTAACTGAAGTGGCTGGCGGGGGTCGGATCTGGGAGGTGCAGACTGGTAGCTAGAGTACCGCAGGACAGGATGCTATCGAGAAGAGGGAGCATCGATCGGACGAGATGGGAAGGCGACTTCGGGGAACGCTAAATTTTAGTGTTGAGTGCTAAATTGGGGGGCTTATGGGGCCGATGGTACGAATGGGAAACGTCAAGCATGGGTGGGCTTCGGTGATTGGTAGTGGGATGGGGGCAATTGGCCGGGGGATAAGGTTGTTTTTCTTATTTTCACCGGTCACCCCTTCTGGCAGCTTGCCGGTATCGCCGAATAAATGAAAGTCACCTGCCAGACCTGTGGAGAGCCCACTTCCGGGAGCGGTACGATCTGCGAAGTTTGCGGGCTGCCGCTCACGGGAGGGGCGGGGGCTGCTTCCAGTCGTGCGGAAGATTACCAGACGGGCACCCAGCCGGGCCGCACGACGGAGATGACGCTCTCCGCCACGAAGCAGGCGGATACGGAGGCCGATGTCCCGACGATCTCCACAGCCACGGCCTCACCCACGCGGAGCACGAAGGATGCGTCGTTGCACCTGGGCATCAAGTTCCCGTACGTCCTCTTCGCGGGGCATCTGTCCACGATCCAGTTGCAGATCCGGAATCATTCCTCGCAATCGGCGCGGGATGTGAAGATCAGCTTGATCTCGCGGGCGCTGGCGTTCGCGAGCACGTCGGTGGTGGATTTCATCGGGCCGCAGCAGACGGTGAATGTGGAGCTGCCGGTGTCGCCGGAGCAGGCGGGGAGTTTCTTCATCTGGTGCCAGATCGAGTTGCGGATGCGGGATACGCAGCAGCAACTGGTGGCGAGCCGGGTGTTGTTCGTGAACCAGCCGCCGGAGGATGCGAACGCGTTGCCGGATTTGCGCGACATCCACACGAATCATGATTCGCTGGATCACGACACGTCGCTGCTGGGGGCGAAGGATCAGCCGTTGAGCAAGCTGGCGGGGCCGGAGGCGGTCAAGAGCTTCAAGGACTTGCTGGAGTTCCGGCTGCCGGACAATTACTCGCCGATGGCCTTGCAGGAGGACTGGCGGCTGAACATGGCGGAGGTGATCCGCATGGTGAA
This sequence comes from Verrucomicrobiota bacterium, assembly GCA_023431185.1. Classification (GTDB taxonomy): domain Bacteria; phylum Verrucomicrobiota; class Verrucomicrobiia; order Limisphaerales; family JAEYXS01; genus JAEYXS01. The sequence goes on from JAEYXS010000075.1 coordinate 1,120, forward strand.
GACGCGGCCGCCCCTGATCCCGAAGTCGTTCCGGCGGTATTATCATCCGGGCAACGTGTTGAAGCTAACGCCCGCGCCGGACAGTGGCATCCGGGCGATCCATTTCATCGCGTTGCCGCAGTTCCTGCTGGGGCGCTCGCGCAAGCGGGCGAATCTGGTGACGTGGTTTCATCCCATCACGCTGCCGCAGAACGAGGACAAGACGCAGCATCTGAGCAAGGTGCACGTGACGGCCAAGCATGAGCAGGGCCAGGTTTTTGTGCAGGACACGGGGAGCCGTTGCGGGACGACGATCGATGGCATGAGCATGCCGCCCTTCAATTGGCTGCCGCTGAAGCAGCGCGCGATCTTGGGGCTGGCGAACGAATACTTCGTGGATGTGAAACACACGCCGAGCGGTTGCCCGCAGGGGCCGCAGATCGTGAATCTCAGTCTGTGGCCGGGGATGAGCGATCCGCAGCCGGTGACGCCGATGGGCGCCGTTTCCTTGAAGCCGCGGGACATGGAGCTGGCGCATCATGAGGCCGTCTGGCTCTTCAGTGATGTTTCGTTCGGCTCTAACGCGTATAATCCGATCGTGATGAACATCGAGGGGCTCGCGCCCATCCAAGGCCGTTTTCATCACTACAAAGGTTGCTTTTGGCTGGAATGTCTCGTATCCAACTACGCGTTGCATCTTAATTCCATCGTACTCAGTGACCGGGAGATTGTGCCCTTGATGGACGGTCTGGAGTTGAAGATCGGCCATACCAGTTACCGGGTGGAGATCATCACTGAGGAGGTAGTGGTGGAAGGTGGCGCAGCAGGCATAGAGTTTAACCAATGAACGCGTGGCTCGAAACTCCGTTTGGCGACCAGATACCCATCGTGGGCAACTGCTCCATGGGCCGTGATCCGAACAACACCTTGGTGTTGTCCGGCCACCAGATCTCGCGTCGCCATGCGATGATCCATTTGCAGGCCAACGAGGAGTACTGGCTCGTGGACCTCGGCAGCCGGAATGGCATCGCCCGCAATGGCCATCGTGTCACGCAGCCGGTGGCCTTGAAAAACTTGGATCGCCTGGAGATCGGGGGCCAGACGCTCATCTTCCGCCAGAAACTTTCCGAAGCGACGGAGAGCGATTTGACCAAGGAGACCTCCACGGATGACCGTACCGTGGGTGATCACCGCACCGGTCATCACTGGCTGTTACTCGCGGACATCATGGATTTCACGCCCTTGAGTCAGACCATGCCCGGTGACCAGCTCGCCAAGCTGGTGGGCAACTGGATCGCCGAATGCAAACGCGTGGTGGAAAGCCACGACGGCGAGATCAACCAATACTTGGGCGACGGTTTCCTGGCTTACTGGCCCTCACCGGACACCAGTGCGCAAAAGGTCACCGATACGATCAAGGAGCTGATCAAGATCCGCGGGAAAACCAGCCTCGCCTTCCGCCTCGTCATGCACAACGGCCCGGTGACCATCGACTATTCCATCACCGGCGGAAAGAACAGCCTGATTGGTCCGGACGTGAACTTCACCTTCCGCATGGAGAAGATCGCGGGCAAGCTCGGCGTGGATTGCATGGCTACTGCGGGTGCAGCGGAGAAACTGAAACCCTGCGGCAACCTGATCCCGCTGGGCGAATTTGAGCTCAAAGGTTTCGACGGCAAGTTCCCCACCTTCAAGTTCGAGCCGGGAGCGTAAGCTGGCCTCCGTTGATAGTCCCGGAGGGAGGGGTGTCCTTGGGCCTTTTTGCAAATCTTACAGCAGGTGATGGTGCCTTACGGGGTATGGCTTTTCCGTCTGGTTTTCACCTGTAATCCTGCCTCTCCTTTGATCTCGCGGGTTCACGTAACACAATCGTAACCCTTCCGTCATTTTCCCGTCATCCACCGCCCCTAGCGTTCGATCGTCTGGAGGACATCCCTTGATGTCCTCCCGCTGATTTGCATGAAACTGAACGCGCTATTGCTCGCTTTGCTTGGTGGCTTCCTGCTGGTTGCCAACGGCTTTTCCCAGGAACCGATCGCCGATACTCGCACCACTCTCCAGAAATGGGTGGAAACCCGGCAGATGACTTCGAAGCTTCGCGCCGACTGGGCGGCGGACAAGGAGTTGCTCCTCGAATCCATCAAGATGTTCGAGCGCGAGGCCAAGAACCTCGACGAACTCATTGCCAAGGTGGACACCGGCAATGACGTTGCTCGCAAAGAACGCGCCGAGCAGGAGAAGCTGGACGCCGAATACCAGGCTGCGCTCGACAAGATCAAATCTCTCCTCGGCGGTCTGGAGCAGAAGGCTCTCGCGCTGGCGAAGACCTTCCCGCCGCCGCTGGCCGAGAAGCTGAACGTATTTGTGAAGCGCCTCGCTGAAGACCCGGCCACTACCAAGTATTCCGCCGGTGAACGTGTGCAGGCCATCGTGGCTGTCTTGGCTGAGGCCGACAAGTTCAACGGGGCCATCTCCGTGACCAGCGAACTGCGCAAAGACGCCGCTGGAACCGAGATCCAAGTGCGCGTCATCTACCTTGGCCTCGCCCAAGGCTACTATACGGACAAGGAAGGCAAGCTCGCCGGTGTAGGCGCGCCCTCCGCCGAAGGCTGGAAGTGGAGCAGCGAGGCCACGCTCGCCCCTTCCATCAACCAGGTGATCGATATGTATGAGAACGCGAAACCGCCCGCTTTCGTCACCCTCCCGGCCAAAATCCAATAAGCATTTCCATGAAACTCCGTTCCCTAATTTTCTCCGGTCTGGTCGGCTTCGGGCTCGTACTTAATGCCGCCGCGCAGGACTTCACCGCCGTCTCCGCCTCCGCCAAGGCGGACCTCGACAAGGCGCTGGCCGAACTCTCCGCCCTGCAAAAGCAGGTCGGTGACGAGCGCATCCCGCTCTCCCAGCAGCTTAGCAAGGCCGAAGAAGCCGTCCTCACCAAGCGCAAGGACTACGAGAAGATCCAGCGCGACCGGGATAACGACCTCGTAGGCCTGAACGATCTCAAGAGCCGCGTTGCGAAGAAGAAGGCCGAACTCGATTACCTCAACGGTTTCCTGCAGGACTTCTCCAACCTCTTCGAATCCCGCCTGCACATCAGCGAACTCCAGGTCTATGCCACCGAGGCGCGCGACATCCGTCAGAAATCGGAGAACCCGAACCTGCCCATCGCCGAACGGCTGCAACTGCATCTCGGCTTTGTCGAGAAGGCCATTGAGCGCGCCAACAACCTGAGCGGCGGTCACACTTTTGAAGCCGGAGTCCTCGGCGTCTCGGGAGCCAAGGAAAAAGGCAAGGTCACCTTGCTTGGTCCGATCGCCCTGTTTGCCTCCGCTCAGAGCGCCGGTTTGGTGGAACGGCAGGTCGGCTCCTTGGAGCCAGCCCTGATTTCTTTGGAACCCGCACTGACCGGTGGCATCAAGTCCCTTGTCGAAACTGGCACCGGTGGTTTGCCCTTGGATGCTTCGCTCGGCAACGCCTTGAAGATTGAGGCTACCAAAGACGGATTCATCGAGCATATCGTCAAAGGCGGTTTCGTCATGTATCCCATCGTGGCCGTCGCGCTGGCGGCCTTGATCGTGGCCATCATCAAATGGATTCAGTTGAGCAACATCCCCATGGCCTCCAGCCGTGATCTGCAGCTCATCCTCGACCGCCTGACCAAGGGCAACCAGCAGGGCGCACTTGAACATGCTGAGAGCATCAAGGGTCCTTTTGGCCAGTTGCTGGCCACGGCCGTCGCCCACGCGCAGGAGAGCAAAGAGTATATCGAGGAAGTCCTCTACGAGCGCATGCTCAACGTGAAGCCCGGACTGGAGAAGGCGCTCCCGTTCGTCGCTTTGACCGCTGCCACCGCGCCCTTGCTGGGTCTGCTGGGTACGGTCACCGGCATGATCACCACCTTCAACATGATCAGCGTCTTCGGCACCGGCGATCCCAAGACCCTCTCCGGCGGCATCTCGGAAGCGCTCATCACCACGGAATGGGGCCTTTATGTCGCCATTCCCGCGCTGCTCGCCCACTCCGTCCTCTCCCGCAAGGTGAAGGCCATCATGGGTGACATGGAGCAGATGTCCGTGGCGTTCATCAACGGCGTGCCGGAACAGATCCCGGCCGAACCCATCGGCAAATAAGACTTTGCCCAAATCCTTTACCCAATACCCAAAACACTAAACTTGCCCGATCTTATGGAAGCACTCGTCCAAAAAGTCGTTAACATCTGGATCGCTGGCGGCTGGACCATGATCCCGCTGCTGTTCGTCAGCCTCTACATCTACGGCATCGGCGCGGCCATGCTCACGTATTTCAACCGGCGCGGCCATCGCCAGCTCACGGAGCGGCAATGGCGTCAATGGGTCATCGACCCTTCCAAAGCCGAAGGTGAAGTGGGGGAAATCATCCGTTACACCCAGGATGAGGTGAAGAGCGAGGACGACATCCACAACCGCTTCTCCGAGGTCATCTCCTCCAAGCTCCCGCTCATCAACCGCCAGATCTCTGTGCTTAACGTGCTGGTGAACGTCGCCCCCTTGCTCGGTCTGCTCGGTACCGTGCTCGGCATGCTCGCCACCTTCTCCGCCATCTCCCAAGGCGGCGGCAATAAAACAATTGATGCCATCTCCGCGGGCATCTCCGAGGCGCTGATCACCACGGAGATGGGGCTGCTCATCGCGCTGCCCGGCTTCGTGCTGGCCGCCATGATCAAGCGCAAGCGCGATGAATACGAGGGTTTCCTCGCCAGCCTCGAGAGTTTCACCGTCCTGCAGTACAAACACCGCTCCGACCTGCCGGATGATGACGCTGATGCGCAAACCGCCGATGAGCCCATGATCGATGCCGGTTCTGGCCTCAACCCTGCCACCACATGAAGTTCCGCCGCAATCTGCAAGACACCGAAGAGCTCTCGGAGATCAACATCTCCCCGCTCATCGACATGGTGTTCATTTTGCTCATCTTCTTCATCGTCACCACTGTGTTCGTGGAGGAAACGGGCGTGGAGGTGGACAAACCGGAGGCTGGCAACCCCCAGCAGTTGGAAAAGCAAAGCATCCTCCTCGCCATCACCGCCAAGAATCAGATCGTCTATGACGGCAAGGAGATCGGCATCGCGGGTGTCCGTCCGCTGGTCAGCCGCCTGACGATGCGGGATGAGATGCCCGTAATCATCCAGGCGGATGCTGCCTCTCAAGCCGGCATCCTCGTGCGCCTGATCGATGAGTGCAAACTGGGCGGTGCCAAGACCGTGAGTCTTGCGGCCAACAAGAGCAAATCCTAGTCGTACGTCCCATGCGCAAAGTCTATACACCACCACCCGTATCCGGCGGCCGCTTCTGGCCGCTCGCCGGGGCGATTGGTCTGTCCTTTGTGCTGTTCCTGATCTTGCCCTTCACCACCATGATCTCCGGCAAGAAATCGGAGATGATGGAGTTGACTCAAGTCGCGTCCGTGGAGCCGCCCAAGTTTGAGGAGCCTCCGCCGGTGGAGGAAGAACCTCCTCCGCCCAAGGACCAGGAGCCGCCTCCGCCGGAGTTGACGATGACTGAAACTGCGCCCATCAGCATCGACCAGTTGCTTGGAGATGTCGCCGTGGGCAGCGGCACCGGATTCGGCCCGGGTGCCTTCTTTGATGCCGGTGACAAGGCTGCTGATCCCGTGAAAGAGATGGTCTTCAGCATGGAAGATCTGGACCAGAAGCCAGTCGCCATCGCGCAGATCACTCCGCAGCATCCCAAGGATCTCCTCAAGGCCAAGGTGGAAGGCCAGGTGGTCCTGCTCTTCGTGGTAGATGAGCAAGGCCGCGTGGAAGACCCGCGCGTGGAGAACTCCTCCCGCCCTGAATTTGAGAAACCCGCACTCGACGCCGTGCGTAAGTGGAAGTTCAAACCCGGCACCAAGGAAGGGGAACCGGTCAAAACCTATATCCGTCAGCCTATCCGCTTCTCCATCGCGACGTCCTGACCTTTCAAAATTTTTGCATAATGAAACTGACTGAAATGAACTGGTGGTTGGCCCTGTTGCTCATGGCCGGTCTGGTGACTGAGGCCAGCGCGGCCTCGCGTAAATCGAAAGGCGACAAGACCGAGGTCACCGTGGTGACCAATAGCATCGAGTCCATCCCGGCGATGAAATTCAACGCTCAGCCCGTGGACCCGTCCAACCCGCTCGCCCATGCCTTCCAAGATTCCGTATTCGTGAAGAGCTTCCTCGGCGGCTACGGCGTGAAAGCGGAGGTGGAGCCGAAGTTCGACCAGTCCAGGACGAACGAAGTTGCCTTCTACCGGGAGCTGGCCAACGTCATGGGCCAGGATCTCGCCAAGGCCGCTTACATGATCTCCACCAACCTCACGGTGGATTCCAACCCCATCTTCGAATACACGCTCGGCACCATCCAGCTCCAGAATGGCGACACCACCAATGCCATCACTAATCTGGAAAAAGCCATCGAGAAATTCCCCACCTTCCTCCGTGCCTGGAAGAACCTCGGCATGGCGAATGTTCGGGCGGGCAATTTTGCCGAGGCCATCCCGGCCTTCACCAAATCAGTCGAACTCGGCGGTGTGGATGGCCAGCTCTACGGCCTGCTCGGCTTCTGCTACATGAATGAAGAGCGTTTCCTCCCGGCGGAAGGCGCGTATCGTAACGCCATCCTCTTCATGCCCGAGCACAAGGACTGGAAGATGGGCCTCATCAAGAGCCTCCTTGGCCAGAGCAAATTCACGGAAGCCGGCCGCATGGTCGCCGAGATGCTCGCCAAGGACCCGAATGACATCAGCCTTTGGACCCTGCAAGCCAGCATCTACACCCAGCAGGAAGATTACTCCGGCGCGGCGGTGAACTACGAGATCCTCCGCAAATTCGGCAAGATCGATTTTCGCCAGCTCATGGTTCTCGGCGACATCTACATGAGTCAGGATGCGAAAGACCTCGCCCTTGAAGTCTATCTCGAGGGCGCGGACAAGGAGGAACCTGGCAAGGCTGAACGCACCGTCCGCGCCGCCTCGATTCTCGCCAGCCGTGGCGCCTTCGATGAAGCCGAACTGCTCGTGAAGAAAGTGCGTGCCACCCACGGCGACAAACTCACGCCGGATGACGACCTGAAACTCCTGAAAGTCACCTCCAAAGCCGCCCTCGCCCGGGGTGAAGCCGAACAGGCCGTGCAAGTGCTGGAGAAGATCATCGAGCGCAATCCGCTCGACGGCGAGGCGCTGCTCATGGTCGGCGATTTCCATCTGAAGAACCAGGAATTTGAAAAGGCGGAATTCCGCTTCGATCTTGCTGGCCGCATCAATGGTTACGAGGCCGACTCCTTCGTCAAGAAAGCCCAGGTCAAGGTCAAGCAGCAGAAGTACACGCAGGCCGTGGATGAGCTGCGCAAGGCGCAGAAGCTCAAGCCACGCGACAGCGTGCAGCGTTATCTGGAGGCCGTGGAGCGCATGCTCCGCCAGTCGAGTGGCGCCTGATGCTGTGACCGGGGATATCGACCGTGGAACACACAAACCCAGTGAACACCAACGCCTTTTTTGTGTCTGGCGGCGGCTGGCAGCGGCTTCTATTGGCCCTGCTGCTGGCTCTCTTTCCCTTTGCGCTCACGGCGCAGGATGCGGAGACAGGTGCCATCAGCGGCCGAGTAGTGGACACTTGGCAGGGCGGTCCGCTCGCCGGTGTGACCGTGCTCGTGCGCGGCACCACGCTCGGCACCACCACGGATTCGGCGGGAAGCTACACCGTCACTAAGGTCCCGCCCGGCACCTACGCCCTCGTATTCTCCCGCTCCGGTTACAGCAAAGCCACTGTGGGCGATGTCCGCGTCGTGGCTGGCCAGCGCACCCCGGCCGATTACGCACTCAAGCCGGAATTCTACGAGATGGAAGCCTATGAGGCGGTGGCTGAACCAGTGCTGGATCAGGGGAATGAAATCTTGGTCGAGCGACAGCAGTCGAACATTGTCATGGATGTCCTTGGCTCGGAGATGATCTCACGATTGGGCGCAGGAGACGCTGCCGAGGTCGTGGGCCGCACTACCGGTGCCACCATCGTGGATGGGAAGTTCGCCGTCATCCGTGGTCTGGATGAGCGCTACACTTCGACGAGTTTGAACAAGGGGGAGATTCCCTCCGCCGATCCTTATCGCAAGTCCGGCCAGTTGGATCTTTTTCCCAGTGAGTTGATCGAGGCCGTCGAGGTGAGCAAGACATTCACGCCGGACCAGCCGGGTACTTTTACTGGTGGGGCCGTGAATATCCGCACCAAATCCTTTCCTGAGAAGATGATCCTGAGCTGGTCAGTGGGCGTCTCCTACAATGAACAGGCCAATCTGAACTCGAACTTCTCCTCCTATCCCGGTGGCGATCTGGATTTTCTGGGCTTTGATGACGGCACGAGAGCTTTGCCAGATGCCTTGGATGGCACCACCATTCCGCGTCCGAATCAGGGGACTGGTGCTGTTCGTGCGGCCAACAATGCGCTGCTCTTCGGCCAGACCCGCGCATTCAAGACCACCGAGATGGGGCCAGTCAACAGCGCCTCGCCGCTGAATACTGATTTCTCCGCTTCTTATGGTGACCGCACCAAGTTTTTTGGCCGTGACTTGGGTTTCTTCGCCGGTTTGAGCTATGGCCGTAAGTACAGCTATTATGATGACGGTCAGGTATCCCGCTACAAGCCCTCCGGTGCGGGTATAGAGGAAAATCTGAACTTGCGTGATGTCCGGGGCGTGGAGGAAGTCGCTTGGGGCACTGCTGTCAACTTGGCTTACAAGCTTTCTGAGAATCACGAGATCAGCGCCAACTATCTCTACACCCAGACTGGCGAAAGCGAAGCACGGCGGGTCCGAGGCTTCAGCCTCAAACAGGATGAGACTGGTGACATCTTTGACTCCACGGTATTGCGCTACACCGAGCGGCACATGAACATGTATCAGTTCCTCGGCAAGCACCTTTTCCCCGAACTCGGTGATATGGAAACCGAGTGGCTGGCTTCTTTCGCCACTACCTCGCAGGAAGACCCTGACCTGCGGTATATGTCCAAGTTTGACCGGGTGAGCGGTCTCAGCGGTTTTGCCAATACCATCTTTCCAACCACTCCGACCCGCTACTTCCGTCTACTCGAAGAAAACAACCTTACGTTCCGCTTGGATAACACCTTTCCGATTCCGATTTGGAGTGAACTTGAAGCCAAATTCAAGACCGGCTACTACCACGCCGCCTCCGACCGTGAGTTTAACGATCGCGGTTTTTCATATGAGAGTTTGACCGGCAGTTTCGCCCCTTGGAACACCAATGGCGACCCCAACAGTTTCATCCCCATCATGTCTGGCAGCGCCACGGTTGATGATTTCTTCATCCGGGCCTTGCCTAAGAATTCCTACACCGGCGAGCAGATTGTTCAGGCCGGTTACTGGATGGGGGAACTGCCGGTAGTGGAGAAGCTGCGCCTGATCGGCGGCATCCGTTTGGAATCCACCTACCTGGCTGTGGAGTCCACCGGCGGTACGCTGGCCACCACCACGGCCAAGACGCAGCTGAAGCAGGTGGATCTCCTCCCGGCGGCGGGGCTGGTTTATTCCCCGGTCACCAACATGAACATCCGTCTGCACTACTCGCAGACCATCGGCCGCCCGACTTACCGTGAGATTGCCAACGTGGAAAGTTTCGACTTTGCCGGTGGTGACATCCTGGTGGGCAACCCCAACCTGAAGATGGCCGCGGTCAATAATTACGATCTGCGTTGGGAATGGTACCCCCGGCCCGGTTACATCCTCGCGATGGGCGCCTTTTACAAGGAACTCTCCCAGCCGATCGAGCAAGCCTACGTCACCCTGGATCAGGAAAAGATCATCTATAACAACCGCGAATCCGCCACGGTTCAGGGCCTCGAACTGGAAGCCCGGGCCTCCTTTGATTTTATTGATGACCTGCTATCTGATTTCAGCGGTGGTTTCAATTTCGCCTATATCGAATCCACCACCGACCTTACGGATATCGAATTGCAGAACAAGCGCGCTATCGATCCCGCCGAGCCGGATACGCGCCCGCTCTACAACCAATCTCCCTACATCATCAACTTTGACCTGACCTACGACAACCGCAAGTCCGGCACGGCAGCGACCCTTGCCTATAACATTGCCGGCGAACGGCTTGTCATCACCAACCCCTTCGGTGACGACATCTATCAGCAGCCCACCCCCACCTTGGATTTCAGCATTTCCCAGAAACTGGGCCGCTCCCAGCGCTGGAAGATCAAACTTTCCGCCAAAAACCTCCTTAATCCCGTCAATGAGCGCACTTATGGTGCCGAACCCGGCGGCCTCATTTACAGCCGGTACAGCCGGGGCCGCTCTTACGGTGTGTCGCTTTCCTACAGCTACTGATCTTAGGTTGTTTGCGGTTCGGAGATCAGCCTCTTAACGGAATCGTAACACGACCGCAGTTTGCACGTAACCTGTCTCTGCCACTTTGGACGCGATCGCAAGTTTACTCTGCACCAACAAAACATGATGAACATGAAAAAATTATTCCGATCCCGACTCGGATTTCTCGCCGGTCTCGGCCTGCTCGCGGGCGTAAACGCCCAGGCAGCCCAAATCGACGTATTTAACAGCAGTATCACAGGCAATGTGGTCTGGACGCGTGACAACACCTACATCCTGAAGGAGATGGTGTTTGTGGAGAACGGGGAGACGCTGACGATTGAAGCTGGCACCGTGATCAAGGGTGATGTGACCGCGACGGGTTCGCAGAAGCAGATCCCGTCGTTGGTGG
>JAEYXS010000114.1 GCA_023431185.1 Verrucomicrobiota bacterium
GGTGAAGCATGGGGTGGGGGTGGATGAGATCGTGGATCATATCCTGCATTCGTGGCAGCATGCGATGGGGATGGAGCACAGCCATTGAAAATGGAATGACGAATGAAGAAATCCGAATGACGAAGGAAGGAAAGGGGAAAACGCCCAACTTTCAATGCTCAACTTTCAACGTCGAAAGAAGCATCGGGGGCTTGAGGGGCTTTGGGATTTATTTGGCCCAGGCGGGGGTGCCGAACCATTTGTCCATCTCGGCGGCGAAGGGGGCGACCACTGCGGCGGGTTCGGAGATGGCTCCTTGGTCGCCAGACTCGATGAGCCAGGTGTCGAGGGCGGCCCGCAGACGGGTCAGGGCTTCGCGGTGTTCGGGCTGGTTTGAGGTGAGGAGGTTCTTGATCTCATGCGGGTCGGCCTGGGTGTCGTAGAGTTCTTCGCCGGGGCCGGTGCGTTGCATGAGTTCGAGGGGCGGGCCGCTGAGCCGGCCTTGGGCGTGGAGTTCGCGCATGACGGGCATGATGGCGAAGCATTTTTCCTTGTAGCGGTTCAACGAAGCGAAGGTGGGGCCGGTGGAAATGGTACGGATGAGGTGGAAGCGTTCATCGTGCACGGAACGGATGCGTTGCTGGGTCTCATCAATGCGGTCGCGGGCGGCGAAGGCGAAGCGGCGGGCGGGTTCGGCATGCTCACCGAGGAAGATGCGGCCTTGCATGAGGGGCGGTTTCGGGATGTGGGCGATGGCGAGGGTGGTGGCGGTGATGTCGATGAGGCTGAGGAGGCGGCCATCTACGGTACCGGGCTTGATCTGCTTGGGTGCGGGGAAATTCTTGGGCCACTTGATGATCATGGGGACGCGGAGGCCGTTGTCGTAGCACCAATGGATGCCGCGGGGTTCGAGGCGGCCGTTATCGCCGAAGAAGATGATGACGGTATCGTCCTCCAGGCCGTCGGCGCGCAGTTGGGCGAGCACCTTGCCGAAGCGGAGATCCATGCCGGAAACGGAATTCAGGTAACGCGCCCATTCCTGACGGACAACCTGATGATCGGGATAGAAAGGTGGGGGAGTGACGGTTTCCGGCTTGGCATGTTGGACATGGATACGTTCGCCGACCCATTCGACGCGGGGTTTCTCCGCGCTTTTGCGGTCGTAGATATCGTATTCGTTTTCCTCAGCATTCACGACGGCGAAGAAGGGCTGGCGTGATTTCAGGTTGCTCCAATCGCTGGAGCCTTCGTGGTAGATGGGGCCTTCATTGACGAAGTTCAGGTCGAGCTTGCCGGTGCCGACGCTGTTGGTCCCGACGGTCTTGATGTTGGCGGTGTAGTAGCCCTTATCCCGGAGGCGATGGGTGACAGGGCGCACGCCGGCGGGCAGGCGGAAATCGTCATCGCGATGCGAGCGCATGGGATGAGTGCCGGTGGTGGTCTGGTACAGGCCGACGAAGAAGGCGGAGCGGCTGGGAGCGCAGGCGGGGTTCGTGGCGAAGACGCGGGTGTAGCGAACGCCCTCGGCGGCCAGCCGGTCGAGATGGGGCGTGTGGACGTCTTTGGCCCCGTAGCAGCCGAGGTCGTGGCTGAGGTTCTCACCAATGAGCCAGAGGATGTTCGGGAGGCGCGGTGTTGTCTCCGCGGCGAAGGTGCGCTGGCCGAGGGCGAGCAGAAAGAGCAGGAGCAGGCGCGTGATCATGGGTTCGCAGCGGATGATGAGTTGATGTCATCCGGATTATAGGAGTGGTCGGGCTTGGGCAAGCTTTGTGTGAAAGGGGATGGCGCAACCTCTCATTGCTAGGGGGCGGTATTGTTGCCAAGATGGTGGAAATGAGTTCGCAGCTTCCTGTTATTGCAGTGACGATGGGTGATCCGGCGGGAGTCGGACCGGAGATCTGTTTGCGTTTGTTGGCGGAGGAGTCGATGGGGAAAGTTTGTGTGCCGGTCGTTTTCGGGGATGCGGATGTGTTGCGGCGGGTGGCGAAGGTGACGGGGTTGCCTTTCAACGCGCCGGTCATCGAAGTGGCTGAATGGGCGGAGGCTTCCAAGCTGGTGAGGGTTCCTTCGGTGCTGGATCTGCGGCAGGTGGAAGGAGATTCAGTTGATCCGGGGAAGTTGTCGGCGGCGTGTGGAGAGGCGGCGTATCAGTATGTGAACCGGGCGATCGATGCGGCGCTGGCAGGCGAGGTGCAGGGGGTGGCGACGGCGCCGCTCAACAAGGAGGCGATGCATTTGGCGGGGCACAAGTATCCGGGGCACACGGAGATCTTCGCGGAGCGGATGGGCGCAGAGCGGTCCTGCATGATGCAGTATTCGGAGGAGATCACGTGCAGCTTCGTGACGGTGCATTGCGGGTATCATGAGGTGCCGAAATTGATCGCGACGGCGCGCATCCTGGAGGTGATTGAACTGACTGCGAATGCTTTACGGCAGATTCGTGGGCGGGAGCCGAAGCTGCTGGTGTGTGGGTTGAATCCGCATGCGGGGGAGAATGGGTTGTTCGGGGATCGGGAGGAGGAGCGGTTCATCGTGCCGGCGATCGAAGCAGGGCGAGCGAAGGGGATTGATCTTACGGGGCCAGTGCCGCCGGATACGGCATTCACGCCGGCGCGGCGGAAGGAGTTCGATGCGGTGGTGTGCATGTATCATGATCAGGGGCATATCCCAGTGAAGATGATCGCGTTCGAATCGGCAGTGAACACGACGCTGGGTCTGCCGGTGGTGCGGACGAGTGTGGATCACGGGACGGCGTTTGATATCGCGTGGCAGGGGAAGGCCAACCCGAGCAGCCTTTACTCGGCGGTGCGCCTGGCAGCCAAGCTCGCTAAGGAACGCCCGCACGTATGATCGTCGTGCTGGCGGATGACCTGACTGGCGCGGCTGAACTCGCCGGTGCTGCTTGGAAGCGTGGTCTCACTGCCGAGGTGCAACGGAAATTCTCACCCCAATCGTCAGCCGAAGTGATCTGCGTGGATACTGACACCCGCTCGTTATCCCGCGACCTTGCTGCGGCAGCAGTCCAGCGAATCGCCTCCCAAGTCGCTCAGGCAAAGCCGCGATACCTCTACAAAAAGTGTGACTCGGTCTTGCGTGGTCAGGTACTGGCCGAGATGCGAGCCATCATGGCGGCGACGGGCAAGGGTAGAGCCATCCTCGTTTCGGCAAACCCGTCTCGCGGTCGCGTCATCCGGGGTGGTGAATACTTTGTGCAAGGCAAGCCAGTGAATGAAACGGCGTTTGCTCATGACCCGGAGTATCCGCGCACATCGGCAGTGGTGGCAGAATTGCTCGGTGGAGATTTGACCGGCATCAGCACGCCAGATGCGGAATCACCGGAAGATTTGATCCGGTATGCAAAACAGGTGTCTGATGGTGTCCTACCGGCAGGTGGAGTGGAGTTCTTTCAAGCATTATTGGAGTCGGGCTGGCGTGGGGTGGTCAAGCCGATACGAACAGTGAAGGTGCCAGCGAGAGGAGTGCAGACGTTGTTTGTCTGCGGCAGTGCGGCGGCTTGGAGCAGTGGCCGTGGTGCAGAAGGAGTCAAACGGGGAGTGCCGATCGTGCCCATGCCGGAAGTGTTGCTATCAGGCACAATGGATGCATCGGCGATGGTGGAATGGACCCAGCGGATTGAAGCCTGCTTTGGGAAGGGGTCCACCGTCATGGCGGCAATCGGCCAGCCGGTGATGCAAACGAGTTTTCCGGCAAGTCTGCTGGCCGGGCGTTTGGCCAAGGTGGCGGCGAGGGTGTTGCGTAAAGGGTTGCCGGAACGAGTTTGTGCGGAAGGCGGGGCTACGGCCGCAGCGTTGGCCAGGGCGATGGGGTGGACTCAGTTTGCCGTTGCCGGTGAATTGGCTGGGGGCGTGGTGGATTTGCGGCCAGTTGATAGCCCACAGGTGTCCTTGATCATCAAAGTGGGTAGCTATGACTGGCCCGAGTCGGTCTGGTGACTGGTGGCCTGAGCGTCGCTTTTCCTTTCCACCCGTCGAAATCTTCGTTATCAGGATGGCGTGTATTTGGAATTCTACCGGCTGAAGGAACCGCCCTTCACGATCACGCCAAATCCGCGCTTTGTGTTTTACAGCGCCAAGCATCGCGAGGCGTTCAATCACTTGCTTTACGGCATCCGCGAGCGCAAGGGTTTCGTCCAGCTCACCGGCGAGGTGGGTGCGGGCAAGACCACGATCTGCCGTGCCATGCTGGAACAGCTCGGTGATGCCTATGCCACGGCGCTGATCCTGAACCCGGTGCTCGATTCGGATGGCTTGATGAAAGCCATCGCCATGGAGTTCGGCCTCGATGTTAAGGGCAAGGACCGGCTGGAGACCGTTTCGGCGATCAATCATTTCCTGCTGAGCCTAGTGGAGAAGAACAAGGATGCCGTGCTCATCATCGATGAAGCGCAGGACCTGACGGATGAATTGCTGGAACAGGTGCGCCTGCTCTCCAACCTCGAGACGGATGACCGCAAGCTCCTGCAGATCGTGCTGATGGGGCAGCCGGAGTTGCGGGATCGCCTGAATGCGCATCGGCTGCGGCAACTGCGCCAGCGCATCACGGTGCGGTATCACATCAACCCGTTGACGCGTGCGGAACTGTCCTCCTACATCCAGCACCGCATCCATGTGAGCGGTGGGAACGGGGCGCCTTTCTTCACCACGGGCGCCATCTGGCGGATCCATCGTTACAGCAAGGGCATTCCGCGTCTGGTGAACGCGGTATGTGACAAGTGTCTGCTGGCCGGTTTCGTGCAGCAGAGTGACCGCATCGATTTTTCCACGGTGGGCCTCGCCATCCGTGAACTGGAAGGGAACATCCCCGCATGAGCCTCATCAATGATGCCTTGAAACGCGCCAATGAGGCGCAAAAGAACCGTCCTACGGCTGGCCCGCTCGGCGTTCCGTTGCAGCCCGCGGATGCACCCATCCGCCGTGGCAATGCTGGCACCAACTGGTTCGCCGTGCTGGTCCCGGCGATCGTCGTGGTGTTGTTGGCTTTGTCGTTTTGGTTCATCCGCAGCGGTCTGCAAAACAAGCCGGCGCAGCAACCGATTGTGGCGGTGACCGCGCCGGTGCCACAACCTGCCCCTGTCGCGGTTCCTGCTCCAGTAGCGCCGACACCCGCGCCAGCGCCGGTGGCCAAGGCTCCGGAAAAAACTGCACCGTTCGTATCCAAATCCGGCATCAAGGTGAACACGGAACCGGTCGTTCGCGAGTTGCCGCCAGAACCTGTCTTCACACCGACACCGGTGAAGATCGAGGTGCCGCCACCTGAGCCGGTCCCGGCCGCGCCGGTGGTCGCTTCGACTCCGAAGCCAGAATCGACCGTGCCGACAGCTCCGGTCGTGACGCCGACCCCGGCGCCACAACCGCCCATCACGAAAACTGAACCCGCCGCACCGCCCAAGCCGGTGTTCCCCGAGCTGAAGCTGCAAGGCATCTTCTATCGCCTGAATAACCCTTCCGCCCTGATCAGCGGCAAGAACGTGCGGGTGGGGGATCTGGTGCAAGGGGTGAAAGTGATCGCCATCGAACGCGCCAGCGTGACCTTGGAGTTCAAGGGCGAGCGCCGGGAGATGACGCTCGAGGTGCAGTGATACCGCAAGCTTTCCGCGTGTGACCAGCGGCCTTATCATCCATGAAGACGACGACCTGCTGGTCGTCAACAAGCCCGCGAACTGGAACACGCACGCGCCCACGCCCTATTCAGGCGAGGGCATCTATGAGTGGCTCCGACAACGCGAGCCCCGTTGGGCGCAAATGGCCATCATCCATCGGCTGGACAAGGAGACTTCCGGTGTGCTGGTCTTCACCAAGACCAAGGCAGCGGCGAAATCACTCACGGAACAATTTACGGAACGTGAAGTGCAGAAGCGCTACGTGCTGCTCACGGACAAGCCGGTGAAGCTGGAGCGGTATCACGCCCGCTCGCACATGACGAAGCTGGGCAGTGACTTCGTGAGCCGTCCGCTAACTAGTGCGGGGGAGTTGGCCGAGACATTTTTCCATCGCGGCGAAACGAAAGAGGGGAGGACGCTGGTCATCGCGGAGCCGAAGACGGGGCGCACGCATCAGATACGATTGCACGCGCAGGATCTGGGTTTTCCGATCCTGGGTGATGTGCGCTATGGCGGTTCACCGCACGCACGGCTTTGCTTGCACGCAGCGGAGATCGAGTTCGAGCATCCGGCCACGGGTGAGACGGTGAAATATTCTGCCCCGGTTGATTTTACGGCGGATCCGGCAAAAACCTTGCGCAACGCGGTGATCGAGCCCGCGCAGACGGATGCCTTCCGGGTGGTGCACGGGGCGGCGGATGGCTGGCCGGGCTGGTATGTGGAGAAGCTGGGTGAAAACCTGCTCTCGCAATCGGCTGAGGAATTGACCACCGGACAGCATGACCGATTGGCCGGACTGGCGAAGACGTATCTAACTAAATCGGCTTACCACAAAGTGCTGAACCGGCAGGTGCGGAAGTCTTCCGTGGAGACGGCCAGCCCACAGCGGATCTTGGGGGCGGTGGTGGATGCGGAGTTCACCATCCGTGAGAATGGCCTGCATTATCAGCTAAGTTTTCAAGAGGGTTACAGCGTGGGGCTGTTTCTGGACCAACGGGACAACCGACGGCGCTTGCTGACGAATTACATCGCACCGGACTTCTTGGTGCGTCAGGGCGGTCTGCAAGGAGCGGAAGTGCTGAACACGTTCGCCTATACCTGCGGCTTCTCCGTGGCAGCGGGTGCAGCAGGTGCGAGAGCGACGAGTCTGGATCTCTCCAAGAAGTATCTGGAATGGGGCCGCCGTAACTTCACGGCGAACGGCATGGACCCGGCCGCGCATGATTTCATTTTTGGCGATGTGTTCGACTGGTTGAAACGGTTGGGGAAGAAGCAACGGCAGTTCGATGTGGTCATCCTCGATCCGCCGACGTTCTCGCAATCCAAGCAGAGCGGTGTCTTCCGTGTGGAGCGGGATTACGGACGACTGGCAGGGGATGCCTTGAAGGTTTTGCAGAGCGGTGGCACGTTGCTGGCCTCCACGAATGCCGCCGGGCTGGAACCGGAATCATTTGTCGCCACGGTGAAGGCGGCGATCGCCTCGGCCGGGCGCAAAGTGGAGCGGGAACGGTTCATCCCGCAGCCGCCGGATTTCCCGGTGACGCGCGAGGAACCGGGATATTTGAAGACGTTCTGGGTGAAAGTGAGATAACTTTTTTAACCACAGCCCCGACTAAAGCCGGGATAAAATGGACACAGAAAAACACAGATTTGGGAAGGTGGGGATGAGGGCGGTTTTCGCCTCTTTGACCGCGCTTGTCAGTGCGACCATTTTCTTGGGCGGTTGTGCCAGTAATTCCAACATGACGACGAAATTGATTTATCCGGTGACGGCGAAGACGAATGTGGTGGAGACGTTGAACGGGCTCAGCGTGGCGGACCCGTATCGCTGGCTGGAAGACGACAATTCGGCGGCGACGAAGGCGTGGGTGGAGGCGCAGAACAAGGTGACCTTCGAGTATCTGGAGCAGTTACCAGCGCGGCAAAAGCTTAAGGAACGCCTGACGGAGCTGTGGAATTACGAGCGTTATGGCGTGCCGTTCAAGGAGGGCGGGCGTTACTTCTACACGCGCAATGACGGGTTGCAGAATCAGAGCGTGCTCTATGTGGCGGAGACACTGGAAGCAGAGCCACGCGTGTTGCTGGACCCGAATGGTCTGTCGAAAGACGGCACGGTTTCGCTCAGCGGTTACACCATCAGCTATGACGGGAACCTCATGGCGTATGGCCTGTCCTCCGGCGGTTCGGACTGGCAGGAATGGAAAGTTCGCGACGTGCGCACGGGCAAAGATCTAGACGATGAATTAAAATGGGTGAAGTTCTCCGGGGCTTCGTGGACGAAAGACGGTAAAGGGTTTTATTACAGCCGTTACGATGCGCCGAAAGAAGGGGAACAGCTCAAGGGCGTGAATTATTTCCAGAAGCTCTACTACCATCGTATCGGCACGAAGCAGTCCGAGGACAAGCTGGTGTATGAACGGCCGGACCAAAAGGAATGGGGCTTCGGCGGTTCGGTGACGGAGGATGACCGTTACCTCGCCATCCATGTGTGGCAGGGGACCAGCCCGAAGAACCGGTTCTTCTACCAGGACTTGCAGGCACAAGGTGGTAAGGTGGTGGAGTTGCTGAACGAGAACGATGCGTCTTACGATTTCGTGTGCAATGTTGGCACGATCTTCTATTTCCAGACGGACCTGGATACACCACGTGGCCGGCTCATCGCCATCGATATCACCAAACCGGAGCGGGCGAACTGGCAGGAGATCATTCCGCAGGCGTGGGACACCTTGCGCAGCGTGGATTTTGTGAACAACCAGTTCATCGCCCAGTATCTGAAGGATGCGCGGAGCGTGGTGAAGATCTTCAGCCGGGAAGGCAAGCTGGTGCGCGAGGTGGAATTGCCGGGCATCGGCACGGCAGGCGGATTCAACGGCAAGCGCGGCGACACGGAGACGTTCTATTTCTTCAGCAGCTACACGGTGCCGGGCACGACGTATCGTTACGATCTGAAGACGGGCAAGAGCACCATCTTCCGTGAGCCGAAGGTGAAGTTCAACCCGGCGGAGTTCGAGACGAAGCAGGTGTTCTTCACGAGCAAGGATGGCACGCGCGTGCCCATGTTCATCACGCACAAGAAGGGCTTGAATCTGGATGGCACGAATCCGACGTATCTGTATGGTTACGGCGGGTTCAATATCAGTCTCACGCCGTCTTTTGCGCTGACCATGATCACCTGGATGGAGCAAGGCGGGGTGTATGCGGTAGCGAATTTGCGCGGCGGCGGTGAGTATGGCGAGGACTGGCATCAGGCGGGCACGAAGATGAACAAGCAAAACGTGTTCAATGATTTCATTGGGGCGGCGGAATGGCTCATCGCGAACAAATACACTCAGCCGAGCAAACTCGCGATCGCGGGTGGCAGCAATGGCGGCCTGCTTGTGGGGGCGTGCATGACGCAGCGGCCGGACTTGTTCGGTGTCGCACTGCCAGCAGTGGGTGTGCTGGACATGCTGCGGTTCCACAAATTCACCATCGGCTGGGCGTGGCAGAGTGATTACGGCTCGCCGGACAAGGCGGAGGAATTTCAGGCGCTCTATGCCTACTCGCCGTACCACAATCTCCGGCAGGGCACGAAGTATCCCAGCACGCTCATCACCACCGGTGACCATGATGACCGCGTGGTGCCCGCTCATAGCTTCAAGTTCGCCGCGCGCTTGCAGGAGTATCATCGGGGGAGCAATCCGGTGCTGATCCGCGTAGAGACGCGCGCCGGGCATGGAGCAGGGAAGCCGACGGCGATGTTGATCGAAGAAGCGGCGGATCGGCTGGCGTTTGCGTTGAAGGAACTTGATGTGAAGCCGTAAGGCGCATCTAAGGACCAACCCGTATTTGCTCCTATTTGCTTGCACCGTGGCGCGTCTCGCGAACACTTAGGGCCAGAAATGAACCCCCAGTGTCCGGTGCATACGGTGACCTTCGACGTCGGTGGGACTTTAATCAGTCCTTCACCGTCAGTGGGGCATGTCTATGCGGAGATGGCGGCCCGCTACGGGGTCAAGGCGGATGCCGCCGCGCTGACAGACGGGTTTAAGCGGGCGTGGAAGGCCAAGACGGAGTTCAACTACTCGGAGGAAGCCTGGTACGGGTTGGTGCGGAATACCTTTGGCCCCTTGGCACCCAAGCTGCCGGATGCCTTCTTTCCAGCGGTTTACCGACGGTTCATTGATGCGGAGGTCTGGAGTGTCCATGAGGATGCACTGGCGGTGCTGGATGAGCTGGCCAGCCGGGATTTCAACTTGGGAGTGATCTCCAATTGGGACGAGCGGTTGCGTCCCTTGCTCAAGAATCTCAAGCTAACTCCTTATTTTCAGGCTATCACAGTTTCTTGCGAGGTGCAGTTTCCCAAGCCGGAAGGGGTCATCTTCGAGCAGGCGTTGCGCAGCTTGGGGGCGGCTCCGGGTGCAGTTTTGCACGTGGGTGACAGCCGGGTGGAAGATGCGGATGGGGCACGGAGTGCAGGTTTGCATGGGCTGCATCTGGATCGTCAGGGCGGGGGAGATATCCAGAGCCTGATGGAGATACCGGGCTGGCTGGAGCGGCTGAGCGTCGAGGCGGAGATGGGCGGGAGTTAGAAAAGCTTTCCTTTTGGGCGAGGCGTCAAGGCATTAGCCGGGGTTACCGATAGCCAAGGGGCGCTTATACTTTAGTTCTACTCATTGACGCTGGCAAAAATTGGCCCTTACAATCACCAAGTTTGTAAAGCCGAGGTCTTTGTTGTCGCGGAAGAAATCTGTCCGCGCCCCGGGGATCACGACGAAAACAAAGTCATGAAGATAATTGACCGCCTTTTCAATTCATCGCTGGGGAAGAAATACCTCATGGCGATCTCCGGCCTGGCCCTGTTCGGGTTCATCATCGGGCACCTGGTCGGCAACCTCCAGGTCTTCGGTCATCCGGACCTCATCAATGGCTACGCGCACTTCCTCAAGAGCAAACCCGGCCTCGTCTGGGGCGCACGCTTGGGCCTGTTGGCGATGGTGGGCATCCACATCTACACGGCGGTGAAGCTGACGATGGAGAACAAGGCCGCCCGCCCGGTGCAGTACGCGAAGTGGAAGGAGAACGGCGCGAGCAAGGCTTCCCAATACATGATCGTGAGCGGCTCAGTGATCCTCGCTTTCATCGTCTATCATCTCGCCCATTTCACGGCGCTGCTGCCGGGCATCAATGGCGTGGGTGATTTCAGCAAGATCACCACGGTGTTGAACGGCGAGACCATCCCGGATGTTTACGCGATGATGGTGCTGGGCTTTCAAGTCTGGTGGGTGACGTTGTTCTACCTCATCGCCCAAGGGTTGCTCTTCCTGCATTTGCATCACGGTATTTCCAGCATGTTCCAATCGCTCGGTCTGCGGACCTATAGCTGGTGGCCGGTGATCGGCAAGTTCGCCAAGGTGGCGAGCATCGCGATCTTCATCGGTTACTCGATCATCCCGGTCGCCATCTTCATGCGGGTGGTGGGCAAGGATTACGCGGAGAAAGTCAGGCTGAAGATGCAGTCAGCCTCGGTTGAGCAAGTGCAAGTCGTGCAAATCGCCACGGTTTCCGGAAAGGAGGCTGTGAAGTAATATGGCTACGCTGAATTCCAACATCCCGTCCGGACCGCTCGCCCAGAAGTGGGAGAGCCATAAGTTCACGAGCAAGCTCATCAATCCGGCGAACAAGCGGAAATACAAGGTCATCGTCGTGGGTGCCGGTCTCGCCGGTGCTTCCGCCTCCGCCACCATGGCTGAACTGGGCTACGACGTGCATAATTTCGTGTTCCATGATTCTCCCCGGCGCGCGCACTCGGTAGCCGCGCAGGGCGGCATCAATGCGGCCAAGAATTACCAGAATGACGGCGACTCCGTGCACCGTCTCTTCTATGACACCATCAAGGGTGGCGACTTCCGCTCGCGCGAGGCGAACGTGCATCGTCTCGCCGAGGTGTCCGTGAACATCATCGACCAGTGTGCGGCGCAAGGTGTGCCCTTTGCCCGTGAATACGGTGGTCTGCTCGATAACCGCTCTTTTGGTGGTGCGCAGGTTTCCCGTACGTTCTATGCGCGCGGCCAGACCGGTCAGCAGCTTCTGCTCGGCGCCTATTCGGCATTGAACCGCAATATCGCGAACGGCGGGGTGAAGTCGTATACGCACTCGGAGATGCTGGACCTTGTCGTCGTGGACGGTCACGCGAAGGGCATCATCGTCCGTAATCTGCAGACGGGTGAGATCACCCGGCACAGTGCGGATGCGGTGGTGCTGGCGACGGGTGGTTACGGCAACGTGTTCAACCTCTCCACGTATGCGCGCGGTTCCAACGTCACGGCGAGCTGGCGCGCTTACAAGCGCGGTGCCTGTTTCGGCAACCCGTGCTACACGCAGATCCATCCGACGTGCATCCCGGTGTCTGGTGATTATCAATCCAAACTGACGCTGATGTCCGAATCCCTCCGCAATGACGGTCGCGTGTGGGTGCCTAAGCGGAAAGAAGATTGCAAGAAGGCTCCGGCGGATATCGCGGAAGACGATCGCGACTATTATCTGGAGCGCATGTACACAGCGTTCGGCAATCTCGCCCCGCGCGATATCGCCAGCCGTGCAGCCAAAATGGTCTGCGATGAGGGCCGTGGTATCGGTGAGACCGGTCTGGGTGTTTATCTGGACTTCTCCGATGCGATCAACCGCCTGGGTGAATCCAAGGTGCGCGAGCGTTACGGCAACCTCTTCGCGATGTATCATGAGATCACGAACGAGGATGCCTACAAGACGCCGATGCGCATCTATCCGGCCGTGCATTACACGATGGGCGGCCTGTGGGTGGATTACAACCTGATGAGCAATGTCTCCGGCCTGTTCGTGATGGGTGAAGCGAACTTCTCCGATCACGGTGCGAACCGCCTCGGCGCCTCGGCGCTGATGCAAGGCCTGGCGGACGGTTACTTTGTGATCCCGGCGACCATCGCCGCTTATCTGGCGACGCAGAACCCGGGCAAGCGCCCGAAGACGGATCATGCCTCGTTCACGGAAGCGGAAGAGAACATCCGCAAGATGACGAAGATCTTTCTGGAGTCGAAGGGCAAGCGTACGCCCCAGAGCTTCCACAAAGAGCTCGGCAAGATCATGTGGGAGTATTGCGGCATGGCCCGTAACAAGGCCGGGCTGGAGAAGGCGCTGCAATTGCTGCCCGCTTTGCGCGAAGAGTATTGGAAGAACGTGAAGGTGATGGGGGGCGAACTGGAATGGAACCAGGCGCTCGAACAGGCCGGTCGCGTGGCCGACTTCATCGAGCTGGGCGAGCTGATGTGCCTCGACGCGCTTACCCGTGAGGAAAGCTGCGGCGGTCACTTCCGCGAAGAATATCAGTACACGAAGGACGACGAGGAAACGAAGAAGGGCCTCGTGAATCCGGGTGATGTGAAACGTCGCGATGACCAGTTCGCGCATGTCTCCGCGTGGGAATTTGCTGGCGTGGGTAAATCGCCAATCTTGAACAAGGAACCGCTCATCTATGAGGAGGTTCACATGAGCACACGGTCTTACAAGTAAGCGCGGCCTTATCATGAGCGAATCATTCACCATCCCAGCGGAGCGTGTTGAGCGCCGCATTCTGCTCGTTCGCGGGCAGAAGGTGATGTTGGATTTTCAGTTGGCTGAGCTTTACGAAGTGGAGACGAAAGCGCTGAATCAGGCGGTAAAACGGAATTTGGAGCGTTTTCCGGAAGACTTCATGTTTCAGCTTACGCAGGATGAGATGGATGCTGTTTCAAGGTCACAAATTGTGACCTTGAAAGGTGGAAATGCTGCTAACTCATTGGGTGCCAATAAGATTATGAGGTCACAAATTGTGACCTTGAAGCAGGGGAAGAACTTAAAGTATGCCCCTTACGCTTTCACCGAACAAGGTGTGGCCATGCTTTCCAGTGTTCTCCGCAGTCCGCGTGCGGTGCAGGTGAATATCGCCATCATGCGGACATTTGTGCAGATGCGGCAATGGATGCAATCGAATGAGGCACTGGGCCGCAAGCTGGCGGCGTTGGAAGGCAAATACGACCAGCAGTTCAAGGTGGTCTTTGATGCCATCCGCAAGCTGATGGAGCCGGTCGCGCAACCGTCAAAACGTGAGATAGGGTTTCATACATCTGGGGCTGCTGGTAGTCCGAAAGCCCGTAAGGTTATACGTAACCGCAAATCGTAAATCCCATGAAAGTTACACTGAAAGTATGGCGTCAAAAGAACAAGAGCACGCCGGGTGAGTTCAAGACTTACCAGACGCCGGAGATCAACGAGAACATGTCGTTCCTTGAGATGCTCGACGTGGTGAACGAAGGGTTGGCGAACCAGGGCGAGGAGCCGATCGCGTTCGATCACGATTGCCGCGAGGGTATCTGTGGCACGTGCTCGCTCGTCATCGATGGCAAGCCGCATGGGCCGCATCAGGGTGTGGCCACGTGCCAGACCTACATGCGCAGCTTCGAGGACGGTGATGAGATCTACGTGGAGCCGTTCCGTGCTAAGCCGTTCGAGATCATCAAAGACCTCGTCTGCGACCGCAAGCCGTTCGACCGCATCCAGCAGGCGGGCGGTTTCATCACGGTGCGCACGGGGGCAGCGCCGGACGCGAACAGCATTCTGGTGCCGAAGGAAAATTCCGATCTGGCGATGGACGCGGCGCAGTGCATCGGTTGCGGTGCGTGTGTGGCGGCGTGCAAGAACGCGAGCGCGATGTTGTTCGTGGCGGCCAAGGTGTCGCATCTCGGTCTGTTGCCGCAAGGACAGCCGGAGCGGTTCCGTCGCGTGAAGGCGATGGTGGACCAGATGGACAAGGAAGGTTTTGGCAGTTGCTCGGTGACGGGCTCCTGCGAGGCGGTCTGCCCGAAGAGCATCACGCTGGATTTCATCGCCATGATGAACCGCGATTACGCCGTGGCTTTGCTCAAGGGCGATCCGAAGCCGATCGCCGGTGGCGGTGGGGCTTAAGCAGGCTTGTTTTATCCTCAAGCGAGACGCGCGAGCGCCGGCATGCACGCCGGCGCTTTTTGCTTTTTCTAAATGGCCGCAAAGAGGCGCAGAAGGCTCAAAAAAGAAGAAGGGAAACATCGAACATCCAACATCGAACGCCGAACATCGAAAGGAAAGGCAGTGGCGTGGATGATGGGCCGTTGTAAGATCAAGGACCGGTTGGCTATGGAGCTTGAAGCGGCTTGAAAGCCGCGCTCCTTGGGCTACGCCATGCGGCGGTAGCTCAGGCCGAGGGTGATGAGCTTTTGCAGGACTTCGTCGTAGTGGATGCCGCAGTGCTCGGCGGCTTCGGTGAAGTCTTCGCCGAAGGAGATGTTCGGATTCGGATTGGCCTCGAGCAGGTAGAATTCCCCTTCAGGCGTCATGCGGAAATCGAGACGCGCGCAGCCGCTGAGGTAGAGCAGGCGGTAGATGCGCTTGGAGAGATGCTCTACTTTCTTGCGCAGTTCCGGCGTGAGTTCAGCAGCCGCGGTTTTCACGCCGACTTTTTCCTGATAGCGGTAATCCCACTTGAGCTTGCTGGTGGCGATAACGGGAGCGCCTTCGGGCAATCTTTCGATGAGCAGTTCCCACGGAGTGAAAGATTGCAAACGTTCATTGCCCATCATGGCCATGTAGATCTCACGGCCTTCGATAAATTCCTCCACGATGGCCGGATTCTTCGTCTTCTCATGGATGAAGGCGACGCGCTCGGCGAGCTTGGCATCGTCATGGACGATGGAGGCTTGTGAGATGCCGACGGAGCCTTCGTCCACGAGGGATTTCACGAAGAGCGGGAACTTCAGGCGCTTGGGGCGGTGCGGCTTGCGGTTCACGGGGACCACGATGAACTGCGGGACCGGGATGCGGTGATAGGCGAGGATCTTCTTCGAGAGCGCCTTGTCGTGAGCCAGGGTCAGGCCGCGCGGATTGCAGCCCGTATAGGGAAGTTGGCGCAGTTCCAGGTAGCTGACGACGTGCTGGTCGAAGAGGGCGTCGCCGTGAAATTCTTCCAGCAGGTTGAAGGCGATGTGTGGCTGATGGGCTTCGATGGCCTGACGGATGGCGTTCAGATCGCTGTAGAGGCCGATGGGAAAAACTTCATGGCCCATGGTGCGCAGGGCGTGGATGACGTCGTATTCCGTTTTCCAAGGCTGGATCTCCTTGTCACTCAATCCTTCAATGGAATCAGGCGGGACCAGGTCCTCGTGACAGAGGACGAGCACGCGCAAGGGTTTCTTGACCTTCAAACTCATACGGCAAAGCGATAGTGGCCGGTGTGCAGGGCGTTCATGGACTGCGTGGTGAGCATGACGAGCGAGTTCATCCACGCGCGGCGTTGCGAACCGGCTACGCGCAGTTTTAACTCCTGACAGCGGCGAATCAACTGCAAGACGACATGGCGGATGGTGTAGGCATGCACACCCGTACCATGCGAGACGAGCGGGACGAGTTCCTTCTGGATGCGGCGAAGGTAGGCGGAGGCGGCTTCGTTGTTCTGATAGCGTTCGTGATTGGAGAAGACGCGGAGCAGCACACGATCGTAGCGGGAGCCGATGCCGGTCTGGTAGTATTCGGTCTTTTTCCGGTAGTGCTCGCGCAGGGTGGTCTTGCAGGTCTTGAGCGGTTCGATCGCTTTGCGCTTCTTGTTCACCGGGGGATGACCGGCGATGTCCTCCATGAGTTCATCGACGTATTCGAGCTTTTCGAGCGCATCCCAGCCGGCATAGCGGGTGCGCCAGCGGGAATTGGGCGTGAGCCAGACGGCGAACGTCTCGGCGAAGTCTTCCGCGGGATGTGCCTGGGCGTACCACGAATCCAGATGGAGGACGTAGCGGCGGCTGTTGGGGCGGGGCTGGTAGATGTTCGGATACGGGGTGGCGAAGGAGCCGAACATCTCGCGCCATTCCTTGCGGCGGTGCAGGCGATAGGCGGTGTCCAGCGCGTGGCCGGCCTCGTGGCGCAGGATGCGCATGCATTGCTGGTCGGTGCCGCCCTCCACCTCGAGCATGAATTTCTTTTCCAAGGCGGCGAGGCGGGGGTGGGCGAGGTAGAAGGGGATGGCAATGCCAGGGACGGCATCTGGCGAGAACCATTCCTCAGCGAGCCAGCAAGGGGGCCGGAAATCGATGCCGCGTTCGGCGAGCTCAGCGTAGAGCCGGTCAATCAGAACCGCCAGCGGCGTGCCGGTGATGCGCACGGGCAGATCGCACAGGCGCAGATCGAGGAGCTGCTCCTCATTGAGGCGGTTGAGATTGATGATTTTTTTCAAATCGAGAAAGCAAGGGAACGCGGAGCATCCCGACACTGGCCGGGACCGGCCGCGTCCCGACCAGGTTTTATTTGGTGTTCACGAGGGGTTGGACCCAGGCTTGTTCGAATTCGCCTTCGCGATAGGGATTCACCTTCACCTTGGTGGAGCTGATGCGGGCGCGGACGTAGATGTCATCGGCTTGCAATTTGTAGGAGGCCTTGGTGCCTTTGACGGTGCTGAACACTTTGCCGATGTCATCACTGTAGCGGTGGGTGACGCGGAGGGCTTCACCATTGGCGGCGCGGACAGGTTCGCTCCTGGGGTCGAAGCCGTGTTTGGTGCCGATGAATTCGATGGTGTATTCGACGCCGGGTTCGGCGGCGACTTCGAGGCTGAGTTCGCCGCCCTTGCGCTGGACGTCTTTGAGCGTCACGCCGCTGGAGGCGTAGAAATCACCGGCTTCGAGGGCGGCGATGAGGGCGGCGATGGTGAGTTCCTTGGCGCGGACCATGACCCAGCCACGGCCGGTGTTGCTCTTGCCGATGGCGATTTCCTGGTAGTTATGCGAATCATCGGTGCCGAGGCCGTAGAGGACGTCCAGCTTGAGCGAGGTGAGGCGGTGGGCGAGGCAGATGTCCCAGACTTTCTCAAGGCCGGCATGGGTGCCGTCGCCTTCGTTATAGACGGAAGGGTGGCCGTTATAGACTTCGAAGAATTTCATGCCCCGGGCGGGCATCATCTCCTCGGCGGTGACGCCCCAACGGAAATTGGGGTGGTTCAGGTGGGCATACATGGGCTGGCCGGTCGCGGTGCGCTGGGCGGCCACGGCATCGAAGTTGCGCTGGATGACTTCGAGGACGCTGGTGCCGCCTTGAGGTTTGATGACCTCGCGCGGGTTGGTGAAGTTGATGTGGATGGGGGCGACCTTGTATTTGTCGCTGATCTCCTCGCCGGGGATCATGAGGAACTGGCTGGGGGTGTTGAGTTTCTGGCTGAATTCCTCGAAAGTCTTCAGGCGGACTTCGGGTTTGCCCAAGTCATTGGTCCGTACTTCCACCCAGTCCTTGCCGTAGGCGGCGAGGTATTTATCGAGCACCTTGCCGCCGCCGCGGTTGGTGGCCACGAGCCAGCGTTCGCCTTGGGCAAGGACGTTGTGGTCCGTGAGCATGAGGAAGTTCCAGCCGTTGGTCTTGTACCAGGCGCCGACCATCTCGGGGTAGTCATCGCCATCGCTCCAGAGGGTGTGGGTGTGGAGATTGCCCTTCCACCAGCGGGCTTCCTGGGCGTGGGAGGCGACAGGAGTGAACAGGGCGGCGAACGCCAGAACGAGGGAAAGGATATGGCTCGGTTTCATGGACGAGGCTAGGAATAACAGGGAAACATCGAACATCCAACATCGAACTCTGAACATCGAAAAAGGAGGTTAGAGCCTCGTTCCTCGGCTGGGGAGGGGCGGCCCGCTGAGGACAGACGGGCCCTACCATCAGATTGCAGTTCGATAGCCCTTACCGATTGGTTACTTTGGCGGCTGCGAGGTGAAGGGAATTTTCGAGGGCGAGGGTGAGGATGTGGCTCGGTTTCATGGGCTGGTGATAGGATTAACAGGGAAACATCGAACATCCAACATCGAACTCTGAACTTCGAGAGGGGGAGGTTAGAGCCTCGTTCCTCGGCTGGGGAGGGTGCGGCCCGCTGCCCCGACTTATTAGCACGGGGTTCAGGACAGACGATTACGATAAGGAAACGAGGAGGGCTTGACTTATTACTACCTTGGTAGTATTACTGTGGTCGTTCCAAGCAAATTTACCATGAAGACAGCCAAGGTGCATCGGTTAGGGGAGCTCCAACTGCGGATCCTGAAAGTGCTTTGGGGGAAGCGCGAGGGGACGGTGGGAGAAGTCCACGAGGTGTTGAGTGCGGAGGATGATTTCGCCTACACGACCATCGCCACCATGTTGCGAAAGATGGAGGCGCGGGGGTTGGTGAAGCATCGGACGGAGGGGCGGACCTTCATCTACGCGGCGACGGTCGCGGAGCATGAGGTGACGAAGGGCGCGCTGAATGATCTCGTGGACCGTTTTTTTGAGGGGAGCCTGGCGGAGGCGATGAACCATCTGCTGACGTCGCGGGAGGTGAGCAAGGAGGAGCTGGCCAAGCTGCAGAAGCTCATCGAGGAAAGGAAGAAGAAGCTATGAGCGCGTCATCTTGGCAAGCTGTGTGGTTGCTGGCGGTGGAGGTGGCGGCGGTCGTGGGGCTGACGTGGCTGATCGCGTGGCGATTGCACTCGGTGGTATGGCAGCGGACGTTGTGGCAGGCGGGGTTAATCGCCATCGTGGGGCTGCTGGTAGTGGAGTTTTCTTCGGGGAGCCTGAAGAGGCAGGCCGAAGCGCGAGCCGTCGTGCTGACGGGGGAGATGCAGATTGAGGACAGGACTTTACAATGGACGGTTACGCCGCTGGATGTGAAACCGGTGGATTTGGCATTGAAATCGACGGTGCCAACAGAGAATGGAAATCCGGTGGAGGATCAGGCTGTGCCGGTTGAGTTTCCGCCGGTTCCTGAGATTGCAAAAGATGTTGTGGAGTTTGAGGCGGGGGCCATTCCTGCGGCAGTGTCGATAGAACCCGCGCTCAAGGAGGCGTCCAAGCAATCTTTCCCGTTGGGGTTGGCGATTGCCTTGGGTGTTTGGGTGGTGGGGAGCGGGGTGCTGGCGGGGCGGTTGCTGGTGGGGAGATTTTTGCTGCTGCGGTTCTGTGCGCGGAGCCAATCGGTGTTTGATGTGGGATTGTTTGAGCGAGTGCAGGGGATCGCGCGGAAGTTGGGCTTGAAGCAGGGCGTGCAGGTGCTGGAGACGGAGCGCATCCAGACGCCGGTGGTGTTTGGGTTGTTCCGGCTGACGATCGCTTTGCCGGTGGGGTTTGCGGAGAAGTTTGAGCGGCGGCAGCAGGAGGCGATCCTGGCGCATGAGCTGGCGCATCTGGCGGCGCGTGATCCACTATGGTATCTGCTGGCGGATGCGCTGGTGTCGGTGTTGTGGTGGCATCCGCTGGTATGGGTGGCGCGATCACGTTTGCAAGTGACGAGCGAGCTGGCGGCAGACGAAGCGTGTGTGCTGGCGAAGCATGGGCCGGAGACATTGGCGGAGTGTCTGGTGACAATCGCGAAGGAGATGCACGGGCAGGGGGCGCTGGAGTCCATCGGGATCGAGGGGAGCGGGTTTCGGTCGCGGTTGGGGCAGCGGGTGGAGCGGTTGTTGAAGTTATCGGCGGAAGCGGTTTCACGGCCAGCGGTGTGGCGGACGCGGCTGGTGAAGGCGGGGTTGCCGGTGGTGCTGGTGATGGTGTTGCTGATGGCGTCAGGCTGGGTGAGGCGGGATCAGAGTGCGCCGTGGTCGGGATTGTTGGGTGGGGCGTGGAATATGATGGCGGGGATTCTGAAGACGGAGGAGATGGATATCCGGCGGGAACCGCGGCCGGTGTTGCTGGCGGCTGCTCCCGAGGGGGCGAATGCAGCGGCTGCTCTCATAGGAAATGAGGAGAAGGAACGCGAGGCGGCAGTTCTTTTGCAAGCGGCGAAGAGATTGTATGGTCTGGGAAGGCTTGAGGAGGCCGAAGCGAAAGCGCAGGAGTCGATGAAATTGGCCAGGAATCCAGAAGCTGCTGTGTATGGGGGGTATTTCAGCGAAGTTCGTCGTTTGGAACACAGGATCCGTCAGCGTGAAGAAACTGCATTGGCTGGTGCGAATGGAAAAGAGGTGCAGGTTTTTCGAGTCATCCCGATCTATGAGGATGCCTTGGTCAAGGGCTTGGAAAAGCTTACAGGAAAGAAGCCTGAGTTGTTAAATATCGATGGCCAGGGCCCAACCAACAGAACGGTTGGTGCCTGGAAGCAGATCGTTGATGCGACAAAAGAGGTGATATCCAAGCGGGGAGTTGATGTAGCAAAACTGGATATAGGGCCGGAAATCGTGAACTATAGTGTTGAGCCGAAATTGATTCTACTCAACGTCCGAGGTCTTCCGAAAGATTTGGATGCCACCGAAAAAATCGTGGAGGAGATCCATGCAGCGGCGGAGCAGGGGGAGGGACAAGATGCCGGTGTGGAGAGCAAGGCAAAGAGTGGCGAAGGAGAACTGGCGCGGTTGAATGAGGCGACG
Source organism: Verrucomicrobiota bacterium (assembly GCA_023431185.1). Taxonomy (GTDB): domain Bacteria; phylum Verrucomicrobiota; class Verrucomicrobiia; order Limisphaerales; family JAEYXS01; genus JAEYXS01. Next base: position 20,989 of record JAEYXS010000114.1, read on the forward strand.
AGGAAGAAGCTGGAGCAGGTGAAGCTTCCTGAGCTGTTCATGGATGGGTTGCCGTTGGAGATAACACTGCAGTATTTGATGGAGGAGAGCGTCAAGAAAGACCCGGAGAAGAAGGGGTTCAAGATGGTGACGCGCGGGACGGTGCCACATATGCCGCCTCCGGATGGACGACCGGCGCTGGATGGAGCGGGATTGCCGGTGATACCGCCGGATGCGGGTGAACACAATCTGAACCGGCCGTTGGGCAAGATACTGATTTTGGTGAATCCGCCGAAGAAGAACTTGAATTTCAAGCAGGTCATCGAGGCGGTCTGCGAGGGGGCGTTGTGGCCGTTGACGTATCAGATCGAGGATGGGGTGATCGTGTTCACGGCGAAGCCGATGGCGAAATTGGATGCGATCGGTGTGGGGCCGAAGTCATTCCCGCAAAGGCCGCTCATTGAGGTGGTGCAGTTCCTAAATGAGGAGTCTAAGAAAAACGATCATCAAGGGCAGGGCGTCAAATTTCGTGTGGAGGGGAAATTTCAACTGACGAACGGGGGAGATTCGGACGCGGAGATGACGTTGATCAGCCGGGAGATAGTGGCAGGTAGCAACCTCCGGAGAGTGCTGGATATGGTCTGTGCCGGAGCGAGTCAGCCGATCGAGTATGTGGAGGACGAGGATGGCGTCGTATTCCGGCCGAAACCGGGAACAAAGCCGATCGAGAGAGCAAAGCCAATCGAGAGAGCAAAGGTGACCTTGGCCATGGCTAACTTTGAAAAGGTCATGGAACCATTGACGAACGTGGTGATCCCGAAGCTGGAATACAAACGCGTGTTGCTGGAGGACGCTTTGGTGGCACTGGAAAAGCAGGTCAAGGCGCTGGAACCCAAGTATGACTGGCTGACATTCGGAACGGATCCATCGCTGGCAAAGCTTCTTACAACGCAACCGATGCTTGTGACGATTGATCCGCCGCTTCATGATCTGAAGCTGACGGACGCGGTACACGCGGTAATGATCGCCGCCCAGAACAATTCACCCAACAGATTGCAACGAGGACATACGGCATCTGGGTTGCAGTTTAGTATAGTGGAGCGGTCTTTTGGCTGGCAAAGAGTGTATCAGATAGACTCGGCTAAATTTATCGCGGAACTGGAGCAGGCGACAGGCGGAAAACTCTATGTGAGCGCAGCGGATAAGCCAGTGCCATATATGTATGGAATCGAAGGGCTGGCCAAGGATTACTTCCTAAGCAAGCGCATCCTGTTTTCAAAGAATAATGAGGGCATCCTGCTCCCGATGGTCACACTCTATGGAAAACTGGGGATGCTTGTGGTGACGGGGGAACTGGAGCAACTGAATCAGGTGGAGGCGTTGCTTGAGCCGTTTCGGCTCGCAGGGCAAAAGGGTGATACAACAGTAGGGAAAGCGAAACGCGAAAGAGAGGAAGTATCCGGGTTGGTGCAAGCTGCCAAGGTGTTATATGAGCAGAAACGGCTGGAGGAGGCGGAGGCCAAGTTACGGGAAGCGATGAAGTTGGATCCGGCGCACTCGGCGGCTTATTACTACATGAACCTCATCCAGGAGGCGCGTTACAGTGATTTGGCCCGCAAGCGCGACAACATCGTGTTTCCAGGAGGGTTGCCGAAGGCGAGAGCGGAATTGGCAACGCCGAATCCGTATGTGCGGACGAATGTGGCGCGAACGTTGACGAAGGCGCAGCAGAGGATCGAGGCCAAGCTAGATGGCATAGTGATGAGAGAGGTTTTCTTTGATGGGTTGCCCTTGGCCGAGGTGGTGAGGTTTTTGCGGGAGGAGTCGGCCAAATTGGACCCGGATAAGGTGGGAATCAATTTCGTCATCAATTCCAAGTTGGACGATCAGCCGGGTGGGGAGGGCGGCAAGAACTTGCGCGATCCATTGGGTGCGCCGTTGGCTCCGGTAGTCAGCCCTGGCCCGCAGGAATTGAATACGGTGCTGGTGACGATCAATCCGCCTTTGAAGAATCTGACGATGCGGGAGATGCTGAGCGCGATCACGAATGCGACGGCGCACGTGGGCAAGCATGGGCTGGACTACAGGGTGGAGGATTTCGGGGTGACGTTCCGGCAACGGGTGATCGACCCGCCGCAGTTGTTCACACGGATATTCAAGGTGGAGCCGAAAAACTTCAATGAAGGTTTGCAGAAGGTTTGGGTGAGCAGTGGGATGCCGGCTAATACGACGACGAACCTGCAAGACTTGTGGCGGGAGTTTGTCCGACATGCCGGGGTGAAGACGGATACGAACAGCATGGCCACCAATCAGATATTTTATAACGACAAGACGGGGGTGCTGATGGTGCGGGCGGCGTTGCAGGATTTGGAGGTGATCCAATCGGCGATCGAGGTGTTGAACATGGGGCAGGCGCAGGTGCAGGTGGAGGTGCGTTATATCGAGGTATCGGATGAGGTCGCAAAGAAAATGGGGTTGAACTGGTTCACGAGCGGGCCGCTCAGCAGCACGAATTCGCTCAAAGCAGCGCAGTTGATGAATCCGACGATTCCGACGGGAGCTAATGTTAAATTGGAGGCCCCAGTGCTGCCAAACTATGTCAGCGTGTTGTCGCCGATGCAGAGGGATGATCTGATCAAGAAACTATTGTCGGGTGAGGGTGTGGATATGCTGACTGCTCCCAGAGTGACGACTGTGAGCGGGCGGCAGGCGCAGGTGGCGGTGCCTTATCAGACGAATATAACCGTGGGAGTGAAGGAACAGGGCAAGAGTGGAAACACCAAAGAGGTGAGTGGAGAGCAGTTTGTGACCAATGTCATGACCGGACCCTCTCTCGATATCATTCCGAGAGTGATGGCAGATGGTTATGCGTTGCAAATGACTTGGGTGGTTTGCATGACGGAATTCGTGGGGTATGACCAGCCGCCCAAAGGGATGGAGAAGGATACGGTGCTGCCCCGCTTCCGCGTGCGGCAGGTGGCGAATACGAGCGCGCTACGGGATGGTCAAACATTGTTGATCGGGTGTGGGACGTCGGAGGTGAGGAAGGAGCAGAAGCCCGGGTTGTTCCGGGGCGGACCCAAGACCGAGACGCGACATGTGATCGTGATGCTGACATCAAGGATAATTGATCCGGCTGGTAATTTTGTGAATTCGGACAAGGAGTTGGGGTATTGAGCTGGTGGCACCGACAGGCCTTTATAAAAGAGTTTCAAGTTTTCAGTGTTCAGTTTTCAGTAAGGAGATGCTTCGGCGCGGTCAGGAGATAGGTGACACAGGGAGAATAGCCAATCGACAATGGCCGATAGCGGAGGATTTCAAAAGGTGGGCAGGGGAAGCGGGGAGTTTTTTTGACAGGATTTACAAGATGGACAGGATGCGTAACTGGGGAGTTTAAAGTTTTCAGTTTTCAGCGGGGAAACGGAAACGGTGCGGTCAGGACATGGGTAACACAAGGGAGATAGCCAATCGACAATGGCCGATAGCGGAGGATTTCAAATTTCAGATTTGAGATTTCAAAAGGTGGAAGTGGGAGGGGCGAGTTTTTTGACAGGATTTACAGGATGGACAGGATGCGTAACTGGGGAGTTTAAAGTTTTCAGTAAGGAGATGCTTCAGCGCGGTCAGGAGATAGGTGACACAGGGAGAATAGCCAATCGACAATGGCCGATAGCGGAGGATTTCAAATTTCAGATTTGAGATTTCAAAAGGTGGAAGTGGAAGGGGCGAGTTTTTTGACAGGATTTACAGGATGGTGACTGGAGGTGAGTTTGCTACGCGCTAAAGGCGCGAAAAAGGGGAGGAAGGGGGAGAAGCGGGAGTTATGGGGCCAGGCGAAATCCGCAGGAATCTCTGGTGGCCTTTCAGGCCGCGCGCCGCTGGTCTGTGCCTTGGGCTGGAAGCTTTTGGCCCTTCGGGCCAAGGCGTGCTTCGGTCACCGGTCTTGGCTTCAAGTTCATGGGAGGCTGGGGAGCGCCCTGGGTAACGCCTGCCCAAACACCAGGGCTGAAAGTCCGATTCGAACTCCGCCCGCTAACGATTGCAACGCCCGTCTCCATCCCACTTGCTCAGCGCATGAATCGCACCTTCAGTGCTCGGGGCTTTTGGGGCCGTATCGAGGGGCGTTGCCCCTTGCTGGTATGAGGCCGGTCCGGTGGCCTTCCTGCCGGTGGGGAGCGGTTGTGTTACTGCGGATCCCGCATGCGGGAAGCCGCAGCACTCCTAAACCACGGTCCCAAAATATTATGTGACTTCCGGAGCATCCGCTCCCGCTGCGGCTTGCCTCCGGCGGACACCCCGACACCGCATCGGGGCGAGCCGCCGCGCTCCAATAAATTCGCGGTGGAGGGGAGAATCGGTAGAAAACCTCGGCAGATGTACACAAGTGCCGAGGTGGGGGAGGGGGATTCTTGGCCCGCTCTAAGGGTGCGAACCCGGGAGGGAAATGGGTCGAGGGAATTTACGATTTTGGATTTACGAATCGCGGGCGTTGGATGGTTAATGGAAATTTCGTCAATGGCGTGATTTTTTTTTCAAGGGTTCCATGTTTTGGAGGTGTTTTCTTGTTGTATCTTATTGGTTTCAAGTGGGTTAAGTGGTTTGAGAATATTTTCAAGAAAAGGGGGGCATGGACAGCGGTTGTCCTACCCCCCTCGGCATAGTGGACGCAGAACATTAAACAAAAGGTTCATCATGAAGCTGAGGGAACAGAGCGAATTGAAGCTGGAAACAGGATGCCGGCCGGTCTCCCGGCGGTATCGGCGGGTGTCGCAGGCAAACTGGTGGTTTGGCCAGATGCGGCGGGCGGTGGAGCAGGCGTGCCCAAGCGAAGGGAGAGAGTCCAGACAAGGGGAGCAAAAGGTGTGGCCGTTGAACTGAAGCGTTTCAAGTTTTCAGTGTTCAGTTTTCAGAAGAGGGGATGTGGGTCACCACGGAGAGATTGGAGGGGGAAATCAGCCACAGCCCCGACTTAAGCCGGGGTAAAATGGAACATGGATCAGACGGATGAGGGAAAAGCCTTTTGCGGACGCCAGAGGAGGATGAGGCCCGCCCTCCGGCCAGTCGAATCACCATTACGAATGGTAAGGGCACTGGCCGGAGGTTTCTTCTCCAAATACGAGGGATAAGGTGGGAAGGACGAGCAGGGAAAGAGAAATCATAAATTATGATTAATGAAGGGACGAAGAATAACGGGGCAAGCAAGGAGCTTTCGGGGTGGCGGGCAGATTCGGAGTTTGCACCGCCCGGCCCCGTTGTGGCAAAGGTAAGGAACAGAACATGAACAAGATGCCGAACAAGAACACCACCATGGCGGCCACGGGGGAATGGGGCCGACGGATGGCGCTGGTGGCAGGTCTGCTGGCGGGGCTGTGCTTCCTCAAGTTCGGCGTGCCGGTGGTGCTCACGCAGGCGCATGCCAAACCGGATGTGCTGACGGAGTGGGTGTCTGACCAATGGCCGATGCCAATCGGGTATGTGATCTTGGTGGCGGTGTTGATCTACGGTTTTCTAGGGGCACGGATACCGCGGGATGTGCCCCGGTGGTTGCTCTGGGCGCCGGCGGCGTGGCTGGGCTGGCAGGTATTGGCGACGATGGGGGCGCGGTCGTCGGCGCTGGCGACGACGGTATTGCTGCATTTTGGGGCGGTAGTGGCGTGTTTTTATCTGGGCTTGTTCGCCTTGAGCCGTTTGACGGATGGGCGGAGATTCTGGGTGCCGGTGGGGGTGGCCTTGTTG
>JAEYXS010000003.1 GCA_023431185.1 Verrucomicrobiota bacterium
CACCACGCGATAACTGTCCGCGTGTACATCGATTCCCAGTTTCAGGCGCTTGGCCTTAACGGGCGTTTGTGGTGTAGTTGGCTTGGCATGGGTGTTGGTGTTTTTGGGTTTCATACATCCAGCGGTGTAGCGCTGTTTCGCTCACCTGCCAATACCCATGCCATCTGGATTACGGCATTGACATCCTGGGCGCGAAACGAGCCCATATAGGGGCAAGCACAGCAAACGGCAGTTGGTCAACATGAGCACGCCCAAAATATTGACGACGGTGGTCGGCAGTTATCCGGTGCCGACCTGGCTGGCGGCGTATCCGACCACGCCGCATCTGCGGGATGCGCTGCTGGTGGTGTTGAAGACGCAGGAGATGGCGGGGATCGATGTGATCTCGGATGGTGAGTTGTCGCGCTTCAATGTGAATCATCCGGAGACGAACGGGATGATCGAGTATTTCATCAGCCCGATGGAGGGAATCGTGACGGGGCTCTCGCGGGAGGAGATCGCGACGTTCCGGCGACAGGAGGCGATGGGTTTCCGCACGCAACCGGCGGGTGTGGTGCGCGGCAAGGTGCTGGAGGGGCGGCTGAATCTGCCGCTGGACTGGCTGAAGGTGAAGGGCCTGAGCACGCGACCGATGAAGTTCACGGTGACCTCGCCTTACATGCTCGCGCGGACGCTGCTGGATGAGCATTACAAGGATATCCAAGATCTCACGATGGAGATCGCGGCGGTGCTCCGCACGCAGATCGCGGCCATCGATGCGCCGGTGGTGCAGGTGGATGAGGCGCATCTGACGGGGCATCCGGAGCATGTCGCGTGGGCGCATGAGCCGATCAATCACGTGCTGGGCGGCATCCAGGGCGAGCGTGGGTTGCATCTGTGTTTCGGGAATTACGGCGGGCAGAGCATCCAGAAGGGTTTCTGGAAGGACATGATGCCGTTCCTGAACAAGCTGGAGGTGAATCATCTGGTGCTGGAGTTCGCCCGGCGTGGTTATGAGGAGCTGCCGGCGTTCAAGGATTTGCGGCCGGATATCGCGCTGGGAATCGGCGTGATCGACATCAAGGATAACGAAGTGGAATCGCCGGAGACGGTGGCGCGGCGGATCGAACTGGCGGTGAACACGCTGGGCCTGGAGCGCGTCAAATGGGTGCATCCGGATTGCGGCTTCTGGATGCTGCCACGGAGTGTGGCGGACCGGAAGATGGCGGCGCTGGTGGCGGGAAGGGACCTGTTTTTGAAGGGGTGAACCGCAGAAGACACAGAATACACGGAAAAGAAATGGCCACAAAGAAGCACAGAAGGCAAAAAGGAATTTTATGAAGATTAAGCAGATGATTTTGGCGGGATTGGTGGGTGTGTTGATGGCGTCGAGTGCGCAGGCGCAGGAGTGGACGCGGTTCCGGGGACCCAATGGGACGGGCGTGAGCAATGCGAAGACGATCCCGATCCAGTTCACGGAGAAGGATTACAACTGGAAGGTGGCGTTGCCGGGTGATGGGCATTCGTCACCGGTGATCTGGGGGGACAAGATTTTCCTGACGGGGTCGCATGAGCAGCAGGGCGGTATGGTGGTACATGCGATCAGCGTGCATGATGGGCGGGTATTGTGGCAGAAGGATTTTCCGTTCCCGTCCTTCGCCAAGCACAAGTTCAACAGTTACGCCTCATGCACGCCGGCGGTGGATGCCGAGCGGGTGTATGTGACGTGGGCCACGCCGGAGCATAATATGCTGGTGGCGTTCAGCCATAAGGGCGACGTCGTGTGGCAACGGGATTTCGGCGCTTACGCGAGCCAGCACGGGCCGGGCGTCTCGCCGATGGTCTATCAGGAGATGGTGATCTTGCCGAATGATCAGGACGGCAACAGCTCGCTCATCGCAGTGGATCGCAAGACGGGCAAGACGGTGTGGGAGACGAAACGGAACAGCTCGGCTGCCGCCTATGGCACGCCCTGCGTGTATGAGCCGAAGGGCGGCAAGCCGCAGTTGATCTTCAACAGCCAGGCGCATGGCATCACGGGCGTGGACCCGACGAATGGCAAGGTCTTGTGGGAATATGACAAGGCGTTCAACAAACGCAGTGTGAGTTCCCCGGTGATCGTGGCGGGATTGGCGATCGGCTCATGCGGCAGCGGTGGTGGCGGGAATTATGTGGTGGCGGTGAAGCCCGGCGACGCCGCGAGGAAGCAACCGGCAACGCTTGCTTGGGAGATGAAGAAGTCGGCGAATTACGTGCCCACACCCGTGGTGGTGGGAGACAATCTCTACGCGTGGAGCGATGGCGGCATCGTGACGTGCATCAACGGACCGACGGGCGAAGTGAAATGGCAGGAGCGCGCAGGCGGGAATTTCTTCGGCTCACCGATTGTGATCGATGGACGCATCTACGCGATCTCCACGAATGGCGAAGTGGTGGTCATCAAGGCGACGCCGGAGAAGTTCGAAGTGATGGGACGGAGCGCCTTGGGCGAATTGACGCACACGACCCCGGCCATCGCGGGTGGCAAGATGTATATCCGCACGTTGAAGCATCTCATCTGCGTGGGCGGCTCCAAGATGGACCCGCTCAAGGCAGCGAATTGAGGCGGATTATCAGGCTGGACCTGCGGGACGGCTTGTGACGAGACTGCGAGGAGTATGAAGACGTTGCCCCATACGCGGTCGTGTTTTGTGTGCGGTTCGCAGAATCCGCTGGGATTGAACCTGCGGTTCACGGTGGATGAAGCGGGTGTGCATACGGTGTTCGTGCCGCGCGAGGAACACATCGGTTTCAGCCGCACGGTGCATGGAGGGATTCTGGCGACGTTACTGGACGAGATCATGGCGTGGGCGTGCATCGCGCAAGGCGGGCAACTGGCGTATGCCGCCGAGATGACCACGCGCTTCCTCAATGTGGTAAGGCCGGGCGCCGAGGTGTTCGCCACGGCGAAAATCGTGGAGAACAAGCGCGGGCGGTTGTTCATGGCGGAAGCGGAGTTGCGCTTGAAGGATGGCACCATCCTCGCAACGGGTTCGGGAAAATATCTACCGATCAAAGGCGACGCACTGGAAGAGATGAAGGCGGACTTGGTAGCCGATTCCGGTGATGTGACTCTGTAAATTTACTTCGGCGCGACAACGATTTCCTCAGGTGGTTCGAGGTGCAGCTTGCGCTGACGGACCCAACGCACCAGCAAGCCATCCAGCGGGCTGAACACCCAAGCCAGTGTAAAAAGCACACTGGCCATCACGACCATCGCGCCAGCCATGGAACAGTTTAACCACGTGGCGAGATGCACGCCGAGCACCGCGCTCAAAGCCGCCATCAGCACCGTCAGCGCATGGATGACCGGCAGACGTTGGGAGAGCAGAAACGCCGTTGCCCCCGGCAAGATCAGCATCGCTACCACGAGCACCGCACCGACGGATTCAAACGCGCTTACCACCGTGATGGAGAGCCAGCACATCAAGGCGTAATGCACAAACGTGGCGTTGATGCCCAACGAGGTCGCCAAGCCGGCATCAAACGAACTGACGAGGAGTTGTTTGTAGAACAATACCACAAAAGCCAGTGTGAGCATGGCCACGATGCCCATGCGTACCACTGGCAATGGTGCCGTCAGTGTCTCTGTCAATTGTACCGGGTCGCCGAACGGCACGAACGCGATCTCCCCATACAACACGCATTCCTGATCCAGATCCACTTGTGAGGCGTAAACGCTGATGAGGATCACGCCGATGGCGAACAGGCTCGTGAACGCGATGCCGATGGCCGCATCCTGTTTCACCCGGCTCTTTTTGTGGATGACCTCGATGAGAATCGTGGTGATGACACCGGCGATCAGGGCGCCGATGAACATCGGCACGGTGCCACGGCTCTTGGAGACGAGAAATGCGATCGCGATACCCGGCAACACGCTATGGCTGATGGCATCGCCGACCAACGCCATGCGCCGCATCATCAGATAATTGCCCACCAAACCGCACGCAGTCGCCACGAAGAAGCCCATCAACGCGATCAGGATGTTCGCGCCAAACCCATCCGCCCACGGCGCGATGACGTGCTGCTGCCAGTCAAATGGAGGGATGAGTTCGCTCATGTGCGTTTACCGTAGCCCACGGCATCGGCGGTTTTCTCAGGTGCAGAACTGCCACGCTGGATGTCCAACTGGCCGGGGATGGCTTTCCCGTGCGGGTCATGGGTGGCGTAGTTCAGCCGCTTTTCCAATTGCCGCACCACGTCTTCACCCAGCACGTGTTCGATCTTTTCCGCGTCTTCATGCACGTGATCGGCCGGCATGTGTGCGGCGTTCGTCAGATACAACTCCCAGAGGCGATGGTTCCGCACGATGGCACAGGCCCGCTGCCAGCCTTCTGGCGTGACGAAAACCGTGTGGTCATCATCCTGCAAGGTGGCCAAGTCATGGCGCTTCAGCTCGCGCAATTGGCCCAAGATGTCTTCCAAGGTTTCACGACGGCGTTCGGCCAGTTCCTGCGCGGTGACGCCTTCCGGTTTGAAATCGCGTGCTTCGAGCACGTGATAGATGGACTTCAGCGTGTTCTCGCGCTGGATGCGCAAGCTGCGAGAACGCCGCCGCCACCAGCGCATGATGACGCCATGCTGCGGGCCAAAGAGGAACGCCGCACCAAACACCGTGCTCGCGCCCAACACCATGAACGGCCCCGTCGGCAAGCTCGGTCCCAGAAACGACAGGAACGCACCCGCTGCACCAGATGCCATTCCGAATATCGCGGCCAGAATGAGCATCCGATGCAATCGGTCCGTCAGCAGATACGCCGCGGCCGCGGGTGTGATAAGCATCGCGGACACAAGCACCACGCCGACTGCCTGCAACGCGATGACCACCGCGAAGGCCAGCATCAGCATGAGCGCATAATGCATGACCTGCACCGGCACGCCCGTCACGCGCGCAAACCCGGCATCAAAACTCGTCACCAGAAATTGTTTATAGAACAGACCGATGACCACCAGTGTCAGCACCGTGACGATCGCCATCAGCTTCACGTCATTCGGTCCCAGTGCCGCCGCCTGGCCGAAGAGAAACTTGTCGATACCGCTCTTATTGCCCGTCGGCAGGCGCTGGATCATGGTCACCATACAGATGCCCACGGAAAAGAATGCCGCCAGCACCAGGCCCAACGCCGCGTCCTCTTTCAGTTTTGTGGTGTGCTTGACGGCTCCGACGACCGCCGTTCCCAGCAAGCCCGCCAGCGTCGCTCCCACAAAGATTGCCACCGGATCCTTCGTCGTGTTCCACAAGAAACCCAGCGCCACGCCCGGCAACACCGCATGGGACAGCGCATCGCCGACCAAAGCCAGCTTGCGCACGACAATGAAACTGCCCATCACTCCGCACGAGACGCCGAGCAGAATGGAGCCCAGCAACGCATAACGCACCGCCGGATCCTTGAAAGTGAAGAACCGCACCGCTTGTTCCATCACCGTAGTCTCGGAGAGATCGCCGATCTTCGCCGCCTGTGCGTCCATACCAAACCACAGCAGTCCTAACGCTATGAGCGCATAGCGTAGATGGTGGATGGTGGATCGTAGATGGTGGTTTCGCATCGGACGTTTTTACGAACCTTCGCGACGTTTTGCCCGGATTGCGGGTGGAACAAAATCTTCGGCACCGTTTATCATGGTATTTAACATGCCGCCGATGGCTTGGAATTTTGCATCCAACTCTTTGTGCTCGGTTTGCGTGATATAACCGGCATCTAGTGCATCATCCAGCCAGCCTTGGGTTTCCATCGCTTCGCCCAAAGATTCCGTCAGTTTGCTCACGAACGCTGCAGGATAACGTCTTCTGGCCCATGCTTCCGGGATGAGGTTTTTCGTGGCGCGTGATGACCGGCGGATTTGATCCGTCAAAGAATACTTTTCTTCACGAGGAAAGCGGCCAGTGATCTCGAAAATTCGAGACACAGCTTCTCGCGACATCTTATACACGCGAAGCTCTCGAAATGATCTGGCAAGCTCTGGCATATTTTGCGATTTCCGAACGTAAATCACCACCATCTACAATCTACCATCCACTATCCACTTCCCGGCTACGTCTTTTGCCGAACGGCGTCGGCCACCTCGGATAGAATCGTCAACCGTCCGCCATACGTCTTCTGGAGCAGCTCGTAGGTAAACACTTCCTCCGTCGGGCCAAAGGCCACGACACGCATGTTGAGGAGCAGCAGCATGTCGAAGTAATTGCGCGCGGTCGGCAGATCATGATGCACCACCAGCAGTGTCTTGCCCTTGGCCTTTAATTCATGCAGCAGCTCGATGATGGCTGCCTCCGTCGCCGCATCCACACCGGCGAACGGTTCATCCATGAAATACAGGTCCGCTTCTTGTGCGAGGGCACGGGCGAGGAACACGCGTTGCTGTTGACCACCACTGAGATTGGCGATCTGGCGGTTCGCGTAGGGCAGCATCTTCACCTTGTCCAGGCACTCCTTCGCCACGTCGTGGTCGTGCTTGGTGGGACGTTGCAAGACACCGAGATGCCCGTAGCGGCCCATCAGGACGAGGTCCATGACGTTCACCGGGAAATCCCAGTCCACCGATTCGCGCTGAGGCACATAGCCCACGCGGCGGAAGTTTTCCTTGAGCGGGGTGCCGAAGACCTTCACCCAGCCACTGCTGATGGGCAGCAGGCCCATCGCCGCCTTGATGAGCGTGGATTTTCCCGCGCCGTTCGGTCCCACGATGCCTACGAGATTGCCCTTCGGCACCGTGACATCCACACCCCAGAGCACGGGTTTCTTTTGATAAGCCACGGTGAGGTCATGCACTTCCAGCGGTGCAGGTTCACCGTTGGTTGGAGTTGGGCTGTTCGTATTCATCATCAGAAACGCCAGGAGATGCCCACAAAGGGGTTGATATCCGGCGCGGATCGGGTGACGCCAAAGTTCACACCGGCATCCAACTGGATATCCTCAGTCAGCCCATAGGTCAAACCACCGTTCACCGTGGCCATCCACGGCGTGGGCGATTCCGTGCTGCTGGCGCTGAAGAATTCCACATAACCGGCCAGTTCACCCACGATGCTATGCCCGAACGTGATCGTCTGGATGATGTCCAGATGCTGGCCATTGCCCACGCTGTCGCGCAGGATGTCGAACTCCAGCATCGCGCCCATGCTCCAGCCGCCTGGCAATTCCATGCCGAAGGGCAAGATCAAACCGCCCTCCACCGAATTGTTGCCCAAGCTGGTCGCCGCCGTGGGGAATTTCACAAAGGGCATCACGGCGAAGGCCGTCTTGCCTTCATCATTGCCCCACAGGTTGTACTTCATACGTACCGTCAGATCGCCAAAGCCCTGGTCGCGTGTGACTGTGCCCGCCGCGTAATCGTGCGAACGCACGCGATTGTAGATGGGGATGACGAAATGGATGTCCAGATTGTGCAACAAACCCGCCTTCGCATTGATGGTGGCGAAGCTGTGCGCCTCGTCTTTCGTATCCGCACGACCGGTGTTATGCCGGTCATAGCTGTAGTTCCAGAGATCGGTCTCGAACTGAAAGCGTCCGGCATCCACGGTGTACGGGCTCTCCGTCAGGTCCGGCCGGTCCGTGGACATCTCGCGCAGGAGATTACTCGGCGTGGCGTTGAAGAGATGATACTGCGACTTGTCTGCAGGAGCGGGCTCAGCCGCCGAGGCTGTGATGGTGGTCAGGCAGACGAGACCGAGTGCGACTGTCTGTATATTCAAGATGGATGACATGTACATGTGCTGATGAGTGTTCGGATTCAAGAATGGTGGCCGGCGCGTCCCCCTCTCCCCAAGGGAGAGGGCAGGGGTGAGGGGAAAGTGAGTTATCAGATTAATTTACGCGTTGATTGCTCAAGTATGTTCCCTCCCCCTCATCCCGGCCTTCTCCCTGAGGGAGAAGGAGAACATATGACCGCGCTGGTTGCATTTTGTTGCTGTGACGTATCGTTACTTCAGCGCTTCCACGATGGTCGTGAGGTTGTGCTTGATCATGCCCTCGTACGTGCCGAGGTCATAGCCATGCTCGATCTGGCCGGGCGTGCCCATCGCGTCAGAGAAAAGCTCGCCGCCGATCTTCGCACCGGAATCCTTGCTGATGCGCTGGATGGCATTTGGCGGTACGCTGGATTCCACGAAGATGGCCTTCACCTTGTTCTGCTTGATGAAATCCACCAGCTTCACCATGTCCGCCAGACCGGCCTCGGACACCGTGGAGATGCCTTGCAGCCCCACCACCTTGAAGCCATACGCGCGCCCGAAGTAGTTGTACGCATCATGGCTCGTGATGAGGATGCGCTTCTCCGCCGGCAGCTCATTCGCCTTCTTCACTGCCCATTGATGCAACTCCTGCAGCTTCTTGCGCACTTCATTGCTGCGCTTCTCGTAATTGCTCTTCCCGGCGGGATCGGCGGCGATGAGACCTTTCGTCACGGTCGCGGCACATTGCTCCCAGAGCGGAACTTCGAACCAGACGTGCGGATCATAGTGCCCCTCGAACTCAGCGGGCTGGAGCAACTGGTTCTTCGGGATGTCAGCCGAAGTCGCGTAGATGTGCTTGCGGGAGCGGCTCATCTTGTCGAAGAGCTCCTGCATCTTCCCCTCCAGCATGAGGCCGTTGTAGAAGATGACATCCGCCTTTTGCAGTTTGGTTACGTCTGCCGCCGTGGCCTTGTATAAGTGCGGGTCCACGCCTGGTCCCATCAGTTCCTGTACTTCCACACGGTCACCCCCCACCTGTTTTACCAGGTCTGCCACCATCGTGACAGTGGTGACCACCCGCAGCTTTTTCTCCGCCGCCTGCACCTGTCCGCTGCTGAGCAGCCAGGCCGTGCAAACCGCGCCCATCCCCGTCAACCAAGTCCGTAATTTCAATTTCATAATCAGCTTTCGATAATGATCCATCTCAATGTTAGGCATACCTATATTTAAGGATTTGATTAGTGTCAACTATTAAAGTTAGTCATAGCTAACTCGTGTATTTTAGCTTTCCTCACAGTTACGCATCACGAAACACAGATTACGCCTGCAACCATTCCCCTTTCGACATTCCTCCCCGCACAGTTTACGTTTCCTGCATGCGACCGTTGGACATACAGCAGATCGGGGATGAACTGGCCATCAAATGGGATGACCAGAGCGAGAGCTTCATCAAGCTGGAGAAGCTGCGCCGCCTGTGCCCCTGTGCCGGCTGCAATGGAGAGAAGGACATCTTTGGGAACGTCTATAAAAACCCTGCTAAACCCTACTCGGCCAAGTCTTTCCAACTCGTCCGGCTTGCTTACGTCGGCGGCTACGCCTTGCAACCGCATTGGGCGGATGGCCACGGCTCCGGCCTCTTCGCGTATGACTATCTGAAGCGTGTGGCTGAGGCGAATGACACCGACATCGCCACGGCCAATCCGGCGAGCGAACCGCAACCGCCCGCTGCTTGAACGAAGGCGTCCATCCCGAACGCGACTGGTCGGAACTTTTTCCCGACCAGGATTACCGTTTCTCCATGGGTTTGCGACAGGGTGACCCGGCCAAGTTTTTCTCGCCTACGGCCGAATACTCCGAGGCGATCGCCGAACGGCGTCAATGGCTGGCGGATGGTGCGGAGCATTACGCGGCGATTTTCGATGCTGGTATCCCGCTGCTCTCCGAAGCGCGCACCTTGGCGCAGAAATGGCAGACGCTCCCCGAGTTCCTGCCGCCGCAAAGCAATGCGCCAGCCTCGGGCTGGGATGACCTGCTCGCATTAGGCCGCAATTGGGAAACAGATTTCCTGCTGCTCAAAGTCGAAGGACAGGAGCAGCCCAAACTGGTGGGCGGGTGCGTGTGTTTTCCCTCGTCGTGGAATCTGGCGGAGAAGATGGGGCAGCCGATCAGTTTCATCCACGAACCGGTGCCGGGTTTGAACAGCTCAATGGGCCGTTCCATCAGCACCTTCCTGAACAAGCTGCGCCCGGACATTGCGTGGCTGCGGGCGAATTGGGGTCTGGCGGCCGTCGGTGAGCGCAACATGCACCCATCACGCGGCCTGCCGCGCTTGCGCGGGCCGTTGACACTCGATGAAGTTTGGCTGCGCATCGAGGATCAAGCGCTGGTGGGCTTGCCGGATAATAACGGCGTGCTCTTCGGCATCCGCCTGACCACGCATCCCTTGCGTGAAGTGGTCAAGCATCCCATTGCAAAGCAAGGTCTATCCCGTGCCCTTCGCACCATGCCGGATGCGATGATCGAGTATAAAGGGCTCAGTGCGGCGCGGGAGAGTCTGATCACGCTGCTGGCGTGATGGGAAAACTTCTCAGCATGCTTTTACCGGACAAGCCTCTGGGTGGACACAGTCCCGCAGCTCCATTGTAAAACAAAAAAGGGCGGACTTTCGTCCGCCCTTTCGCTTCGTTAAATGATCTGATTGCTTAGTCAAAAGCGTGGCCGGCGCAGCACAGCACGTTCTTGATCTTGTGGCGCACGAGTTCCTTCACCATGTCACGGGCCGGCGAGAGGTACTTGCGCGGATCGAATTCTTTCGGTTTCTCCCAGAGCACCTTGCGGATGCCGGCCGTCATGGCCATGCGGAGGTCGGTGTCGATGTTCACCTTCGTGCAACCCGTGCGGCGGGCGATCTCGATGTCGGCTTCCGGCACACCAGCGGTGTCCGTGCCCATCGCGCCACCATACTTGTTGATCTCGTCGGCCAGGTGCTTCGGCACACTGGAAGCTCCGTGCAACACCAGCGGGTAATCACCCATGCCGGCGTCCATGAGGGCCTTCTTGATGAGCTTGAGGCGCTCGAGGTCCAGATGCTGGGTGCCCTTGAACTTGTAGGCACCGTGGCTGTTGCCGATGGCGACGGCGAGGGAATCGCAGCCGGATTCCTTCACGAACTTCACGGCTTCATCGGGCACGGTATAGTGGCCGCTGGCCGAATGCGCACCGCCTTCTTCACCGTCGTCGAATTGCGCGCCGACGAGGTGGCCCAGCTCGGATTCCACCACGCAGTTATGCTTGTGCGCGTATTCCACGACCTTGCGGGTGATCTCGACGTTCTTCTCGAAGCATTCGTGGGAGGCATCAATCATCACGCTGGTGAACCCTTCGTCGATGCACTCTTTGCAGAGCTCGAACGTGTCACCGTGGTCCAGATGGACGGCGATGGGGATGGTGGAGACGCTGACGGCAGCCTCGATGAGCTTCTTCAGATACACGGGGTTCGCGTAGTGGCGCGCGCCCTTGGAGATCTGGAGCATGACGGGTGCTTTTTCCTCTTCGCAGGCCTCGATGATGGCCTGGAGCAGTTCCATGTTGTTCACGTTAAAGGCACCGAGGGCATACTTGCCCTTGAGCGCCTTGGCGAACAGGTCCGTTGTGTGTGTCAGTGGCATAAGTTAAGTCCAGTTCAAGTTCACCCGGTCCAGCCGGAAAAACAAACAGGGTGGGAGTCTAGGCGGCTCCGCCCAAAAGAAAACCCTATTTTTTAGCTAAGGTGGGGCCGCCGGGCCGGGTTGCCGGGCGGAAAAGAACTCGATGGCATTGGTCAGGTGGTGTTCCCGGGCGTATTCCACCGGTGTTCGTCCCATCCGGTTGGTGATATCCAGCCTAGCCCCGTAGTGGAGCAGCCGCAGCCATATATTCGTGTCCCGGGCGTAGATGGCGTTGTGAAACGGGGTGTTTCCAGCCCGATTCCGGGCATTGGGATCGGCTCCGGCCTTGAGTAAAAGCTCCACCGTTTCCACATGCGGATTATGGACGGCAAAGTGCAAAGGCGTATGACTGTAGTAATTCGAGGCCCTGACATCCGCCCCATTCTCAAGCAGTAATCTGGCAAAATCCGGTGTGCTGCGGGCGACCATATAGATGGCGTGCATGCCATTTCTTGAGGTTTGCTTGATATCTGCCCCTTGCTGCAACAACAACCGGCTCATGCCCAGATCTTCCACCGCCAGCGCGATCAGCAAAGGTGGCAGGCACTCTTCTTCTATCTGTTGGAATTCTTCCTCTTTCTCATCGTCCACGACCGGCTTCATCACGACCTTGTCCCAGAGAAAAACGGTGAACTCTTCCATGAAGTTCATGGTCGGTGCCCGGGATTGCTGGGGCATCATTTTCGGCGTCAAAGGCGGGGTATTCGCCAGTTTTACCAGTTCCGGATGAGCCGCCAGCATCCGTTCCACTTTGACCTGGTCGCGCTGATAGACCGCCCGGCGGAACTCTTTGCCCAGATCACGCGGCCACAGGCGGTAAACCAGCCAGGCACTCACGATCAATAGCGACACCAGCAAGTAAACCCGCCTGGAGGATCGTTGCGGTTGGGCCGTCATGGCAGGTTACCTTCCATCGTCGAAAGCAAACGGACAGCATTGGTGGCCTTGCGCTGTCGCGCCACTTCTAACGCTGTCTGCCCGCTCATATTCGTATGCGCCACATTGACCCCCTGCTTCAAGAGTAACGGTATGATGCGCGTGTTGACGCGAGTTGCGGCCACATGCAGCAGGCTCCCGCCATCACGGCTCACGACATGGGGATTGGCCCCCGCTTCCAGCAGCATCCGAACTCCCTGCTCGTTTCCGTTCAGGACACTGAAATACAGCGGTGTCAACGCATGCATATTGGTCACATCGACCACGGCCCCTTTGGCCAGCAACAGTCTGATCGTCTCCACGCTATGACTCCTCAACGTGGCAAAATGCAGGGCTGTCATCCCGCTGGCGGAGACGGCCTGCACATCCGCCCCCATGTCCACCAGCAGCTGGATCATCTCCTGATCTTCCCGGAGCAGCGCGATATGCAACGGCGGCAGACCGGCATCCTCAGCCATCTCAAAAGGGTCCGGCGGATGGCCGCCCCGGTTGCTTTGCCTGAGCCGGATCTGCGTCATCTCTTCAAAGATTTCCACCACCAGCCGGTCCATCCAGCTCGCTGGGCGGCCACCCGTCAGTGGTTGCGCTTTTACTTTCTGCGGTGTCGAGTTGGTCGCGTTCACGAGTGTGGGCCATTGCTCCGCCCACCGATTTACTTTGGACAGGTCGCCGGCAAAAACCGCACGCCGGAAAGCCCGCCCTCTTTCTTCCGGCCAGAAGAAATAGATGAGCACCACCACCAGTCCTGCGATGAGGACTGGCAGCCACTTTCGCCCTCGCGCTTTCTTCTCCTCGTTCACAAACGATCAAGGCCCGATTGGCACGGGCGCATGCACCACCATATACGTGAAAGGCACGATATACGCCTGCAAATAGACCAGCACCCCCATCATCGCCGCCAGAATGATACTGTGCCAGAACACGAACCGCAGGATGGACCCCTCATGGCCATACCAATTCGTCGCCGTGCTCGCCACCACGATGCTCTGGGCATCCACCATCTTGCCCATCACGCCACCGGAACTGTTCGCCGCCCCCATCAGGATGGGGCTGATGCCCGTCTGTTCTGCCGTGATCTTTTGCAAGCTGCCAAAAAGCACATTGGAGGCAGTGTCTGAGCCAGTCAACGCCACTCCCAACCATCCCAGCATGGTGCCGAAGAAGGGATAAAACGTGCCGGTCTGCGCGAGCGCCAGTCCCAACGTCGCATCCGTGCCGGAATACTTGGTCACATTGCCCAAGGCCAGCATGGCAGCGATGGTCATCAAGGAATAACGTATGTGCCAAATGGTCTGGCCGTAAGTGCGGATAAGTTCACGCACACGGAAACCCATGGTCAGTCCCGCGATAAGGGAAGCCACCAAGATACCGGTGCCCGTGGCGGAAAGGATGTTCATCCGGAACTCCGCCTTCTCGGGCGCCGCTTTGGGCGGAGCCACGGGTTCGACGCGCTGAACCATGTTATGCAAGCCGGGCACAGCGAACTTCGGGGCGGCCACTTTGTCCAAGGCATTCTTGAACTGCGGCATGCCCCAGAACAGGATGCATCCGGTGAGGATGGCCCACGGCATCCAGGCTTGCATGACGCTGCTCCGGGTCAACGGTTGCGCCGGTGCTTCAGCCTTGGCCGGTTCCGGTTTGGGAGCATCAGTGGATGTCGTATCTACTTTGGGCAGCGGCCAGAGCTCTTTGGGCCGCCAGAAGCGCAGCAGCAAGATCAAGGCACCGATGGAGCACGCGCCAGAAATCGTATCGACCAGCCATGGGCCGTGATAGTTGGAGACCAGGAATTGCGGAATGGCAAAAGCCAGACCCGCCGTGAGTGCGGCTGGCCACACCGCCCACATGCCCCGCCACCCGGCAAACGCGCCCACCACCCAGAACGGGATGATGACGGAGAAGAACGGCAATTGCCGCCCGACCATCTTCGAGACGAGCAAGGCATCCAGTCCGGCGACTTGTTCCAGTGTCGTGATGGGAATGCCCAACGAACCAAAGGCGACGGGCGCGGTGTTCGCGATGAGTGCCAGCCCGGAAGCATGTAGCGGACGAAACCCCAGTTGGATCAGGATCGCTCCCGTGATGGCCACGGGTGTGCCGAAGCCTGCCACACCTTCAATGAATGCGCCGAAGGAAAACGCGATGAGGATAAGTTGGATACGCGGGTCCGGTGCCACCTGCGCCAGGCTGTCGCGCAAGACGGCGAAGAGCCCCTTCTTCACCGTAAGCTGATAGAGGAAGATGACGTTCAGGATGATCCAGCCGATGGGAAATAATCCGAACGCAGCCCCATAAGCCGTCGTGGCCATCGCCGCCGAGACCGGCATGCGATAAACGGCGATGGCGATCACCAAGGCGGAAACCAACCCGAGCACAGCGGCGAAATGGATCCGCACGTGGAGCCAGCCGATGGCCCCGAGCAACACCACGATGGGGATGGCGGCGACGAGGGTGGACAGCAGGGTGTTGCCAAACGGGTCGTAATTCTGCAGCCAGGTCATGGGTGATGCGCGGCAACGTAATCAATCCCCTGCTCGCGCCACAAGTCTGCAATCAACCCATAAGTCCACGGAACAGAAAGAAAGCGTAAGCCCCGACCAGCAGTACTCCGACAAACCGCGGCAACCGCCCCAGCAGAGTCATAAACACCAGATGCACCATGGTGGCCCCGGCGATGATCTGCACGCCCAGTTCGAATGTCTTCGGCACTTCGATGGGATGGAACAGGGCGAAGATGCCGATGCACAGCGGGATGCAGATGTGCCCATCACCCACCTGTGAGGCATACGTCACATCCGGCTTGCCGCGCCAGGAGTAGTACAGCGCGAGCATCGCATTTGGCAGCACCATCAGGAAACCGCTGATCCAGCCCATGCCATTCTCTTCTTTTAGAAATGCGTAGTCCTGGGCCTTGCCCCAGTTCATCAGCCAGTCTGTGCTCAGGTAGATGCCGTAGCCGCCGACGATGAGGAGGGCGAAGTCGAAGAACATGAGCCAGCGCAGCGCCTTGTTCTGCTGCACGTTCGCCTTCAGCACGTCATAGACATGGAAGCATTGCCAGAAGAGGAACACCCCTACCATCACCAGCCCGTCGCTGAAATCCAGCCTGCCATCCCGGGCCAGCGCCCAGACCACGCCCGTGAAGAACAGCACGGCGACCAGAGTCAGCATCAGGGAGAGGCGGTTCACTTTCTTCTCCACCTCGCCCTTGCCTTGCTTGTCCGCTTTTCCCTTTTTGTCGCCTTTGGATTTCTTGGGCGCTTGACCGCCGCTCGCGATGTTCATCCCGAAGATCATCGTCGGGATGCCGATGAGCAGGGTGAGATTCGTGGCGTTATTGACCACGCAATTCACCACCACTTCTGCGCCATCTCCCTTGTCCCGCGCCAGCAGGATGGCGAACATCAGGTTGCCGATGCCCGAGCAATACGGCATGACCAGGGTGCCAAGGACGGTGCCGCCGAGGCCGTTGCGGGTCATGGCCTCCAGCCGCCAGACCATCAGGAGGGAGGCCATGATGAAGAGGCCGAAAAAGGCCCAAGGAGCCCACGGCCCGGTGCTTTCCAAAATGGCGGTCAGCGAACGCAACGCGCGGAGTTAAGCAATGCAAGCGAGGTTCGGCAAGGAGCCTGATGGGGCGCGGGTCACTTTCGCTTCCAGACACTGGCCTGCGCCACGCTCCATTGGAACTTGCGCACGTGTTCGCGGATGAGAAAGGGCAGATCGAGCGTGCGCTGGAGGTCGAAGTCCTTGCCAAGTTCGGTCTTCAAACCGTCCAGGGTCTTGCGCGGTCGGCCTGCTGCCACCTTGCCCCCGAGCCAGTTGGCGCGCGGCGTGTATTCTTCCAGCCAGGTGTAGGGCGAGGTCAGGATGAGCTGGCCCCCGGGTTTCACCAGGCCGGACAAGCGCCGCAAAAAACGCACGGGATCGGGCAGCCGGTCAATAAGATTGGCTGCGAAGACGACATCAAAGTCGCCAAGATGGTCGCGCAACTCCTGGGCATCGCCTTGTTCAAAACGCACCCGGCGGCGATCAATCGTGGTCGGCACCACGGCGACGGAATTGCGCGTGATATCGCCTTCTTCCACGTAAACGTAATTGATGCCGCCTTGGTCACGCAGTCGCATGGCGACATCCACGAAGCGTTGCGAATAATCAATGCCGATGACTTCCGTGCAATGCCGCGCGAGTTCAAACGAAGAGCGCCCCACGGCACAGCCCAGGTCCAGCGCCCGGGCATTGGCCGGCAGCGTGGCCGCATCCAGACAATTCACCACGCAGCGGACCGGGTAGAAGAGCGCATCCCGTGGACCGTTGGGATAGGGCAGGATTTCTTCCGCTGTGCCATAATGGAACAGCAAATACTCGGAGACCGCGCGGTCGCTCTCGTAGAAATTGGAGGTCACGGACTGACTATACCTCAGGCGGCCAGCGCCTGCCGCAAATATTCTGCGGGCATGTAACTCTCCAGCACCACCGTGGTCTGGCCGTCGCGGAACATGCGCACCTGCGGTACATTGATCTCCGGCGTCTTGTGCGGGGCGAAGAGGATGTCGTCGTGCGTGGCGTTCTTGTGGTTCGCGAACTTGTCCGGTGTCAGGCTGCCGCCCAGATGATCGCTGCGACCGGTAGCTACATGCACGGTGCCGAGCACTTTCTCATCCTGGATATCGCGGCCAGAGACCGGCAACACCTGCGTGCCAAAACCGAGTTCACCGATCTCACCCGTCACCGGATCGCTCACGAGCTTGGCGTTGTGGGCGTCCACGGTGGCCTGGTCGCCTTGCAGGAGTGTGGCCTTTTGGATGCGGCCACCGCTCACATGCATGAGGCCGATGGTGCCGTTCTCATAGCGCATGGGGAATTGCCCCTCGGCTCCGTGCGGCACGAAATACACTTCACCGGCCGGGAGGTTGGCGACATCGGGCTTCGTACCGCGACAGAGGCCGTGGCTCTTTTGCGCCTCTTGTTTTTCGGTCAGTAACGTCAGGGTATATGTCTTGCCAGCCACCGTGTAATCGAGCTCGAACTTGTCCGCCCTGGTCATGGCGAGGCGGAGTTTCTCGGCCTGGCGCGAGACTTCGTTGTAATCCACCGCGAGGCCGCTGCTCAAAATGATCTCGTTCATGCCGTGCATCGTCGCCCCGCGGAAACCGTATTGCTTCGCAAAGGCCGTGAGCGGAGCCGTTGCCGAGTAAGTGGAGATGCAGAGAATGATGTCGTACTTCGGATAGATGTCCTGCTCGAACTTAACTTCACGACCATCCGGTGTGTAGGCCACATCCGGCAGGTCCAGGTTGCTGCCGCCGGTGAGCTGGTAGGCGAAAAGGTCGCCGCCGGTGAGCTTCAGTTCCGCCAGCCCGCCGTTCTTCAAGCCTTGATAGAAAACATCATGTGCATGGCGCTGGATGGTCAGCTTGGGGTCGTTGAGAAAAGCGAAACCTTTGACCTGCTTGGGATCGACCAGATCGATGAGAATGGCGACGCGCTGGCCGCCGGAAGGTTCAAACACCGTGTTCAGCAAACGAGTGAGGCTGAACGGAGGAAAGCTTAGATTATTCATGCTCGTTGATATGTTGATTTGATTCCAGATTGTGAACGTAGGCCCAATTGTTCCGAATGCAAACGGCCAACCGTTAATTTTCCGTGACGGCAAGGATTGTCTGTCCAACGCCAGATCCGCTGGCCTGCAGCCCCATTTTCAGACAGAAGTGAGAGACCCCACGCCGGGAAAATATTCCCCAAACGGCCCTGCCCGGGTTATCTTGCCGATGTTATGGCTGAATCATCGCTCTATGAACGCCTCGGGGGAAGCGCGAAGTTGGATCTTTTGCTGAGAAATTTTTACGCCAGCCTGGCGGAACATCCGGATCTGGGTCCCATCTTCGCGCAGCATGTGGACGACTGGCCATCTCACATCTTTACCGTGAAAGAATTCTGGGCGATGCAGACCGGTGGCCCCTCCATCTATCGCGGAGGCATGGCGGCGCGACATGTGCCCTTGCGCCTGCGCCAGGAGCATTTCGACCAATGGCTCGCCCAATGGGCGATAAGCTGCCGCGCCCATTTTGAACCGCGTGAAGCAGAGGAACTCATCGAGATCGCGCAGAAGATCGGGGAACGGTTGCGACAGATCGTACGGACGGCGGAGATGCGGAAGTAGTGCTTGTGGGCGTGGGGCTTTGACCCTGCAGCGGCCGACGGGAGCCGTCTCCCATACAAGCCGTCTCCCATACATTCACATGGCTTGCTTCTTCCGGCCGTTGGGTTAAATGAATTCCTACCCAGTTGCGCCAGTCTAATGCCCCAGAGACAATCTCAGGGCTGACTGCCCTGGAACTGATTATGAAGAACCTGACCCGTCGCGCTTTTACCCGTGGCCTCGCGCTCGCGCTGGCCACCCTCTGCACCCTCCCTGTGCTTGCCGCAGACAAGCCCAAGAAACTGCTCGTGGTGACCATCACGACCGGCTTCCGTCACAGTTCCATCGCCACGGCGGAGAAAACCCTCGCCAAGCTGGCCAAAGAGAGCGGGCAATTTACGGTGGATTTCGTCCAGCAACCACCCAACCAGCCGAAGGCGCCGCAACGTCCCAAGGCCGGACCGGAAGGGGACAAGGATCCGAAGTTCGTGGAAGCGATGACGAAATTCCAGGAGGCGGATAAAAAGTTTAAGGAAGAAAACGCAGTTTGGATGAAGTCTGTGGAGAAGGAGTTGCTGAAGCTCAGCCCGGCGAACCTGAAGAACTATGATGGCGTGATCTTCGCCAACACCACGGGCGATCTGCCGTTGCCGGACAAGCAAGGGTTCATCGACTGGGTGAGCAGCGGCAAGGCTTTCATGGGCATGCACAGCGCCACGGATACGTTTCATGGTTTCCGCCCGTTCATCGACATGATCGGTGGCGAGTTCCAGACGCACGGCCCACAAGTGCAGGTGGATTGCCTGAACCAGGATCCCGCGCACGCCGCGTGCAAGCACCTGCCGGCGTCATGGACGGTGTTTGACGAGATCTACATCATGAAGAGCTTCGAGCGCACGAAGGTCCGCGGTCTGCTCGGGCTCGACCGGCATCCGAACGACAAGACCAAGCTGGGGGACTATCCCATCGCGTGGTGCAAGGCGTTCGGCCAAGGGCGCGTCTTCTACACCTCGCTCGGTCATCGCGAGGATATGTGGGATACGGAAGAGAAGAATCGCAAGAACTCGACGGAAATCGCGCAGCAATACCAGCAGCACATCCTCGGCGGCATCCTCTGGGCACTGAAGCTCGCGCCGGGCGATGCCCAGCCGCAACCGATCAAATTTTAAGTGAATTGCTGTCGCGCAGGGTTGCCAGCCAGCCAGCGCACGCTAACTTAGTCACAGAATGAATCCGACTGAAGCACAAGCCGATCTGAACCGCCGCAGTTTCCTGAAGGGCGGCTCGTTCGCCACCCTCATGATGATGCTGGGCGGCGTGGAGATCACCGCCCAAGACGCCGCGACGAAACCCGCCGCACCCAAGCCCGAAAAGAAAGTGGGCCCGCCCGTGAAGTGTGGGGTCATCGGGCTCGGAGCGTGGGGCCGTGACATGCTCGGCCATCTCTCCCGTCTGCCGAATGCCCCGATCACCGGTGTGGCGGAGACGTATGGTGCCTCCCTGCGCCGGGCCAAGAGCGCGGCCCCGAACGCGGTGCCGTTCGAGGATTACCGGAAGCTGCTGGAGAGCAAGGACGTGGAGGCGGTCATCGTCGCCACGCCGTCGCACCAGCACAAAGAGATCGTCCTCGCCGCGTTGCAGGCAGGCAAGCATGTCTATTGCGAAGCACCGCTGGCGCACACCATCGAGGATGCCCGCGCCATCGCGAAAGCGGCCCGTGACAGCAAGCAGATCTTCCAGGTGGGCTTGCAGTATCGTGATAATCCGCAGCATCACCACGTGGTGGATTTCGTCCGCACGGGTGCGGCGGGAGCCATCACGGTGGCGCGTTCGCAGTATCACAAGAAGGAGAGCTGGCGTCGCACTTCACCCAGCCCGGAGCGCGAGAAGGAGTTGAACTGGCGCTTGCGGCAGGATACCTCGCCCGGTCTGGTGGGCGAGATCGGCATTCATTCCATCGACGTCGCCTCCTGGTTCATGCGTGCGAATCCCGTGGCTGTCACGGGCTTCGGCTCCATCTTGCACTGGAAAGACGGGCGCAATGTGGCAGACACGGCACAAGTCGTGGTGGAGTATCCCGGCGGCGCGCGAATGATCTATGACGCCACGCTGACCAATTCTTACGAGGGCAACTACGATGTCTTCTCCGGCACGGATGCGGCGATCATGATCCGCGAGAACCGCGCGTGGATGTTCAAGGAAGCCGATTCCCCGCTGCTGGGCTGGGAGGTGTATGCGAAGAAGGACACCTTCCCGGCGACGGGCGAGGCGGGCATCGCGCTGGTGGCGAATGCCACGCAACTCATCGCGCAAGGCTTGAAGCCGGCGGAAGCGGCGGCGGATGGCGATTCACCGGCCTATTACGCGTTGGAGGCGTTCATCGCGAACATCAATGAGAAGAAGGCCCCGCACGCCGGCTGGAAGGAAGGCTTCGAAGCCACCGTCACGGCCATCAAGGCGAACGAGGCGGTGAACAAGAACCAGAAGATCACCTTTGATCCGAAGTGGTTCGAGGTGTAAGCGAAGTTTTGAAACACAAAGGCCGCCTGGAGACAGGCGGCCTTTTTTGTCTTTAAAAAAATTTCTGACTCACTCCGACCGGAACATCTTGACCAACACCTGGCTGCGGGCAGCTTCCAGCGCCATGATGAACTCATCATACGTCTGGTAGCGTTGGGCCGGATCCTTGGCCATGGCCACACAGATCGCTTCATTCGTCGGCGCGGTGATGGCCCCATTCAACTGGTTCGGGGGCGTCAGCGGATTGTTCACATGGGCGAAAGCCGCCTCCTGGATGTCCGGCGCCTCGAACGGCACCTTGCCCGTCAACGCATGATACAGCGTGGCTGCCAGGCTGTACATGTCGGAGAGATAGCTTTCGCCGGTCTGGGAAACTCGTTCCGGGGCGATGTAATAGGGCGTGCCCAGCACACCGCCCTCTTCATCCGCCTGCTCGGCGTCCGCCTTGCGGGCGAGGCCGAAGTCCACCAGCTTGGGTTCCTTCTCCGCGTTGTAGAGGATGTTGCCCGGCTTGATGTCGAGGTGCAGGAGGTTGTGGTTGCTCGCCGCCTTCAACGCGCCCGCCACCTTGATGCCCACATCCAGCACGTCGAGTTCCGGCACCGCGCCTTCCTTCTCGATGCGATCATCCAGGCTGCCGCAATCCGCCAGCTCCATGACGATGTATTTCTCGCCGTCCCATTCGTCGAAGGCGTAGATGTGAATGATGTTCGTGTGGTTCAGGCCCGCACAGGCCTTGGCTTCCCGGGCGAAGCTCTCAACCAGCGCGGTGTCACTGGTGAACTCGCGCCGCATCAGCTTCACGGCCACCTCCCGCTCCAACGACGTATCGTAGGAACGATAGACCGTGCCCATGCCGCCGGAGGCGATCACCGCGCGCAGCTCGAACTGCCGCAGCTTCAAGGGCAGCATCACCGGATGGCCGCACTTGGGGCAGGGAGTCGTGGAGAGCGGAGCCAAAGTGCTGGGGATGAAGATGCTCTTGCCGCACTTGCCGCACGGCACCATCTTCAGGGACGAAGTCCCGCCCGTCGCCGGACTCATTGACACTGCTGAACTCATGCTTCTTGTGAAGGGCCAATAGGATAACCATTTGAACCCGCCCTACAAGCCAATGTTCACCCTTCAGTCATTTTCCGCAATCGCCAGTTTCACATTTCTGCTTACCGCCCGGTCAGTATATTATTCGAAGTTGCCGGGCCGGTTCATCGTCATTAATAAGAACTTATGAAAGCCCGCCACCTCTTCTGCCTCCTCGCGCTCATGCTGGCCTTCCGCCTCGGTGCCGCCGATCCCGCCCCCAAGCCGCCCCCCTTGAAGGCCGGCTACTGCGAAACAGACATCACCCCCGCGATCGGCATGGAACAACCCGGCGGTTACGGCAAGTCCTTCCACCGCACCTTCCACGACCCCTGCAAGGTCCGTGCGGTCGTCTTCGATGACGGCCAGAAACGCATCGCTCTCGTCGGCACGGACACGCTCATGATCCCGCGCGATCTCGTCCTGCGCGCCCGCCAGCGCATCCAGACCCTCTGCGGCATCGCCCCGGAGGCCGTCATGGTCGGTGCTTCGCATTCGCACAGCTCCGGTCCCGTCGGCATGGTGCAGCCCGGTGAATTCGACCACGCCTCCGACCTCGTGAAGAAGCTAGCCTACGAGCAATCCTCCTGTGCCGATCCCAAGTTCCTGAAATACGTCGAGGACCAGATCGTCGCCGCCGTCGTCCTCGCGAACAACCGCCGCGCGGAAGCCGCCACCGGCTTCGGCTCCGGCATCGAGGACAAGGTCGCCTTCAACCGCCGCCTCCGCATGAAGAACGGCCTCAGCTACAGCCACCCCGGCGCGGGCAATCCCGACATCATCGGTTACGCCGCACCTACCGATCCGCAAGTCGGCGTCATCGGCACGTGGAACAAGGAGGGTAAGCTCATCGGTTGCGTCGTGAATTATTCCTGCCACGCCACCACCAGTCCCGGCGGCATCTCCGCGAGCTGGATCCAGTATCTGGAGCACGCCATCCGCGGCATGTTCGGTCCGGAAGTCGTCGTCGTCTTCCTCCAAGGCGCCAGTGGCGATGTGACACAGGTCGATAACCTCAGCCCCTATGCCCGGCCCGGTGCCGAGCAATGGTCCCGCCTTGTCGGAGGTCGCGTCGGTGCCGAAGCCGTGAAGGTGCTCCTCAGCATGACCCCGGGCACCAATGCCCCGGTGGATTTCAAAGCCAAGGTCTGGAACATCCCGCGCCGCCTCCCTTCTCCCGAACGCGTGAAGCAAAGCCTCGAGATCGTGCAAGGCGATCCCAAGAAATACAGCGCCACCGAGATCACCTTTGCGAAGGAGATCCTGATGCTCGATGCCCTCATCCAGAAACATCCTTCTGTGGAAGTTGAAGTGCAGGCCATCCAGGTCGGGCCCGTTGTCTGCGTGAGCAATCCCGCGGAGTACTTCGTGGAATACGGCCTCGACATCAAGAAGCGGAGCAAGTTCCCGCTCACCTTCCCCGTGGAACTCGCCAATGGCTGCGTGGGCTATGTGCCCACCAAGGAAGCCTTCGGCCCCAATGGCGGCGGTTACGAAACGCGTCTCACCGCCTACAGCAATCTCGAGATCAGCGCTGGGCAACAATTCGCCGACGTCGGTGTCGAACTGGCGAACACTTTCAAGCCCGGCGCGATTCCCGTGCCGCCACCCGCCCCGCCGTATCGCGCACCGTGGCTCTACGGCAACGTGCCGCCGGAGGTGAAGTGAGCAAGGGTTTGATGCGCCTATGCGCCACTGCTTCAAGGTTGAGTTTTTAGAAGAGTAAGGGTAACCATATTGCCGTGAGCATGACTGTAGAGCAGATTGCCGAGGAAGCACTGGCCTTGTCCAGTGATGCCCGCGCCTTGCTGGCCGACCGGCTCGTCGAAAGTCTTGACCCGGTGGAGGATGAAGCCGTCCGCGCCCTTTGGGCCAAAGAAGCCATCCGCCGCCGTGATGAAATCCGGTCCGGCAAGGTTCAGGCTGTCCCCGGTGAAGAAGCTTTGGCTCAAGTTCGGCGTTCTGTGGGCCGATGAGATTTGATTTCCATCCCGAAGCTTTGGCGGAATACCAAGAGGCCGCCCAATTCTATGCCTCCTGTCAGGACGACTTGGATTTGCGCTTCATCAATGGCGTTGAGCAGTCCATTCGGCGTATCGTCAAAAACCCGGAACTTCATCGTTTTCTCGAAGCCGATGTTCGCCGTTGTCTGACCAAGGTTTTTCCTTATGCGGTTCTTTTCACGGTTGAACCGGACCATATCCTTATCGTGGCCGTGATGCACTGTCATCGTGAGCCCGGTTACTGGCGAAATCGTCTGCGCCAAAAGTAACAGGCGTCATGTCTCATTGTTTGCTTCCTTCCTTGCATTTGCCTCCTCCTCCGTCTTTCTTTTCACCCACACATGAAACTTATCCGCTTTGGTGAAGCCGGCCGCGAGAAGGCCGGTCTGGTCCTTCCGAATGGCAAACGCATCGATGCCTCCGGTTTTGGCGAAGACTACAATGAAACCTTCCTGGCCACCGGCGGTCTCGCCCGGCTTGCCGCTTGGGCGGAGCAGAACGCCGCCACCGCACCTGAGCTTCCCGCCGGTGTCCGCATCGGCGCGCCGCTCCAGCGCCCGAGCAAGATCGTCTGCGTGGGCCTGAACTACGCCGATCACGCCAAGGAATCCGGCATGGAGATCCCGAAGGAGCCGGTGCTGTTCTTCAAGGCCACCACGGCTTATTGCGGCCCGTATGATGATGTCATCATCCCGCGCGGCTCGGTGAAGACGGATTGGGAAGTGGAGTTCGCCATCGTCATCGGCCAGCGCGCCAGCTACGTGAGCGAGGAGGAGGCGCTGAACTATGTCGCCGGTTATGCGTTGCACAATGATTACAGCGAGCGCGAATGGCAGCTCGAACGCGGTGGCCAATGGGTGAAGGGCAAGAGCGCCGACACCTTTGCCCCCGTCGGTCCCTGGCTCGCCACGAAGGATGAGCTCGCCGATCCGATGAACCTGAACATGTGGCTCAAGGTGAACGGCAAGACCGTGCAGAACAGCAACACGCGCCAGATGGTCTTTCAGACGGCCAAGCTCGTGAGCTACATCAGCCATTTCATGACCCTGCTGCCGGGTGACATCATCAGCACCGGCACGCCTCCGGGTGTGGGCCTCGGCCACAAGCCTCCGGTCTATCTGAAGCCCGGCGATGTCGTGGAACTCGGCATCGAAGGCCTCGGCGAACAGAAGCAGACCGCCGTGGCGGCGAAGTAGGGTGTGGTGTGGGTAAGGCGTAACGCGTAAGATGTGAGGCGGGAAAAAGCCGGTGAAGTTAAGTTCAAGGCGCGGGCTTTTTCCACGCGGGTTTGTAGCGGCCGAAGAGGACGTGGTTGATGAAGGCGTTGAGGGGTTCGGGGCGGGGTCTGGCCTTGCGGGTGACGACGACGAGGTCGCGCTTGAAGGGCGGGTCGATGAAGACGCATTGCAGGGAGCGGGAGCGGCGGTAGAGCGGCAGGCTGCGATGAGGGACGTAGCTGATGCCCATGCCGGAGTTCACGAGGTTCACGATGGTGTCGAAGCTGTCGAGTTCCATGGCGGGCTGGACGTTCCAGCGATGCTGCGCGAACCAGGCGGCGAGCTGCTGGCCGGTGTTGCCGGTGGAGGTGATGGTGAGCCAGCGCTTGCCTTCGATCTGCTTCCGCGCCTCGGCCACGGTGAGGCGGTCATGCTTGGCTTTCACGGGGACGAGGTCGGAGGCGATGAGGGTGAACTCGTCCTTGAAGCTGTGGGTGATCTCCAGATCGCGGGGCAGCCGCCGGGGCGGACAGAGGAGGCCGGCATCGAGGGTGCGATCTTCCAGCGCGGCGATGATCTCGGCACTGGTTTTCTGGTAAACGTGCAACTGCACATTTGGGAACTCATGCTGAAAGAGCATGAAATAGCCGGGATAGTAGGAGAAGCCAATGCTGCGGGCTACGCCGATGTGGAGGCGGGGCGGCGCAAGCTGGAAGGTCTGCTGCAATTCCTGAAAGGCGCTCTCGGTGCGGTGCAGGATTTCGCGGGCGCGGATGTGCAGTAATTTTCCAGCGGCGGTGAGATGGACCTTGCGGGTGGTGCGCTCGAAGAGGGGTACACCGAGCTGGTCTTCCAGGTCTTTGATCTGGCGGGTGACGGCGCTTTGGGTGAGACCGGCGGTTTGCGCGGCCTGGGTGAAGCTGCCGGTGTCGGCCACAAGCTGAAACAGGTTCAGGTCGTAGAGGTCGAAGGGGTGTTTATTCAGGTAGTCATTCATTCCGTTTTCGCATCAATCTAATCACTTTAATGAATTATACGCAACTGGCAGTTCGTGGCAGAGTGTTTCGTGAAGACCGGGAGTGTCCGGGTGAATGGGAAGGCTCAGGGCCTCCTCTCCCCGGCCCTCTCCTCCAGCTGGCCGAAGTTCGGCTTCCCATCTGGAAGAGAGGGAGATGGAGCGCTGGGCGCTTCGTTGATCAGCGGTCAATATTGAGAAAGAAGAAAATTATGGCTACGCCAGAGATGAGGTTGCCGGAGAATGTGCCGGGAGCGTTCTATGTGACGAGTGCGTGTATTGATTGCGACATTTGTCGCGAGACGGCACCGGGCATCTACCGGCGGCATGATGAGATCGGATACTCGATTGTGCATCATCAGCCCGTAACTGCTGAGGAGCGGGCGCAGGCGATTGAGGGGATGGATGGATGTCCGGTGGAGGCGATCGGGTGTGAGGAGGGTTGAGTTATGAGATTGGGGCGAGAAAGGGAAATAAAGAGAGGCGGGAGTTTAAGAGCGAGAAGCAGATTTAAAGTCAGCTTTGCTCAGGGACGTTGCTGCGGGCGAGACGCCCGCGCTCCATCAGCCGCCGAGGGCGAGCTTATACAACACGCCAATCGCACCGGCGCCGAGCACGACGGGGATGATGTCCCATTTCCATTTCACCAGGCCGATGAAGGTCACGGTGCTGAGGATCACGGCGAACCAGTCCACGGTCTGGGGTGCGGGGAAAAGCACATGGAGGCCGAGCCAGACGGCGAGGTTCAGGATGACGCCGACCACAGCGGCGGTGACGGCAGAGAGGGACGTGGTGAGGCTGTCTTTGCCGCGCAATTGCTCGATGTGCGGTGCGCCGAGAAAGATCCAGAGGAAGCACGGGATGAACGTGACCCAGGTGGTGATGAACGCGCCAAGCGTGGCCCCGACCATGGGAGACAAAGTGCCGGGCTGGCCCCAGCCGCCGAGGAAGCCGACGAATTGCAGCACCATGATAAGCGGGCCGGGTGTGGTCTCGGCGAGGCCGAGGCCATCGAGCATCTGGCCGGCGGTGAGCCATTGGTAATTTTCCACGGCCTGTTGCGAGACGTAGGGCAGCACGGCATAAGCGCCGCCGAACGTGACCAGCGCGGCTTTGCTGAAGAAGAAGCCTTGCTTCACGAGCGTGTGATCCCAGCCGAGCGTGAGACCGGCGAGCAACACGGGCGTCCACCACAGGGTGAGGCACACGGCGCAGACTTTTACCGCGCGGGCGAGCGTGGGCTGGGCGTGATCGGGCGTCACGGCATCGTCGCTGAGGATGGAGCGGGTGGCGGGTTTCCCCTCTTTCGAGGCATGGCCTTTCAAGATGAGGAATTTATCCCGCCAATATTTGCCGCCGAGATAGCCCGTCACAGCCGCCGTGAGGATGATGAGCGGAAAGGGTACGTGCAGGAAGAAGATGGCGATGAAAGCAATCGCGGCGATCGTCCACATGACGTTATTTTTCAGCACCTTTTGGCCGATGCGGATGACCGCGCCGAGCACGATGGCGAGGACGGCGGGTTTCAATCCGTAAAAGACGGCGGCAATCCAAGGGACATTCCCGTATTGCACATACACGAAGCTGAGCGCCCACAAGATGAACATGGAGGGGAGGACGAAGAACGCCCCGGCGACGATGCCGCCCCACGTGCGATGCAGCAGCCAGCCGATGTAGGTGGCGAGCTGTTGGGCCTCCGGGCCGGGGAGCAGCATGCAGTAGTTCAGCGCGTGCAGGAACCGGCTGTCACTGATCCAGCGGCGCTTCTCCACCAGCTCGGTGTGCATGATGGCGATCTGGCCGGTGGGCCCGCCGAAGCTGATGAAGCCGAGCTTCAGCCAGAAGCGGAAGGCCTCCGCGAAGGTCGGATGCCGCAACGGCTGTTCGCTGACGGGAGCGATATCGGGTGCCGGAGAAGCAGAGTTATGTTCAGGCGGATTCATCGATCACCGGGCGCGATTCTGACGGGAACCGGTCTGGTGACAATACGGAACACGGCGCAGGCAGACAGATTTGTCACAGCTTGCAGTTGTGCTTCCGGGGTGGCTCTGCTAGCTTGTAACAGTGAGGGCAGAAGAACCTTCACCACCGCCATGGAGAACATACCGCCCAGTGAACCTCGGGTTCCGGCAGCCGAAGCGCCGGTACGAAAACGCCGTTGGCCAATCGCCTTGCTGATCCTCCTGCTGATGACCGCGAGCACCGCAGGTTATCTGCTCTTCGACCAGCTTTCCCCGACCAGCCGGCTGGACCGGGAGATCGAGACGCAACTGGAGCATATCCGGCGGGACCAGATGCGGTTCAACTATCATGGCAATCCCGGAGCGTTGGAGCGGATGAAGGAGATGGTGACTTCGTTCCTTGAGCGGTTCAGCTCACAGAACAGCAGCCGGCACAGTTATGTCGGGTCGTATGAAGTGGTGGAGAAGCTTGGCAAGCTGGACCCGGCGGCGGCGCACTTGCTCGTCAAGAAGCTGGGCACCGAGCCGATGCCCGAGGTGCGGGCGGTGATCCTGGAGGCGTTGGTCTATTTCAAGGAGCCGGACCCGACACCCATCCTGGAGCAGGCTCTGGCACAGGATGCGGAAGCAGATGTCCGTGTGGCGGCGGTGCGGGCCATCAACGGGCTTGATCCCGTGCAGTCCACGGCGGCACTGCTGGCGGCCTTGCGGAACGACACGGACCCGGAGGTGCGCCGGGAGGTCGCCAGTGCCTTGGACAGTCTGGCAGTGTCCGTCGCATTGCCGCCGTTGCTGAAGACCTTGGAAACGGACGCGGATAACGGGGTGCGCGGCGCGGCGGCGAGGACCTTGGGGCGACTCGGTGATCCGCAGGCGGTGCCCGTTCTGCGCACCATGCTGACCGTCCAGAACGACGAACTGCACAAGGATGTCCTGGTGGGACTGGCGGACTTGAAAGACGAGGAAGTGGTGCCGCACGTGATCCGCACCTTGGAAAAACAGGTGACCAAGGTGAAGCAGGCCACCACGAACCAGACGACGGGAAGGATCTACAGCAGTCATGAGATCGACACGGAACTGGTCCAGGCGTTGGGCGAACTGGGCGACCCGCGCGGAGTGCCGGTATTGCTTGATGCGCTCAACACCAATTCGGATGAATGGATCCTGGAAACAGTCACCGTCGCCCTGGGCACGTTGCGCGACCCGCAGGCGGTGCCGGCCCTCCTGGCAAAACTGACGGGCGGCGGCAAGCTGGCCCCGCACGCGGCCACGGCCTTGGGGGAGATCGGCGGGCCGGAAGTTTTCAAGGCGCTGCTGGCTTTCGTGAGCGAGCCGACCGGGGACCGGCGGTTTCACGCCGCCCAGGCACTGGGGAAAACCGGGCATCGCGCGGTACTGCCGGTATTGCAAGAAGCGCTGGCGAAATCGAGTGATGAGGAGATCCGGAAGCATGCGGCCGAAGCGCTCGGCCTGATCGGTGATGCGCAGGCGGTGCCGGAGCTGGTGCAGGCCCTGGGGGCGAGCGAAGCGGAGATCGTGCAGGAGGCGGCGTGGGCCTTGAGCCACATCGGTGATGTGCAAGGCGCAGTGCCGTTGGTGGGCATCTTGAAGCACCGGGAGTTCGGGGTGCGCTTCTCGGCGGCCTTCGCGCTTGCGGGCATCCAGACACCGGCATCCATCCCGGCCTTGAAAGAGGTGTTGGCGGACAAGGAGGAACGTGCGCAACTGGCGGCAGCGTGCAGCCTGGCCTTCCACGGTTCGGCCGAGGGCTATGAGACGCTGTGCCGGAATCTGAAATCGCGGGAGAACTGGCAGCGATTCGCGGCGGCAGTGGGGCTGTTCCGCCTAGGCACGCCGGAAGCGCTGGCGCAGTTGAAAACCCGGAGCGAGGACGCGGATGCTTCCGTGCGCACGTTCATCGACACCGGGCTGAGCCGGGGCGCTCCGGCCGCACTGGCCGAGCTGTTGCAGGGCGGCGCGGATGATTTCCGCCATTACGCGGCACGCATGCTGCCGCTGTTCCGGGATGCCACCACGATCCCCGCGCTGCTGGCCGCGAGCAAGGACGCGAAGCCCGAAGTGCGCAATGCCGCCCGGGTGGCCGCCGTGCAGCTCGAGAAGTTCAAGCCGGGGAGCAAAGCGCCATGAATCCGCGGTCACTTCGACTTACACCCGACCCAGTCCGGATTCAGCAAGCAACCTTGGCCAGGATTCACGAAGACAATACAGGCAGCGGGGCAGTCAGGCCCGGCCACTCACGGCGGGAAATTCAATCACAACAACCGCGACTGGCCGCTGTTGATGGCTTTCAGGCCCAAGCGACGGTAGCCCAACTCGGTGACGATGCGGCCTTGCGGCGTGCGGTTCAGGTAGCCCTCCATGATGAGGTAGGGCTCGTAAACTTCCTCCAGCGTATCGGCCTCTTCACCCACGGCGACGGCGAGGGAGTTCACACCCACGGGGCCGCCGCTGAACTTCACCACGATGGTCTCGAGGATGCGCTTGTCCATCTCATCGAGCCCATGCTCGTCGATCTCCAGCATGGCGAGCGCGAGCTTGGCGGTGTCCATCGTGATCCGGCCATCGCCCTTCACCTGTGCGTAATCGCGGACGCGCCGGAGCAGATTGCCCGCGATACGCGGTGTGCCACGACTACGACGGGCGATCTCCAAGGCGCCTGCTTCCTCGATCGCGATGTTCAGGAGATTCGCCGCCCGCACGACGATCTTCTGCAACTGGTCGGCGTTATAATAATCGAGCCGCTCCTTGATGCCGAAACGCGTGAGCAAGGGCGAAGTCAGCAGACCGCTGCGGGTCGTCGCGCCGATCAAGGTGAAGCGCGGCAGGTTCAGGCGCACACTGCGGGCGTTCGGGCCCTGGTCGATGATGATATCGAGTTTGAAATCTTCCATCGCCGGATAAAGATATTCCTCGATGGTCTTTTGCAGACGGTGGATCTCGTCGATGAAGAGCACGTCGCCTTCTTCGAGATTCGTGAGCAGGCCGGCGAGATCGGCGGCCTTTTCGATCGTCGGGCCGCTCGTGGCCTTGAGGCTGGTGCCCATGGCCTTGGCGATGATGTTCGCCAGCGTGGTCTTGCCCAGTCCGGGAGGACCGCTGAGGAGGATGTGATCGATGGCCTCACCACGTTGCTTGGCGGCGGTGACGCCGATCTCCAGCCGCTCCTTCACCTTCGCCTGGCCGGTGAAATCGGAAAAGAGCGAGGGCCGCAACGTCATCTCCAACGCTGCGTCCGGCTTGGTCAACACATCCGAAATCATCCGCTCGGCCATGTCGCGAAGAATGGGGAACGGCGCGCAGGCGGGCAAGTTCTTAACGCTCAAAAAATCGGCGCACGATCGGGCATGCAATGCTTTGACGGAGCGGGATGTTTGAGGAATCCTCGGCATATCAAATCACGCAGCACCGCTACACCACGGCTATGAAACCGTTTTTGCCTGACATCATCCGCCTCCTGGCAGTCACCGCACTCTTGTATGTCACCAGCGTGCCGGCCATCGCCGCTGAGTTTCATGCTGGTCTCGGCCGGGCTGATATCACGCCCAAGGACCCCATCTGGCTCGCGGGCTATGCTGGGCGAAACAAACCCTCGGAAGGCATCGATCAGAAGCTGAACGTGAAGGCGCTGGCCTTGAAGGATGCCACCGGGGCTACCACCGTCATCGTGAGCGCGGACACGATCGGCACCGGCCGCCAGTTCACGGATACGGTAGCGGCACGCCTGGCAGAGAAATACAACCTGCCCCGAGAACGCTTCCTCTTCGCCGCCTCGCACAGCCATAATACGCCGGTGATCTATGGCAACCTGACGGATATGTATGGCCTGGCCCCGGAACATCTGGAGACGGTGAAGCGCTACACGAAGTTTTTTGAGGATCAGGTGGTGGTCGCGGCGGAGCAGGCGTTGAATTCACTGGAGCCGGTGCGCTTGAAGTTCGCGGAAGGCAATGCCGGTTTCGCCGGGAACCGCCGCGAGTTCGGTCCGGCCGGGGTGAAGTTCGGCATCAATCCCACCGGTCCGGTAGATCATTCCGTGCCCGTGCTGCGCATCGAGCGCGAGGATGGCACGTTGAAGTCCATTTTGTTGGGCTACGCCTGCCACTGCACCACACCAGGCACCGAGTACAAGGTCTCCGGTGATTGGGCCGGCTACGCGCAGGAATACTTGGAGCTGACGTACCCGGGCACGAGCGCGCTCTTCATCACCGGTTGCGGCGCGGATGCGAATCCGAACCCGCGTGGCTCCTTCCTCTACGCGCGGCAGCACGGACTGGCACTGGCTGGCTCCGTGGCCCGCGTGCTGAACGAGCCGATGCGCGAGGTGAAAGGCCCCATCACCGCCCGGTTCGCGAATGTGGACCTGCCCATCGGCACGCCGCCGGGCAAGGCCTACTACGAAGGGATGCTCACGAACAAGGCACCCGCCGTGCAACGCTATGCCCACCGGCATATCGGCATGATCGAGCGGGGCGAGCCGTTCATGAAATCGTATCCGTGTCCCGTGCAAGTGTTCCGCTTCGGCAGTGATCTCACCATGATCGCCCTCGGTGGCGAGGTGGTGGTGGATTACGCGCACCGGTTGCGCCGCGAGTTGCCGCAGGAGAAGCTTTGGGTATCGGCTTATTGTAACGACGTGTTCGCCTATGTGCCATCCATGCGCATCCTCACGGAGGGTGGCTATGAGGCTGATTTTAACCTGATCTATTACGGCATCCCTTATCGCTTCGCACCGTCAGTGGAGGACACGCTGGTGAAGGCGATCAAGGGACTGGTGCAACAACCGGCCGTCGTGAAGGAGAAATGAGTATGTTCACACTGGCGAAAAACTTTCTGTTCCATTACACACCCAGCTTGCTCATGAAACATCATCTCATCGCTCTCCTGGCCTTGTGCCTCGCTGTTCCGGCAGCGAATGCCGCCAGCCCGAATCCCTCGAAAGCCGGGATGGACGCACTGAAGCTGGTGGAGATCCCGCGGCGCATGCAGGGCTTTGTGGACAGCAACATCATCTCTGGTGCGGTCACGCTGGTGGCGCGGAAAGGGCAGTTGGCAGCGCTGGATGTCGTGGGCTACAGCGATCTGTCCACGAAGAAGCCGCTGCGCACGGATGACCTGTTCTGGATCGCCTCGATGACCAAGCCGATGACGGCCACCGCCATCATGATGTTGCAGGACGAGGGTAAACTTTCGGTGGAAGATCCGGTGGAGAAATACCTGCCTGAGTTCAAGAACCAATGGCTCATCGATACACAGAGCAAAGATGCGCTGACGCTGAAGCGGCCCGCGCGCCCCATCACCTTGCGCGATCTGCTCACGCACACTTCGGGCATCGGTGATGTCCCGGCACCGCGCTTCAATTGCACCTTGGCCGAACTGGCGATGGCCTACTCGCAGCAACCCTTGCGATTCCCGCCGGGCAGCAAATGGCAGTACAGCAATCCGGGCATCAACACGCTGGGTCGCATCGTGGAAGTGGTGTCCGGCAAGACGTATGGCGAGTTCATGCAAGAACGCATCTTCAATCCCTTGGGCATGAAGGACACGACGTTTCATCCTACACCGGCGCAGGTGAAACGCATCGCGAAGGCTTACAAGCCGGGCGCAGGCGGCAAGGGGCTGGAGGAGACAACGGTGTATTTCGTGCAGGGAGGCATTTCAGATAAAACACGCACGGCCCTCCCGGCTGGCGGTTTATTTTCTACGGCGGAAGATGTGCTGAAATTTTACCAGATGCTGCTGAACGGTGGTGAAGTAAATGGCAAACGGCTGCTCTCCGCGGCCGCCTTGAAACAGGCGACCAGCACACAGACGGGCGATATCAAGACGGGTTTCGTGGACGGCATGAGTTTTGGCTTTGGCTTCGCCGTGGTGAAGGAACCGCAAGGCATCACGGGCATGTTGTCCAAAGGCACCTACGGTCATGGCGGCGCTTACGCCACGCAGAGCTGGGCGGACCCGGAGAAGAATCTCATCCTCATCCTGATGCTCCAGCGCGCCGGTCTGCCGAACGGTGATGCCTCCGAGATGCGGAAGGCGTTTCAGGAGGCGACGGTGGCGGCGGTCAGGGATTAGCGACGAGTATTTATTTTGTGCATTCTATGTCTTTTTGCGGTCATGAAATTTCCGCCTTCACGCTTGCCAGCGGCTGGGGTTTCGCTTCAATCACGCGCATGAAGCTTATCGCCCGTTCCCTCATGGCCATGCTGTCTTTGACGGCGGCCGCCAATCTCATCGCCGCGGACAAACCCGTCGGCACCAGCGCGGATTTCAAAGGCCCCGTCGGTCTGCAACTCTACAGCCTGCGCGCCGAGTTTACCGCCAAGGGCGTGCCGCCCACGTTGAAGCAGGTCAAGGGCTACGGCTTCCAAATCGTGGAAACCGCCGGCACATACAATATGCCTGCCGAGAAGTTCAAAGGCTTGCTCGATGAAGCCGGGCTGAAACCCGTCAGCGGCCATTTCCCGTTCGAGAAATACCGTGATGACGTGGAAGGAGTCGCGAAGGATGCGAAGGCGCTGGGCCTGGAATACGCCGGTTGCGCGTGGATCCCGCACAAGGATTCTTTCGATGAAGCCGAGGCGCGCGCCGCCATCGCCGTGTTCAACAAAGCCGGTGAGGCCTTGAAGAAGCATGGCATCAAGTTCTTCTATCACATTCATGGCTATGAGTTTCACAAGCATGGTGACGGCACGTTGATGGATCTGCTCATGAAGGAGACGAAGCCGGAGTTCGTCGCGTTCGAGATGG
The DNA here is from genome assembly GCA_023431185.1 of Verrucomicrobiota bacterium. Classification (GTDB taxonomy): domain Bacteria; phylum Verrucomicrobiota; class Verrucomicrobiia; order Limisphaerales; family JAEYXS01; genus JAEYXS01. The sequence goes on from JAEYXS010000003.1 coordinate 35,037, forward strand.
ATGTCTATTGGGTGGTGCATCCCGGCCAGGACCCGGTGAAGTTGCTGAACCAGTATGGCAACCGCTGGCAGCTCATGCACATCAAGGACAAGCGCAAAGGCGTGACGGGCGATCTCACGGGCAAATCCGATGTGAAGAACGATGTGACCGTGGGCACCGGCCAGATGAACTGGCCAGCCATCCTAAAGGCCGCGCAGAAGGCGGGCGTGAAGTATTACTTCATCGAGGACGAATCCCCGGTCGTGAACGACCAGATCGCCCCCAGCTTGAAGTATCTGGAGACGGTGAAGTTTTAAACGGACGATTTATCGGAAACAGAACGGCCGGACCAATCAAAGGTCCGGCCGTTTTCTTTTGGGGCAGAACTCGCTTGGCTTATTTCCAACTCAAAATATTATCCGCATTGACCCCTTCATCAGCCCGCTGCTCCGGGTCCGCCCGTCCATCCGGTCCAAAACTCCAGATCATCACCGGACCGCGAAAGCTGTAATCACTGGCTCCTGTTCCAGAGAGGCTCCTCAAACGATTAAAACCGTTCGTCTTGCCCAACTCGACTTGAGAAACCTTGCTTAGCGAATAAAAGGTATCCTGAGTCCAGCCATCGTCATTGCGGTCCATGCTGATGATGTAAGGATTGCCCCAAGGATCGCGATACACCCCATCCTGCGGGCCAAGGCCACGCTCACCATCGGCCACTGCTATTTTGGGATTAAGAAATTCTTTCTTCTGAGGATTGTGGATGTGCTGGGGATTGTAAGTGGTTTTATCCCTCGCCATCAGTATGGCCATGACCTCAGCATTGCTGGCCTGATAGCCATCGCCCGCATTAGTTATCGAGACGGATAGTTGAGGCTTAAGTCCGGTCGTCCCAAAGGTAAAATCAGATCGGGTATTACGCTGGGCTTCCGCAGACATGGGCAGGACACTGTAATTGGCTTTGTAAGCGACGATTGCCTTTTCGATGTCAGCCATCTCCATTTGGACGCGGATTGGATTCGGCCTTGGGCCTCTGCCCGTTACGGGAATAAGCAATCCAGCTAGAAATCCTACAAATACGATGACGATGAGCAGTTGCCCTAAAGTCATCCCAGCTTGATGCTTTCTCCGTTGTCGAAATCCGGGCGAGCGGTTCATGTACATCCTCTATGGCGATTACGTCTGCTGGATGGATGCAGCCTACCACACACGCTTCCCAAACACAAACGGCCGGTGAACGTCACCCCACCCTCATTCATCATTCCCATTCAGCACCAGCATCCGTTGCTGCAATTCCTGCCGGAGCTGTTCGCGCTCCGCTTCACTCGCTTCGCGCGGGATCTGGATCGGCTCGCCAAACCGCACGGTGCATTGCCCGAACGGCAACGGCACTTGGAAACGATCCCAGCTCTTCATCCGGATCTTGAAGGTCAGGTGATACGACACCGGGATGATCGGCAACTCCGTCACCTGCGCTAGGCCGATGATGCCTTCCTGCACTTGGTAGCAAGGCCCGCGCGGTCCATCCGGTGTGATGGCCAGGATGCAACCATCCTCTGCCGAGGAAACCATTTCGCGCAAAGCCTGTGGGCCGCGCCGACTCGAAGAGCCACGCACCGGTCGGGTGCCGAAGAGTTCCAGCACGCGAGCGAGCAAACCGCCATCTTTGCTGGCGCTGACCAGGGAGGCCAGTTCGCGACCCGTGTTCGGTCGCACATAGCGCTGATAGATCACCAAGGAGTAAGCCAGCCGGTTATGCCAAATGCTGTAGATGGCCTGGTTGTTACTGCCGGGTTTCATAAGGCCGGAATTATCCTCCCAGCGGAAGCGGGTGGTCGCCGCGACGAGTTGAGTCAGTCCGTAGATGAGACGTGCGGCCAACAAGCCGTGCCATTTCGGCTTTTGCGGCACGACTACACCGGAGGTGCGTGGTGGGATGGGTTTCGATTGGCTCATCCACCACCTTTTTTCAACGCGGCGCGCACCAGTTTCTCGGTCGTAGCGGTCTCGCCCAAGACGGCAGCCGCAGCGCGTACGGCGTCTTGCGCCTCGTTCAGTTTCATGCCCAGCGCCATGAGTGCCTGGATGGCATCGTTCAGCTTCACGTCTTCTGGCGACACGGCGCGGTTTGCGCTGCTGGCTTCAAACGCGGCGGCTGCGCCCACCTTGTCCTTCAATTCCACCACGATGCGTTCCGCCGTCTTCTTGCCCACGCCGGAGATCTGCGAGAGTGCCTTCACATCGCCATTCGCCACTGCGCCGCGAAAGGCCACGATGTTGATGCCGCTCAAAATGTTTAGCGCGATCTTCGGCCCGATGCCGCTCACCGTGTTGATGAGCAGGCGGAACATGTCACGCTCCGCCAGGCTCATGAAGCCGTAGAGCACGTGGGCATCCTCGCGGATGGCGAGGTGCGTGAGGATGGTGACCTCGTGACCGGGTTGCGGGAGCTTGTCGAAGGAGGATACCGGGATCAGCACTTCGTAACCCACGCCCTGCACCTCCACCACCGCATAGGTGGGTTGGGCTTCAACCAGTTTGCCTTTGAGAAAAGCGATCATGTTTCAAAAAATCATTCAGCACATCACACCCGCTTCGGCGGGGTCAGGGAAAATCCGGTCTGCGTCTGCGCATAAGCCAGCGCGATGGCCAGCGCATCGGCAGCATCCGCATCGGGCGTTTCTTCCAGGTGCAACATCCGCTGCACCATCTTCGCCACCGCCAGTTTTTGCGCTGCACCGTAACCCACGATGGCCTGCTTCACCTTGCGCGGCGAGATCTCATAGATATCCAGCCCGGCTTCACCCACCACGCACAAGGCGGCTCCGCGTGCCTGTCCCATGATTAAGGCCGTCTGCAGATTCTGCGCGAAGAAGAGGCCCTCCACCGCGCACACCTCGGGCTTATGTGTTTGGATAACTTCGCGGATGCCCTGCGCGATCTTCGCCAGACAACGGGATTGTTCCCAGCCTGCCGGACATTTCAGGGTGCCATGCACCAATGTGCGCGGATACGGCTTGCCCAGTTCAATCACGGCGAAGCCCGTTCCCCGCAGCGAGGGGTCGATGCCCAGCAGCCGCTTGTGTGTGGACAAGGGCGCGGCATTCACCCCGCCACCCACCTCCACCGGCACAGGCTTGCGCTTGCCGGAGGTGACCCGCGCTTCCAGGTCCGCGAACTGTTTTGGGGAGATGCCCACGGCGCGGATAATGCCAAAGGCCCCGTTCGCCTGTCACGCTTTCCATCACGGGCGATGCTCTCCGCGAGCAGTGGCGGATGGCCCCAGTACGGGCAAGCGTCCCGCCTAACTTTGCTAAATGTATCCCTTAGCCCGCTCACGTAGCCCGCTGGATGGCTTTTTGATCCTCGGATTTGACACCCTGTCCCCATGCGAATCGACAGCCGCAATCGACCGGTCGGAGACGAGACAAACAAGATCATCTGCACCCCTTCCCCGCTGGGCATGATTGTCCTGTATGACCGGCCTGTGGTTTTTGAGCGCGCACGGCAATTGCTCGCTGGTCTTTCCCGTACTCTGGTCGCCAGCCGGCCCCTCCAGTTGGAAGCTTGGCAATTTGACCGTCTGCAGGAGGAAGCCCCGGTCAGCCGACTGCGCAAGGCCATGCGGAACTCCGAGATGATTGTGGTGGCGGCCAGTGCTTCCCGGCCTTTGCCTGAGTTGGTGGAGATTGAGATCCGGCTCTGGCTGGAACTGACGAAAAGCAGCAGCCGCGCCCTGCTCGCCTTTCTGGAAGGGGCCTCACCAGAAGCCCGCCGTCCCGGATTGCCCTTTGACCGGCTGCAAACCGTGGCCAGTGCGCATGAGGCCGACTTTTTTGTTCACATCGGTGACCCGGCTCCGCATGCTGCCTGGCCCTGTTTGCCCCTAGATAATGAAGCCGGGCTTCAACACTGAACCGGTCTGGCCCGGCTGACCAGGCCAGGCTCAATGCCGTGGGACAGTTTCCTTGATGCTCTCCAGACCCGTAGCCAAGCCATTGGTCAACTGCCGGTAGCGCACATCAAAGGTGCCGTCGAAATTGGCATCCTTAAGGATGATGAATTCACCGGGCACCTTCCCCGGCCGCTTTTCCTGGTCAATGTAGCCATCGCCATTCTCATCCAGCCGCACCACGCCATCGCGCTCCCAGATCTTCTGGCGCGCCTGCTTGCTGGTCAGGTCCCACCGCCGCCAGTGTTCCCAAGCCAGCAGGAGTACGATGACCGTCGCGATCACCATGGCCCAGCGTTGCCATTCCTCGCGTTGCCGCCACCATTTCTGGATGGCCTGCACCATCAGGCGCCCACGGGCAGTTTCAGGAGTGGACGAAGTCACAACATCAATCAAAGGCCGCCACATTCAAACCCGTCTGCGCCCGGATGCTGGCCGCCAGCAGATCGAGTTCTTCGGACGTGAGACGGCTGGCATAGCTTTCGGTCGTGGGCCTCGCCAGTGTGTAAGCATGCACCTCGCGGACCTGTCCACCTGCAGCGAGGATGTCTTTCAGCCGCGCACAATAAGCCGCGAGTTCGGCCTCGGGTATCAGGGCGCCGTGCAATTTTAAAAACAGGCTCTGGATCACCACTGGCCGCACCTGCGCGGTCGCCGTGATGTTCTTGAGGATGCGTTCGAAGAAGATGTGCGAGCGGTTCACCTGCTGGTAATAGGCTTCCGTCCCGGCATCCAGCTTGGCCCAGACTTCGCCGTTGTGCCCGTCCATGATGTCCAGCCCGGCTTTCACATCGGTCTTGTCCAGCCCGGCCGCATCCGTGATGAGCACGATCTTGGTGCGCTCCAGTCCTTCGGCCTTTTTCACCTCGGCCACGGCAGCGACGCATTCGGAGAAGTTCGCGATCATGGTCGGCTCACCGTCCCCGCTGAAGGCGATGTCTTTGATGTCACGCGTGAGCCACGGCACTTCATCGAACTTCGGCTCCTTGGCCAGTCCGCCGTCCTTGGCGAAGCGGATCATCGCCACCAACTCGTCCTTCATCTGTTCCAGGTCCACCCGCGAGACGAGCCCGGGCACGCGCCGGTCCACCTCGCAATAGACGCAGTCGAAATTGCAGACCTTGTCCGGATTCAGGTTGATGCCGATGGAGAGGCCCCGGGAACGGCGAGAGATGACCGGATAGACAAAGGTGAAATCCGCGAAATGCCGTGAGTGATCTTGCACGGCAGCCCACGAACTCCGGATATGAATCGGCGCTTCAGCCACGGCGGCAGTGTAGTGGGTGGCGGCAGCGAGCGCAATGTACCTGCTTTGTGCCAGAAAACGAAACCTTCGCAGAACCGCGCTTGCCCTGAATAAAACTGTGCGGTTGGATAGTCTCTATCCTATGCGTTTACGATTTCTAACTGCCCTGCTGCTGGCCGCGTTCACTTTTGCATCCAACTGCCACGCGGCCCCGGCCAAAGACCAGCACGTCATCGTCATCAGCGTGGACGGGTTTCCGCATTGGATGTGGCAGGATTCCAAGCTGGCCATGCCCGCTCTGCGCAAACTGGCCGTCGAAGGCGTCAGCGCGCCGATGAAAGTCTCCAACCCCTCCGTCACTTGGATCAATCATACCACCCTCGTCACTGGTGTGGAACCCGCCAAGCACGGCGTGATGTATAACGGCCTGCTGACCTTTCCCGCCAATGCCCAGCCGCCCAAGATCGAGCAATGGCGCGACAAGGGCGAGATCGTCCGCGTGCCCACCATCTATGATTTCGCCTTCAATGCCGGGATCACCACCGCGCATGTGGATTGGATTCCCACGACCAATTCCGGCACGTTCACTTGGGAATTTCCCGAAGTGCCCAACCCGCAGGGCAAAGTGGAACAGGAGATGGTGAAGGCCGGGCTCATCACGGAAGAGGAACTGAAAGTTTTCAACAAATCCAATCCCACCTGGCGCGACCTCATGTGGACGCGGGCCGCCGTGCATATCCTGGAGAAACACAAACCGAACCTCCTCTACTTCCATCTGCTCAATACGGACGCAAACAATCACAAGTTCGGTCCTGGCTCCTGGGCCAGCCACACGGCGTACGCTTATGCGGACAGTTGCATCCAGCAACTGCTCGACGCGCTGGACCGCGCCAAACTGCGCGATAAGACCACCATCCTCATCGTCACCGACCACGGCTTTAAGACGGCGCAGAAGCTCATCCGTCCGAACGTGGTGCTGCGCCAGAGCGGCCTCATCCAGGCCGCCGGTCCCAGCATCAAGAGCTGCGATGGCTACGTGATGGCCTCGGGCGGAATCGCCCTGTTCTACGCGGTGAATACCGCGAACAAGTCCGAGACGATCGCCAAGGCCAAACCTTTGCTGGCTGGCTTGGAAGGCGTCGCCGAACTCGTGGAACCGAAAGATTATGCCAAGTACGGCATCGCCACTCCGGAAGCGAATAACCAATCACCCCATCTCCTCCTCTTCGCGAAATCGGGTTATGCCTTCAACGCCTCCCACGTCCTCGATACGCCCATCACCGAAGTGACCTCGGACGCCTATCCCGGCCATCACGGCTATCTCAATACCGATCCGCAACTGGACGGCGTATTCATCATCTCTGGTGCGGCCGTCAAACGTGGTGCGAAGCTGGAGAAGATCGCGAACCTGGATGTGGCCCCCACGGTGGCAGAAATACTGGGCATCAAGCTGCCCAACGTGGATGGCCGCGTGCTGAAAGAAGTGTTGAAATAGTCCCTGGCGCGGACACATCAGAACTGCGCCGAAGGCACCTGGTCTCGCAACGCTGAATCCACATTGAAATAGTCCATCGGTGTGAAATTGAACGCACTAGCGATGAGGCTGCTGGGGAACATCTCACACTTGTTCCGGTAGTCCCGCACATTCCCGTTGTAGAAACGCCGGGCCGCTTGGATGCGGTCCTCGGTATTGATCAGCTCCTGCTGCAATTTGAGGAAATTCTGGTCCACCTTCAGTTGTGGATAATTCTCCACCACCGCCAGCAGGCGCTGCAGTCCGCCCACCAGTTCTTTTTCATCTTCTTGCCGGTGAGCTTGCCCGCCAGATGCACAGCGGTTGCGCAGTTCGATCACCTTCTCCAGCACTTCTTTCTCATGCGCGGCATAGCCTTTGACGGTGGCGACCAGATTGGGGATGAGATCATAGCGCCGGTTCAGTTCCGTATCGATGTTCGCCCAAGCATCCCGGATGTGATTGCGCAAGGCGACGAGACCGTTGTATTGCACGACCACATACAGCAGCGGCAACAGGACAATGGCGGCGAGAATGATTAGGGCAGGCATAGTCAGCGGTTGGCAAAGAGGTATTCGGGTAGCAAAGAACGCAGCATCAGGAGACGTTGCAAGTTGCCAGGCACTTGTTCCGGCTCGAGGCATCGTGAGAATGCCAGGGCCAGCACCGGGCCTTCGATCTCCACGACCAGGTCGGGATTGGCGAGCAGGTACTCCATCGTCCGCGCATGACACACATCATACGCAAATTTCTTGTCCGCTGACCGCACGCAGAACTGCCGCGAGAATTCGTGCGATTCGAAATCGATATCATCGTAGCCGAACGTCTGCGCGATCTTGGACAGAAAGCCCTCGGGACCGATGGTCAGCTCCGAGAACTGCCGTCCCATCATGAGCATAAAGAAAGAGAAGTGGTGATGATGCGTCCGGCGGTTGCCTTTGTTGTCGCGGGAATAGGTTTCGTAATGGTAATCGAAGATCTTCACCGTATGCCCCTGATATTCCCCGGAGAGAACGTTGTACGCATACCGGTTGGAGCCCTGCGCCAGCTTGTTGAGAAAGGAGAACTGGTCCGCAATCCCGTGATCGCGCTCCGCCGAAAAGCGCAAGCCCAGTTGCGCGGCCAACTGTTCAAAGGCCTCGCGCCGTTTCTTCGCGGCGATGCCGCTCAGGATGGCGGCTCCGATGACAAAACCGATGACGAGAACGACGAAAAGTATTTCCATGATTCCTTATTTTGACAGGGAAAGCTCACCATGCGGCGGCAAGGGAGGCGAGTAGAATATGCCCCGACATTTGTAGTGATTGCCTGAAGGGACAGATGACAAGTGACGTCGAATGCGGTAAACCAGTTCCCATGCATGCCCCACTCATCCTGCTGCTCGCCCTGCTAAGTCTTTCACTCACAGGTTTGAGCCAGTCTCCGGCGAAGCCCGCTGAACCACTGACTTGGAAAGCCGGTGTCGCCACCGCCGTCATCACGCCGGGCTCGAACATGTACATGGCGGGCTATGCCTCGCGGAACAAGCCCTCCGAGGGCAAGGCGCAGGATCTCTTCGCCAAGGCCCTGGCCATCGAGGATGCGGGCGGTTACCGCCTGGTGTTCGTGACGATAGACCTCATCGGCATCCCGCGCACGATGCGCAAGAGCCTGGAGACCCGCGTGGCCTCCGCGTACCAGCTCAAGCCGGAGCAATTGCTCCTGAACGCCTCGCACACGCATTGCGGACCGGAGTTCCGCGTAGGCCGCGCTCCGGCGGATGAAGGCGAGTTCAATCCCAGCAAACAGGGTGAGCAGTATGGAAAAGAGCTGGAGAACAAGGTGTTTTCGCTTATCGGTGAAGCCTTGAAACAGCTCGCCCCTGCCAGGCTGGCCTATACGCGGGCGCGTTGCGGCTTCGCTATGAACCGCCGTCTCCCCTTGCCGAACGGGGATTATCGCAATGCCCCGTATCCTGATGGCCCGGTGGACCACGATGTGCCCGTGCTGCGCGTGGACGGTGCGGATGGCAAGCTGCGCGCCGTGCTCTTCGGCTATGCGTGCCACAATACCACGCTTAGCTTCTACCAGTTCTGCGGGGATTACGCGGGCTTCGCCCAGGAGTATCTGCAGGCGGACAATCCGGGCGTGACCGCTCTGTTCATGACCGGTTGCGGCGGGGATCAGAATCCTTATCCGCGCGGTACCCTTGATCTCGCCCAGAAGCATGGCCGGTCGCTGGCTACTTCGGTGGAAGCCGCACTCTTCGCCACTGCCAGACCGCTCACCGGTTCATTGCGCGCGGCATACAGTGAGATCACGCTGAATTACGCCCCGCCGCCTTCCCGCGAGGAATTCGCCGCCCGCCTGAAGTCCAAGGACAAGTTTGAATCCACCCATGCCCAGCGCATGCTGGAGAAACTGGACAAGGGCGAGGTGCTGCCCAAGACGTACTCCTACCCCGTGCACGTGGTGCAGCTCGGTCACGAACTGAAGCTAATCGCGCTCGGTGGCGAGGTGGTGGTGGATTATTCCCTGCGCTTCAAGCGCGAGTTCGGCGGCTCCGGTTCCGTCTGGGTCGCGGGCTATTCCAATGATGTCATGGCCTATATCCCCAGCGAACGCATCTTGAAAGAGGGCGGTTACGAGGGCGGCGGGGCGATGCGCTTCAGCAGCGTCCATCCCGGACCTTGGGCCAGCGGGCTGGAGGAGCAGATCGCGAACAAGGTGAAGGAACTTGACCGCGCCGTGCGGCCAAACCGCTGACCGGCGGTCATTTCAGGCGGGCACTTCGACTTTCGTTATGACTGTCATAAGCGATGTCAGGCATCCCCGCAGTTGACCCGCCCCATTTCCCAGCCCATTCTTAGCCCGTTTCTATGACTGTGACTTTGTTTGTGCCTTGCTTCGTCGATGCGTTGTTCCCGCAGGTCGGGATCAACATGGTCCGTATCCTCGAGAAGCTCGGGCACCGTGTCGAATGCCCGGAGGAGATTGCCTGCTGCGGCCAGCCCGCCTTCAACTCCGGCTACTGGGATGAGGCCCGTTGTGTGGCCGAACCGGTCCTCAAGCGCCTGAAAGACTCCGAGGCCGTGGTCATCGCCTCCGGTTCCTGCGGCGCGATGTTGAAGGTCTTTTATCCCCAACTCTTCGAGAACAAACCGGAAGCCGCCGCCGCGAATGCCCTGGCCCCCAAAGTGTGGGAGTTCTCCGATTTCCTCGTGAAAAAGCTCGGCGTGACCGATCTCGGCGCGAAGTTCCCCGCGAAAGTCACCTTCCACGATGGTTGCCATGGCCTGCGCGAACTGGGCATCAAATCCTCCCCCCGCAAGCTCTTGGAAAAAGTCCAGGGCCTCGAACTCGTCGAGATGCAGGATGCGGAAACGTGCTGTGGTTTCGGTGGCACCTTTTCCGCCAAGTTCCCCATGATCTCCACGGCGATGGGTGAAGTGAAATGCGCCAGTGCCAAGGATACCGGCGCGGATTACATAGTCTCCAACGACTCAAGCTGTCTCATGCATGTGCAAGGGCTCTTGAGCCGGGAAGGCCACAAGCTCAAGACCATCCATCTCGCGGAGATCCTCGGCAACCACTAGTCTTATGGCTGCGACCCTTGACACCAACTTAGATCCCGTGGGCGAGCAGCTCGCGTATTACTGCGCGCGCGCTCATGAGTATGATGAGTGGTGGTTCCGCCTCGGCCGTTACGATAAAGGCGAGGCCAAGAATGCCGAATGGTTCCAGGAAGGTGCCATGGTATCCGCTGCCTTGGAGGCTTTTCAGCCAACGGGAAAAGTTCTCGAACTCGCGGGCGGCACCGGCATCTGGAGCGAGCAATTGCTCCCCCACGCCGAGCACCTGACCGTGGTGGATGGCTCCCGCGAAATGCTCGCCTTGAACGCCGCGCGCTTGCACGCCACGAACGTCACGCATATCGCCGCGAACATCTTCGAGTGGCACCCCACCGATCAGTTCGATACGATTTTCTTCGGTTTCTGGCTCTCGCATGTCCCGCCGGAGAAGTTCGATGCCTTCTGGGAACTCGTGCGCAAAAGCCTGAAACCCGGCGGCCGTTTCTTTTTCATCGATTCACGGCTCGCGAGTTCTTCCACGGCGGCCGATCACAAGCTGCCGGACAAGGACTCCACCACGCACATCCGCCGTCTGAATGACGGTCGCACCTTCCAGATCTACAAGGTGTTTTACGAACTGGACGCGCTCACCGCGCGTTTGCAGCAAAAGGGCTGGTATGTGGATCTCCGCCAGACCCCGAACTATTTCATTTACGGCTCGGGCTCGCTCGCGCAGCCCAAATAAATCATGAGCACGCAATCCCAGGAATTTCTCGAACAGGCGAGCGTCATCACCAAGGACCTCCGCCATCGCGGGCTCATCCAGACCGCGCTGCGCAAGTACGAGGTCGCGCGCGACAAGCGGAAATCCGCCTTCGGTGACTGGCAATCCGCCCGTCAGGCCGCCGCCGAGACGAAGTGGGAGGCCATCAACCACCTCGACAAATATCTCACCGAATTCGCTGACAAGCTGGAGGCGCGCGGCACAAAGGTCCACTGGTGCAGCACAGCGGAGCAGGCGCGGGATATCATCGTAAAGATCATCGCGGACAAGAAAGCGCGCTGCGTCATCAAGTCCAAGGCGATGACCGCCGAGGAGATCCACCTGAACGCCGCAATGGAGAAGGCGGGCTTCGAAGTGGTCGAGAGCGACCTGGGCGAATACATCGTGCAGCTCCGCAAAGAACCCCCGTATCACATCGTCTTCCCCGCGATGCATCTTACACGCGATGACATCAGCGATCTTTTTCAAAAAGAACTCGGCAGCGCGCCCACGCGTGAGCCGGAAGAGCTCACGATGATCGCGCGTCGTGCGTTGCGGAAGAAATATATCGAGGCGGATATCGGCATCACGGGTGCGAACTTCGCCATCGCGGAGACAGGCATGATCTCGCTCACTGAAAACGAAGGCAACGCCCGCCTCACCGCCGCCTTGCCCAAGACGATGATCACGCTGATGGGCATCGAGAAGCTGTTGCCCAAGATGGAAGACCTCGCGCTCTTCCTGCCCATGCTCGCCACGGCCGGCGCTGGCCAGACCGTGACCGGCTACAACACGCTCTACGGCGGACCGAAGCAACCGGGTGAAGTTGATGGCCCGGAGGAATGGCACGTGGTCCTGCTCGATAACAAGCGCAGCCTCCTGCTCGCCGACCCCGAGCAGCGCGATTCACTGCATTGCATCCGTTGCGGTGCGTGCCTGAATGTTTGTCCGATTTTCCGCAATGTGGGTGGTCACACGTATGGCACGACTTACAGCGGTCCCATCGGCAGCGTCATCACGCCGCATCTGCGCGGGTTGCAGAGCTGGAAACATCTGAGCGGTTCGTCCTCGCTCTGCGGTGCGTGCACGGAGACGTGCCCGGTGAAGATCGATCTGCACCATCACTTGTTGCAGAACCGCCGCAACGCCAGCCAGCAAGAGCCTTCCGCGCTGGAGCAGACGGCTTACAAGATCTTCGGTTTCGTCGCGAACCGGCCCGCCTTCTGGCAGGTCGGCAAAGAACTCGCCCGTATGTTCCAGCCGCTGCACAAGTTCGTGCTCGGCACCAAACTCGACCCCGCCCGCCCTTGGACTGCCACCCGCGACGTCCAGCCCGTGGCTCCGGAGAGTTTCAAAGAATGGTGGCGCAAAAACAAACTGGGGAAGTGATCACCGCATCTGTGTCTATCTGTGTTCATCTGTGGTTGATAATTTTTGATTAGCATGACCGAGCGCGAAAAAATCCTGGGCCGGATCCGTGAAGCGTTGACCCTCACCGCTCCGCATCCCGGCACGCATGGCGGACACGAACCCGCCCGCACCTTCCCCGGCCGTCCCGTGCAATCCGCCCAACCGTGGCTGCCCGATGGCGGCGAAACGCCGGAATCTCAGATCGCCCACTTCCGGGCCGCCTCCATCGACCTCAAGACCGATTTCCGCGAGGCCGCCGATGAAGCTGCCGCCATGGCCATCTTGAAAGAGATCGCCAGCGCCGAAGGCTGGAAAAAAGTCGCTACGCATCGCAGTGAATTGACGGATAAAGCCATCGCCGCCTTGGGCCTGCCAGTCCTCCGTGTCGAGGGCGGCTACGACAAAAACGAGATGGAAACCTGCGATGTCGGCCTCACGGAGTGCGATGTGCTCGTCGCCCAGACCGGCAGCCTCATCGTCACCAGCCGCAGCTCCGGTGGCCGTGCGCTCAGCGTATTACCGCCGCATCACGTGGTAATCGCCCGCCGCGAACAGCTCGTGCGCGACCTCACCGCCGCCTTCGTGCTCATCCAGCAGAAGTATGCGGATGAATACCCCAGCATGATTTCCCTCGTCACTGGCCCCAGCCGCACGGGTGATATCGAACGCATCCTCGTCCTCGGCGCCCACGGCCCGAAGAAGCTGACGGTCATTCTATGGTGAGCTGTATTCCCCGGCCGTGGCTTGGGCACCAACATTGTCCGGAGCCGGTGTCATCGATTCTTCCCGACCGGCCTCAACACCTTCCATGCCTGCGTGAAGTGGTGATCTTGAAAACCCAGCGCCCGCTTCTTCTGATAATCCCGCTCGATGACATTTCGGATCGCCTGACAACGGCTAAAATCCTCGCGCTTCAATTCCCCGCGCAGCCATAGCCGATGACCGAAGATCGGCACTGGAAAATCACTGCCGTGCAAAACACGCTCGGCCAATCCGGGCCGCAGACATTTGGTGAGATGCATGCAGCGGTTCAGGGTGACCAGCGCGCTGCTGTCCCCATACAGATTCGGATGCTTCTCCAGCATCTCACAGAAGATGTGGAAATACTCCGGATCACCGATGCCGCTCTTCGTCGCGCAATGCGCCGCCACCACCTTCACCCCGCACTCCAGTGGTAATTGCAACGTGCGCGGATCGGAATAAGCCTCATTCACCACCGGTACCGTATGTTCACCGCCCGTATGCGCCAGCAAGGGCAAGCCTGCCTGTGCCATGCGCTCCCAAAACTTCGTGTAACGCTTGTCATTGCCGTTCACGTTGTGGCAATTCGGCAACAGCTTTAGCATCACCGCCCCGCCTTCCAGACACCGCTCCAGTTCATCCAACGCATCCGGTCGTCCCGGATGGATGGAGACCGCCGGGAGAAACTCCTCATGCTCCCGGGCCAGCTTCAACACATATTCATTCGGCACGTAAAAGGAACCGGCGTTCTCAATCTTCTGGCCGCTCTCGGTATAGACCCAGTCCTGCGCAAGCAAGACCAGCTTGCTCAACGAAGACTCACGGACTTGTTTCAGCAGATGCTCCACGTAAATGCGGTCAAAATCCTCCGCCTGCAGTTCCGTGTGCCCCAAACCGATATGGCTGAGCATGAAGTTCGCCAGCGGCTTGTGCCACCACCCGCGCACCCGCAGCCAGCACCCGCTCCCCTGCCGGCCATTGCCGACAAGGTGTACATGCATGTCGATGGGTTGTTGTCCGCCAATTGCTGTCACGACCAGCAGAGTAGCCTGTTAGCTGGACCAAATAAATGAATTTACTTTCTGCATTTACATTTGACCGCCAGTGGCAAAATCCGCTTTCTATCCCTATCACCGTGAGCAAGTGCCCGTAGCCCGGTCCATAGGCAAGGAGTCATGCCGATATGAGCCAGTTAAAGAACCTGATGCGCGGCGGAAAGCCCGAGGTCATCATCCTCGAGCAGGGCGCGTTTACCCTTGGGCGCGCCCCGGAATGTGACTACCTGCTCATCCACCCTTCTGTCTCCACGGTGCATTGTGAGATCCGCAAAGAGCATGGCCGTGTCTTCGTGCGCGATCTGGGCAGCACGAACGGCACCTTCATCAACGACGAACCGGTCCACGCAGAGGTGGAACTGCTGCCGGACCAGGTCATCCGCTTCGGCGAACTGTCTTGGCGCTTTGAAGGCACAGGCTTGCACGTAGGCGGGCCAAAGGCTGCATCGGTCCCGGAAGAGGAAACGCTCAGTATGCCCGTGCCGCCGCCCATCTCCATCGGCATTGACCGGACGACCAAGGCCCAAGAGGCGGCGGCCTTGGCTGATGCCCCGCCCGTCCAGCGTCCGTGCGACAAACACCCCCGCAAACCCGCCATCTATATCTGCCAGAACTGCCGTTCCGAGTTTTGCCCGGACTGTGTCCGCAAACGCACCATCAGCAAAGGTGTACGGATTTATTGCCCCACCTGCGGCGGTTACTGCGAGGACATCGGCGCCTATGAATTGAAAGCCGCCGACCGGGCGGTCACCCGGGAACGCAGCCGCAATCTCTTTCTTTGCCTGCACGAAGTCTTCGGCTACCCCTTCCGTGCCTCTGGAATCATCTTGCTCGTGGGCGGATCGCTGATGATCTACGTCTTCAAGATCGTGATGTTTCTGGCCGCGCATGCCGGCCCCTTCGGCATCGGTGCGATGATCCTGTTTCCGGTGCTCTTCTTCGGCTACTTCGCCGCTTACCTGCACAAGATCGTGCAAGCCTCTGCGAATGGCGACAGCGAGATGCCGGACTGGCCGGACCTGTCCTCCTGGTGGGAAGACGTCGGTCAACCGGCGCTACACCTCTTGGGTGTTGGCCTGATCAGCTTCGGTCCGTGTCTGCTCTACCTGATTAGCCAAGGCACTGAGTCCAATCCCTGGATCTGGCTGCCACTGCTCCTGCTCGGACTCGTTTATTTCCCGATGGCCTGCCTCTCTGTCGCGATGTTCAACTCCCTCCTCGCCGCGAATCCGCTGACGGTCTTTGTCTCCATGACCCGCGTGTTGAAGAATTATTACCTGGCCAGCTTCATCTTCTGGGGCGCCTTCATCATGAGCATCGTGATGGAAGCCGTCGTGGCCATCATCCCCTCCAGTCTGGCCCCCGTACGGCTGGCGATTGTAGCCGTCAGCGTGCCCATCTCGCTCTACCTCTACGTGATCGAAGCCCGTGTGCTGGGCCTCATCTACTACGGCAACCGTGACACCCTCGGCTGGTTCGAGGAAAAGGAGTAAGCTGCCGCTTAAGGCTTTGGCGCTCCCTTCAGGTTCGTCTTCAACCACCCCAGCAGACTGGCCATGTCTTCCGGTGTCAATGTCTCCGCAAAAGACGGCATCAACGAAGCAGGCAGGCGACGCACACCTTTCACATCTTTGCGCAGCAGCACGTTTTCGACACCACTTGGAGAGATCACCGTAAGGCTCGTCGCTCCTTCATCCTTCAACAAGCCCAGCACCGGCGTGCCTTCCTGTGTGTCCACGCGGATGGTCTCAAAGCCGGGACGGATATGTTCGTTGGGCAGGAGGATATGGCGCACCAAGGTTTCTTCCGGCACAGCAAGTTCACCCATCAAATCCGGACCGACTTCAAATCCTTCAGTGCCGACCTTGTGACAGGTGGCGCAGGCTTGCTGGAAAAGTTCATGACCACGCTTCAAATCACGTTGGCCAGCAAGTGCCGTAATGAATCTCTTGAAACTAGCATCGCTGACCTCCATCGCGGGCGGCAACGCACCGGACGGAGCCAAATCCTCACCTTCCACTGCTGTGAGCACAAAGGTATCATCCAGTGCACGCGTAGCTTTCCGCACTTCCGCCGAAGTGCTCGCAGCCAAGGCAGCAAGCGTCTGGCGGGCGGATTTGTCCTGCAACGGCTTGCGCGGCGCATTCTTCCGCCCTTTGGCGAGGGCATCCAAAATGAGCGCTTGGTTCTCTGAAGAAGTCTTCTCCAGCAAGGCCAGCGAGCGGGCTAACTCTCCTTCATCACGCCGGGCCGCGATCGTCTTGGCCAGCGGTTCCCACAAGGCTTTGGAATCACCCGGCTCGCGCAACAGTTCAGTGAGCATGGCCTCACCGCGACCATGCAATGACGAGACGATGGCACTGTCCATCCACCGGTATTTCAACTGTGTGCGCGCCAGATTGGCCAAGGCGGCGAAAGCACGCGGGTCTTGGGATTCGCCAAGGGTTAGGGCTATTTGCAAAAGGACGCGGGGGTGTTTCTCTTTGGTGGCGAGTTCAAGGATATGCTTCAAAACGCTTTCATTGCCTTGTTTCAACCATTGTTCACATAACTGCAAGCCAGTAACACGTGTCTCAACGTCAGGCCAATTAAAAGCTGACATGGCAAAGCCAGGCGTCAGTAGCCCGATTCCGTCCAAGGTCCGCAGGCCAAAATTGTGCATTACTGGGTCATAGCAAACATGGATGGAGACTAGTTTTAATGCTGCTTCTCCGAGGGTATCTTTCCTCTCAATAATTAAGCGTTGAGCGGTTTGCTTTCGCCAAAATGTTCCGTGCATCAGCTCAAAAGCCAAAGCCTTGCTATCCAATTTACTGAGGTCCGATAATGGCGACGGCTTTGCATCCTTATGCGTCAGCCGGTAGATACGCCCACGATCATGGCCGTTGTAGAGACCGTATTGTTGCTGAAGATGTCGCGGGATCGCGGAGTAGTCCTCGATGATCTCACGATAGTAATCCACGACGTAGATGCAGCCATCCGGTCCGTGATTTAACGAGATTGGATGGCTCCAAGAATCGCGTGAAGCTCCGAACTCAGATTTCTCCTCACCGGGCACGCGCCGCAGATTCAGCATCGTTCCGTTCTCTTGGATAGCTGCACGGTGGATGAGATTTGCCGAGGGATCGCAGACAAAGTATTGCCCCCGCAAGCCGGGTAGAACGCTGTCTTGATAGATGAGCGGGCCACAGCCTGAGGTGAACCAGCCGCTGGCATCGCTGTCCGATGCTCCATAACGGTCCCGATAATATTTGAAGTAAGCGGGGTCTTCCGCACGTTTCGTCCGCCACGGATGCGCGGGCGCGAGTGAATAGGCATGGCGGTCATTCCCTGCCTCGACCTCAAGCCCGGTGAACGTAGCATCAGGATTCCGCACCAGATACCGCCATGGCAACGGGGCGACGTAGAGGCCAGGCGTGATGGTATTCACCACAAAGCGGTCACCCGCTGGAGTGAATGTGAACCCAAACGTATGCGTGCCTCCCGTGACGGGTTCGATGGCACTGCCATCCGCGCGGATGCGAAAATCCGTGCCGCTTAACTGCACTGGGGCTTTCAAATGCGGACCTGTGATCTGGCCACCGCCCCAACCGCGTCCGAAATAGATCCAGCCATCGATCCCCCATTGAGGCGCGTTCACGCCTCTTTCCAAAGCGCCCGTGCGAAAGCCGGTGAAAAGCACCTCGCGCACCTCCGCCTTCCCATCACCATCCCGGTCCGCGAGATAAATAATATCTGGTGCGCAGGCGACGATCACTCCACCTCGGCTCGGCACCAGTCCATAGGCGGGCGGCAGGTCGCTCGCCCAGATGTCCGCCTTATCCATGCGTCCATCGCCGTTCGTGTCGTGCAGCAGCTTGATGACGCCATACGTGCCTTTCAGCGCAGCCTGCTTGAATTTCTCGTCCGCCTGCACCCGGCGCACCTGGGTATCGAGCTGGCCGGTCTTGTTCAACTCCTCGATGTCGAGTTGTCCCTCCAGATTGTAGCCGTGCAACTCACTCACGAACATCCGCCCGCGCTCATCCCAGCAAACACCCGAAGGCGACGCGATGAGTGGTTCACTGGCCACGACTTCCATGCGGAAGCCGGGTGGCAGTTGAAACGCCTTGGCACTTTCTTCGGGCGTACGGGGTTTGGGGGCGTCCGTCGGCTTGGGGATCTCCGCCATGAGCGGTGCCGTCGAAAGCCCAAAAACACCCAAGAGGACAGCGAACTTGATCGCCGTGGCAGGCCATGTCCGGCAGTTAAGGACTTCTGCGAGCATTCTCTAGTTTCTCATGATGGCTTACGCAATCAACTCCTTGATCACCTGTCCGCCGAACTGGCTGAGCTGCTTGAACCGGCCGCCGTGGAAATACGTGAGCTTATTATCGTCAAGCCCCAGCAAGCGCAGCAGCGTCACATGCACATCGCGCACGTGATGCACATGCTCCACCGCCTTGTCACCCATCTCATCCGTGCTGCCGATGATACTTCCCGCCTTCACACCACCACCGGCGAACCACATCGTCATCGCATGTGGATTGTGATCGCGTCCATACGCTGTGCCACCGCGCACGCCGTTATCCGGTGAGCGCCCGAACTCGCCACACCACACGATGAGCGTACTGTCGAGCAACCCGCGTTGCTTCAGGTCGGTGATCAAAGCGGCGATGGGTTGATCCACGTTACGCACCAGATTACCATGTGCACGCTCGATGTAATCATGACTGTCCCACGTGCCCGCGTAGAGCTGGATGAAGCGCACGCCTTTCTCGACGAGCCGCCGCGCCAGCAGGCACTTGCGACCAAACGCATCCGTGGCGTCATTGCCGATGCCATAGGATGCCTTCAGCCTCGCATCCTCCTGGCTCATATCCAGAATGCCTGGCACTTGCATCTGCATGCGGAAAGCCAGTTCGTAATTCTCCATGCGCGCCGCCAGCTCATCATGCCCAGTGTGCTGCGCCGCGTGGCCCTGATTCAACTTCGCCAACAGATCGAGATTCTGCCGCTGATGCTCCTGCGTGATGCCCTTGGGCGGTTGCAAATCGAGAATGGGTGAACCTTTCGCGCGCAACGGCGTTCCCTGAAAACTCGCGGGCAAGTAACCATTGCCCCAGTTCGCCGAGCCGCCTTGCGGATACGATACCTCCGGCAGCACGATGAAGCCCGGCAGATTCTGATTCACGGTGCCAAGCCCATACGTCACCCACGAACCGATGCCCGGATCGCCACCGAAGCGATTGCCCGTGTTCATCTGATACATCGCCGTAGGATGATTCACCGAGTCCACCTGGCAACCGCGATAGAAGCACAGTTCGTCTGCGACTTTCGCCAGATGCTCCCAGTTCTCCGCCATGTCCACGCCGCTCTGGCCCACTTTGCGGAACTTGAAAGGACTCTGCACGTAGTAGCGTTTGCCGCTTTCCATCGCGGACTTCATCTTGCCCTCGCGCACGAACTCCTTCAGATGCATCTTCGCGAGCATCGGCTTGGGATCGAATGTGTCGATGTGCGATGGCCCGCCCTCCATCATCAGGAAGATGCAGCTCTTCGCCTTGACCGGGAAATGCCCATCCTTCGGCGACAACGGCCCACCGCCTTTGGCTTCCGCCGCACCCAGTTGATTCGCCAGCAACGAAGTGAACGCCACACTGCCGATGCTCGCGCCAAGTGAATACAGAAAATCGCGACGCGTGTGGCTGGAGAAGGCCCGTGCGCCCGGTGTGCATGGAAAGTAAGGGGTCTTCATAAATCAATAGACATATGCGAACTCATTCGAGTTAAAGATCACCAGGCACACTTCCGCCAATGCCCGCGTGTCTGCATCCACCTCCGCTGGTTTCAGATCGGGCACGAAATCCTGGTAAACATGCAGCCGTTCCGTGAACTTGAATTTCTCGCCCGTGTTCTCCTCCACCGCCTCGCGCACGACTTCCTTTGGTGCTTCCCATTTGGCAAAGGCCAGCCCGTCATGGCGTGATTTCATCGTGGTCCAATGCGCCAGGCAGGCTTGCAATTCTGCCGCGCGTGGACTGCGTCCATACGCCAATGTGAAGGCTTTCGTGATTGTTTCCTCACGTGATTTCGTCTCCTTTTTCAAACGCGCGGCCAGCGCCAGTGCCCGGTCATACGTGCCTTGTCCGTTGAACAGGCTGAACACTTGCGGCGTGATGGTGGAGGCCTCGCGTGCTTCGCATGAAAGGTCCGGCGAAGGTGAGTTGAAGACTTCCATGAACGGGTCCAGTTGCCCGCGGATCTGGAGCGCATAGACGGAGCGGCGATGCCGCTGCTCCGGTTTCGGCGAAGGCTCCCAAGCCTCGGCAAACGTGCCCATCACTTGACGCGGTTGGAGCGCCGCTTCCAGATTGATCTCCGGTCGTGCGGGAATGCCACCCAGCGCCGGGTTCAGTTCACCCGAGACCAGCAGCAGCGAATCGCGCAACTCTTCCGCCGTCAGCCGACGCGGCGTGAACACGGCGTAGCTGGTATTGTTCGCGTCCTTCTCCGCGAGCAGTTTCCGATCTGGATGCGCCGAGGAGCGCCGATACGCTTCGGAGGAAAGGATCATCCGGTGCATCGCCTTCACCGACCATCCCTGCTCGATGAAGCTCGTCGCCAGCCAGTCGAGCAGTTCAGGATGCGTGGGCTTCTTGCCCGTGCCGCCGAAGTTGTTCGGATTGCCCGCGATGGGCTGGCCAAAATGCCAGAGCCAGAGGCGGTTCACCATCACCCGCGCCGTGAGCGGATTCTGCGGACTGGCGATCCAGTCTGCCAGAGCTGTGCGCCGTCCACTGATCTCATTCGGGATGGCCGCGCCTTGCGAACCGTCATTCACCAGTTGCGCATCCACCACACTGAGCGCGGCCGGTTGCACCTTGATGGTCGGGGAGAAAGGATCGCCGCCACCGAGGATGGCCACCTCTTCCAGTTCGCCCTCGGTCATCCGGTTCGCCGGGATGCGCACCGGGGCGTTGATGGATTTCACATCCGGCGTGCGCCCGTTGTAAACGGAGAAGGCGAACGGCTGGTAACGGTCATACTCCCACTTCAGGCGTTCGAGCCCTTTACGCGCCATGCGCTCATGCCCGTAATCTTCCGGCGTGAAACCGTAGAGTTTCGGCGGGAACTGATCCTCAGCGATGCCTTTGCGTCCCATGACCGCACGGGCCGCGTTGAAGACTCCGTTGAAATCCCGACGCGCATTGCCGCGCTCGCTGTTGCGCGCCTGCTCCACCGCTTGGTTCCACGCCGCCGGGTCGATGCCCTTTTCCTTGAACCACCCTTGCGCCGCCTGCACCGATTTCTCATCCAGCCGTTGCAACGTGGCGAGGTGATCTGCGCGCCGCAGGTCCAGATACTTTTTCTCCTCGAACCCGCTCACGTTCTCGTGCGGCAGGAAAGGCGCGGGCCGTTCGGCGAGTTGCGTGGTGGCGAAGACCGCCTGCATGGAATAATAGTCACGCGTGGGGATGGGATCGAACTTGTGATCGTGACAACGCGCGCATTGCAGCATGTGCGCGAGGAAGACCTGCCCCACCATGTCCGTGGCATCATCCAGGAAACGCTGGCGCGCCACCTTGGCCACTTCCATGCCCGTCAATTCCCACGGCCCCATCCTCAAGAAGCCAGCGGCTATCAGGAGTTCCGAGTTCCTGCTTTCTGGTTTATGGTTCTCGTAAAGCTCATCGCCCGCGATCTGTTCGCGGATGAACTGGTTGTAAGGCTTGTCCGCATTGAAACTGCGGATGACGTAATCCCGGTAGCGCCACGAATTGCCTCGCACGTAATCATTTGCGAAGCCCGACGAATCTGCATACCGTACCACATCCAGCCAGTGCCGTCCCCAACGCTCGCCATAATGCGGCGAGGCCAGCAACCGCTCGACCACTTTCGCGAAGGCCTGGTCATCCGGCAGCGGATCGTTCAAGAACGCCGCGACTTCAGCCGGTGTCGGCGGCAACCCGATGAGGTCGTAACTTACGCGACGTAGCAATGTGAGTCGGTCCGCCATCGGCGCGGGCGTGAGACCCGCCGGCATCTTCGCTGCGAGAAATGCGTCGATTGGGTTTGAAACTTTGGACTTTGAATTTTGAACTTCCGGCACAGCCGGTTTCTTCAGCGGCTGATACGCCCACAGATTCTCCGGTTTGTAGCGCCGGTTCGTCCAATCTTCGCTCAGCCCGCCACTCGTCTTCATCGGCACACCATCGGCGGCGGCCCATTTGTCCGCGCCTTTCTTCGCGAGCTCAGCCCAGCGCGATGCTTCCGGCCAAGGTGCTCCGGCGGTGATCCATTCTTTCAGATACGCGAGCTGTTCGGGCGTGAGCTTGTCATTCTCCTTCGGTGGCATGGCGGACCAGGTGTCCTCATGCAAGCGGGTCGCGGCGAGATAGAGCGGGCTGACTTCCGGTTTGCCCGGAACAATGGAAGGCTTCTCGCTCTCGCCGCCTTTGAGCAACGCGCTGAGCGAGCGCATATCCAAGTCACCTTTTATCTTCTTCTCGTCATCACCGTGGCAGGCCAGACACTTCTCTTTGAAGAGCGGTTGGATGCGGTGTACGAAAAGCACTTCAGCCGCTTCCTTCGAGTCGGCCGCCGAAACACTCATGGCACTCAAAAATACGGCGAGAGCCAGACCGGTTTGCCATGTGTGCCAAGCCTTCATGCGCATAGTTTGTGGAACCTGCATACTATACCCCATGCTGACACTCTTGGGAATCCCTGCTTTCGGGCGTATCGCGGGCCCAAGCTAGAGACGACCGGTTGTGACGGAAGGTTACTTCCTTCAGGCCGCGGTCTGGTCGCTTTCTTTTCATCGCCGTAGGTTTTATCTGATTTGATGAAAAGCATGAAGGCTTCGGTGTGGCCGGTGCGCTCCATGGAGACAAAATTTCGGAGATTCTGCCTGTTCCTCCATAAAGAAAAAAGTTGCCATCGCCCTTCAGTTGGCCAACCTTGTTTGTCAGATAATACGTATGCGGAATAAATGGCCGAGGCCTTCCGGCCATTGAATAGTCGGCCGTGACCGGCAGTCCAAACTCCAGTGCAGTAAGGATAAGCTAACATGAAAATCAGCCAGTTCCTCACCCTTGCCACCGTTTGCGGCCTGACCACCACCGCTACCTTAGCCCAGACGGGCAAAACCCTCTACGAGAACAACTTCGAGAAAGCCGCCGTAGATTCCCTACCGGAGGATTTCCTCGTGCTGGATGGCGGCTTCAAGGTGAAGGAAGCCGATGGCGGCAAGTTCGTGGAGTTGCCGGGCGATCCTTTGGAGACCTACGGTTTCCTCTTCGGCCCCACGGAAAAGGAAAACCTCGCCGTCACCGCCCGCATCCATGGCACGGGCAAGGGCCGGCGCTTTCCGTTCTTCGGCGTGGGCTTGAGCGGAGTAGGCGGTTACCGCCTGATGGTGGCTCCGGCCAAGCAGGCCATCGAGATCTACAAAGGCGACAGCGTCGTGGCCACGGTGCCGAACAAATGGGCTTCTGATACATGGACGCAATTCCGCCTTGAAGTGCGCAAGGTGGGCACCGCGTGGAAGGTGGAAGGCAAGGTCTGGAAGCAGGGTGATGCCGAGCCGAAGGAACCGACCATCTCCTACGACGAGAAGGAAGAGCCCATCGGTGGCCGGCCGACGGTTTGGGGCAGCCCCTTCGCGGGCACTCCCATCAAATTTGACGACCTGAAGGTCGTGAGCGTCAGTGGTAAATGAAAAAGGTAATCCCAGCGCTGGTTTTACTGGGCGGGCTGTTCTTTCAGTCCGCCTTTTCTGCCTCCGTGCAGGCGGCTGATTCGACGGTGGGTGCCGAACTGGTGATTCCCCCTGCGGAGACTTATGTCATCGGGGACAGCATCCCACTTTACTGGCGCTTCACGAACAAGTCCGCCACCCCCGTGGGTTTTATGTGGGAAGGCTGCTGCCGGATAAACGGGCGGCTGACCATCGCGCGGAACGGACAGGAAGTGCCGCCCATCCCGGCCGTGCAGGCCATGGCGCACATGTTCGCCAAGGCCGAGGTGCTCGCACCTGACAGGTCGAAAGATTACGAGACCTTCATCAGCGACTGGGCGGTGCTGCCAGAGACGGGCACTTACGAGCTGTCCGGCCGCTATATCGGGGTGCTGGATTTTCAGAAGCCGCAGGTGCCGCGCGGCATCAATCTCTGGCGTGAGGCGGCCCTGACCGGGACGAATCGCCTGAGCGTCCTCAGCATTGCCGATTACCTCAAGCAGAGGACCGAGCGAACGTCGAAACGCGGTTTGTCCGTGGAACTCTCCGGGCCGCTGAAGTTTCCGTTGCTCGGTTCGGCTGAGTGGTCCTTGCGCGTGCGCAATACCGGTGCTGAACCGCGCACGTTCGTCTGGCCGGATGATCTCAGCTTGTGGGTCGTGAATGCGCAGGGCTTTCGTGAAACCCGCGTGCCCAGCCGTCTCGAGGGCGATTACGCCGAGATCACCGTGGCGCCCGGCAAAGAATTCGCCCGCCATCTCAAGCTTGACTACAGTCGCATGGAAGGAGAGCCGCCGGGCCGATATCAGGTCTTCATCGACCTGAAGACAACGACGAACGGCTTGCCCCGGGTGCCGTCGAATACGCTGCCACTGCACTGGGAATTTTCGGCGGATGACATCGCGCAACTGGTTTCCCAGGCGGCTGCGGGAAACAAGGTCGGCTCGCGTAATCCCGCGCTGAAGTTTTTACGGGTATATCTGGCGGAGTTCGGGGCGCAGCTCAAAGTTGCCGCCGTGCCCAGTACTGACACCCGGGCGCAGGAGTTGCTCGGAGAACTGCGGCTGGCATCCGATGTGAAAGCGTTCGCGCCTCAACCAGGGCGCAAAGATTGGGAACTCGCGGTGACGGCTGCGGGAGAGTGGAAGCTTGCCGATGAGAAATTGCGGACGGTTTTGGGCCGTGACAAAACACCACGGGAAAACATCCAGGGATTGCTGCATGTGAAACGGCACTTGGGCCTGGACATGGGCCTGACCTTGCTGCCCGAGGCGAAGGCCACGGCGGCGACATGGTTCACTGCGGCCCGGGCATTGGTGCCGGTGCAAAGTGAACTGGCTGCGCCGGTGCATCTGCGGGCCTTGCCCCAGAGCACCAATACGACGGGCATCGTGAATGTGCGGCTGGAAGCGGGCCCGGCCAATGTGGTCATCTTGCTGTCGCGTACGGGACAAGGCTTGCAGGTGCGCGCTGCTCAAAAGATTCCAAATCCGCAAGCGCCACAAACAGCCACGGTCTTCACGCCCGGTGACGTGAAAGGCATGCAAGTGGTGAGTTCACCCGGGCAACTGCTGGCGCTGGTCAGCGATGCGCGTTTGCGCGCACCACAAGTGCAGGTATTTTGCCCGGCCGATGTGACGCTGGCCGAGCTGAAGACGGTGCTGGAACCGTTGTGGGCAAAGGTGAACCAGGTGGATCTGGTGGCCGCCCCTTAGCTCCCCGTCATCTCTTTCAGCAGTTTGAAGAAGCCGCGTTTGCGTTCACTGCTGAGGCCCCAGTTCACCGGCACACTCTGATAACCTTCATCAAACCCTTCGTCCTTCATCCGGTAATCGAAGTATCCCCATGATGCATAAGACGCCGTGGCGGCTATGAAATTGTTCACCGGTTTTTCAAAGTCGAAGTGGTCGTCCTCATTGAAGACGATGGGCATGGACCGGTAGCCCTTCACCTTGCGCGTCTGCGCGACCATCTCGGTGATGCGCTTCGGGTCTTTCACGCCGTTACCGTGCAGGAGGAGAAAATCTGACGTGCGCACGACATTCTCTCGCGGGATCGCGCCGCCACCGTAGGAAGTGCTCACGAGCAGGCGGCGACCGTTCCGTTGCCGCGCTTTCACCCGCTCAATAAGTTCATGCACCCGATCGGGTTTAAGGATGGCGTGGTCGTATTTGTTGACGTTGCACTCGTTGTTCACCTCGATGATCACATTGCGCCAGTTCTTCTTCAGCACCCAGTCCGTGGCATTGTCCACGGCGCGGATGACCGCGGCTTCATCCACCTGCCGCTGGTCCTGACCGAAGTAGAAGTAGCCAAGGATCACCACCATCCCGAGTTCATCGGCGCGGTTGATGATGCGCTCCATACGGTTGAGGAACGGCGCGCGCAAGGAACCATCGGGTGCGAAAGCGGAGTTCTCCCACGGCTGGGCATTCGAGTAACCGTAGGGCGAGCCGCCTTGAAAATTCACCGTGATGGCCAGCAAGCCATGTGCCCGCCAGATGGGCATCGCGGCGAGAAATTCATTCACGTTGCGCTCGGCATCCCATTTCTTCGTATCCGGATAGGCCCATTGGGCAACCGTCTCCGGGTTCAGATCATCGAAGGTGCCTTGCACCATCCGCGAGTTCGGCAGCAGCCCTTGGATCTTATGCCCCTTCCACGAACGCCCTTTAAAGGTCGGCTTGCCATTGATGTGAAATTCTTCGCCGACGATGGAGACTTCCGTTTTGGGAACATCGGTCGTGGATGGTGAAACTGTCTTGCAACCAGTCGCCAGCACAGCCGTGCCAGAAGCCAACCCCGCCAAAAAGTGACGCCGTGACCAAAGGGTGTTCATAGGTGATGTGCGCGTATCTAACTGGGACGTGAAAGCGATGTCATCTGAATTCTTGTTCGCCCGTCTTTTCAAGCAAGTGGCGCTCTGTTAGACCTTGGGTGATGCCAAGCCCCAACCGACGACGTTATCTTGCGATAGGAGCTGTCGCGTTCCTGCTCATCGTTGGTTTCATTCTGGTCTCGTGGCGCAACCGGAGCAGCCAGTGGTCCGTGGAACTGGACGATGGTACAACCTTGACCATTCTGGACGTGGCTACGGGGCCCAATGAAGTGATCTATGTAGGAGCGTCATGGAAACGGCCTTTTGCCGAAACCTTCAAAGGAGTCGGTCACAACTTCAAAAAGAATTTTGGCCACCTAAGCGTGACGAACGAATCTGCCGTCACCTGGCAGTGGAGCGGGAACAAGGCGAAAATGTCTGCTACACAACAGTTGGCCGATAAAATCCGGCTGGTGGACGCAACCGGGAAAGAACATCAGACTCTCTCGTATCTATTTTTCCCTGCCTCATCGTCATCAACTAATGGACCGGTCTGCGGTGTATTCTTACTGAGCAAATCCCTCAAACCGCCCGCTTACTTGCGGATATATCAGGCAGGTATCACCAATGAGTTCCGGCTGAAGTGATGAAACCGATCTTATCACTGGCCGCTGACCATTCCGCCATTTGCACAGCCAGCTATTGCCGCTAGACTCTCCCGGTGCCGGTCGCACCACCATCCATGACCATCGACAAGCCCAAAGCAACTGCGGCCTCGCCACCGCTCATGAGCTTAGGAAAGGTGTTGCGCCAGCCCGACAACAAGGCGGCCCGGTGCTTGATCTTATTCCTGTTCACGGCGGCGGTCTTTTTGCGAGAGCCGGGCTATTTTCTCGCACCACAGTTCTGGATCGAGGAGGGACTGGTCTATTACGCCCATGCCTGGAATGATTCCGCGGGGGCCGCCTTCACCCTCCTCTTTGCCGGTTACTGGAGCTGCTTCGAGAATCTCTGGGCGTTGCTCTCCGTGTGGCTCGTGCCCATGGAACACGCCGCGTTGTCCTTTAAGCTGGGCGGCCTGCTGGTCATGCTCACGGCACCCGTGGTCATCTTGCATAGCCGCGCCAGTCACTGGCAATGGCCGTGGGCGAAAACCTTGGGCTGCCTCATCGTTTTGATCACCCCGCTTAGCGATGAGCTGTGGGTCAGTCCCTTGGGGGCGAAATTCTTTTTCTCCCTCACGTTCGCTTTGCTGCTCCTGGAACCCGTCAACGAACTCTCGTCCCGCCGACGCTTCTTTATCTGGACGTTGCTGATCATCGGCGCGCTGACCAGCCCGGTGCCGTGCATGCTGACCCCGTTCTTCGCGCTGAAATGGTGCCTGGACCGCTCGCCGGAGAATGCCCGGCGGGCTTGCTGGATGTCCGCCGCCCTGTTGTTCCATCTCGTGATCATGCGCCTGCCGTCCGCCGGACTGGCAGACCGCCAGATCGAGCCGGACCTGGTGGCCACGGTTTTGGTTTGGCTGCACAAATGCGTTCTCCTGCCGTTATTCGGTTCCAGACTTGCCCACCTCTCAGGCGTGCAATGGTTGCTCCCCGCCGTGGAACAACACGCTGCCTGGTTGCCCGCACTGGCCTTGGCTGTCCTGGTGTTGCCCGTAGTTCTGGTCGCGTTAGTCTGGCGGCAGACGCGAGATCCGAAGCTGCTCCTCGTGCTGCTCGCCTCGTTCACCTTGGGGTTCGCCTCCCTCTGGAGTGCCGTCGGTGAGAAACACCTCATGTTGCATCCTACGTGGGCACCACGTTACAGCCTCACCCCGGGCATTCTGCTGGTGCTGGTGTTGCTTCAGCTCGCCCTGAATCCTCAAATCCGTTCCAAGGCGGTCCGGATTGCGGCCCGCTCGCTGGTCATGGTGTCGTTGCTCAGTGGTTTGTGGGAGTTCCGCCACGCCCGCTTCTACATGTCAGGCCAAACAGTTTGGACCGAAGAGTGCCGTCAATGGCGGGCCGATCCCGATCACGAACTCCGCATCTGGCCGCCACCTCACAAGTTCAAATTGCAACCGCGCGAATAGCCGGGACTGACAACCAGTTGCACCCGGATTATAGTGACGTAATATGGGGCGGTGCCCGTCACGGATCACATACGCAGCAAGCTGAGCCAGGTCTCCCACAAGCCGGGGGTTTACCTGATGAAGGACCGTTTCGGCACCGTGATCTATGTGGGCAAAGCGCGCGATCTGCGCAAGCGCGTCAGCCAGTATTTCCATCCTTCACGCCGCATGGGTTGGGATCTGAAGTTCAATGCGCTGGTGGATGCCATCCATGATTTCGACACGCACACGGTGAAGAGCGAGCCGGAGGCGTTGTTGCTGGAAAGCAAACTCATCAAGGAGTTCCACCCGCGTTACAATGTCAGTTTCCGGGATGACAAACGGTACATCATGCTGAAGGTGAACCTGAACGATCCCATCCCGCGTTTCACGCTCACGCGGCAGAAGCATGATGATGGCGCGCGTTATTTTGGGCCGTTCCCGGATTCAGGCGCGTTGCGGCGCACGCTGCATCTGGTGCGGCAGAAGTTCAACCTGCGCGGGTGCCGTCCCCTCACACCGAATGAATCGGACTACAAGCATTGTCTCTACGGTCACTTGAAGGTCTGCACCGCGCCGTGCATCGGGAACGTGACGCATGAGCAGTATCTCTTGCAGGTAAATGCGGGCTGCGACTTTCTGGATGGGCAATGCAGCGAGATGGTGGGGCAGTTAGAAGTGGAGATGAAGCAGGCGGCGGTGAAGCTGGATTTCGAGAAGGCGGCGCAGTTGCGCGACTTGCTCACTGACCTGAAGCGCACGACGCAGAAGACGGAGAAGTTCGAGCGTATCCCGTATAAGCTGCCGGTGGCCATCAACCCGGAAGCGGACATGCGCGAGCTGGGGCGCATCCTTGGCTTGCCTAAGGCACCGGAGCGCATCGAGGGTTACGACATCTCGAACATCAGCGGCACCTTCATGGTGTCCTCCATGGTGAGCTTCTGGCATGGGCGGCCGGATCGCTCGAATTACCGGCGCTTCAAGATGAAGACGGTGACGGAGCAGAACGACTTCGCCTGCATGGCAGAAACGATTCACCGCCGCTATGCCCGGCTTATCAAGGAGATCAAGGGCGAGGCGTTGCCGCCGGAAGAAAAGACCGCCGATACGGGCGGTGAGGCGAGCAAGGATGAACTGCAACGCGCCGTGGACGACGTCAGCGCGGCTTACCAAGGGCGGAAGCCCAAAAAGAACCAGGATGCCGCTGCCGTGATGGGCAAGCCTGGTGATCCGGTGAAGCAAGCGGATGACGCGGCAGGTGAAGCCAGCATGCAGGAGGCTTCCGATGAGTTGAACGCGCCTTGGGTGCCCAAACCGCCGATCAAGGCGAAACTGCCAGACCTGATCCTCATCGACGGTGGCAAGGGGCAGCTCAATGCCGCGTGTGAGGAACTGGCCAAGCTCGGTCTCCAACACATCCCCATCATCGGGCTCGCGAAGGAGTTCGAGGAGATCTACCGGCCGGGCGAATCAGAACCATTGCGCTTGAGTCATGACACGGGTGCTTTGAAACTCCTGCAACGGGTGCGTGATGAGTCGCATCGGTTTGCAAATACTTACAATGCCCAGCTCCGGTTGAAGAAGATCTCGGAGAGCATACTGGATGAATTCCCGGGCATCGGCGAGACACGCAAGTCCGCTCTGCTCAAGAAGTTCGGTTCCGTCCAGCGTTTGCGGACAGCCACGGTGGAGCAGATCGCCGAAGTGCCGGGTTTCGGCGGGAAGGCGGCGCAGGAGCTGAAGTCCTTCCTTGAAGCCCGCACTAAGTAGCCCGCTCGATCGCACTGCCGGGTGTTAATTTCTGCGTGAGCTATCCCCGTCAGCCCGGTCAAACCTTCGTGTGGCCCGCTGGTTTGAGCCAAGGATGAACATACGCATCAACAGCCTGAAAGTATTTGTGGATCTGGCAGAGAGCGGCAGTTTCAGTGCGACCGCCGCCCGTCATGGTCTTTCACAACCCGCCGTCAGCCAGCAGATTGGCGGACTGGAGGAAGAATTCGCCACCCAACTGGTGGAGCGCAGCCGTCGTCGTTTCCGGCTTACTCCTGCCGGCGAAGCCCTGCTGCAAACTGCCCGGGAAATCTTGCAAGAAATCAATTCTCTGAAAGCAAAGATGACGGATCTGGCCGTGTGCATCCGTGGTGAATTGCAGATGGTGACCACTTCGAATCTGGGTGTGGAATGGCTGCCCCGGCTCGCTGCCGGTCTGCAGGCCGAGCATCCGCACATCCAGCTTGAGACCGTCTATTGCCCATCCAACCGGGTCTATGCCGAGGTGATCGGGAACGTCGCCGATCTAGCGCTGGTAGCCTGTCCGCGTGAGGATGAGCGTTTAATCTCGATCATCATCGCCGAAGAGACTTTTAGCTTCGTGACTGTGGCTTCAAACGGCCGCTCGATCAAAGCCAAGGAACAAAAAAAACTGCCTTTCATCGCTTACGCGCCGGATCCCCCTACGGAAGAATTGTCCTGCCAAGCCGCACGCAAGTTGAACCTGCCCGTGAACCCGGCGTTGCGATTTGAACATCCGGATACTGTGATCAAGGCCATCCAGGCGACCAAGGGGTTTTCCTGCCTGCCTCGGGCCGCCATCCAAGATGCGTTCATCAGTGGTGATCTGGTGGAGATATTCACGGAGCAACCCAAGATCGTGCGCGAGATCGCCGTGGTCTTCCAAAAGCAGCGGAAGCACCACCCTTTGCTGAAGGCGGTGCATGACTTTCTGGAATCGTTCGCCTGCCGTCAGTCAGGCCCACCAGCCACCTCCCTTCGTCTCGCGCCTAAGACCGCCCGGAAATCCCCGATGGCGGAACCGAAATTAGAAACGGTTTGACCAGTGCACCGCCGCCGCTGCGTTCTCACGCAAGTGCGTGACATTGATCGTCGCGCGCCCGGCAATAATCGGCCGACTTCATAGGAATGCGGGTTGCCCGCCGGTCTGAATTCTGCTTCCCTGAGTCACCATGATCGCCAATCGTGTGGAATCTCCTTCACCCCGCCGGAGTATCGGTTCTCGAAGTTTACCTTGGCATTTCATCGGGGTGTGGTCCGTCCTCTTGATGGGCCTGTTCTGGGCGGGTTTGGGACACGCGGCGCTGAAGCAGGGCCCCCGGCCCAATGTTCATCGCGAGAGCTTCAATATTGAGGGCATCACCCGCGAGGCCATCATTTTTATCCCGCCCTCTGCTGCAAAGAATCCGGCTCCGGTCGTCTTTGTCTTTCACGGTCATGGCGGCACGATGGAGAAATCCCTCGGTCAATTTTCCATGCCCAAGAACTGGCCCGAGGCGATATCGGTTCACATGCAAGGATTGAACACCAAATCAGCTGGCGACCCGGAGGGCAAAAAGCCCGGTTGGCAGGGTAATCCCGGCGACTACAATGACCGTGACCTAAAATTTTTTGATGCGTCACTGGACCGCTTGATCAAATCCGGCAAAGCGGATGCCAAGCACATCTACGTGACCGGCTTCTCCAATGGCGGCGGATTCACCTACGTGTTGTGGGCGGCGCGTGGGGACAAGATCGCTGCGGTGGCTCCCGGGGCAGCGCCAAACGCCAACCGGATGATCCCCCAACTGAAACCCAAGTCCGTTCTCAGCATCTCCGGCCGCAAGGATCCGCTGGTGAAATATGAAAAGCAGATGGAAGCCGTGGAGGCTCTACGCAAATTGAACGGATGCGAAGGCCCCGGTAGACAATGGGGACGCCAAGGCACTATCTATCGTTCCCGGAATGGCACTCCGGTGATCGCGCTCGTTCATCCGGGCGGACATGAGGTGCCGGACAATGTCCCCGTCGCCATCGTGAAATTCTTTCAGGGGGACATGCGACACGAGGAGCCGGCGGAGTGATCAGGAGTTGCCGGGCCAGTTCATCGCCGCCACTGCGTTCTCACGAAGGTGGGTGACATTGATCGTCCCCGCAACCAAGGAAGACACTTCCGGCAGATCCAACGCCGCATGCACACATGTCTCCACCAGATTCTTACCTGTGCCCGCCTGATGCAGATTTCCTGACAGCAAAGCGCGTTTCAGCAACACCGCCTTGCCCTGTTTGCCCGCCTGCCGGATGACTTCCTCCTGCGCGCGATACTCGAAATTCCACGCCACCATCACGGCATCGCTCAACTCCACCGCTCGCAAACCGCCTTCGAGCGTCATCGATGAAACACCAAAGTAACGCAGCATCCCCTTGGCCTTCAGCTTGGCCAATGTCTCCAGTGCCGGTGAACCCTTGATGGCGCTCATGTCATCCGGCTGGCAGTGTAACATCACCAAATCCAAACGGTCTGTATGCAGACGGCGCAAGCTCCGGGTGACGCTTTGCTCCACGCTCTCCGCGCTGAACTCGTAGCGGGACTCCCCGTTCGCGAATTCCTCGCCCACCTTGCTCATCAACAGGTACCGGTCACGCCGGCCTTGCAGCAGCTTGCCCACGCGTTCTTCGGAGATGCCATAGGCGGGTGCCGTATCGATGACATTGATGCCCAATGCCTCCGCTTCATCCAACAACTGCAAGAGCGCGTCATCAGCCGGCAGTTCAAAGGGTGCATACTTCACCTTTTGATTACGCCCCCATTTCACCGTGCCGAGGCCGATGACACTGCCGCGCAGATCTAATTTCCCGAACTGACGTTGCGGCACCTTGCTCACACTCGCCTCCAGGAAAGATTTTGCTGCCAGGGCAGTTTGCCGATCTCCGGTGCTGGCAAATCCAACGCCGATGAAACCGCCCCTTTCTTGATGCTTTGGCTTTCTATCGTGGCGATCACCTTGTCCGCCAGTAGCGGCGCATACACCAGCTTCGTCGGCCATGCGATGATGCTGTTGCCCTTCGTCAGCAAACGCGGCTCGGGCGGCAGTTGCCCTTTCGGATCACGCGGTTCCGCGCGGTCGATGGCGAAGCACGCCCATTCTACCTCGTTCCAGTTGACCGATGGGAAAATGCTCTGCATCTCCTCCTTCGCGCGTTTGAGCGTATCCACCTCGCTCATCGCCGCACCTTTCTCGGCGATCTCGCCGCCGAGATACCACACCCATTTGCCTTCATGGGGATGCGAGGTGATCGTCACCCGCGGCTTCGGACTCGTGGTGACACAATGTCCATACACCGGCTGCGCCAACCCCTTCGCCAATACCATGCGTAAAGGTCGCCGCTGCGTGAACTCCAACCCGAATCCCAACGCCTCCGCCGCCTGCTCATTCCCTTCACCCGCCGTGAACACAAACGCGCTGGCTTCCAGCTTCACGGTCATTCCGCTAGCAACATTCACTTCAAGCCCCAAGACACCATTTTCACCTGCATGAAATCTCTGGATCTGCCCAGCGATGGTCAGCCCCTTCAATGGTTGAGCCAGACCTTTCACCACCGTCTGGATATCCAGGATCGCCTCCTTCACCGCATAGAGCGAGCCGCTCGGCGGATTGGCCCTCAGCATCTCCGGCCATTTCTCCTTCGGCACATCCTCCACCTCGCCCTGCATCGCCTTGCCCGCCATCGAAGAAGTGAAGCCGCCTACCAAACGGTCGCGCGACCAAAGATACTGCTGCGGTGACAGCACCTTGACTCCGCTCAGGTCCAGCTCTCCTTTGCCCGACAGGCAATCCATCCATCGCGGAGGCAGCGTCTTCAACTGCTGGGCAATCTCACGGTTGCTGCCATCGATGCCGTACTTCACCCCGCTGTGCATGATGCCTTGCGAAGCCAGTGTCTGAGCCGCTCCCAGCGCTGCTGATTCCAGCAACCACACCTTCCAGCCGTTCTGCCAGAGCCGGTTCGCCGTCCACAACCCGGCGATGCCGCCACCCACGATCAAAATGTCACAACGATACGTATCCACAAAATTCAATATTGGTAGGGCCCGGTGTCCTCACCGGGCCGCCGTCGAAGCAACTGCTCGTTCAAATTACAACAGTTCTTCGTGATGCTCGCGATTTTTCTACTCCCTCTCCCCTCATGGGAGGCCGAACTTCGGCGGAGAGGGCCGGGGTGAGGGGTGAGAAAGCCAATCGCTTCCATCAAAGTATTTCACATCACTACACCGCGTTTACTGCCCCGCACCATCCGCGCCGCCGCCATCCAGATCGATGAGGATATCCCGCGGCTCCGCGCCTTTGCTCGGTCCCACAATGCCGCGGTTCTCCAGTTCATCCATGATACGTGCCGCACGCGTGTAGCCGAGGCGCAAGCGCCTTTGCAACAACGACACACTGGCCTTCTGTTCGCTGCGGATGACGTCGATGCATTGCTCGATGATGTCTTCATCCTCCTCACCCGCACCGTTGCCGCCACCACCGGAGCCGCCATCAGAACTGCTCACCGGTTTCTGCAATTGCTGATGGATCTCCATCTCGTAGCTCGGCTTCGCCTGCGCGGCGATGAAGTCCACGGCGCACTGGAGCTCCTGATCCGTGATGAGCACGCCTTGCGCGCGGATGAGCTTCGCGGAACCGGGTGGCAGGTAAAGCATGTCACCTTTGCCCAACAAATTATGCGCACCCATCGCATCCAAGATCGTGCGTGAGTCCACGCGGGAAGCCACCTGGAAGGCGATACGCGCCGGGATGTTCGCCTTGATCACACCGGTGATGACGTCCACGGACGGACGCTGCGTGGCGACGATGCAATGGATGCCCGCCGCGCGCGCCATCTGCGTGATGCGGGCGATGGCCATTTCCACATCCGCCGGAGCCACGAGCATGAGGTCCGCCAGCTCGTCGATGATAACGACGATGTAGCTGAGTTTTTCCGGGATGATGATGTCATCCTCACGCGGCACCACGATCTCTTCGTCCAGTTCCACCGCGAACCCTTCCGCACCTGCTTCCACCCGTTCTTTAGTGGCAGTGAGCGGCAGTTCCAGTTCATTGGATGCAGGCTTCGGCTTGTCCTTCGGACGATCATTGAAGGACTTGATGTTGCGCACGCCGACTTTCGCGAAGATCTGATAACGCTTCTCCATCTCGTTCACCACCCAGCGCAGGGCCAGGATCACCTTCTTCGGATCTGTCACCACCGGCACCACCAAGTGCGGCAGCACATTGTATTGCTGCAACTCGACGACCTTCGGATCGATCATCACGAAGCGCAACTGGTCCGGGCCGAACTTGTAGAGCAGCGAGGCGACGATGGAATTGATGCAAACAGATTTGCCGGAGCCCGTGCTGCCGGCGATGAGCAAGTGCGGCATCTCCGCGAGGTCCGCGATGATCGGGTTGCCATACACATCCTTCCCCAACGCGAGCGGGATGCGTGCCTTGCTGTTCTTCCACTCGGGCGATTCCAGCAGGTCACGCATGATGACCTTCGTCTTCACCGCGTTCGGCACTTCCACACCTACCGAGCTCTTGCCGGGAACGGGCGCCAAGATATTGATGCGCTCCGCCTTCAACGCGGCCGCGATGTTGTTGTTCAGGTTCGCGATCTTCTCAAGCTTCACGCCCGGCGCGGGATGCAACTCATAACGTGTGATCGTGGGGCCCTTCGTGATGTCGCCGAGCTGCACGTCGATGCCGAATTGCGCCAGCGTGCCCTGCATGAGCCGCGCATTCGCCATCAACTCTTCCTTCGACTCCGTCGGCTTCAATGTCGTGTCCGGATACTGGAAGAAATCCATCGGCGGCAACTGATAGTTACCGATCATCGGCACGGACGCCACGGTGATGGGCTTGGGCTTCCTCGGGCCCGGTTTGGGCTTGATGACGGGCAGCGGCTCATCCACTTCGGGCAACGGCTTGAGGGAAGCGGCGCTATCCTCCGCCACTTCCATGGCGCGGACTTCCGCGATGACAGGAACGGGTTCCGCCTTGGCGGGCGACCACTCTTCGGTTTTCGGCTTGTTCTTCGTGCCCAAGATATCCGCCGTGGTCGCGGCGGGGATCTCGCCTGCTTTGATGACATCACCGACTTCCATCATGGCTGGCTCAGCAGCAGGCGCAGCCGTTTTACCTTTGCCCTTCTTGGGGGCGGGCGCTTCCTCGGGACGCGCGACGGGCACGCTCAGATCGCGCACAGTCGGTTCGGGCACCGGTTGCAGATCAGCACCTAGCACCGGCTTCTTCTCTCCGGCTTCTTCCTCGTCATCCAGTTCCGCTTTCCGGCCCTTCTCCTCGCGCGCCATCTCTTTCTTCAACTTCTCCGCCTGCTTCTCCAGCTCGCGCGCTCTCTTTTCGAGTTCTTTCTCGGTCAGGTCCGGCTTGCCCGTGGCCAGACCGCCTTCGGCACCTGCGCCAGCGAAGTTCGGTTTGAAATCTCGCGCCATCGCGAGCAGTTCCTTGAAGCTGTGATTCGTCAGATAGAGCAGGCCGATGAGATAAAGGATGAGCAGGATGATTGTCGCGCCCGCGGTGCCGAAGTAGGAGAACGCCAGCTTGTCGAGGGTCATGCCTAACAATCCTCCCGCGCTCGGCGCATTCAGCGTCTTGCGCAAGGTCTCCAGCGGTCCGCCATACAGGTGAAACGCCTCCATCGTGATGATCACCATCACAATAGCCCAGCCCCAGCGGCGGTTCAGGTGTTCAAAAGAACTGATGAACTGCGCCAGCCCATAGAGCAGGAGAAAACACGGGACCAGATAGCCGGCCGCGCCGAAGGTGAAGAACACCGCGTTCGCCAGATGGGCACCGATGGTGCCGATCCAGTTATGGATCACCTCCGGCGCAGGTTCCTTGTTCAGATCCGCCGGGTGATGGGAGAACAGGGAGAGGAACAGGAGCGCGGCCACGCCGATGAGCACGATGCCGATGACATCATGCAAACCATGGCCCTTGCTGTTCTTTTCTTCCGAATCCTTACGCGGCATACGGGGAGACTAGGAAAAGCCGCCCCGCCGCGCAACTACGCAAGGCGAAGATATTGCTAAGAGACTGTCTGAGAAATAGCTGGATGACGGCTGAGCCGGACAAACGGGCTGGGGCTAGGCGCGGCGAAGGAGCATATTGATGAACAAATCTGTGACTGAGCCGCAACAACGCCCCAGCCCGTTTGCACCAGCAGACGCCGTCCAGACATTTTTCAGACAGTCTCTAAGGGAGCGCACCCTGACACTGTTCCCGATATGGTGCCGCTAAAACCCATGCCAACCGGCCATTTACCTGCAGGCCTCTCACTTTCAGCGACAATGTCAGGGTGTGCCCCTGGCTCGCCGGTTTCACCCCGTGCTTATAAATAAACACGGAATGCCCCCGGCTTGCCAGCACCCGTGCGTCCCCTTTCGGCATTCTTCCTTCTTAATTCAACGTTCCCCCGAAGTGGCCTGCCATCCAGTTTGTTCGATGTGACCCTCCGCGATAGCATCCTGTTCTGCGGCACTCTAGCCACCAGTCCACACCTCCCGCACCAAACCCCCGCCAGCCACTTCCCTTAACCATAAATGGACTCCCATAACCATAGACAGCGGACTTTTTCTTTGTTCCCCATCTGCGTTTATCTGCGTCCATCTGCGGTTAAACAGAGAACTATGTCAAAGAGCAATGCAACCACCCGACCCCTGTGCCGTATCGTGTTCTCCCCCTCTACGATTGAGAGTTCAAATTCAGCGCCTGTCCAGAGCCAGGCCGGTTCCGCAGTGGCTACTGGGGATTCCCCGGCCGGTCATAAAATCCTATGCCGCCCGACGTCCCGTTCACCCTCCGGCTTACGGACCCTGATCCATACGCCCGATACACCCACATATCCTGAGACATGGTAGGGCATCGTGATAACCCACACCCCACCACCGCCGAAACCCAAGACTCCCTTCCCATATAGGGAAGCCGACCCTCGGCCTTCGGCTGGCTCCATAGGGACTCGTCACCTCCCCGCCAACGCAGGCACATAACCTTGCCTGTGTATTTGCGTACACACTGCCTCATCATGTGTGATGACTCTGGGATTTTCCAGTGGCTGCCTGCCGCTCCGATTGAGCGCCAACCACCATCTCACCCGTCCTTTACCAGCAGCGAGCTGCTAGTAATGAGAACAATATCAAAAAACCGCAATTCCGCCATCACTTTTCACTAAAATTTGCACGCAAAACCAAACCGTTTCACCCTCAAGAACTTCCAAAAATCACCACTCGCGTAACTCGCATTTTCACCACTCAAACTACCGCTTCAAATCCAAACTTCATCCCTGTCCGTGTATTTTTACCCCGGCTCTGAGTCGGGGTCGCGGGCAAACCCTCACTCCTCCGGCCGCATCTGTCTTATCCGTGTTTGCTCCGCATTTCATCAGTGGCGTTAAAAACTTCTCCTTTGAAATCCTCCTCGGCTATCGGCTATTTGCGATTGGTCATCTCCCCCTCAATGCAAACCATCATCAACCGTCCCTCCACACCTATCCAACAAAGCCCGCCTCATCAACCCGCCCCGCCCGCGCAACTCCCTGCTCGACAATCAAGCCCGCCTTTCCTAAAAGCTTGCCTGCGCAACCAAACCACAATCGTGCAGCTCACTTAACTCTTAGCCCACTTCGCGCCATGCCTTGCGATTGCACCCATTACCCGCCGATTGAGCTAGACCGCCAGAACATTTCGCGGCGCATCAAACAGTCGCCACAGATTCGCAAGCGGCTGACCCAGATTGCGGAGCATTCCGAGTTGCGGCTGTTTCTGTTTCGCTGCCCAGAGTGCGGCCAGCTTTGGCAGAGCGGCCACGAGTAGAATTTCGCAGACCGCGAGTATTTGTTCCACGTCCCGCCCGTCGAGGTTGCTGACTGGCAGCGCGAGCCGTATCAGCAGCCAGCCGCCATGATGATTTACTCGGCAGGGATGCGTGACTTTTACGCTCGTGCGACGTTCGAGACGGGCGATTCGCAGTGTCGCCACGACGGCTGCACGCAACCTGCAATCAGATTCAGTGCATTCTGCCGTGACCATCACATTGAGTCACTTCAGCAGCGCGGTCAGTTGCCGAAGAAACCAGTCGGCAGGCTGTTTCCACCTTATTATGTTGAGACATCGAACGTGGGCTAAACAGGGCGTTCGGCAAATCCGGCCATCGTGCGCTGATTACAATCCACTCTTTCCGCCATGAAAAATCGTTCAGATTATCAGGGGCTAGAGTTCGACTGGTTCGCGGTGGATTCCGACGGATTCATTGCGCTCATGTCTTCTGCTGGCTTTGGCCCGATACCCGATGGCGTCTTTGAGCGATTCGATGGGCAACGGAACATTGAGGAGTTTTTGAGCAGGCTCATCGGCTCGCGCACGTCTGACGATTTGCTTCGCATTCAGCAGTCGCTGTCCCTGGCAGGAGTGTTTACCTACGATTGGAAACATTGGGACGGGCCTTATCTGCGGTTTGCTGTGCCCCCACAGCCCAAGCGTTTTGACGAGCTTGGGATCACTGCGGATTTGAAAGATGCTTTCGTCTCCGTCCCGGAGCGCTTCTGTGCGAGTGCAGCGTTGCGACCGGAAACTTATTTACCATGCACCAGCTAGCACAGCGAACAGCCATCCGCGCTGCCGCTCAGCAATTTCATGGAACTACAACCTAAATTGTCTGCTCAAAGCCTGCTTCTTGCGATTGTCGCTGAGCTTGTTAATTCTACACCAAAGTTATGGGCGTAGGCGTAGCTGTCTATCCAAGGATTGAGAATACCAGTGCTGATTGGGTTCTCGACATTAATGGCAAAGCTCTCTCAAGAGGCATGGAGCGCCTATTTAAGTTGATCAAAAGGCAGGGCTATAAAGACCTGATGGATTATTTTGTCCCGTCTCAGGATGACTTGGATGAATGGCAGGTGGACCAGAAAGCTGAGATTGCTTGGTATAACCCAGCAGAGGGACTCGCCTTGATTGAGGCTATGACGCGAGCTTTTCATGCGCACCGGGATCAATTTGAAAATCCAGAACAATTGGAGGAAGACTTGGATTGTTTTCGGAAGATTTTGGATCGCGCAGCGTCTGAAGGATTAAGATGGAATCTCGGAATTACATACTGATCTAAAAACGGGTCAGTCCCAAACATTGGATTTCCCAACTGCTTTTTCCGCAACCAACTCACCCCTCCTCCAGGGCCAACGGCCCGCGATATTATAGCCTGGGGTGCAGCCCGCCCCCAAGGCGGGCGGAGCCCCAGGTAACCGCCCCCTTCAATGCCGCAAGCACTGTAAGTGCGGAATCACCCACGCTACATTTCCAGCGTCACAGTTGAAACAAAACCAACCACAACAGAAAGCACCTGCACCCCATATTGCATTTCTCATCAACTTTACCTCGAACCAATTCATCCCGTCATTATTGTTGGGCTTCTTCCCCATTCCTCATCTGCGCCTATCTGCGCTTATCTGCGGTTAACTTCCTGCTCATTCCTTCGTCACCGCGATCATATCCAACGTCACCGTCCTCGTGGCCAATCCCACCCCGCGCACCGACGCCTTCGATGCTGCTGGCGGCCTCGCCGGATCATAATAATCCGGCCGGATCGTGTTCAACCGCCGGTTGGTATCATCGCTCGCCACGTAATACGTCGCTTTCACCAGATGACGCAGATCGCTCCCGGCTGATTCAGCCAATCGCTGCAACTCGGCAAAGATCGCCACCAACTGCTTCTCCCCATTCGTTGCCGCTTCACCGAACAAGCCACTGATATAGACATCCTTCCCGCCATTCACCCGCGCCACCCGGCTATAGACTGGCGACGCCGTCACTCCGGGTGGCGTAAGATACTCTACCACCGGCAGTTTCTCTTCCGCCTTGGGCAGCGTCACGATCAACTCGATCTCGATCGGCGTCGTGCTCGTCCACTCCACCAGATGCACCACCGGCATCGGCCCATGCGGAAAACGCTTTTTGATCTCCTCCAGCACCACCCCATGATCCGTCATCGGGTTCAGAAACGCCTTGAGTTGCACCACCTGCGCTGGTTCCGCTTTTAAAAACTCCAACACGCTCCACAACTGCTTCATCGTCTCGTCCGTCGCCACCGCCATCGTCCCCTTGCTCGCCATGCCGGAAACATAGGCTTTTCTGCCCGCTGGCAGGAACGTCACATGACTGCCCCCCGGCACCGGATGAATGCCTTTGATCGCCAGTGATTCGACTTTATCCATTTTCTTGGTCGCCACCGCCACCGCATCCAGCGCGACCAACGCCTCTCCATGCACCAAGTGGCCGCGTACGTAGGATACGGCTGGCAGGTTCTTGCCAAACCGCCGCCCGATCTCCATCCGCACCTCCGCGCCCACCTCGTCATTGGCCACATACACATTCAGCTTCACGACCGATTCCCGTTTTCCGTGAGCTGCCTTCAACACCTTGTCCAGCAGATCAAAAACCGCCTCCGTCTGCTTGTAAGTGTCCCCGGCGTACAAAATTTTCCCGTGCTCATCCAGCGAGAGCAACTGCGCCGTATGCATCAACACCGCCCCGCTGATCACCACCGCCCCCGCACGTGCCTGCACCGCATCCACCTCCACCCGCTTCAACTCCGCCGCCCCCAGACTCACCAGGCTGAGCAGTATGGCGAGACAGACTGCCGCTGACTTCAATCGGTTCACCCTCAATATCGAGTATTTCCAATGACTCATGCTATTCTCCCCGTTTCACCATTTTTCCCGGCCGCGCCTGTGTATGCGCGTCATCCTTCACCACCGCCTCGCCATTCACGAGGACCAGTTTGAAACCCGTCGCATACTGGTGCGGTTCTGTGAACGTCGCATTATCCCGCACCTTCGCCGGATCAAATACCACCACATCCGCCCACATGCCCTCGCGCACCTGCCCGCGGTCCTTCAAGCGGAACGTCGTGGCCGGCAACGACGTCATCCGCCGCACGGCATCTTCCAGTCTTAGAATCTTCTGTTCCCGCACATATTCACTCAAAGCCCGTGCACTGTTCCCGTATCCCCGCGGATGCGGCACCCCTTCACCAAACGCCCGCACCCCGCTGTCCGATGCAATCATCGTGTTCGGATGCACCAGATATTTGCGCAGATCATCCTCGCTCATACTGTGAAAAACCCCGGAAGCGCCGCCATTCGCCGTGATCTCCAGCAACAGATCGATCTGCGCATCCAACGAAGTATTACCGCGTTCTTGTTGGGCCGCTTGCGCCAGTGTGAGACCGTTCAGCTTGCGGTTCTTCCTATACTCCGCGATGACGACATAGCCCAGATCCTCATGCCCGCTCTTGGCGATGCTTTCCTTGATCTCCGCGACCATCTTCGCTTTCAGTTCTGGCAGCACCAGCCGCTCGCGATACTTCTGATCACCTCCCTCGCGTGCCCACTCCGGTACCCGGCTGGACAATCCCGTGCTGGAGGCCGGATACATGTATTGATCCTGCGTGATGTCCAATCCCTCTGCCCGTGCCGCTTCGATGGCCGCCAGCACCTTGTCCGTCTGCCCCCAAGCCGACTTCCCCGCCAGCTTGATGTGTGACACCTCCGCCCTCACTCCCGCCTCCCGCGCGATGCGGAACAACTCCTCCAGCGCCTTCATGATCCCGCCGCTCTCGCTACGCATGTGACTCACATAAACTCCATCAAACGGCGTGATCGCCTTGGTCAGTTCCACCAACTCCTCCGTCTCTGAAAACGTCCCCGGCAGATAGATGAGTCCCGTGGACATCCCCACCGCTCCATCCTCCATCGCCTTCGTCACCAGCGCCTTCATCTTCGCGATCTCCGCCGCCGTCGGTGGTCGCTTGAAGGAACCGCCCATCACCTGCCCGCGCACCGTGCCGTGCCCGATGAGCGTCGAAACATTCGGTGACACCATCACATCCTTCAATTCGTTGAAATACTTGTCCACATCGATGCGTGACCCGCCGCAATTCCCCAGCACCAGCGTCGTCACCCCCATCCGCACAAAGTTCTCCGCCAGCGGTTGCTTCTCGATCCCCTCCGCATGGGTATGCACATCAATGAAGCCCGGTGCCACCACCAATCCCTTCGCCTCCAA
Source organism: Verrucomicrobiota bacterium (assembly GCA_023431185.1). GTDB lineage: Bacteria > Verrucomicrobiota > Verrucomicrobiia > Limisphaerales > JAEYXS01 > JAEYXS01. The sequence goes on from JAEYXS010000003.1 coordinate 78,765, forward strand.
CACCTGCTTCGCCTCTCCTTTCAAATCCTTGCCGATGGCCGTGATGCGCCCGCCTTTGATGCCTACATCAGCGGAATACGCCGGATTTCCCGTGCCATCCGCGATGCGCCCGCCCTTGATGAGCCAGTCGAATTCCGCAGCCGAAACCAATTGAAGACCCGCCAGAAGGATAAGACTGGAGCGTATTAGATAGCGCACACCGGGTTTATGCCAAAAAACACCGCCGCACGCTACCCGCATTTTCAAGCATTCCGTTCTTCTCTGGCGCACTGCTTTTAAACGGAACCGGAGCAGTTACTTTACCGGGATCTCCCCAGAAAGCGTCAACTCCACCGCAAGCACTCTCTGCGATCCTACCACCGCTTCGCCCTTCGCTTGGATCAAATTCCCCATGCGCCCCAATACTTCCGCACTAAGCGAAACGCACTGACCTGGAGCAGCCGTCCCGAGAATCTTTGCATTTCGCACAGCCGTAAGCTTAATTCCCCGAAGTGGCGGAATATTTGGGTCACACTGCGCAATTGTTCCGGCAAGTTGCGCGATGGCTTCAATCAACAAAACGCCCGGCAAAAGCGGATGCCCGGGAAAGTGCCCTTTCAGAAATACTTCATCACCACGCACCAGATACTCACCAGTGCCGCGCAAACCGGGCTCAAGCGTGATCAATCGGTCCACAAAGCGGAACTCAGGTCCATGCGGAAGATTCGCCAGCGCCTTTTTTAAAAGCTCATCACTCATCGGGATTTCATCGGTTCTGAGACTTGATAACCAGCCGGGATGGCTGTTGAGAACAACTCTGCTTCCAGCTTGGGATTCAGCTCAGGCTGCTTAAATTCCGTGCGCATCGTGGAGCCGTCACTGAAAACCATCTCCGTGCTGAGCAATGAAAGATCACTGGTGCGAAAGCTCAACTTCAATTCCGGCATGAGGCGCTTGGCATTGCTGCTGCGTGGCTGCAACACAACCTCATGCCGATCATCCACTGACGTTTGCTTCAAAATGCGAAAACTCGCTTCCAACGATTTCCGATCACGGGGAAAGCCCGCTTCCAGCAAAACCAGTAAATCTTTGTACCGACCAGCTTGCTCCGCATTAACCGGATAGCGTTCCGCACGGGAGAGCTTCGGGTAAAGCACCACGAGTTCATTTGTTCCGCGGATCGCCACCGTCTGTGCAGGCTGCCCCAGCTCCCAGCGGAATTCGTTCGGGGCTTGGAACATGGCACGGCCCGGTGTCGTCAATGGATTGCTCAGCGCTTTGAGCGTGCGAATCTGCACAAAATCAGCCCGCCATGTCTTCAGATTCTGCTGCGCCGCGAACCAACGGTCCAACAGGTCCGCCGAAGGCTCAGCAGCGTTAACAACGCTGGCGATCAGCCACGCCGCGAGGGCCAGATAGATACGAAGTGATACCATTGCTCGGGATATTGTTTTAAGAGCGGCTCAAAGGCACGCATGATTTGCTGCGTAAACTTTTGACGCGCCTCACGGTTATTCAATTCTGCACGCTGATAAGCCATCTCCGGCAAGATATGGGCTGCATAGCAATTCTGCTCGCGCACAATGGCCGTAGGCAAAATGGCACAGCCCGTGGCGCGGGCGAGTTCTGCTGCAGAGATAGAAGCATTGAACGGTTCACCGCATAACTCCACCTCGACCTCAGTTCCGGCCGGCGGACGATCCACCAGCAAAGCGACACAAGCCCCTTCCTGCAAACGCTTGATGACCTGGACAAAGGCAAAGGCATCGCGCCCCACCACCAACGTCTCGATGCCCCAGCGTTCACGCGATTGCTGACGCAATTCGGTGAAGCCGTCACCAGGCTCCGCTTGCGTCAGCACCAAAAGCTTCACCCCGCGTTGGGTGAGCAATGGGCCACCAAACTCCCAGTTACCCAGATGCGGTGTGACCAAGAGCACTCCTTTGCCCTTCTTATCAGCAGCCTCGAAATGCTCCCAGCCTGTCCATTCACCAAAGAGCCCTTTAACATCCGCTCCGCTCTCATAACGCCAGAGGTCAACGAGCTTCTGGCCGAAGTTGCTGAAGAGCTTCAGTGATTTTCCCCGCAGAACGGAAGCATCAGCACCGATGAGCGGGCGAAGATTCTGCTCCACGATAACTAAGCGATCTGCATTGAACCCGGCATAAACTCGCGACAATGTGCGAGCTATTAATCCGGTCAAACCTTCCGGCAAATTCTTGCCTAGCCAAAGACCCGCCTTCCACCAGCTTGCCCGATAAAGCTGTGACGGAGCTTTCACAGGCTTCTCCTCCAGCGGGCCAGCACACAAGCTCCACATGCTAGGCAACAAGAGCAACGATACAATAACCGCACTGACGATGCCCAACGAACAGACCTGTCCTAGGCTCGCAAGCCCGGCGTTTTGCGAGAAAGCCAAGGAACCAAACCCAATTGTAGTGGTGGCCGCACAGAGCAAAATAGCTTTGCCCGTGCTATGCCAGGTCTCCCGCCAGTTGCCATGATGGCGACGCAGCGCATGTTGCAAATGGATGCTGTAATCTTCCGCCGAACCCAGCAGCAACGGCAAGGCCACCAGATTCAGCAGATTCCATGACCAGCCGAAAAGCCGCATGAAGGCAAGCATGAGGAAGCCGCTGACCAGCAACGTGCCAATACTTAAGAGCACTTCGCTCCAACGGCGAAAAGCCATCCAAAGTGAGGCCAGCAACAATGTGACGCAGGGGATCATGACCCAGACGAATTCACGCTGCACATGGCGGAGGATGGAGATGCCGAGCAACTCCCACCCAGCGACACGGGAGCCTTCCCCATCCAGGGCTTCACTGAGAGTGAGCGCAGCCGTTTCGCCACTGTTGCTTGGCGTGATGAGGCCCAGGGCAAAACGCTCCTGCCCATGCCGGACGATGACCTGCTCCAGAATCCAGGTCGCCGTAGGCCCCACTGGCAAGCGCAGTTCGTTCCCTTGCCCGCCCCAGTACCGCAACATGACATCGGTGACGCTAAAGGCATTCTGCGCAAAGCCAGCCGCGAGAAACGCCTGTCGCATCTGATCGGAACGGGCCGCAAGCTGACGCAAGCGTTCGCGATTGGCAGCGATCTGGGCGGGATTCGGCCAGAGCGTCATCGGCAGCAAGGCATACTTGACCTGCCCTGCTTGCTTTAGCTTTTGCAAGGTGGCTTGGGCATTCTGCAGGCGATCGGAAACTTGCGCATCTGATCCACCGCTGATGACCAGCAAAAAAGGCTCGTTCGCACGACCAAGCTCATGCTTCAAGGTATCCATCGTCGCATACGCTTCGCTATGGCGAGGACGAAGCGGTTCAGAACTGGCCGTCAATCCGGGGAGCCCCTGCTGCAGCAAAATGACGCTCGCCACTAGGAGCACGACGATGCTGTTGATCAGCCCAACCCGGGGGAACTTGCTGGGTGATTTTTCAACTGAAGATACTTGCTCATTTTTTCCCGATTGAAGTCCGGCAGCCTTAACCGCCAGCGGGATCACCCACGGAAAGAAACGGAGCACCAGCCAGGCACCAGTGAGGATACCCGCAGCCACGAGCGTTCCTAGCTGCGCGAGACCGGGAAGCCCGCCGAAATTTAAGGAGGCGAAAGCAGCGGCCGTGGAAATGCCGGACCACCAGATGCCCGGGGCGATCTCCGCGCGGATCTCTTCAGGAGATTTACCGGAAGTGATGCCTTCCTGATACAGCACAAGGGCAAAATCCACGACCATGCCGAAAAGGATGGCCGCAAATCCCAAGCTGATGACGTTCATGCGGCCGAAGAGCAGCCCCCCGATGGCGATGGTCAGGATTACATTCGCCCCCAGCAGCAGGATAAGCCACAGAAGTGGTTTCAGGCGGCGATGCGCGAGCAGAAAAACGAGCGCGATCAGAGCCAGAGAACCCGGCATGGATTTTCGCATGTCCGTTTCCATGCTGTTGGCGATCTCGGACATGAAGACCGGCCCACCGGTGAGCCGAAATTCCACCGCAGCGTAGGCAGCATCCTTTTGCGTCCACTGCTGGATGATGCCTTTCACATCCACAAGCCAACGGGTCGCTTCATCATAATTCTTCAACGCCGAGGCCGGATCGACATGCAAAAGACGGAATGTGCCATCTGGAGAGGCAAACAATTGGTTGGACCCAAGGTCATCCGGAGAAAGTGAGCCGGAAGAGACATTCAGCAGATCCAGCGGGTCGTAACTGGCACGGGCAACATCTTCCGGTGAAAACGCCGTGGCGAGCTGCTCACGAACTCGCACCAGATTGGCAGGCAACTTGTCAGGGTCCAATCGTTCTTCCAGTTTCTGAACGGCATTCGTATCTGAATTCAGCCATAGGTAGGCGACCAGTTCGGCCGCTCCCAACGGGTCTTCCTGCCAGGGCGGCTGCCAGATGGCCCGACTGATTACATTAGTTTGCTGGCGAAGTTCTTCCGCCAATGACCTGGCCGCCTCTTCGGACAACGCCGCATCGGCAGTCTTCAGAGTGATGATAAGTTCACGGGCATTGGCAAAGTGCTGCTGGTGGGTGCGCAGACCTTGGACTACTGGCAACTCGGCCGGGAGCAAGTTGAGGACATCGACATCCAGACGCAGACGGCTCAAGCCGACCAGCGCCAGCATCCCCAGCCCCAGTAGAAGCCACTTGCGCAGACTCATGGGCGGGGAACTCCTTCGATACATTCACCCGTCTTCAGATTTATCCATCGAACTGTTTGATTGGGCAAAGCCTCGACCTTGAGGTCCGTAGCCGTTTGCTTTTGCAGCGCGATCAAAACCCAGAGATGTGCAGCGTCAGGTAATCCAGCTCCTTTGGCAGACCGTGGGCGTGGTCCATACTCTACCCACCATTTATCGCTCTCACTCTGTACGGTGGCCAGCACTAGCGGCGTCTTGCTGACTTGGAGAAAAATTTTACCCGAGGTGTGGCGGGCCTCAATGACATCACAGACCATTTCGCTAGCCCCAGGCTTGCTCAACCAAACCACCTGGTATTGACGCTGGGTCCAGCCCGGCTGGCTAAGATCCAGCGGCGCGAAGGGTGAAGGCGTGCGGCAGCCTGCCAGAAAAAGCGTTAGCAACAGGCCGATGACGATACCCGTACGCAACCACAATGACTGCCATGGAAATGTCATTGGAAGGAGATGCGCGGAAGCAAAGGATACCGGGCCTGCATCTTGATGATCCAGAAAAAGACCCCCAAGCGCCAGCGCATGCGCCAGCCGCCCTCCAGTTCACCCGCCAGCACCGCATTCACCGCCGCTGGCAGGTTGAAGCGTTTGCGCGGCTCGAGGAAAACCTCCATGAAAGGGGTCGTGTAGAAATTCTCCACCATCTTCCAATAGAACTTCATGGAATCATAAACCCTGCGTTCATAGGCCTGGAAACGTGGGATGGGGTCGTCTTTCCGTTTCAGGGTTTCAATGAGTGCCTGCGCAGCGAGCTTGCCGCTGAACATGGCCAGAAAAACACCTGCGGAGAAAATCGGATCCATGAAGCCGGCAGCATCGCCGACACGCAAAAGTCGTGGTCCGTAAAAGCTTTTATTTCGGTACGAGAAATCCCCCGTCGTCTGCACCTGCCCGCATAGTTCGGCATTCGCCATGCGTTCACGCATCGGCAGGCTGGAGTCAACGAACCGTTGAAAAACTTCCCGCGGGGACTGTTTCAGCGCGCCAAATTCGGCGTTATCCATGACGCATCCAACGCTGGTTTTCTCCGCTGTGATCGGGATGATCCAGAACCATTTATTGTCGAGGCGCACGATGACAGTGTCCGTTTCCTTTGGTCCTTCATCCCGTTTCACACCTGTGAAATGGCCAAAGACTGCCAATTTTTTCAACTTGGGATGCACCTCCCGGATGCCTTCCTGATTACCCGTCATGTTACCCCGGCCGCTGGCATCAATAATGTAGCGGGCTTTGAACGATGCTGTTTCACCTTTATCGGAAGCAGCCTGCACTTCAGCGACTTCGGCTCCCTGCTCCACGCGTTTTACCGTCCAGCCTTCACGGACCTCGCCACCCTGCTCTGCTGCGTGCTTGAGCAGAATTTCATCGAAGACCGCCCGCTCGACCTGGATGGCTTCTGAAAACTTGGTGAACCGTCCTTCCTTGAAGACGAATTTGGTGCCTTTGGAACCATTGCCCAGATGAAACTGGGCGCCGAACTTGCGCAAAAAACCGGCAGCCTCGAGTTTCGGCTGCACACCGATCTCCTCAAAGATACGGCGATTGTAAGGCAGCAAGGATTCGCCGATGTGAAACCGTGGAAAGTGTTCCCGCTCGAGCAGGAGAACTTTCAAACCCGCCTGGCGCAAATAGCACGCCGAACTGCTGCCGCCCGGGCCGCCACCAATGATGACGACATCATAAAGCTCAGCGGGGATTGGCGGATTTAAAGACATTAGTGAATTGAGCAAGCATCACTCCAACCCCAAGATCCGCCGACCATCTTCGGTGATCATAGATTGGTGCCAGGGAGGATCCCAGACGATCTCCACCACAGCATCCTCCACTTTGGGCAGGAGCAGCAGCTTCTGCTGGGCATCACGGGCAATGGTAGGCCCCATACCGCAACCCGGCGCGGTGAGGGTCATTTTCACAAAGACCTTGCGATTGCCATTGGGCAAACCTTCGGTGGCCATGTCATATACCAGGCCAAGGTCCACGATGTTCACCGGTATCTCCGGATCGTAGCAGGTCTTGAGGGCCTCCCAGATCATGGGCTCAGTCAGTTCGGCGTTGGCATCGACAGTCTGGGCATCCATGGCTAGGCCCAGCGCATCGGCATCTTTCGGGGCGATGCGGAACAAGGCACCCTGACCACGCACGGTGATGCTCCCGCCGAGCGTCTGCGTGATGTCCACTTCAAGACCTTGCGGGAGGGTCACGGTATTGCCCGCCGGGATCTGGACGGCTTCACACTCGCGCTGGAGCAGGACGGTCGTTACTTCGTGCATAAGGGCAGGTTAGCCCAAAGGAAGGGTAAGTTCAAAGGCGGAAGTTTGTCTTATACCCCGTGATAATTGCCGGAAAAGGGAGTTTTACCTTTCTGAGCTAACAGGTTAGTCTTTAGACACCTTGGAAAAGGTCTTAGTATTGGAAGTGCTGACGAACAATCGCCCGCCGATGATGACCAGCCCTGAGACAAGCATCATCAGCCAGTTGAAAAACTGGCAAGCCCCCCCCGTGCTGAGATGCGTCATGCATGTCAACGGAACTGGGCATATCCAGCATGCCGAAGGCGATCTGAAGGAGCTGTTCGGGACCGAAGACCTGCGCAATCAGAACTTGTCTGCCCATCTTAAGCAGGAGGGCAGCAACCAGATGTGGTTTGCTGACTGGCTTACCAGCAGCCAATCAGACAAAAAGGCGGTGCGCGCACAATTGAAAAACCAGGAAGATGAATTCACTCCTGTAGAAATCTTTGCCACTTATCAGGGTGGCGGCCTTTATCTCCTGAAACTGCGGAGCGTCTTCTCGGAGATCGTCGACCAGTTCGCCGCCCAGCAGATTTACATTCTGGAACTGCTCGCCCGTGGCCGGCCGCAGGAGGAAATCCTTAACCAGCTTGTGCTGTTGATCGAAAGCGTGATGCCAGGGGCCACAGGCTCCATCCTGCTGCTGGATCCGGTGAAACGGAGTTTCCTGCATGGAGCAGCACCCAACCTGGATGAGCAGTATAATCGCTCACTGACAGGGATAGTCATCGGCCCAGACGTGGGATCGTGCGGCGCTGCCATTCACTTTGGGCGCAGAACGGTCGTGAAAGACATCGCCACGGATCCGTTATGGGAGAATTACAAGCACTTGATCCTGCCCTTGGGCTACCGGGCCTGCTGGTCCACACCGTTCTTCTCTGAAACAGGCAGCGCGATGGGCACCTTCGGCATCTATTACCGGGAAAAGCGCGGCCCACAAGCTTATGAAATGGCCATCTTGGATGCCGCCTCGCATTTGGCCGCAGTCGTCGCCAGCCACCATCTCAGGCTGCTACAATTGCAGGACGCACTGGCCGCCTTGAAACGAAGTGAAGACCGGTTGCAAAGCACTTTCGATTTCGTGAACGACGCCATCTTCGTCCATGACAGCGAAACGGGAGCGATCATCGATGTCAATCAACGCACCGTAGAAATGTACGGCTGGACCAAGGAGGAGCTCAAAAGCATGGGGATCGGCCGCCTGAGTGCCGGGCTTGCCCCTTACACTCAGGAGGAGGCCGTAAACTGGATACTGCGGGCCAGGCAGGAAGGGCCACAAATCTTTGAATGGCGGGCTAGGCATCGCAACGGACGGCTATTCTGGGTGGAGGTCAATCTGCGCTTCGCCCAACTTGGGGAACATGACCGGGTCCTCGTCACCGTCCGCGACATCGAACAGCGGAAACTGGTCGAAGAACGGCTGGAACTGGCCTTGAGGGGTGCTGATCTGGGGCTTTGGGACTGGGACATCACGACGGGTGAGGTTACCTTCAGCGACCGCTGGTTCACCATGCTGGGCTACAGACCCGCCGAACTGCCGCCGAGCGTGGATACCTGGCGGGCATTGCTTCATACCGAGGATGCTCCACTGGTCGAAGAAGCCTTGACCGCCCATTTTAGCCAGCAGACCGAGCAGTATGATGTTGAGTTCCGGTTGCTCAATAAAAACGGCAGCTGGCACTGGGTGGGGGCCCGAGGCCGTGTGCTCGAATGGTCACCCGCCGGCGAACCGCTGCGGATGACCGGCACGCATTTGGACATCCAGGCCCGTAAAGTCACCGAGCAAGAGCTCCATTGCAGCCAAAAGCGCTATGAACTGGTACTGACGGGATCAGGCGCGGGGTTGTGGGACTGGAATTTGGATACCGATGCCTGCTATTTTTCCCCCCGTTTCCGGGAGATGCTTGGTCTGTCCGAAAGTGAATTCCCCAACCAGTTCAATTCATTCGTCGAACGGCTGCATCCGGATGATGTGCTGCGGATGAGACAAACGATCGCCCGGCATATCAGCATGCGGACACCGTGCGAGGACGAGTACCGGCTGCGCACAAAATCCGGCGATTACCGGTGGTTCAGCGCCAACGGCCAGGCCAGCTTCGATGAGCGCGGCAAGGCGCACCAAATGGCGGGTTCACTCATCGATATCCACGAACGGCGTTGTGCCGAGGAGAGAATCCGGGAAAACCAGCGCGTTTTGGAAACATTGTTGGGCAATCTGGTGGGCATGGCCTACCGCTGCCGGATCGATGAACACTGGACCATGGAGTTCGTCAGTCAGGGTTGTGTGCAACTGACCGGGTATCAACCCGAGGATCTGGTGGGCAACCATCGTATCAGCTACGAGGAAGTCACTCATCCCGAAGACCGCCAGCGGGTGCGTGATGAGATTCAGGCCGCGCTCAAGCAAGGGCGCCAGTTTGAATTGTTCTACCGCATCATCACCGCCACCGGAACCGTGCGCATTGTCTTGGAGCGCGGCATCGGCATCCATTCGGCGGCGGGTCAGCTTGAGTATCTGGAGGGCTTCATCACGGATGTCACGGAAATACGCCGTTCCCAGGACAAGATCGTCGAACAGGCCGCCCTGCTGGACCGGGCCCAGGACGCCATCATCGTCCGGGATTTGCAGGGCACCATCACCTACTGGAACCAGGGCGCCAGCCGGCTCTATGGCTGGCAGCAGGATGAAGTCCTGGGCAAACCGGTGCTGGAGTTGTTCTATCGGGAAGGTTCAGCCTACCTGAAAGCCTTGCAAGTGTTGTTGCGGCTCGGCGAGTGGTCGGGCGAACTGCACCATGTGACCCGGGAAAACAGGGAGATCATCGTGGAGTCGCGCTGGACTCTGTTAAGGGACGAGAAAGGCGGCCCGAAATCCATCCTGACCATCGACACAGACATCACCGAAAAGAAACGTCTCGAGGCGCAGTTCCTCCGCGCCCAGCGTATGGAGAGCATCGGCACGCTGGCGGGCGGCATCGCCCATGATCTGAACAATGTGCTTGCCCCGATCATCATGTCTATCGACCTGCTCCGCCTCTCCACCACCAGCAAGGAGGACATGGACTTGCTGAACCAGATGGATGCCAGCGCCCATCGCGGTGCCGATCTCGTGCGGCAGGTGTTGTCCTTTGCACGCGGTGTAGGCGGTCGCCGGATCAGCATCAATCCTTCCTACCTCATCAAGGAGGTCGCCAAGATCGTGAAGGAAACTTTCCCGAAATCTATTACCATCCGCAGCGATCGCTCGGCCGAGCTGTGGATGGTCTCTGGGGATCCGACCCAGTTGCATCAGGTGCTCCTGAACCTCTGTGTGAATGCGCGTGACGCCATGCCGGAGGGTGGCACCCTGAGTCTCCTCGCGGAGAACGTGGAACTTGATGCAACTGGCGCAGCCAGGTTGGAGAACGGGCACGCCGGCCAGTTTGTCAGGTTTATCGTTGAGGATACCGGCACCGGCATCCCGGATGAGCTGCTGGGAAAAATCTTTGAACCGTTCTTCACGACGAAGGAAATCGGCAAAGGAACCGGACTGGGACTCTCAACCGTGATGGCCATCGTGCGCAGCCACGGCGGTTTTATCCAGGTTGAAAGCGCTGTGGATCAAGGCTCCAGTTTTCAGGTATATCTGCCAACCTCCACACAGCGATCCGAAACTGGAGCTGGTGAACCTGCGGCTGGCGTCCCCCGTGGACAGGGCGAATGCATCCTGATCGTGGACGATGAACCATCCGTAAGATCCGTCCTCAAAAACACGCTAACCGCCTATGGCTACACGGTATTGCTGGCGGAGAATGGGGCCGAAGGCCTCGCCTGCTATGAAAGGGAACGGGAGCGGATACGGGTGATCATCACGGACATGATGATGCCCGTCATGGATGGCCCCACGATGATCAATACTTTATGTAGCATGCAGGCCCGGCAGCCGATCATCGCTTCCAGCGGCCTCAACGAAAGCATCAACTTGGGCAAGATCACAGCCGCCGGCGTGAACCATTTCTTGGCGAAGCCCTATTCTGCGGAAACCGTCTTGCGGGCATTGCATGAAGTTCTCAACCAAGGCCCAGCCGCCCCCCCGACCTCCCGGTAAAGCCCCGATCTGATTCGCCGAACCGCCATTTTTCGGCTTTGAAGCCGCCCCTCTTCCCACCTATGCTCCGCCCGTGTCCGCCGCCGGAATGCCAACGATAGATGCCAGCACGCGTTATTGCGCCGTGTATGGGCACCCTATTGCCCACTCGGCTTCGCCCGCGATGCAGAATGCTGGCATTGCCGCTTTGGGGCTCAACTGGCGTTATCTGGCTTTTGATGTCCACCCCGATTCTCTGCGCCAGGCAATCGCCGGGGCAGCAGCCATGAAGTTCATCGGTCTGAATCTCACCGTCCCGCACAAAATTTTGGCGATGGACATCGTTGATGCGCTGGATCAATCAGCCACCACTTGGGGAGCGGTGAATACCATTCGTTTCGAGACCAAGGTGAACGGACACTGGTTGCCCTTGTCGCAAGTGGCACCCGCAGAAACCGGTGAGATCCGCACGCTGGGCTTCAACACGGATGCGGATGCCATCACAAGATCGTTACGGGAAGACTTGGGGCTGGAGCCGTGCGGGGCAAAAGTGCTGCTCTTGGGCGCCGGCGGAGCCGGACGCACTGCCGCTCTGAAGCTGGCGGCTGAAGGCGTTGCCGAATTACATTTGATTAATCGGACGGCCAGCAAGGCCCAAGAAGTCGCGGAAGAAATCAAACGCCGGTTTCCCACAGTGAAGGTTTCCGTCGGATACCCGGCACAAACCGGCATGGACCTGGTGCTGAACGCCACCTCGCTAGGCCTCAAGGCCGGTGATCCCCTGCCCGTTGATTTGAGTCTGTTCTCCTTGAAACAGGCCCGTTATGCTTACGACATGATCTATCGCCCGGCGGAAACGCCCTTTCTGCAAGCCGCCAAAACGGCCGGTTGCGGCACCGCCAATGGTGTCGGCATGCTGCTGTATCAGGGCGCAAAAGCTTTGGAGATATGGACGGGCAGAACCGCACCGGTAGAATCCATGCGGACCGCCCTGCTGTCCCATGTATACGGCCAAGCCCATTGAGATGCGATTTTTAACCCACTGACCACATGTTTGACCCCGAAGTCTGGAGCGCAGTCCCTTTTCATTTTTGGTCGGTGGTGGCTTTCGTGCTGGGCTGCATGATCGGCAGCTTCCTGAATGTCTGCATCTACCGCATGCCGCTCGAGATGAGCATCGTGCACCCGCGCTCGCACTGTCCGAAATGCGGATACATGATCCCCGCCCTGCTCAACATCCCGCTCATCACCTGGCTGTATCTGGGCGGAAAATGCGCAAACTGCAAAAACCCCATCTCCATCCGCTATTTCCTGGTGGAACTGCTGACCGGTGTTGTGTTCCTCCTCACGTGGATAAGGTTTGGACCGGAATCCCCGGGCATCGCCATCGCCTATGCAGTGCTGCTGGCAGGTTTCATCGTGGCGACCTTCATCGATTTCGAGCATTTCATCATCCCGGATGAGATCACTTTCGGCGGCATGGCCGCCGGACTGGTGGCTTCCATCATGGTGCCGGAACTGCATGATGTGGCGAGCCGCCCGGAAGCGCTCTTCCGCAGCATCATCGGACTGGTGGCAGGTGCCGGGATCGTTTACGCCATCTTGAAATTCGGCAAACTGCTTTTCGGACGTGAGAAGCTCGCCTTCCCTGAATCATCCAAGCTCATCTTCACGGAAACACACCTGCATCTGCCCGATGAAGTCAGGCCCTTTGAAGACATCTTTTACAGCCAGAGCGATACCATTGTGCTTGAGGCCAAGCGGGTGGAGATCGTGGACCGCTGCTACCGGAATGTCACCCTGCGCCTGTCCCCCAAGCTGCTGCAACTGGGGGAGGACAAGTTCGATCCGTTGGAGGTGAAGTATATGGAAGTCATCGCAGATAAAGCCGTATTGCCTCGTGAGGCGATGGGCTTTGGCGATGTCAAATTCATGGCCGGCATCGGGGCGTTCCTTGGTTGGCAGGCCGTCATCTTTTCGCTCATGGTCAGTGCCATCATCGGTTCTTTCGTCGGTGTCAGCCTGATCCTTTCCGGGCGCAAAGATTGGTCCAGCCGTCTGCCTTATGGTCCTTATATCGCACTGGCGGCAGTCATCTGGCTGGTCGGTGGTCGTGAATGGTTTGAACAGTTGTTCACGATCCCGGAAGACACCATGATGGGGCGTTGATGGCTCCACTTTAGACCATGGAAAGCTCACTGCCAGCCGGCTGGCAAATCGAATTCACCCAGCACTTCAAACCGCATCCCGACATCCGGCATGCAGTCTTTGATTTTGACGGCACACTGTCACTGGTCCGGGGCGGCTGGGCGGAGATCATGGTTGAGCAATTCCTCGAACACCTGCCCAGCCGTGATCCCGAAAAAGAGCCCGCCCTGCGGCAATCCGTGCTGCATGACATCCTTGCACTGAATGGCAAGCCCACCATCTACCAGATGCAGTTGCTGGCCGAAATGGTGGTCAAGCAAGGTGGCGAACCCGATTCTCCTGATAACTACAATCTCGATTTCCAACGCCGCCTCCGTGCCCGGATCAAGGAACGTCTGGCTGACATCCACACCCATCCCGAACGCCGCGATCATTATCTGGTTTATGAGGCTCGGAGCATCCTCACTCTGTTGCAAAAGCGCGGCATCGTCATCCATCTCCTGAGCGGCACTGCTCACGCAGACTTGCTCATCGAATCCGAGGCCTTGGGCATAGCTTGTTTCCTGGAGGACCGCATCTATGGTCCGGAAAATCTGAAACCTGGCTTCACGAAACGCGCTGTCTTCGAGCAGATCGTCCGTGATCATGCCTTGTCTCCCGGGCAATTGCTGTGCTTCGGTGATGGTGCGGTTGAGATCATGGACACGCGGCATTTAGGCGGACTGGCGGTCGCGGTGGCCAGTGATGAAGCTGCCAACGGCAGCGGCCGGGTGGATCCGAACAAGCAGACACACCTGCTCAAGGCTGGCGCCCATGCCGTCATCCCAGATTACCGGCATGCCGAACAACTGGTGAAAATCCTCCTTGAAGATTGAGGTCAGGCTGTCAAGAACGCCCTGATCACCGCTTGTGAAACCGTGCTGACAAAGCCAGGACAATCAGTCATTCTTCCCGCAGATGATTCCCCTTGCCGTCAAACCGTTGGACTTGGAACGCGTGCGCGTTTTTCCGCTGGCTTCCCGCAAAAGCCTTACCAGTGTTGAGGAAATCCTGCTTTCACCGGAAAGCCAGCCAGCTCCGGCCTCCGGCTGGAATCTGCAACTGATCCAGCGTTGCGCCGCGGATATCAAACGGGCCCGGGAAAACGGCAAATCGGTCATGCTCATCTATGGCGCGCACCTGCTGCGCAATGGGGCCGCGCAAATCCTGGAACAGATGCTGCAAGCGGGTTGGCTGACGCACATCGCCACCAATGGCGCGGGGACCATCCATGACTGGGAGTATTCCTGGCTGGGCCGCTCGACTGAGAGTGTGCGGGAAAACGTCGCGACCGGAACCTTCGGGACTTGGGATGAGACCAGCCGCTATATCCATCTCGCCGTGATGAGCGGCGCTCTGGAAGGCCAGGGCTACGGCAACAGTCTCGCCCGTTTCATCCACGAGGATGGCACCACCCTGCCCGCAGTTGCCGAACTGGAAGCACAGATCCGCAACATGCCCGCGCATCCACTGACCGCCGCCCGCGCCGACCTGTTACGCATGATGCAGAAGCAGCAACTTGCCGGTGGCCGGATCACAGTGAACCACCCTTGGAAACAGGCCTCCATTCTGGCGGCCGCGTGGAAGCATCAGGTGCCGATGACGGTGCATCCTGGCATCGGTTACGACATCATCACCAATCACCCAATCTTCAGCGGATCAGCCATCGGACGCGGAGCAGAACTCGATTTCAAGCTGTTCTCGGGCTCTGTGGAGCATCTTGATGGCGGCGTGGTGCTTTCGGTCGGCTCAGCCATCATGGGGCCGCAAGTCTTCGAGAAAAGCATCAGTTGCGTGAACAATTTGCGCCTGCAGGATGGCCGTCCCATCGTGCAGAACCACTCCATCTACGTGGTGGATCTGCAGGAAGGCGGTAATTGGGACTGGACACAAGGTGAGCCGCCCAAATCGAATCCGGCTTACTACCTGCGCTTCTGCAAGAGCTACGCCCGCATGGGCGGCACCATGCACTATCTTTGTTGTGACAACGCGGCGTTCATCCACCATCTGCACCATCAGCTCAAGCCATGACACCGAAACGCTATCAGCAAATCAGCTCGCAGTTCCCGAAGCAACGGATCGCCATCGTCGGAGATTTCTGTCTGGATCGCTATCTGGAGATCGATCTGGCCAAGCAAGAGATCTCCATCGAGACCGGCCTGCCGGTGCACAACGTGATGAACGTGCGCTCGCAACCCGGCGCCTCCGGCACGATCCTGAACAATCTGGTCGCCTTGGGCGTAGGCGAAATCACTCCTGTGGGTTTTGCGGGTGATGATGGTGAAGGCTTTGAACTCGTCCGGGCTTTGCGCCAGATCAAAGGTGTCGATCTTCGGGCTTTTTTCCAAACATCAGACCGCCACACTTTCACTTATGCCAAACCGATTGTGGTAAATGAAGGCAAACCGCCCAAAACCACTGGCAAGTCAGCCGGCGGAAATCCCTTGGCCTCGCAAACCGCTGCCAAAACTTCCCGTGGTCCGCGGGAATTAAACCGGCTCGATTTCAAGAACTGGACCGCCACCCCAGCAGACGTGAGCAAAAGGCTCATTCAAGGATTGAATGATATCTCACCGAAGATGGATGCCCTCATCCTGCTCGATCAGGTAGACATCCCAGGAACAGGTGTCCTGACAAAAGACGTGCTGGCGGCCATCAGCAAGATAGCCCGCAAGAATCCACAACTGCTGATCCTGGCGGACAGCCGCAACGGGCTGAGCCAATTCCCGGCGGTGGACTTCAAGATGAACGGCACCGAGCTGTCCCGCGCCTTGGGCAGCCATACGGTTCCAGACCTTTCAGAGCTGCATGAACGTGCCGGTCAACTGGCCAAACAAACCGAGCATCGTGTCTTTGTGACCCTTTCCGAATGCGGGATCATCGGGGCTTCCCCCGATGGCTTGGTCGAGCATGCTCCCGCCCTGCCCGTACGCGGAGAGATCGATATTGTAGGCGCCGGTGATTCGGTGACGGCCAATCTCGTGACTTCGCTGCTGAGTGGTGCAAGTTTGCGGGAATCCTTGGAGATCGCGAATGCAGCCGCCTCCATCGTCATCCATCAACTGGGCACCACTGGCACGGCCAGCCGCAAACAGATCAAGGCTATCTTGGCGGATTGATCCGTAGCAACCGGCTGAACCGTTTCGATTCAATTTGTTCCATCTTACCGTCTTTTAGCTGCACGATCAGGGCCGCAGTATCCGTCTTTTCCTCGATGAACCTCAACCCCCGTTCAGCCCCAAGCACACTGGCAGCGGTATCAAAGGCGTCGCTGTCGATGGCGTTCTTAGCTATAACCGTGACTCCGATGCGTTCACGCAGGCCAATGCCCGTCTCCGGGTCCACGATGTGCGAGTAACGCTGCCCGCCTATCTCGGTGAATTGCTCGGTATCCCCCGAGGTCGAGAGGCCGCAGTTCTTCACACTGACGATGCGTGAGTGCTGCCCCTCTGCTGCATCGATGGAATCAATCCCGATGTTCCATCCGACACGTCCCGGCGGAGCTTCACCAATCGCCAAGTCACCGCTGGCTGCGACCATCGCCCGTGGGAAACCTTCTTGCTTGAGCACTTTGAGGGCTGCTTCCGCGGCGTAGCCTTTGGCGATGCCGCCGAGGTCCAAAGCCATGTCTGGCTTAAGCAAAGTCGCTGTCCTTTTCCGTAAATCGAGTTGCAGATTGCGATAGCTTGAAGCTGCTTTCGCGGCAGCGATCAGCTCGGGTGGTGGCAACTCCCGCTGTCTTCGAGCCCTTCGCCAAAGACGGATGACTGGCCCCAAGGTGATATCGAAGGCGCCATCCGTCTGTTCCGCTACCCACTGGGCCTTCGCGATGACCGTGAACAAATCCTCGCTTAACACCACTGGCTGCCCGTGAGGTGTCAGGCAGAAGCGCATCAACTCACTGTCACGGTCGTAATCGGTCATGATGTCGTTCAACTGCACCACGCGCGCGAAAGCTTGATCCGCAGCCTGCCTAGCTGAAGTCTCGTCCTTAGCATAGAGCGTGATGGTGAACACAGTGCCCATCGCCCCTTTATGGAAGACAAAACGTTGCAGCTCTTTGCCTTGGACCGTCTGCTTGGAATATTGACAGCCTGAAAGCAAAGCCGCGCCAGTCAATCCCAGCAGCCATTGCCTGCGATTCAATCTTGTTTGCACCTGTGTCATTCCCTTCTCCAAAAGACAACACCCGCACCAGTTACGAGTGCGGGTGTTGCATTGTAAAATTCGGTGGTAAGGCTTAGATGACCACCGTCTTGCCCGGCACCGGCAACTGGTAGAGACCATCTTTACCCGGCAGCGTCGGAGGCGTCAGCTTGAGGGCATCGGCAAACGAGCCCACATCGATACCCTTCACCATCGTGTCGATGTTCGATTTGATGGCGGCATCCCATTCCACTTCTTTGCCGGAGTAGGTTGCCATACGGCCCAGCACCGAGGTCATAGAACTCGTGGCACCGTATTCAGCCTCGTTGTAGGGCTTGTTGTTGCGGATGGCATCGAACAAGTCGTCATGCTCCTGCTGATATGGGTCCACCTTCTTTTCCTCGCGATAACGCCACGGATTCGCACCCGTGATCGTGTAACGATGAATGTCGCTGCGGCCCTTCGAGCCGATGGCGTATTCGGAAACTTCGTTCCAGCAACCGAGCTGGTGACGGCACATGCTGTGGCAAATGGAACCATCCGCGTAGGTGAACTCGACTGAGTGATGGTCGAAAATCTCGCCATAATCCAGGCCCTTGCGCGTCTCGCATCCGCCCATGCCGCGCGCCTTCACCGGCGGTCCGTTCTTCAGCCAGTTGATGACGTCGATGTTATGGATGTGCTGTTCGCAGATATGATCACCGCACAGCCATACGAAGTAATACCAGTTCCGCAGCTGATACTCCATCTCCGTCAGCTTGCGATTGGCCTGTTTCTCCAGATCCTCGCGCCTTCTCACCCACGGCGTGTTGCCGTTCCAGAAGCAGCGCATGCTCACGATATCACCGATGGCACCATCCTGCAGGCGCTTCATCGTCTCAAGATACGGCGGCTGATGGCGGCGTTGCAGACCGACACCCACCTTCAAGTTCTTCTTCTTGGCTTCCTGGGCAGCGGCCATGACTTTGCGGAAGCCAGGTGCATCCACGCACACCGGCTTCTCCATGAACACGTGCTTGCCCTGCTTCACGGCCTCTTCGAACATCATCGGGCGGAAGCCAGGAGGAGTTGCGAGGATGACCACATCTGCGACAGCGATCGCCTTCTTGTAACCGTCGAAGCCCATGAACTCGTTCTCCGGCTTCACGTCCACCTTGGTCGGATGCGAACGGCGCAGATTGCTCAGGCTGCCGGTCATCTTGTCCTCATGGATGTCCGCCACCGCCACGAGCTTGATGTCGCCCGCCGTGCTCAAAGCCTGGTTCGCCGCACCGGAACCACGACCGCCGCAACCCACCAACGCGATCTTTAGCTGATCACTGCCCGCCGCATACGCCGCACGTTCGATACTCAGCCCACCCAGCAGCGCACCACCGACGGCGACACCGGATGTTTGCAGGAAACTGCGGCGTGTTACATCTGGCCGCCCTAGGGGATTCTGGGATTCGTTCATATTGTATTTGGACTGTCCGAAAGGTTTTCTGTTCAGGGAAACGGTTATTCCTTCTCCACGCCGTTATTCCAGATCTTGTGCATCTCCTCTGGCGTCGGCACCTTCAACGGGCGCACCACACGGATACCCAGGAACTGTGCATCCGTATGATACCAGATGCTCTTGGGCAATTGCGGATCCTGGATTTTCCATGCCGGAGCAGAGGCCCGCCGCGTACCGCTGCGCAGCTTATCCGGGGTATCATCCCAAGAACCGCCACGCGCCACATGCGGATACGGCGTGGAGGATTTCACCCATGGGTTGTCCAGCACCTTGCCCGCACCTTGCTTGTAAGTGTCCGCGCTGTATTGATCGAGGCACCATTCGATGACATTGCCGTGCATGTCATGCAGCCCCCAAGGATTCGCCTTCTTCTTGCCGACCTTCTGATACTTCCAATCACTGTTCGCCTCATACCAAGCGTATTCACCAATCTTCGAAGCATCATCACCGAAGGAGTAAGCCGTCGTCGTGCCGGCGCGGCAGGCGTATTCCCACTCTGCTTCCGTCGGCAAGCGGTAGAAGTGACCTGTCTTGGCGCTCAACCACTGGCAATACTTGTTCGCTGCGTGATGCGTCATGCTGATGGCCGGGAAGCCGTCCTTGCCCATGCCGAAGCTCATCTCCACGTACGGCTTCGTCGGGCGGCTCACACCATCCACCACCGCATCCTTGGCCGGGCCACCGGCAGCTGAAGCCAGCCGTTGATCTTCCGGATACATAAAGAGTTCATACTCATTCCAAGTCACCTCCGTTTTGCCCATCCAGAACGGCTCTATCTTAACCTGCACTTGCGGACCTTCATCTGCCTTGCGGCCTTTTTCACTGTCCGGGGTACCCATGGTGAATTGACCGGCCGGGATCGGCATCATGTCAAAGGCCACCGAAGTGCCCGGGATGATCTGATTATACTGCTTCATGTCCGCCGCCGACTTTTCCTTCAGATTCGTCACGATGCGTTTGTGCATCTCCTCAACGAGTGCGAGATTGTCGCCACCAGTCGCTTGATCGGCCTTTTTAGGCGTCAGCGTGATACCATCGGGCCAAGGTGCGCCTTGATTGATCCACTCTTTAAGGATGTCTTGTTTATCCTTCGGCATCGGGCCGCCTTTGTTCGCCGGAGGCATCAAGGCTTCATCATCTTTGGAAAGCGTCGTCGTGGTGAACGTCTTGCTCTTCTCGGCGAAGAACGGAACGATGCTCGGACCGCTGTCTCCCGTCTTCAGTGCAAACTCCTTGGCATCCAGTCGCAGGCCACCCTTGTCATGTCCTTCGCGATGGCACGCCACGCAATTGAACTCCAAAACAGGCTGCACATCCTTCACGAAACTGATGCGCTGCACTTGCTTCAATTCCACTCCATCGGGCCATACCGCGCCTTCGGCGATCCACTGTTTCAAGATCTCGGACTGTTCCTTGGTCAGCGGTTCCTTGCTGCTGGGCGGCATGATGTCGTCATGGTCCTTGGGCAGAACTGTCGTTGTGTAGAGCGGGCTCTTCGCCGGGTCTTTGGCCACAATGGCCACCCCATTGTCGCCTCCTTTGAAAGCTGCTGCTTTCGTGTGTAGTTGGAAATCTCCCTTCGGCTTCTCTGCGCCGTGGCAGCTCAAGCACGCAGATTCCAACACAGGTTTCACCTGCCGCACAAAGTCCACCGCCCCATAAGACGACGAAACGCCTGTCACCAACAGGCCCGTAAGCGCAAACACGCCGGATTTCAGATACTGGCTCAATTTCATGTCAAAAAGAGAATGACCGCTACTTTTGACGTCATAACGGCCTTTGTCAATCAGTTGGACGTCGCTCCACAGTAGTAACTTCATGTCAAAAGCAACCTTTTAAGCCCCATGAGGTTCCACATCGCTTTAGGCACGATGGATGAAACCTCGATATACTCCTGTTCCTTGCTTCCATCCGCACTGCGCTCGGAACAATGGCTGTTATCCCCCCAAGGCCCCAACCCATCCAATGTCGGCACTGCATCCCAGATCAGGTTGCCATCACTCAAACCACCTCGCTCCTGATGCCCCACCAGCATTCCCAGCTCATTACCGGCTTCCTCCCAGATGCGGCAAAGTTTCTCTGAGCCTTCATTCTTCGGCCATGGCCGGCTCACCGTCTTGATCTCTGCTTTGACTTTACAAGCGAATCGATCTGCCGGACTTCGCACTTCACCCGGTCCATTCAATTTCAAAAGCGCCTGCTTTGCCTCCTCGAACACCACAGGATCAAACGAACGAAACTCTCCCTCCGCTATAGCTTCATGCGGCACGCGATTGATCACGGTCCCGCCCTGGATCGTCGCCACATTCACCGTCAGCTCGCGTTTGTAATCCGTTAGCGCCGCGATCTGCTGCACCGTCTTGCCGATCTGCACGATCGCATTCGCTCCGTGTGAATGCTTCGACCCCGCATGGGAACCGCGCCCACTTGCCGTCACCCGCCAGGTCGCCCGTCCCTTCCGTGACGTCACCACCAACGCCTGTTCGCCCAAACGCCCTTCCGATTCAAATACCAGCGCGCCCAAGGTATTCGGCGCAAACCTTTCCGTGCAAACCGTACCAAAGTCCGGCGAATACTCTTCCTCTGATGAATTGAGGAACAGCTTCCACGTCACGCCCTCGAATGTCTCCGGCTCCAGATCGCGTAACGCCACCAACATAAGCCACATCATCATCGTGCCGCCTTTGATATCATTCGTGCCCGGCCCATAGATGCGATCCCCCTCCACCCGCCACTTGAAATCATTCCGCTCCTCTTCTTCCGGTGGAAACACCGTATCCAGATGCGACACCATCGCCACCGATTTGTCGCCCTTGCCCACACGCGAAAGAATCAAATGCTTCCCATACTTGGGATTCGTGGACGGCACAAACTCCGCCGCGAATCCCAATTTCCCAAATGCCTCTGCCGTGAATTCACCCAGCTTGTTCACTCCTTCAATATTCTGCGTCCAGCTATTCATCAACACCATCTGCCGCAATATCTCCAGATACTCCGGCAACTTCCCCGCAAGATAGGAAATCAATCTCTCTTTATTCATCACATCCAACCTCCCTTTTCTCCAAGCAAACGCCCGAACTCGCCATAACTGGTAGGGCCCGCTGTCCTCAGCGG
>JAEYXS010000004.1 GCA_023431185.1 Verrucomicrobiota bacterium
TCCGTTCTTCCATAGGTTCTACTTTCTTCCATGGCATAGAACCAAAGCCTAAAAGCTCCGGCCCTCGCCTTTGAAGTGTTACCTATGTCTTGAACCACCTCCGTTACCCATGTCCTGAACCTGCACCCTGGGTGTTGAGGCGTTTTGGGTTTCGGGGACTGGGAGGGTTTTCTAAATACGCCTGAAATTTTGTCGGTCATGGGGACTTCGGATGGTCCTAAGGACACCCCCCAGATAACATGCCGGGGCAGGCGGTCCCGTGCTCCGAAGGCGGGGGTGGCGACAATTTCCAGATCTTTGCTCGGCGCGAGAAAGATTTTTTGGGGTGGAAAGGTTGTTTTTTATCGTAACCTACTCTTTTTCAAATGGTTAGGCGTGAAGAATATTCTTCATGAGAGAGAGGGGGGTAGGACAGCGGTTGTCCTAGTGACATTGGTAGAGTTGGGGCATGAAGATTGAAATAGGTATGGAACGGGGCGATGGGAAGGAGGGGATTGGAGGCGAAGGCCGGCTTCCAATTGAAAGCCACCTGCCGAAAAAAGGTTTATCAAGGGCGCGATCCCGACAGAAGCCGGGACAGGCTCGTCTAGCCCTGCCTAAGGGACGCGGGCGATGTGGTTTACGGCTTTACAGCACCCCCCGGTCTGTTGCATGTATGTATATGGCAGTTACGTCTGACATCGCCGCGCTTGACGCACAGTTTTATCAGTCCGCCGAATCTTTCTTCGGCGCTTACCCCAACACCGGTCTCACGTATGATGACGTGACCCTGGCCACGCTCTACTCCGATGTGCTCCCGAAGGACACCCAACTGGAGACGAACCTGGCCGACGGGCTCCAGCTCCATATCCCCATCGTGTCCGCGGACATGGATACGGTGACGGAGGCGCGGATGGCGATCGCCATGGCGCTGAACGGCGGCTTGGGGTTGATCCATTACAACATGACGGAGAAGGAGCAGCTCTCCGAGGTGAGCCGGGTGAAGAATCATGTGCATGGGCTGATCCAGGACCCGATCAAGGTGTCGCCGGAGCAATACATCGGCGATGTGCTGGAGATGATGGAGAAGCGGCATTTTGATTTCAGCACGTTCCCGGTGGTGGATGCGCAGGATAAATTGATCGGCCTGCTCTCGGGTCATGTGGTGAAGCCGCGTTATGCGAAGCGGAAGGTGAGCGAGGCGCTGACGCCGCGCGCACAGGTCCATACGATCACGGTGAAGGAGCTGGGCAAGGACCCGATCGCGCGCGCGGACCAGTTTTTCACGGATCATCCGGGCATCCACAAGCTGTTGGTGGTGGATGGCGAGGACAAGTTGCACGGGCTCTTCACGATGAGCGACATCGAGCGCATCACGATGGAGCGGAGCGCGCAGTTCAAGCCGGCGCGGGACAGTCATTTCCGCCTCTTGTGCGGCGCGGCCATCTCGGCTCCGCGCACGTCGTCAGGTGACTTGGACAAGGAGCGCATCACGAATCACGTGGGCGCACTCGTCGAGCGCGGGGTGGATGCGGTGGCGGTGTCCACGGCGCATGGTCATAGCAAGGGTGTTGGTGAGACGGTGAAGCTGGTGCGGAGCGCGTTTCCGAAGCTGGCGATCATCGCGGGTAACGTGACGACGGCGAGTGGCGTGGCGTTCCTGGCGGAGGCGGGCGCGAATGTGATCAAGGTGGGCCAGGGGCCGGGATCGATTTGCACGACGCGCATCGTGGCGGGCGTGGGCATCCCGCAGCTCACGGCGCTCTACATCTGTTCGCAAGCGGCGAAAAAGACGGGCGTCTCGATCATCGCGGATGGCGGCATCACGAAGTCCGGCGACATCGTGAAGGCGCTGACGCTGGCGCAATCGGTGATCTGCGGCGGGTTGCTGGCGGGTTGCCCGGAGGCACCGGGAAACATCATCGAGATCAGCGGGAAACTTTATAAGCAGTATCGCGGCATGGGGAGCATCGCGGCGATGAAGGCGGGTTCGGCGGCGCGTTACGGTCACACGGCGGACAAGACACGCAAGGTGGCGGCGGAAGGCGTCGAAGCGCTGAAGGAAGTGTCCGGCTCCGTGGACAGCGTGCTGACGCAATTGATCGGCGGCATCCAGTCCGGCATGGGTTACCTGGGCGCACCGAACTTGGAGCAGTTACGCAGCAAGGCGCGTTACATCCGCGTGAGTCCGGCGGGCCAGAAGGAAGCGGCACCGCATGACGTGATCGAGGTGAAGAGCGGGACGAAGGAGTAGGGTTAGAACTCGATGGGCTCGTTCATCTTGCCGCATTGGGGGCAGCGGGACAGGTCGGTGTCTTCGTCATCGGTGTAAACGAAGGCGCACTTCTCGCAGCGGAAGATACGGTCCTTGCTGGGGGAGGGTTGGAAGCTCTGCTGGCGGCGCTCGTAGTAGAGCGCGATGAGGCCGAGGGCGCCAAGGGCCACCGCGACGTAGGCGAAGATGAGAAGATCGGCGCTCATGTCAGCTCACGGCGGCGGGGGGGTCGTGATGGCGGGCGCGGTGGTGCGCCAGCGGATGGTGACGGTGCCCCAGGTGAGGTCCGCGCCGATGGGGCTGGCGGGACGCCGTTGCGGAGCGGGCGCGAAACGGAATTGCTGGACGATGGCCACGGCCTGGAGATCGGCCTGGGGTTGCGCGGGATTCACGGATTTCGGCTCCACGCTGAGGGTGCTGGCGGGTTCCTGTACGGCGGTGAAGACGTTGCCGGAGGCATCCACCGCGACGGTGACGCGGGTGGGACGCAAGGTGCCGGCCAGCGGCCAGAGGGGGATGGCGGGGGGATTGAGGAGCTGGCGGCTGGCGAGTTCGCCGGACACAGAAAAGGAGGATTGCGTGGGCTGGATCACGGGGGGCAAAACCACTGGAGTGCGCTCAAACACGGGGACGACCGCGGCGCTGGTGAGCTGCGGGGCGTTCGTCTGGATGAAGCGTTGGAAGGGAAGGCCAAGGCGGTCGGGGTTCGCCGCAAGCCAGAAGTCCGGCTCCTTCCATTCGGTCAGCGGTGTCTCCCGCTGGTCCGTCCGCAACCACGCCGTGCCGGAGAAGCCGCGTGGATCGACGAGCGCGAACAGCGTCGCCCCGGCCACATCCGGATGCTGGTGGACGGCCAGATTGGCGGAGGGCAGGGTCAGCAAGGCGACGGGCGCGCCCAGTTTTGCCTCGCGTACCGGCCGCTCCACGCGCTCAGCCAGGACCCAGGTGAGGAAGAGTTGCCCAAGGAACAACAGCGCGATGACGCGCCCCCAGCGCGCCCGCGGCCAGGATGGTTCGTCGGCGGTCATGGGAGCTTGGGCTTGCTGGTGGCACCGGGCGGTTGCCCGGTGGGTGCCGGCCGGGTGGCGAGCAGGGCTTTCTCAATGCCCGCCTCGCGTGCCAGGGTGCTGAGGTGCAGGAGCTGGTCGTACTTCACGTTGCCGTCCGCCTGGATGATGAGCGTGGCCGGTTGCCCGAGGCGAAGCAGCTCGGCGCGGAGGGCCGTCTGCAACGCCTTCTCCTCGATGATCTGGTTGTCGTAATAGATCTGCCCGTCAGCATCCACTACGGTGACGAGCACGGGGCCTTTGATGCCCGGCAACCCCTCGGCACGGGGCAGATCCACCAGCACGCCCGGTTGATAGATGACGGAGGATTGCAGCACGACGAACAGGATGAAGATGAAGAAAACACCCGCATACGGGGCGAAATCAAACGACCCGCGGAACGGCCTGAGCTGGCGGGGAAACTTCATCAGTGACGCGCGTTGGGATCGGTGACGAGGTTCAACACTTCGGTGGAGGTCTTCTCCATGTCGAGCACGATGGAGTTCACCCGGCTCACCAGATAATTGTAGGCCGCATACGCGATGATGGAAACCGCCAATCCCGCCGCCGTGCAGATCAACGCCTGCCAGATGCCCCCCGAGAGCAGTCCGCCCTGCGCATATTGCCCCTGCTCCTCCATCACCATGTAGATACGGATGAAACCCATCACCGTGCCCAGCAAACCCATCAACGGACTGATCTGCGCGATGGTCGCCAGCAGGTTCAGCTTTTGCTCGAGCCGCGGCACTTCCATGAGGCCCGCCTCCTCCAGCGCTTCGCGTACCCCTTCGCGACCACGATCGCGCGCGAGGATGGCCGCCTTCACCAGCCGCGCGACCGGTCCGGGCGTGGCATCGCAGATGGAGAGCGCCTCCACCACGTTATCGCGCTTGAGCACGTTCTTCACGCCGATGAGGAACTCCGTCGAATTGATCTGGGCGCGGTGATAATGCAGCAGGCGCTCGATGACCACCGCGATGGCCACCGCGCTTGCCAGCATGATCAACCACAACATGACGCCACCGTGCGCCAGGAGCTTGGGCAACATATTTAGTCACTTTACGGGCAGGGCGGGGAAAACTCAACCGTTGATGGTTGCAATCGCCATCCAGAAAACATGGAGGCTCTTGCCCCGGCCCCTGATCCGCGCGAATCCACCATTCCGTATCTGTGTAGATCTGTGTTCATCTGTGGTTAAAACTTCTTTCTTTCCGCTTGCGTGGGATGCCGCTGGCGGGAATCGTTTCTCCCATGGACAAGCCAGACCAATTGCGGGAACTCTTTCGGATGCAGAAGGCGCTCAATGAGCGCATCGGCGTGCACACGGACGGCATGACGGAAGAGGAGAAGACGAAGTGGATCTTGAACTACACCCGCGCCATGTCGCAGGAGATGGCCGAGCTCACGGACAGCGTGCCGTGGAAGTGGTGGGCCAAATACCAGAAGTTCGACGAGCAGAACGCCCGCGTCGAGGTCGTAGACCTGTTCCACTTCCTCATCAGCATGGCGCAAGTCCTTGGCATGAGCGCCGATGACGTCTTCGCCGCCTACGTGAAGAAGAACGAGGTGAATTTCAAACGCCAGGAATCCGGCTACGTCCAGAAGGACCACGACGACTCGAAGCATATTTGAAGTCGTCCCGATAGATTGCCCGGCCAGCCATATTTAGCTGCTGCAAGGCGGCCGCCGGAGTGCTATGCTGTTGTGTGAATGAACACCACGAGCACACAGGAAGCGTGGGCTGACCCCATGCCGGAAGGTGATGCCAAAATCCGCTGTTCACGGACGGCAGACGGCTGCATCATCGAATTTCCTGCGTTACGCAACCCGACGCTCATCCTCCGATCCAGTTGGTTCGTCTCCGTCTGGGCGTTTCTGTTCTGCGTCAGCGTCCTCAAAAATTCAGATTACCTGCTAACTGTTTGGGCCGTTCTCGTGGCGAGCTCTCTGCCGTTGAATACCAGCCGCGTGGAAGCTGGAAAAAACGGGTTAAGGTGGCAGGGAAACTGGCGGCTTTTCACCAATCATGCTTGTTTTGAGCCTGGAGAAATTGAAGAAATTTCCACCGTGAAAAGTCGTGCTTGGGGCTATCACCGATTGGTTCTGCGGTTGCGCTCGGGCAAGAAGCTGACCTTGGGCGACCACATCCCGGAAAAGGCGCAAGCCGAGTGGCTGGCCCGCCAGCTTGCTCAGAGCCTCAAATAACACCTGTGAATTGTTCGTGGAGAACTTCATTGGTGAAACACTCGCCTTGCCTTGAGCATTAGGTAATATTCCCTCCGATGGCCTACCAGTCCAAAGACCGCGAGCGCGTGCTGAACGCCTGGCGCGGATACAATGTCGCCGCCGCTGAGAAGGCGGCGGCGAACAAAGGACGCGTCGCGGGCTCCATCGTCTCACAGGTCATGGGGGGCCTCGGTCTGGACCGCCGTCGCTCCGAGGCGGAGATCGGCAAGGTATGGAACAATCTCCTCGATCCGCAGATCACCGCGCACGCGCAACCCACGGGCCTGAACAAAGGTACGCTCTTCGTCTCCGTGGACAGCAACGTGTGGCTGAACGAGATCGTCCGTTACCGGCGCAAAGAGATACTCGACCGTCTGCAACACAGCTTCGGCAAGGAAACCA
Organism: Verrucomicrobiota bacterium; assembly: GCA_023431185.1. Taxonomy (GTDB): domain Bacteria; phylum Verrucomicrobiota; class Verrucomicrobiia; order Limisphaerales; family JAEYXS01; genus JAEYXS01. Next base: position 5,929 of record JAEYXS010000004.1, read on the forward strand.
TCGTCCGCATTTCTTTCCGCGTAGGATAACCTGCTCCCCTCTCCGTGCCCTCAGTGCCTCCGTGGTGATTATCTAATCCCGCTTCGGCACCTTGGGCACCGGGCGTTTCCCTGCCGGCACGCGCCAGTCTGTGCCCATCAACGCATCCAGATAAGGATACAGCGTCACTTTGCGGGTGATATGATTGTAGTGGTAGAAGGTATAGCTGTTGTTCCGCAGCGGGAATCTCAGCGGCTCACGCCACATGGGCCGGTAGCTGTTCATCGCCAGCAGAAACGACTGGCCGCTGCTGCCGTTATCCGAGGTTTGCACCACCACCTGGTCATCCCAGAGATCCAAGGAGTAATAAGACTGCGTCAACGGAAACGCACTGCGCTTCCAGACCAGGCTCAAGGTCTCCTTGCCGTCTGCATCCGTCTTGGTCTGGTAGCGATGGGTAAACCCGTCCCGATCCCGGAAACCATCGCTCAGGGTGCTGGTCACGATGCCATAGGTGGACAAGGTGAAAGTCTTGAAGACGGGTTTCGGTCCGGGCGCAAAATAAATGCCGTGGACTTCCCGCCAGTCCAGACTCGGTACGAAGCGCAGACTGGCCTGCCCTTCCGGCACCGGCAGCTCGAATCCCTTCGGGAAAACCAGCGGAGCATCCCGCAGCAGTTGGCCGACGAAGTTGAATTTCACCAACCGCCAGCCGGTATCGTCCTTGCGGGTGAGGCCCCAAAGGGCCCCATCATCCAATACATGCAGGGCATAAATGGTCTGGCCCACGGGAAAGACATACTCCTGCTGGGCGGCCCCATAGGGGTCATAGGCCTGCACCACGCTGCGACCGGTGCCCGGCGCCACGCCGCCGAGGTAGAACCAGTTGAAGGCCGCCAGCGTGAAGACGGATTCTTCACTGGCCTGCAGACCGGCCGACAAAGGCACGACCCGCTCGGTCAATTGCACCGTCTTCGTCTGTGCCTGCGCCGGTCCAACACCGAACAAAAGGGCCAAAATCAGGGGCAGCCCAAACTGCCGGAACATCATGTTCATATTTCAATACTGCTGCACAAAACCGCTTTCAGCTTAGCCATTGGACGGCCCAAGCCGAGAAAATACTCAGCAGAATCTGTTCCCGCCCCCCGTTCCGGCCATTAAAAGCTGCGCGATTATCAGTCCAAGATTGCCTCGCACGGACTTAAAACCTTAAGCTGGCTTTTATCCCATGGGCGTCTGCCTTGGCGGAAGCCGTATTTATCCATGAAGAACGCATTAAAGTTATTGGGCTGGCTGGCGGTGGTGCTGCTGGGCGTGTTTGCCTATGCCACCATCGCTTTCAAGCGGGGCGAACCGATCAATTCGGCGTATATCCTCATCGCCGCCGTGTGCAGCTATGCCATCGGCTACCGCTTTTATTCGAGCTGGATCGCCGCCAAGGTGCTCACGCTGAATGACCGCCGCGCCACGCCCTGTGAGGTGAATGATGATGGCAAGGACTTCGTGAAGACGAACAAGTGGATCGTCTTCGGCCATCATTTCGCCGCCATCTCCGGTCCGGGACCACTGGTGGGCCCGGTGCTGGCCGCGCAGTTCGGGTATCTGCCCGGTGCCTTGTGGATCTTGATCGGTGTGGTGCTGGGTGGCGCGGTGCAGGACTTCGTCATCCTCTTCAGCTCGATGCGGCGGAATGGCAAATCACTCGGGCAGATGGTGAAGGAGGAATTGAACACCACGGCGGGGTACATCGCCATGTTCGCGATCCTCGCCATCATGGTGATTTTGCTCGCGGTGCTGGCGTTGATCGTCGTGAAAGCCCTCGCCGAAAGTCCATGGGGCGTTTTCACCGTGGGTGCGACGATTCCCATCGCCATGTTCATGGGTTGTTACCTGCGCTACATCCGCGCGGGCAAGGTGATGGAGGTGACGATCATAGGTATCGTGCTGCTGTTCCTCGCGGTCTGGGGTGGCAAGTTTGTGCATGAGCATGCCGAATGGGCGAAGATGTTCACGCTGAAGGAACTGCCCATCGCGTTCGCCGTCATTATCTATGGTCTGGCGGCAAGTGTGTTGCCGGTCTGGCTCCTGCTTGCGCCACGCGATTACCTGAGCACGTTCATGAAGCTCGGCACCATCTTCGCGCTCGCGGTGGGCATCCTCGTGGTGCTGCCGGTCTTGCACATGCCCGCCATCACACCATTTGCTGAGACTGGCGAGGGCTTGGTTTTCGCAGGTAAGCTGTTCCCGTTCTGTTTCATCACCATCGCTTGCGGGGCGATCTCCGGTTTCCACACCCTCATCTCCAGCGGCACGACGCCCAAGATCATCACGCGGGAAGGTTACGCCCGCCCGATCGGTTACGGCGCGATGTGCCTGGAATCGCTCGTGGCCATCATGGCGCTCATCGCCGCTTGCACACTGGACCCCGGGGTTTACTTCGCCATGAACATGAAGGGCACACCGGAAGCCACGGCCGCCACGGTCACTGCCGCCGGTTACCCGATCTCCGTCGAACAGATGGAGAAAGAGGCTGAGGCCATCGGGGAACATACGCTTTTTGGCCGCACAGGCGGCGCAGCGACCTTGGCTGTCGGCATGGCACACATCTTCTCTAAGGTCGTCGGGCACAAGTGGCTCGATCTCTGGTACCACTTCGCGATCATGTTCGAGGCGCTCTTCATCCTTACCACGATTGATGCCGGCACACGCGTAGGACGATACCTCTTGCAAGACTTGCTGGGACACGTGTGGAAACCGCTCGGTGATACCAAGAGCATGACGGCCAATTTCTTCGCCAGCGTGCTGCTGGTGATCGGCTGGGGCTACTTCCTGGTGCAAGGTGTGCGCGATCCGTTGGGCGGCATCAATTCCTTGTGGCCGCTCTTCGGCATCGCCAACCAGTTGCTGGCGGGCATCGCGCTGTGCCTCGCCACAACCATCATCCTGAAAATGCAGTTGAATCCGCCTCCAGCCGGCCCGGACAATCCCAAGCCCGCACCGGGCAAGCCCATCTACGCGCTCGTCACCATCATCCCGCTGGTGTGGTTGATGACGGTGACGATGACGGCCGGCTTGCAAAAGATGTTCCATGAGAACCCGAAGATCGGGTTCCTCTCCCAAGCGAAGTCACTGAATGAGAAACTGCCGGCTTTGCAGCAGGCACTGGAAGCCGCCAAGACTTTGGGTGAAGCCAAGGCCATTGAAGTGGCCGAGAAAGCGGTGAAGACCAATCGCATCCTGCACTTCAACCAGATGCTGGACACGGTCGTCACCGGCTCATTCCTCGTGATGGTCGCCATCATCATCATCATGTGTATCCGCGAATGGACGTTGCTCTTTGCGCGGAAGAAGCTGGCACAGTTGCAGGAAAGCCCGCCGGTCTGGCTGCCCGAATATGCCGTGGTGGAGGGCAAACCCTTCAACTGGTTCGGCCTCGCCTCACTCATCTTCCTGATGGCGAAAGAACTCTCCACGGAGGCAGCCATCGAACGCGAACAACAACGCGTGGTGTATGAATGTGCTCCCGTTGAAGGCGCCAAAGTCGCCGTCAGCCTGAGCGGCGGCGATAACCTGCCGAAGCTGGCGGAACCGCTGACGGCGGGTGAAGCTTACGAGAAGGTGACGGAACGCCGTTACGAAGGCGTGACCCGCTGCTGCTGACCTGTTAGCGTCCCTGCCCATGAAGCGTATCGGCCTCTTTGGCGGTTCGTTCGATCCGGTGCACTGTGGGCATCTGCTCATGGCGCGCGCGGCGATGGAAGAGGCGCATTTGGAGCGGATGATCTTCATCCCTGCCGCTCAATCACCCTTCAAACCGGATGGCACCAGCACACCGGCGACCTTGCGGGCGGCGATGCTCCGGCAAGCCTTAGCGGGCCAAGCGGAGTTCGAAGTGGATGAGCTGGAGATGCATCGGGGTGGGGTTTCTTACACCATCGATACGGTGCAGGAGTTTCAGCGCCGTCATCCAAAGGCGCGGTTCTGGTATCTCATCGGGGCGGATCATGTGCCACTGCTGCCCAAGTGGCGGAATGCACCGGAGCTGGCCAGGCTGGTCGAGTTCCTCGTGATACCCCGACCCGGTGAACCGCCCGCGCCCCTGCCAGAGCCCTTCCGGGGACAGGTGCTGAAAGGATTCCCGTTCGGGGTATCCTCCACCAAGATCCGGGAGCGGGTGAAGGCCGGTTTGCCCATCGATCACCTCGTCCCGCCGGTCGTGGCGGAGACCATCCGTAATAATCGGCTTTATCTTTAGGCCCGGAACGCCCATTCTCCGCCGCAACATGGAATCGAAGAAGCTGGCGCTCGCGTGTCGCGAGTATGCCGATAACCGCAAAGCGGAGAATCTGGTGATCCTGGACATGCGTCCGGTTTCCACCATCGCGGACTATTTTGTCATCGTCACCGGCACCAGCGAACCCCACCTGCGCGCCATCTCGGACGAGATCGAGACGAAGGTGCAGCAGAACTTCGGTGTGCGCCCGCGCGCCATCGACGGCACGATCCAGGGCGCCTGGATGGTGCTGGATTACTTCGACGTCATCGTCCACATCATGAAGCCGGACGCCCGTGAGCGTTACGACATCGAGGCCCTGTGGAATGACGCTCCGCGTGTGGACCATGTGAAGGCGGCCGCTGAACTGGCCGCGCCTGCTCCTGCTGCGGAAGCAGCAGCACCCGCGCCCAAGAAAAAAGCCGCCGCAAAGAAGACGACCGTGAAGAAGGCCGCCAAGAAAGCGGCGAAAAAGAGCGCCGAGTAAATGGTAGGGCGAGCCGGGCCAGCCCTGACCTCAGTCGGGGTCAAGCCTTGCCTGGCATGGGGCTTCAACTCTTGGGTTTGCCCCAGCGCCTCACGGCCGCTTCCAGTTCCTTCGGGCGAACGGGTTTGCTGATGTAGTCATCCATGCCGGCTTGCAGGCATTTTTCCCGGTCACCTTCCATCGCGTTGCCCGTGATCGCGATTATCTTGGGGCGGTTCGCCTCCGTGTAGCGCGCCCGGATCTCCCGCGCAGCGGTGAAGCCGTCCATCACGGGCATCTGCACGTCGAGGATGACGAGGTCGAAGGGATGCTGCTCCAGCGCGGCCAGGACTTCCTGGCCGTTGGCCGCCAGCTCCGGGCGATAGCCCATTTTCTGGAGATAGGACTGGCCCACTTTCAAGTTCACCGGATTGTCATCCGCCAGCAGGATGCGCAGGGGCATCTGCATGGCCAAAGTGATGTCGAGCTCCGTGGCGGCCAAGGGGCGGCGGGCGGCATCCACACTGGTGATGGCCCGTGTGAGTGCCTCATACAAAGCGGCGCGCCGCGCCGGTTTCGGTACGGACTGCGTGATCCCCAAGTCATGCAGCACTTGGTCGGATGGGCGCAATCTCTGGACGGACAGCAGCACGATCACAAGTGCTTTGCCGCCTGGCAAAGCCCGGATCTGCGCGAGCAACTTCTCCGCCTCCGTGCCGGGCAGCTCCCGGTCCAACAAAACCAGATCGGGCAATGGCGATTGATTCAGGCGCGCCAGCAAACCAGCTGCATCCGGCGCAAGCTCAACCTCCATGCCCCATGGGATGGCCATCTGCCGCAGGGATTTGCGCGAGGCTTCATGATCTTCCACGATGAGCAACCGTTTGCGCCGCAAGACCGTGCCGGAACCGGTGGCGGTGTCATAGGGTTGCTCAGCGGCATCTCCCCGGATGGTGAAGTGAAATCTGGAACCCTGTCCCTCCTCGCTCTCCACCCAGATCCGGCCACCCATCAATTCCGTGAGCCGTTTGCAGATGGCGAGCCCCAGCCCGGTACCGCCGAACTGCCGCGTCGTGGAACCATCCACCTGGGTGAAAGACTTGAAAAGCCGGTCGTGCTTGTCCTGCGGGATGCCGATGCCCGTATCCCGCACACAAAAATGCAAACCGCGGGTGTGATTGAAGACTTCCACGACAACTTCGCCTTGGGCGGTGAACTTCACGGCATTGCTGACGAGGTTCACAAGGATCTGCCGCAGCCGCGTGACATCGCCGTAAACCATCAGCGGCACTTCCTCATCGATCTCACAAGCCAGGTCGAGCCCCTTCTCCGCGGACTTGGGGGCGATGAGTTCCAATGACTCTTCCACACAGTTGCGGATCTCAAAAGGGTGGCTCTCGATATCCAGCCGGCCGGACTCGATCTTGGAGAAATCGAGGATGTCGTTGATGATCGTCAGCAAGGCCTCCGCGCTGGTGCGGATCGTCTCCACATAGTCACGCTGCTCGGCATTCAGCTCCGTATCCGCGAGCAAGGCTGTCATACCAATGACACCATTCATCGGCGTGCGGACTTCATGGCTCATGTTCGCCAGAAACTCGGACTTGGCCTTGGTGGCATCCTCCAGTTTCTGGTTCAGGGAAAGGAGCGCGGTATTGCTGTCCACCAGTTCCAACTGGCTTTCACGCAGGGCGCGATACGCTTCATCACGCTGCAACTGGCCGACGTAGCCGCGTGTGTGATAGCGGATGCGGGCGATAAGCTCGATGCGGTTGGGGAGCTTGACCAGATAGTCATCGGCCCCGGCGCTGAATGCCTCACTCTTCGTCGCCGGATCATCCTGGATGGAGAGCAGGATGATGGGGACATTGCGGGTTTGCGGATCATCACGCAGACGACGCAGGAGCGTTATGCCGTCCAACTCCGGCATGACCAGATCCAGCAAAATGACGGTGGGCCGCAACTGATGAGCCAGCGCCTGCGCTTCCAGTGGGTTCGGGCAATAATGAAAATTGATGTCGTCCTCGCCAGCCAGACTCCGGCGTACAGCCTCGGCGATGATGGACTGGTCGTCCACCAGCAAGACCATGGTAGGATAGTCCGTCGGTCCCCTCATGGGCTGACTCTAGCCATTCAGCGGAAACGCTGGCGAGCAGTTTTACAGCTCCAGCAGCGACATTATATACGCTCGCTACCTTCGTCTGCGGATGGCCGCTCTTCACGCTCCGCCTGCGGCGGACGTTCGCCGCGTTCACTTCGCGCGGGGCGCTCACCAACTTCGCGCGACGGGCGCTCACCCGTTTCTCCTCTGGGCTGGCGTTCGTTGCCGTCGCCGCGAGGAGGCCGTTCGCCACGGTCGGAACGCGGTTGCCTTTCGCCACCTTCGTTGCGAGGCGGCCGCACACCACCGTCTCGACCGCCTCTGGATTGACGGTCACCACGTTGCGACCGTTCGCCGCCTTCCGGCTTTGGCTGACGCGGTTGTTGGCGGGATGGAGCGGATTGTGCTCGGGTCAGAGATTGCTGCAAGCGCTCGACCTCGGCTTGGTCATCTTGCAATTCGGCCAGCGCGATCAATTGCTTGATCGCCTCGACATGATTGCCATCCAGCTGGATCACTCGCCGATAAGTGGCGGCAGCTTTGACGGCATCACCTTGGGCATCTTGAATCAGACCCATCAGATAATGCGCATCCGGATCGGCAGAGCCGCCCGCAAGCAGGCCGCGCAGCTTGGTCTCCGCTTCGGCGAGTTCACCGGTCTCGGCATAATCTTTGATGTCTTCCATGACGGAGACGGTGTCTTCCGCCGAGGCCGCCCGGCGCGGGGCCGAGGGCTCTTTGGGAGGCTGAGGCTGCTTGGGGGCGGGCTTCTCCGGTTTGGGCCGGGGTGGCCGGGCTTCCTGCTTGGGCTTCGGAGCAGGAGCGGTGCCTTCGCCTTCGACCGGTTTCGCCGCCGCTTCGCCTTCTGAAGTGCCTGCGGTTTCACCGCCAGCCTCAGCTTTGGGCGCCTCTTCCGGTTTAGCTTCACCCGATTGGCCCTCGGCAGCAGGCTGCACCTGCGGCTTAGGTCTTTCCTGACGTGGCGGGGCTTGGCGAAAAGCGAACGCATGCGGGATGCGCAAGGTACGGAATCCGTTCGCAAGGAAAATCCCGCCTTCACCGGCGGCGACGAAGATGACACCATCGGGTTTCAACAACTGGCGCAAATGACTCAGCGCCTTCGCCTGGTCGGGCCGTGCGAAGTAGATGAGCAGGTTGCGGTTGAAGACGAAATCATACGGTTCACCGCTGGTGACGGTGTCCAACTGGAGCAGGTTGCCCTGCTTGAATCGCACCTGATTCTTCCACTCGGCCGTCAGCTTCCAGGTGTCTTCATTGACAGCCGTGAAATGCTTCTGGCGAAATTCTTCCGAGGTCTTGCGAAACGCGGGTGCCTTGTACTCGGCGGTTTGCGCGGCGGCGAGCGCGGCGCCGCTGATGTCCACGGCATCCAGCACATATTGCTCGGGCGTCAGGCCGATGTTGGTGAGCGCCAGCACAATGCTGTACGCCTCCTCCCCCGTCGAGCAGGGCAGGCACAGGATGCGCAGCGGAGCCGGAGTCTTCAGCAAGCGGTCCTTTGCCAGCTTGGCAAGGGTCTCGAAAGCGATGGCGTCGCGGTTGAACCAGGTCTCCGGCACCGCGGCGACCTCGACGAGACGCTGCCGTTCTTCGGCATCCGCTTCGAGCTTCTGCTGATATTCCTCCGGTTGCGCGAGGCCAAGCACGCGCATGCGTTCCTCGATAAAACTGCTGACCGCCGGATTGCCCGTGCTGCGCAAGGTCAGACCGCTGGCCTTCTGCAGGATGAGGGAAAAGGGTTCCAGGTTCATACGCCCTCCTGCAGTTGTTCAGCCGGGGCTGAGGTCTTCACGCTGGCTTTGGTCGCCTCTAGGAAAGCTTTTCTGGTTCGGGGATTAAAAAATAGCATGGTTGCTGGTGCACTTCAGATGGGAGACACCTGACCGAGGGGCTTGACATGCAGGTGTTCGCGCCGGAAGCGGCTTCGTTCGTTTGGTGGTTGACCGGAAGAGTGGTCCGTCGGCTATTCGATGCTGACGCCGGCGGCTCGCATTTCCTCGATGGCATACTTGGAATCATCCGGTTTGAGATTCACGCCCCGGCAGCCTGCGGTCACAAGGTGGACGTTAAAACCAACGTGGCAGGCATCCAACGCTGTGAACTTCACACAGTAGTCGGTCGCCAGCCCGGCGATGTAGACGTCTTGCACACCCTGCTCTTTCAGGTAGTCCGCCAACCCGGTGGACTTGCGGTGGCCGTTGTCATAAAGGGCGCTGTAACTGTCGATCTCGGGATCAGTGCCCTTGTGAAAAATTCTTTTGATACGGAAGGTGTTCAGGCCCTTGACGAACTCCGCGCCTTTGGTGCCCTGCACACAGTGGTCGGGCCAGAGAATCTGTTCCAGACCGTTCAGGTCGATAAGGTCACCGGGAAGGTGACCAGGATGGTTGGAGGCGAAACTGCCGTGGTTCTTGGGGTGCCAGTCTTGCGTGGCCACGATGATTTCAAATTCGGTCTGCAGACGGTTGATCACGTCCACCACTTCGTCGCCACCGCGAACCGCCAGGGCACCTCCTGGCACGAAGTCATTTTGGACATCTACGATGATCAACGCCTTTTCGCTCATGCCTTCAGAACGGGCTTTTTCGGGGAGTCCGGCTTGATCTCAAAGGTGAAGCCGTCTTCCAACATTTTCTGATAGCGCTTCTTGTCGAACCGATAGAGGCGGGCAGGCGGACCGCTCTCACTGCTGTCGAACTCGCTCAAGGGCGTCAGCATGCCGGTGCTCAAGATCTTCTTGCGGAAACCATCGGCGTCAATCGGACGCTCCAGAATGATCTCGTAAACTTTGCGCAACTGGTTCAGCCGGAACTTGCCCGGCAGCAGATCAAAGATGATGGGGGCGTAGATGACCTTGCCTTGCAGGCGCTTGATGGCCATCTCCATCACCTGGCTGTGGTCAAAGGCCAGCGGGGGCAGTTGCCGGATCGGATACCAGCAGGTGTTCAACGCATCGGAACCCGCCACGGGGCGATGTTCCTTCAGCCGCACCAGCGAGTAATAGGCCACGCTAATGACGCGTTCCCGAGGGTCGCGTTTCGGTTCGCCAAAAGTATAGAGCTGCTCCAGGAAGATTTTTTCCATCCCCGTCTCTTCCGCCAGCTCGCGTTCCGCCGCGACATCCACGCTCTCGTTGATCTCTACGAAACCGCCGGGCAGGGCCCAGTGGTTCTTGTAAGGATCAGCACCGCGCTGGATAAGGAGTACCTTGAGGTCATTCTCATGGATGGCGAAGATGATGCAATCCACCGTCACCGCGGGGTGCGGGTAACGGTAGCAATACATGTTCTTCTTCTCTTTGTCCGCGCTCATAGGATGTCACCCGGCATTTTCCAACCACGCCGCGCCCGCGAAGACCCCTCGGGCTGAACGAAAGAATCCGTTTTGATCTAAACGTTTTGCTTCAGTTCTCGGGGGAGTATTGCGGTAAGCCAGACCAATTTCCACAACATTTTAGGGCTTAGATGCTTCTTCCAGTCCTCGGGCCTGCAAGATGAGCCGGGTCTTCAGGTCATGCAACTTCGGTTCCAAGCCGACTGGATAGCCGTGCGGATTGACAAAGCGCTTGATGGTGGGGTGGATGAGCGAGAGTTGCTTCTGCGCATACGCCCGGATCTCCGCCACCGACGGGCTCTGGTAAACCGCCTGCCCGTCCCGATAAATCGGCACAAGTAAATCAGTATAAGGAGTGCCGCTCTTGATGGTCTTACGCCGGGTCATGTCCGCCGGGTCCACGATCACTGCCTTTTCGGGCACACCGAACTGCTCATCGTAAATCATGTCTCCAACGAAGGTCTCTTCATTGTAGAAACGGCGGATCTGCTGCACCCCAGGGGTGGAGACCTTAATGGTCTGCTCAGAAAGCTTCACTTTATACTGCCATTCCTGACCGGGCTTGCGGATGGCCGCCAACTTATAGACACCTCCCAAAGCGGGTTGATCATAGGCCGTCACCAAACGCGTGCCGACACCCCAAACAGAAATCTGTGCCCCTTGCTTTTTGAGGCTTTCGATGATGTATTCGTCCAAATCATTGCTCGCGACGATGACTGTATCGTTAAATCCAGCATCATTGAGCAGTTTACGAGCTTCGATACTCAGATACGCCAAGTCACCTGAGTCCAAACGGATGCCAACCATCTTGAAACCTTTGGCGCGCAAGGTCTTGCCTGCTTCGATGGCGCGTTTCACTCCTTGGATGGTATCGTAAGTATCCACGAGGAAGACACAATTATTCGGCATGGCCTCCGCATACGTCTCAAAGGCTTCTTCTTCCGTCTCAAAGGACATGATCCAACTGTGCGCGTGTGTGCCCTTCACCGGGATACCGAAGAGCTTGCCCGCCAATACGTTAGAGGTTGCTGATGCGCCTCCGATGTAGGCGGCCCAACTTGCGGCCAAGGCACCGTCCATGCCTTGGGCCCGGCGCAAACCGAACTCCAAAACAGGCTCGCCTTGCGTCGCCTGACAGATCCGCGCTGATTTTGTGGCAATCAGCGTCTGGAAATTCATGATGTTTAGGAGCGGCGTCTCCAAGATCTGGCACTGGATGATAGGCCCTTTCACCCGCACCATCGGCTCATGGGGGAAGACCACCGTCCCTTCGGGCACCGCCTCGATATCGCAACTGAACCGCAGGTTCGTCAGATAATCGAGGAAGCCCCGTTCGAAGAGGGGCTTGCCGTCATTGCCCGTCAGCGTGGCGAGGTAGGCGATGTCCTCCGCGTCAAACTGATAGCTCTTCAGGTAATCCAGCAGATAGGTCAAGCCACAGGCCACACTGTAACCGCCCGCGAAAGGATTGCGCCGGAAGAACAGGTTGAAGACGGCTTCCTTGTCCGCCACGCCGGCCTTCCAATAGCCATAGGACATCGTCAATTGATACAGGTCCGTGGCGAGACAAAGCCGGTCGCGATAAAGTTGCTTGAGAATTTCCATACCAAGACGGACGTGCTGGCTGCCATGACTCCACCTGCTGCTGCCCGTGGTCATGGTGGCTGCTTAGTGGCGAGTATGTAACGCAGAAGCAGGGGTTTGTCGAAAAGATTCGCCAGAACGGCGGTTGGTTTGACTCGGTCGCGCGTCTGCATTAGATATTTCGTCATGACGCCCATCTCCCGTCGCCTTACTTTACCCGCTTGGTTGTCCGCCTTCACCAGCCTGCTTTCGTTCGGTGCCATCGCCGAGGAAGGGGACTGGAACCGCTGGCGCGGGCCGAATCATAACGGCATCGCCGCCACCAACAAACTGAGCGCCGCCTTTCCCCTCGCTGCGCCCAAGGAATTATGGAAAGCCCAGATCGGCACCGGCTTCTCCTCCGTCGCGATCAGTGATGGCAAAGTTTACGCCATGGGCAATGCGAACGGCAAAGACACCGTCTTTGCGTTGAATGTCACCGATGGCAAAGTCGCCTGGTCACACAGCTACGATGCACCCATTGATCCGAATCTCTACGAAGGCGGGCCGAACTCCACGCCCACTGTGGATGGCGATAAAGTCTACACCCTCGGCCGGCGCGGCCAGGTCTTCTGCTTCGATAAAGCTAACGGCAAGGTAATCTGGTCGGATAATCTTGTGCAAAAGACCGGTGCGCAATTACCCGACTGGGGCTTCTCCGGTTCACCGCTCGTGGAAGGAAATGTGGTCATCTACAATGTAGGTCAGGCGGGCGTTGGCCTGGACAAGACCACCGGCAAGATTCTCTGGCGCAGCGGGGCGGGCAAGGCGGGTTATGGCTCGCCGGTTCCGTTCACCCTGAATGGACAACGCGGCGTTGCCCTATTCGCGGCGAAAGAACTGGTGGCTTTGAACCCCACTAGCGGCCAGCGCCTCTGGGCCTTCCCTTGGCAGACGAGCTATGATGTGAACGCCGCCGATCCCGTGGTGATGAATGATTATTTCTTCATCTCCTCCGGTTACAATCGCGGCTGTGCCCTTATCCGTGTGCAGGGCAATCGCCCGCAACTTGTTTGGGAGAACAAGAACATGCGGAACCAGTTCAATCCGAGCGTGGTCTTGGGTGGCATGCTGGTGGGCATCGATGGCAACACCACCGAACGCGCCACGTTGAAAGCCATCGATCCGCGTACCGGTCAGAACCGCTGGGTAAGTCTGCCCGTGGGCAATGGTGGCGTCATCGCCGCGGGCAACCAGCTCATCGTGCTCTCCGGCAATGGCCAGTTGCTGGTCGGACCGGTCAGTGGCACTGGCTTCCAGCCGAAAGCCCGCGCGCAGATCCTCGGTGGCAAGACCTGGACCGCGCCTGCCTTCGCCCACGGGAAACTTTACGCCCGCAATGCCAAGGGTGACTTAGTTTGTGTGGACTTGGGTGCGCAGTGAACTGGCCTGGATAGCCGGAGAATCCGATTAGGCCAGTCTTGCCCGCAAAGCCGAGGCCTGATTCTGGATGGCTTTCCGCTCGGCAGTGCTCAGCCGGTCGGCGTTCTTCACCTGCAAACTCATGCGCTGGTTCTGTCGTAGTAACACATCATGGCGCAGCAGAAAATCCCAGTAGAGCGTGGTGAACGGGCACGCATCCTCACCCGTGGCCTTCGCGGGATTGAAGCGGCAACCCGTGCAGTAGTTGCTCATCCGCTGGATATACTTGCCCGTGGCCACGTACGGTTTGGAAGCCATCATCCCGCCATCGCCGTATTGGGACATGCCCAGCGTATTCGGCAGTTCCACCCACTCCACGGCATCCACATACACCGCCAGGTACCACTCATGCACTGCCTGAGGCTTCACCCCTAGCAAAAGTGTGAATAGCCCGGTGACCATCAGCCGCTGGATGTGATGCGCGTATCCGTGATCAAGTGTCTGCGTGATGGCTTGCCGCAGGCAATTCATGGATGTGTCGCCGGTCCAATAAAACTTAGGTAGCGGCTGGGTGGCGTTCAACGCGTTCAGCTTCAGATAGCGCGGCATGGCGTGCCAATAGATGCCCCGGACATATTCACGCCAGCCGAGGATCTGCCGGATGAAGCCTTCCACCGCTTCGATCGGAGCTTGTCGATCACGCCAAGCTTTCTCGGCGGCGTCGATGACCGTGCGCGGATGGATGAGCTTCAGGTTCATCGCCGCCGCGAGCCGTGAATGATAAAGATACGGTTCATTAATCCACATCGCATCCTGATACCGGCCAAATTCCGGCAACCGGTAGAGAATGAAATCATCCAGCGCCTGCTGCGCTTGCTCCTGCGTCAATGGCCAGTCGAAATGCTTCAGACTGCCCGGATGTTGGGGAAACCGCGCTTCGACCAACGCCATGACTTCACGCGTGATCTCATCGGGTGCGAATCGTCTTGGCGGAGGCACGCCTATCGGACCTTGTTTGCCGAAGGAACCGCGATTCTCGCTATCGAAATTCCACTGCCCTTGCGCCGGTTCCTCACCCACCATTAGCACGCCTGTCCTGCGGCGCATTTCCCGGTAAAAGAACTCCATGCGCAACTGTTTGCGTCCCTGGGCATGAGCAGCGAACTCCACTTTCGTGCAGAGAAAATAACGGTCGGTGCGGATCTCGAGCGGCAACCCGGATTGGCGGGCGACCTTTTTTAAAAGTTCTTCCACCCGCCATTCGCCCGGCTCTACCACAATCAGCTTCTGCGGTTTCAGACGCGCGACGGCTTGGCTCAACTCACCATCAAGATTCCCAGCGTTATCCGGATCGTCCAGTCGCCGGTAATGCACCGTCCAGCCGCGTTTCCGCAAGCGCTCCCGGAAATGGCGCATTGCTGCGAGGAAAGTGACGATGCGCGCCTTGTGCGTCCAGACATGGGTAGATTCCGCCGCCACCTCTGCCATCCAAATCACGTCCTGCGTCGGATCAAACTCATCGAACGCAGCCGAATCCTCATCCAACTGATCGCCTAGCACCAGCACCAGGTGTCTGACCTTGGATGTGACTGGCTTCGCCATGAAAAGGATCAGGACAGATCAAATCCTAGGGCGCGGATTCACCGAACCCAATCCGCCATCCACGCCGATCACCTGACCCGTCACCCAGGATTGCGCCGGGTCCAACAGCCACTGGATGGCAGAGGCCACATCCTCCGGCTCGCCGATGCGACCCAGCGCGTGCATGGCGATGGAAGCGTTTAGCGCGGATTCATTGGCCGTGAGCGAAGCGGAGAGTGGCGTGCGTGTAAGGCTGGAAGCCACGCAATTCACCCTGACCTTGCTGCTCGCATACGTGGCGGCGGCCGCCAGCATCATGCCGGTGATACCGGCCTTGGCTGCCGCGATAGCCTCATGATTCGCGAGGCCACGCTGGGTCGCCACGGAAGAGCAGAACACGATGGAGCCGCCGCCTTGACGCATCGCTTTCGCCGCCGCGCGGAGGATATAAAAGGACGTCGTGAGATTGAGTTCCAATGTGCGCTGCCATTCTTCATCGGAGGTGAGGTGCGCGGGCTTCAGCACGATGGAACCGATGCAACTGGCCACGCCTTGGATGCGCCCATGAACCGCTTGCGCCTGCGCGATCACGGCATCCACTTGTGCGGATTGCGTGGCCTCGCAGGGAACTGCCGTCGCGCCTAGTTCATTGGCGAGTGCTTGCAGACGTTCTGTCTGGCGCGCGGCCAGTACAAGTTTATGTCCTGCCGCAGCGAGTTGCCGCGACAGGACATTACCGATGCCGCCGGTGGCACCGAAGATGACCATCACCGGCCGTGTATCATTCATGCTGGCTGGCGTGAATGTTGTGTTAAGCCGCCGCCTGCATCGCGTCGGCCTGCTCCATCATCTTGCGAAGCTTGAGCAGCGCGGAGTTCTGCAACTGGCGGATGCGCTCGCGCGTGACGCCGAATTTCTTGCCCACCTGCTCGAGCGTCTTCTCTTTGCCGCCATCGAGGCCGAAGCGGTAACGCAGGATGCTCGCCTCGCGATTGTCGAGATGCTTCACGAGGTCCGTGATCATCGCGGTCATCGTTTTCTTCTCGAGATCCTCGTAGGCGTTCACGGCGTGCTCATCCTGCACGATGTCGCCCATCACGTTGCTCTCATCCTCACCGATCGGCTGATCGAGCGAGGTCGGGCGCATGGCCGAGAGGCGCATCAGACGCACACGACGCGTCTTCATGCCCATCTCTTCGCCCACTTCCTCATCAGATGGTTCACGCCCCAGTTCTTCTGTAAGCTTGGTCACGGCGCGACGCATCTTCGCGATCTTGTCCACCATGTGCACAGGCAGGCGGATGGTCTTCGACTGGTTCGCCAGCGCGCGCTTGATGGATTGCTTGATCCACCAGGAACTGTAGGTGGAGAACTTCGCGCCCTTCGCGGGGTCGAAACGTTCCACGGCTTTCATCAGACCGATGTTGCCTTCGTTGATGAGGTCCAGCAGCGGGAGACCGAAGTCCTCGTAATCCCGCGCGATCTTCACCACCAGGCGCAGGTTGGACTTGATCATGCGCTCGCGGGCGGCTTCATCGCCCGCTTTGATGCGCGCGGCCAGTTCGATCTCTTCCTGCGTGGTCAGCAGCTTCGACTGGCCTACCTCGCGCAGATAGAGACTGTAAGCCGTGCGGGCTTCATACTCTGCCGGGATTGGCTGGGAGAAATCTTCCTTAGGTTTTGATTCTCGCTCCGCCACCGCCGTCTCAGGCATCGCCGGAACCGTAGCGATCTTGATGGTGACCGGGAGAGCGGGGCTGGCGGTGGCGCGCAAAGCCACCGACTGGCGACGCGAAGTCCGGACCGAGCGGGTGCGAGTAGCGAGTTTCATAAGGTTGATGTGTTCGAGGTTTTAGTTCCAGTCTGTCTATATCTTGTCTAAGATACGTCTATTCGTCAAGTCTTTGTCTAAAAAGACCTACCGAACGTTCAATTAAATATTAGATTCTTTTGCCCGAGTTTTTATTTCAATTCATAACCTGTTTATTTGCAGATATTAACGAGATTTAAGGAGGTTTTTATCCCGGTGCTGAATGGTGGCTCAATGACCTCACTTGCATTTGTCTAATGTTTGTTTATGTTTTGGCCACTGAATATGGATTTGCAACATCCCATCAAAGTGGTGGCCCGGCGGACCGGCCTGAGCCAGCACGTAATCCGTGTTTGGGAGAAACGTTACGGTGCCGTCGAGCCCTCTCGCACCCAGACCAATCGCCGTCTCTATTCCGAGAGTGAGATAGAGCGATTGCATCTGCTGTGCCAACTCACGCAGGCCGGGCATGGCATCTGCCGCATCGCCAAATTGCCCACCGAACGGCTCCGCTCTTTGCTAGGTGAAACGACGTCGGCAACCGCCTCTGGCTCAAGCAGGATTCCCCCGGTAAACACTTTGCTGACTGGGCTTTCCCCATCAGAAGCCAACGATGCAGCCGGGTGCTATATCGAGGAGGCTATGGAGGCGATCCGCGCACTGAATGAAGTGGCCTTGGATGACGTTTTGAGCCGGGCCGCCGTGGAGCTTGGTCATCAGGGTTTATTGCAAAAAGTCATAACCCCGCTGACAAATCGCATCGGGATGGATTGGGAAGAGGGTAACATCAAGATCGCGCACGAACATTTCGCCTCCTCGGTACTGCGGACCTTCCTGTGCAACTCCGCGAAACCGTTCGCATTGCCTGAATCCGCGCCCGTGCTGCTGGTCGCCACGCCCTCCGGCCAGATCCACGAACTCGGTGCCGTACTCGTCGCCGCCGCCGCCACGAACAAAGGTTGGCGCGTGAAGTACCTTGGCACGAACCTGCCCGCGTGTGAGATCAATGGCGCTGTAATCCAGAGCAAAGCCCGCGCGGTGGCCCTCAGCGTGGTCTATCCTGATGATGACCCGCATCTGGTGCAGGAACTCATCAGCCTCCGCAAGTACCTGCCTGCGGATGTCGCCATTCTCGTCGGTGGCCGCGCGGCGGAATCTTATCGTGATGCCATCGCTTCCATCGGTGCCAGTCTGCTCACCGATCTGAAACAATTGAATCGCAAGCTCGACGAACTCCGCAGCACTGCCCCGCAACGCCGTGTCCGCAGCGTGGAATAACTTTCTTACTTATGGGCAGCATCTTCACCGCCGAGCTCTGGTTGCCCTTGAAACGCGAAGAGATTTTTCCCTTCTTCGCCGATGCCGCAAACCTGGAAGCCATCACGCCGCCGTGGGTGAATTTTCACACACTCACGCCCACACCAATTGTGATGAAGCCGGGCACGCTCATCGATTATCGCATCAAGATCCATGGCATCCCGGTGAAGTGGCGCACGCGCATCAATGCATGGGAACCGCCGTATCGTTTCGTGGATGAACAACTGCGCGGCCCGTATCTGAAATGGGTGCATGAACACACCTTCGATGAGAAAGATGGCGGTACCCTCTGCGCAGACCGTGTGGAGTACGCCGTCCCCGGCGGCTGGCTGATTGACAAACTGTTTGTGCGCCGTGATGTGGAACGGATCTTTGCGTATCGGAGAAAGCGGATAGAGGAACTGCTATTGAGCACACACGGCACCGCGATGAAAACGGCCAGTTTGCGGCACTAACTTTCCTTCAATTCAAAAGAACGGACAAGTTCGTCCACCTTGCTGAGGGCATCCTCAGACACTGCTTTATTCTGTCCATTGAGACTGAACTCATAGATGGCCTGCGGTGTTTTTATGAACCAATCATAATGCAGCCAGACACTCTGCTGCGTGCGGGTTTGATAGAATATCTTGGTTCCAGCATAAGGTCCGGCAGTGAATTCCGTTTGGCTTTCCTGTTCGCGGTTTGCCGGTATGCCGGGCCATCCCCTGTCAAAATCTGGCCGATAAGCAGTACCATGGAGCCACATCTCCCCCAGCTTGAAATCAAACACCAAGCTGTACCATGGAAACGGATCAGGTTTTAACCGGAACACCTTGCTTTGCGCTTCAATGCCCGGAGGCACGCTCACCGAGCAACGATGCACCGTATTGAAGATTTTTCCGGGAGATAATAGTATCTGATTGGCTGAACCGTCTTCAAGCTTCTCCAAAAATTGGTTTCTGATCTTCCGGCTTTTGCCTGCCATTATCCGTTCGACCAGAGGAGAGTAGAAAAGCAGGACCAACAGCAACAGCGGGATGGCCAGCAAAACTAACAATAAGATCAGCGGAGCGGCCACCAGCATTCCGCAGAATGTCAAAACTCTGCGAAGTCGGGATACCTCTTCCTCGTTAGGCAGAACTATGGTCGGCACATAATTGGGTGATGTGCGGCGTGCTTTTTTGACTGGCGCTGCCTTTTGCGTAAACGCTAGCAATTGGACCTGCCATTCTCCCACCTGTTTTGCTTCGATACTTCCACCCCAAACATCCTCTATCTCTCGAAACGTCAATGCCCCAAAGGGCATGCCCAGCCGGGAACAGAACTCGCCGATGGCCCGGTCGGTGAACGTAGTGCCATACTGCAGACATGATCTCAGCCGTGACCATTTATCTGCGTTTGGAAAATGTGGGATGCGATCAACCAGCCAGTTAAGTTTTCTATCTTCAATCCAGTTCTTGAAATAGCCGGCTTTACGATTATTAAAACGACCTGAGCCCGTATCTCGTCCGCCCGCTTTAATTCCCCAATACGAACCTTCCTGCCACACTAAGAGGCAATCAAAGATAGCAACCGGATTGGTTCTGGTATTACCTGACTGATTCAATGAATCGGAGCAAACCAGTATGACTTGAGTGCTGTTGCTAAGTAGAAAAACCCTGAAGTCATTTACATCGCTATAAGGGAATAGCACGGCTCGCTGGAGTCGTTCATAACCATCCTCCTCCATCGCCTCGCACAATCGCCGCTCCACTTCAGCCGGCGACGATTGAGGCACCAGCAGATTTGCCAGATAAGCCATGCTTTAACGCTTAAAGTCACCCGTACCCGGGCCGAATGCAACCGGCAATTACGCGACCACTACACCACCTCGCCCGCCGCATGTCCCGACGCCCACGCCCACTGAAAATTATATCCGCCCAGCCACCCCGTCACATCCACCACCTCACCGATGAAATAGAGCCCCGGCACCTTGCGCGACTCCATCGTCTTGGAAGAAAGCTCATCTGTATCGATGCCACCCAGCGTCACTTCCGCCTTCACATAACCCTCCGTGCCGCTCGGCTGGATGGTCCAGTTCTGCAAGCGCGTGCCGATGGATTCTAATTCCGCCGGTTTGAAGTGCTTCACCGGCTTCACCAATTGGTTCTGCGCACACCACGCATGCGCAAAGCGCCGCGGCACATACTGGCTCAGAAAATTCGGCAGCTCGCGCGCATCCGTCTTGTTCGCCAGCAACAAATCTTTCGCCGATTGATCCGGCAGCATGTTGATCGTGATGGGATCATTCTCCTCGCGATACGAAGACACCTGCAAGATCGCCGGTCCCGTGATGCCACGATGCGTGAACAGGATGTTCTCACGAAACGATTTCCCATTCGCTGTCGCGATGGTATCCACCGAAAGCCCGCTTAACTCCGCATACGCCCGCAGATCCTGTTCATTGAACTTCAGCGGCACCAACCCCGGACGACGAGGCAGCACCTTCAATCCAAACTGCTCCGCCAAACGATAGCCAAAATCAGACACGCCCAGATTCGGAAACGAAAGCGCACCGCACGCGATCACCAGCGAGTCCGCCTCATAAACTCCCTGATTCGTCTGCACCTGAAACCCCACCGTCTTCTGCACCGATGCTATCTTGCAGTTTAATCGCAGGTCCACGCCCGCCCATTCGCACTCCGTCAGCAGCATGTCCACGATCTCCTTCGAGCTGGTATCGCAGAACTGCTGCCCGAGCTTCTTCTCGTGATACGCGATGCCATGCCGCTCCACCAGCGCGATGAAATCCTTCGGCTTATACCGCGCCAGCGCGGACTTCATAAAGTGCGGATTGTTCGAGATGTAATTGTCCGGACCCGCTCCCAGATTCGTGAAATTGCACCGCCCGCCGCCCGAGATGAGAATCTTCTTCCCCACGCGCTCATTATGCTCCAGCACCCGCACCGAGCGGCCCCGCTGCCCCGCCGTGATCGCACACATCAATCCCGCCGCGCCAGCCCCGATGACCAGCACGTCCGTCTTCATATTTTCCCGATTGCTCACTTGCCGCCGATGTAAACGGGTCATCACGCGGAAATCGACATTATTTCCCGGACTGCTTGAGTCCCAAGCCCGTTTGGTTATGCTTCCTCCGTGGCCGATCCAAGACCCCAACCTGACGCCGAACCGCCCGCCAGCACGTCTCCCGACGCGTGCGATGTGACGGGGGAATACTGGCGCTGGTGTCCGCGGTGCGGCACGGAATTACACAACGAAAAGTGCAAGCTCCGCTGCCCCAAGTGTCACTACTTCATGAGCTGCTCGGATTTCGACTAAACTTGCCTTCCAAGCACGAACGCCATTCCGACAATTGATGGTCTGCTTTTGCCAACAGTCTGGCGTGGCGTTTCTTGCTGTCCTCTGACATGCTTTTATCACCGATGAAGGAAGAGTCTTGTGCCTCCGAATCAGGGCAGAACTGGATGACAGCGAAGGAAGCCCTGCTCTGTCTGCGCAATGGCATGCGCGTCTTCATCGGGTCCGGCTGTGCCGCACCGCAACTGCTGGTGTCGGCTCTGGCAGATCGCGGACCGGAGGTCTATGACGTCGAAATCCTGCACATCCTCACGCATGGCAGCGCACCTTACGCCAGCAAAGAATTGCTTGGGCATTTCCGCCACAACGCCTTCTTCATGGGTGGCAACGTGCGCGAGGCGGTGAATTCCGGTTATGCCGATTACACCCCTATTTTTCTGAGCGAGATCCCGGCCTTGTTCCGGCAGAAGCGCATCCATCTGGACGTGGCATTGGTGCAAGTGAGTCCGCCGGATGCGCATGGCTTTTGCAGCCTCGGTGTCTCGGTGGATGTGGTGAAGGCTGCTGTGGAAAGCGCGTGCCATGTCATCGCCGAGGTGAACCCGCGCATGCCGCGCACCTTGGGCGACAGCTTCGTGCACCTCTCGCAATTACACGCCTTGGTGGCGAGCGACCTGCCCATCTACGAGCACCTCTGCGCAGCGCCTTCGAGCGAATCCCTGCGCATCGGTGAATTCATCGCCTCCCTGATCGAGGACGGCTCCACCCTCCAGACCGGCATCGGCGAGATTCCCAGCGCCGTGATGGCTGCGCTGAAGGATAAGAAAGATCTGGGCATGCACACGGAGATGTTCACGGAAGCCGTGGTGCCGCTCATCGAATCCGGCGTGATGAACTGCTCGAAGAAAACCCTGTTGCCGGGCAAGATCGTGGCCTCTTTCTGCTTCGGCGACCGCAAGCTCTACGATTACCTCAACGACAACCCGCTCTTTTCCTTTCATCCCACGGAGTTCACGAACGATCCCTGGCAGATCGCGCAGAACCGCCGCATGGTGTCCATCAGCTCCGCCATCGAGATCGATCTCACCGGCCAGATCTGCGCGGATTCGTTGGGGGAACAGTTTTACAGCGGCTTTGGCGGACAGGTGGATTTTATCCGTGGCGCTGCCCGTAGCGAGGAGGGCAAGCCCATCATCGCCCTGCCTTCCACTGCCAAGGGTGGCACGGTGTCACGCATCGCGGCCGCCCTGAAGCCGGGAGCCGGGGTGGTGACCACGCGCGCAGATGTGCATTACGTGGTGACGGAATATGGTGTCGCTTATCTGCACGGAAAAAGCGTGCGGGAGCGCACGCTGGCACTCATTAATATCGCGCACCCGAAATTTCGCGATGATCTGATGCAAGCCGCGCGCGAACGGCACTTGGTGCATCCGAACCAGATCGCCTTGCCACCGCTCATGGCGCCCTATCCGCGCAAATACGAGACACGCCATCATTTCCGGGGCAAGCAGGATGTGCAATTTCGCCCCATCCAGCCGACGGATGAGAGGCTGCTCAAGGAGTTCTTTTACTCACATTCGCCGGAGACCGTCATCCAACGTTACTTCACGCCCATCCGTCATCTGACCCATGAGCAGGTGCAAAGGTTCGTGACGCTGGATTATGCGCAGGACATGGCCATCGTGGGCCTGGTGCCATACGAGGGCAGCGAACGCATCATCTGCGTGGGCCGTTATTTCTGCAATCGCGCGACGAATGAAGCCGAAGTGGCGGTGACCATCCATGAGGACTATCAACGACACGGTATCGGCACATGGTTGATGGAGTATCTTAAGGTCATCGCTGGCGAACATGGCATCACCGCTTTCACTGCCGATGTATTGGCGGAAAATCACGTCATGCTGCGGGTTTTCCAGAAGGTGGCGACGAATCTGGAATCACGGCTGGAGGGGGGAGTGTACCATGTGCGCTTCAGGCTGACTGGCCACGCCCGTCAGGTGCCTGAACATGAGGGTTGAAATATTATATCGGATGGCATCACACTAATCTTGTTTGGAGGCGTTTTTGTCCTCAGTCGTTATGAATTCGCTGAAATCGTTTAGCCTGTTTATCCTGCTGCTGTTTTGCCTGAGCGTTCACTCCGCTCCTTTGGACCATTGGCATTGGGTGGCACCTTTGCCGCAGGGGAATTCTTTGCGTAACATCCAGTTCATCAATGGTCGATTTCTGGCGGTGGGTGAAGGCGGTGCGGTCATGCACTCCACGGATGCGGCTAACTGGACGGTAGCGCCCAAACCGGATGATATCACCTTGCTCTCTGCGGCTCATGGAAATGGCGTGTATGTGACGGGCGGAGCGTATGGCTTCATCTGGGTTTCCACTGATCTGGAGACTTGGACTCAGGCCAGCCCGACAGTGTTCACCGCCATCCGCAGCATCACGTATGGCAATGGCGCATTTGTGGCCGTGACGGA
Source organism: Verrucomicrobiota bacterium (assembly GCA_023431185.1). Classification (GTDB taxonomy): domain Bacteria; phylum Verrucomicrobiota; class Verrucomicrobiia; order Limisphaerales; family JAEYXS01; genus JAEYXS01. Next base: position 29,545 of record JAEYXS010000004.1, read on the forward strand.
TGGAGGGGAAGCGATCAAGTCAACCGATGGCACCTCGTGGACAAAGGTCCTTGGACCGATGCTGATCGATTTCCGTTCGGTCCACTTCGCCCAAGGTCATTTCTGGATCGCCGGCGGAGACAGTGATGCATCCATCTACGAGATCGCCGAAGGGACGCTGCTGAAATCTGCTGATGGAAACAACTGGCAGGTGGAAAAGGTGGGCAGTCGAAGCATGTTTACGCAAGTAATACAAGCCGGGGAGGAATTACTGGTGCTGGAACTCGCGGGTACCCTGCATATCCGCTCCGCCTCCGGCATGTGGCGGCACTATGCCACACCGGGATATCCCTTGGGTGCCGTGACATACGGCTCCGGGAAGTATCTCGTCCACAGTGTTCAAGGAAGTGGTATTTCCTATGCGGGACTGGTCTCCACCAACGGTTACCAATGGACCTTTGTGAACGGTATAGACTTTTACGATGTGCATTCTTCGGCGTACGGAAACGGATATTTTGTGCTGGCCGGCAATGGCGGGCAGTTATTGCGGTCAACGGACGGCGAAGCATATGAGCCAGCTATCGGCAATTCGCTTGCAGGAGGGATTTACGGACCTATGGCATTTGGAGACAATCGCCTGCTGTTGGCCGGTTACCGGTTCGGGGAAATCGGTTATGAAAGTGCCGTTCTCTCGCGGGAAGGGGAGCAAGGTGAGTTCACCATGTCGTTACCTGAAGGGCTAGGCGGGCTGCACCGGATCGAATGGGTGGAGGGAAAGTTTATGGCTACCACCGCCGGTCAAATCGGCATATCAGAGAATGGGACAGAGTGGGCAGTCACGGCGCTGCCAAGCGCTTTTGAATCGTCGGATATGTTGATCGTGAATGACAAAATCATCGTGACCACCTACTCACATCCGTCGACGATCACGATCCTCTCGCTCGCTGGTGAGATACTTTCGCATAATACGTATCCTGATTACAGCAACATTACGGAAATCGAATACGGTTTGGGCTCGTACTGGATGATCGGTGGTTACGGCAACCAGTTGTATAGATCTACGGATGCGGTCACATGGCAATTGGTAACTTCGGAAGTTCCCGTCACTGGCAAGTTTTCCGCCCAAGGGGGGCGACTGCTCATACTGGGTTATGGTGGAGTGTCAGCGACTTCGACCGACGGCCTGACCTGGCAATACGGTGCGACTGGCAGTGAAATGACCAATCCGCAGACGCTCCGCTACGTGCAGGGTAAGTATGTGGCGCTCCTTAATCCATACTACTCCTCAACGCCAATCATGAAAAGCCAACTGGTCTCTTCGAGTGACGGTCTGCACTGGCAAGTACATCCGTTATTCACCTTTCGTGGGAGCGATTTTGTCTATGGCAATGGCCGTTACTACGTTAGCGGCCAAGCGGGCAATAACAACGTGGTGATGGAGTCGGACTTCTCCGTCAGCTTGCAACTGACGCGGCAAACAGACCCGAGCGTGATCATCGACGGCCCCAAGGAGAAATATTATCGCGTTATGCGGAGCGCTGCTTTGGGACCAACGGAGGATTGGGTGGAGATTGACCGTATTTTTGCGCCACAGATGCCGTATACCTATCAGGATTCCACGGCAACAGGGAGCGGGCCTTATTTTTATCGGGTGACTTTGGAGTCTGAGCCGGTCGAAGAATGATGCGGTTCAATTCGTTTTCTGCCCTTTGAAGCGCAATACCGCCCAGCATACAGCCGCCCCCAAAGGCAACGCCACCCACGACGTCAGTCCGAAGCCGGTCGGCAGATAGCCCAGCAGTAACGCGATGCCTGCAGCCAGAAGCGCATACGGCATCTGGGTGCGCACATGTTCCATCGCATCACAATCACTGGCGAAGGCGGAGACGATGGTCGTGTCACTGATGGGGGAGCAATGATCGCCGAAGACCGCTCCCGCAAGCACAGCTCCGATCGTCACCACGACCACCGGCGCATCCGGTGAACCGCCGCCCAAGGTCACGGCAAGCGGGATGGAGAGCGGCATCACAAGAGCCATGGTGCCCCATGAGGTGCCGGTGCTGAAGGAGATGAGTGCAGCGGTAAGGAACACCACCCCAGGCAACAAGCCCGCCGGCATCCTGTCACTGAGCAGATTCGAGAGGAACTTGGCGGCACCTAAGTCTTTGATGACACTGTTCAACACCCACGCGAAAACCAGGATCAGCGTGGGCAGGAAGAGGTGTTTCATGCCCTCGAAGAAGGCGTGCAGGACACCTTCGCGCAGCTCTTCCGTGGGACGGACGGAGGAGAGGATCATGGTGAGCAGGCAGGTGAAGGCGGTGACCCAGACGAAGACGATGGCGGCATCCGCCGCACCCAGGGCGGTGATGAGGCTGGCGACCGTGAAAGCGCGTTCCAAGCCGCCGCCATTGATGAACAGTCCGAGGAAGACGCCCACGACCAGCACCACGATAGGAATGAGCGCGAGGTGGATGCGGGAACATTCTTTGGGCTTGGGGGCAGATGTTGGTTCGGGTTCCGGCGGAGGTGCAGCGGCGGCGGCTTCGCGTTCGGCTTTCACCATCGGGCCGAGGTCGCGGCCGAGCCAGATGACGAGGAACACCAGGAGCAGCAGGAACCAGTTGTAAAAACGGAAGGGCAGACTTTGCACGAGCAAGGTGAAGGCGGCAGGAATCTGTTCGGCGACCAGGTTCGGGGTCTGTTCAAAGCCCTGTTTGATCACGGAGAGTTCATACGCCACCCAGGTGGAGATGAGCGCGAGACCGGCGATGGGCGAGGAAGTGGAATCCACGATGAAGGCCAGCTTCGCACGCGACATGCGAGCGCGGTCCGTGATGGGGCGCATGGCTTTGCCGACGAGCATCGAATTTGCCAGGCCGTCGATGAAGATCACCCAGCCCAGGAAGTAAGCGCCCAGGCCCGCTTTGCGTTTGCTGTGGGCGCGGCCAAGGAACCATTCGGCGAGCGCCTTTGTGCCGCCATTCCGTTGTAGCAGTTCCACTAAGCCACCCATGAGCAGGGTGAAGATGAGCACGTTCAGGTTCCACGGATCTTTGAGCGAATTGATGAGGTGCTTGGAGAACAGCTCCAGAAAAGCAGTGCCGGGATTGCCGCCGTGCAGCAAGAGCGTGCCGGCCAAGGCCCCGGTGAACAGGGAGACATAGATGTTCCGCGTGAGAAAAGCGAGGCCGATGGCCAAGATGCTGGGCCAGAGGCTGGCGAGGGAGTTGCGCGTATCCGGCAGCAGGAGCCAGAGAAAGGTCAGCAGAAACGCCACCCACGAGATGAGCGTCTCGCGTTTCATGCTCAGGCGGCTGGAGCAGGCTGGCGCAGACACCAAGAACGGTAAGCTCCGATCACGATTGCAAACGCCACCGCACACCCATAGAAGCCATAGCCCTGGTGCAACGGAAGGAGGGTCGCCTCCAACAGCACGTCCAGCAGGACCACCGTATGGGCGATGAAATCAACGCGGTTCGCGAAATAACCGCGCAAGGCGGCATAAAGCGAGATGCTTCCCAAGATCAGGGACACCACCAAACCGGAGACGATCACCCCCATGCGGTCCAGATGCAGCCACATGTGAAAAACCCCCAAGTACGCTGCCAGCAGCACGATACTGTAGTTCCAGTGTTGCCAGAAACGTAACATAGCGATCATTTAAACGTGTTGTCTTTCGTCAGCCACTTGCGCGGCCCGATGAACGGCAGGTCCGAGTGGCGATAGAGCAGGTCTTTCGCGCCGTTCGGGAGATGATACATCATTTTTACTTCCTGCGCACTCAAGGCTCGGTCAAAGAGCACAATCTCATCGAGGAAACCGACGTAGGCGAGGCCCAGATTCAACGCGCTTTGGGCGGGGTCCCAATACAGGTAGTTGTTGAAGCCCGTGAACGAGCCCTTCAATTCGCCGTCCATGTAGAGCTTGCCGATGCCATCTTTGCGGCCAGTGTTTGCGTGCTCGAACGTGAAGACCACGTGCGTCCATTTCTCGCGGCTGAAAGCAGGTTTCTCCACCTGGATCAAGGGGCGTTGCGCTACCGGGATCTCCTCCCACTTGCGATTGTCCGGATTCCACAGTTTATGCCGGGCCATGATGGCGTAGCGGAAGTGGCGGGGTGTCTCGTCCTTGCTGAACTCGACGAACATCGCACCTTCCGTCCAGGTCTGGGCCACGTATTGCACGGGATCGCAATAGCCCGGCTCCAGGTCCTTGTCGGGGTCCAGGCGCATCCAGAAGGAGGCGGTGCCGTTCCACGCGGTATTGGTGGTGTAATTGATATTGGTCTGCCCCTTGTAGAAGACCACCGGGTTCATCTTCTTGGTGAACTCCAGCGCGGCCCCGAAGCGGCCCGCACCTTCCGTGCGCTTCACCAGTTCGCCTTCCGGCAGGCCGGGTATGGCATTCGTCGCGCGGCTGCGGCTGTTGGCGGCGTGGTAGAGCTTGGCATCGCCCTTGGCGAATTCGGCGTCCAGGCCTTTATCAAAGGTGGTGGCAAAGGTCATGGCCTCGCGCAAGGGCATGAGCGGGTCGGGCGAACCGGCGGCGGCGCGCAAAGCGCGTTCGGAATGGCGGGTGCCCGCCTGTTTGGGACCGGCGCAACCGATGGTAAGGAGCGCGGCGCAAGCGAGCGTCAAAACCGGGCGGAAAGTGTGGAACCATGTATCCATATGCTGATATGCCTCCATAAATGCCACGGTTTGAATCCAGATTCAACCGCCATTAACGGAAATGACCGCCCCAAACCAAACAGGAAACCTCGAAGCCGGTATCCTTCACCCCCCGATTTTCCGCTTTACCCAAGGCAAAGATTTCATGGCATAGTGGGGTGGCCATGTTTGCGCTGGGCACATTGTCGTTGAAGTCGAATCTCTTTCTGTCGCCGCTGGCGGGTTATACGAACCTGCCCTTCCGGTTGACGGTCCGGGAGGTCGGCGGCATTGACCTGGCCACGACGGACCTCGTCAACGCCCGTTCCCTGCTGGAGAAGAACGCCAAGGCCTTCAAGCTCATCGAGACCTGTCTGGAGGATAAACCGCTCGCCGTACAGCTCTTCGGCAGTGTGCCGGAGGAGATGCGCGATGCGGCGGTCTTCCTGGCATCCATCGGCGTCGCCTCCGTGGACATCAACATGGGTTGCCCCGTGAAGAAGGTCACCCGCGTGGGCGGCGGCTCCGCGATGATGACGGAACTGGACAAGACCGCCGCACTCGTGAAGGGCATGGTGGATGCGGTGAAGATTCCCATCACCGCGAAGATGCGCCTCGGCTGGGATGATGAGAACATCACCGCCCCGGACCTGGTGCGCGCACTGGAAGATGTGGGCGTCGCGGGGATCTTCGTGCATGGCCGCACGCGCGAGCAGGGGTTCAGCGGCACGGTGAATCTCGCGGGCATCCGCAAAGTGGTGCAGGCTGCGAAGCGCATCCCGGTCATCGGCAACGGCGACGTGACCACGCCGCAAGCAGCCAAGATGATGATTGATGAGACCGGCTGCGCAGGCGTGAGTGTGGGCCGCGGCGCATTCTACAATCCTTGGATCTTTGCGCACACCCGGCATTACCTCGATACCGGTGTGCTGCTGCCCGAGCCGACGTTTGATGAGCGGGTGAACGTGATGTCACGGCATCTGGACCGCATGATCGAAGTCTTTGGCGAGGAACACGGCTGTCGCATGTTCCGCAAAGTGGCTCCGTGGTACAGCAAGCGCTTCGGTCCCGTGCACGTCTTCAACAAGCGCGTAGTGCTGCTCACCTCACGCGCGCAGTATTACGAGATCCTCGACGAGTATCGCACATGGCGGCAGCAGTTCCTGGATGAGAACGGGGAACTGAAAGCGCAATATCAACCGCCACCGATGATCGCATCCTTCATGCAAGAGAGCGAACCGGGCGTGACGCAGCGTCAGGCGATTCCGGTGCCGAAGGGGCCGGTCGAGGTGTGGTGAGTTGGCATGTCCGTCGCATTCGTGTTAGGTAGGGCCCGCAGTCCTCTGCGGGCCGCCGCCGAAGCAGGTGAGGTTCGATGACCCGTGATTCGCTGACGTCAACAACCTCGCCAACTCTCTTTTAAAGAAGCAAGACTCTAACCGTCATTCTGCCTTCGGTGATTGAATGTCACAGGCTTCGTGAGCGGACGGCTGAGGACAGCCGTCCCCACCGTGCCTGTTTACGGTGCATTTTGGCGCGCCTCGGGGTCAATCTCTTGAATTACCTGTATAACATATCTGATTTCGGATTCATTGGTCAAAGTCCCCATAAAGTCGCGCAATATTGGCGCTGCTGATCTTGCGTTAGTACCGACCTGCTCAAGGAAGCAAATATCTGAAAAACTTTTAACGAAATCACCCGCTGCTAGCCCGTTCGTAAATAGTCCCAATTCCGGTCCCGGTCCATTGATCCGAAGGATAGCCCTGGCCAGATGATGATTTTCACCTTGGTTAGTTGCAGCCGGATTGGCAAATCGTTTTTGCAACTCCGGCAGGACTGACTTTGCCGCAGGACCAAATTTGCCCAAGGCATCAATATGGAGCTTCCGTTGATAAGATTCCCAATTGGTGGAGAGCAGCGAAAGATGAATGACAGGAACCACCAAATCAGGTTGTTGCCGGATGCTGCCAAGTAAGGAGACCATATTGCACGCCTCTACAGGATTTGAGGATTTGAGATGCTTCACAATCTCGGGAATCAGAGGCTCACATTGTCCGCCAAGCAAATGTAACGTTGAGAGGGCCTTTAAGTGCCGCTGTCTCTCATGGCTGGTCTCAAACTGATAACCGGAACCAAAGAAACGGTGTTTCTTCTCCATGATCCATGCCGTGACCACCGAGTCATTGCGGCGGTATTCGCCCCACAGATACCAAACTGCATTGGTCCCCAAGTTTGTGCAAACTTCAACTCTTTGCGGTTCGGGCATCTCCGAATTGCGATACTTCCAATCGGCAAACCACTCCTCCACCGTTTTCCCTTCATACTTCGGCTGCATCGCCCGGTGAATCATTTTGCCGCCCATCACTATCGCCAGTAACAACACCGCACCAAACAGCCACCGCGAACGTAGCATTCCGCGCAGGCCATTCTTGCGTTGCGAATCGTTATTGTTCGTCTCCGGGTTCAAAGACTCCTTTGTCTGGGTTGATGCACCAGAACATAGCCTCACGCCCTACCCACATCAAAGTTTTCATTCACTTACCCGAACTTCGGAAACAAATCCTCCTTCGGCCATTCCGTCACTTTCCCGGCGGCCTTGTGCAGCGCACCGTCTATCGCGCCATTGGGCAGCTTCTCATCGTTGGATCGTAGATTGAAGAGCACAGCCCAATCCAGTCCATCCCAGCGGCGCACGAGCAGTGTGCTCGTGCCGGGCAGACTGCCACTGTGCCAGGTGTTCGCCTTGCCCTCCCGTCCCACGGGCCGCACCTGCCAGCCAAGCCCGTAGTAAAAATCCTTCAGCTTGCCTTCCGTCGTGCGCGCGACGGGTGCTGCCGGCGGACTGAACATCTCACGGATGGTGTCCGCCTTGAGCAACGGAGATTTGGCGGGCTCGTCAAAAGCGGAAGCGAAACGCACAAGGTCCACGGCGGAGGCGATCCACGCACCGTGAGCATCCATTGCCTCCAGATAGAAGCCGCCGTAAGGCCAGGGCACGCGCTGCTTGATACCGGGAAAAACGGCATCCGCCGTGGCGTTGTCCGCCATGTAATACTTCACCTCACCCTTTGCTTGCAGGTCCACGGTGGTCCGCCCGATCTGCATCCGCGAGATGCCGGCTGGCGTGAGGACCGAAGCTTTCATGAAGCTCTCGTAGTCCTTTTTCGTGAGCTGCTCGATGACACGGCCAAGGAGACAGTAACCGAAGTTCGAGTAGGCGTAGCGCTGGCCGGGATCGAAATCCAGCTTGCGCGCCAGCATATAGCGGATGATGTGCTCGGGCTTTGCCGGAGCCTCGACACTGAGCGTGGTGGCGATGGTGCCAGGCCGGAACATCGGATCAAACGACGCATCGCGATCCCAGCCGCCCGTGTGCTGCAAACAGTGGCGGATGGTGATCTGCTCCCAACGCGGATCGAGCGGCTTCTCCGGCAGGCGCAGGGTTTCCAACACCTTGTCCTCCAGCTTCAGCTTGCCTTGCTCCACCAGCTTCAAGATGCCGACGGCCGTGACGGGTTTCGAGATGCTGGCGATGCGGAAAAGCGAATCGGCCTGCACGGGCAGATTCTTTTCGCGATTCGCGAGACCATATCCACGGGCGTAGATAAGCTTGCGGTCTTTCACTATGGCCAGCGAGCCGCCCGGAATGCTGCGGGCCTTCATGAACGCCTCCACCTCGTCATCGAAAGGCTGCAACGCGTGCGGTTTGCTCTCCGCGGCGTGGGTGAGCAATGCCGGTCCTGTGCAAGCGACCAGACTTGTGGCGGCAACGCCATGGAGGAATTGACGACGGGACGGGGTTTTCACAGGAGAGGATGGTAGCGGATGGGATGCGGTTGCCAAGTGATGTGTTGATGACGTGCGGGTGTGAACGGAGAGGAGCGCGGCATTTATGCCGCTTCAACTCACAATAACATAGCAGGTCACAGAATATCATTCATCCTCTGCTGGATGCGGAAGTTGAAGCGGCTTAAAAAAGCCGCGCTCCGTATGTTGCGTGCGTGCGCGTTGACATTGCCGGAGACGCAGGGGTTAATGCACACGTTGCTGTTGAAATGAAACTCTGGGATATCCACTGCCATCTTTCCACGCCCGGACGCACCATTGATGAGCGCATGGGTCGGCTCATGGAGATTGCGGACCGCGTGGGCGTCGAACGGGTGGTGCTTTCCATGGGGTTGCCACCGCTGCTGACGAACCCCACACCCGACCAGCTCCGCAAGAAGAACGATGAAACGATGGAAGCCTTGCTGCACTGGCATCATCGCGCCTTCGGCCTGTGCTATGTGAGCGGGGAGCATGTGGAGGAAAGCCTCAGAGAGATCGACCGTTGCGTGGCGAATGGTTCGCTCATCGGCATCAAGCTCTGGGTGGCGAAGCGCTGCAACACGCCCGAAGTCGAGACGCTGGTGAAGCGTGCACATGGATTGAAGGCGCTCATCGTCCAGCACGCTTGGCAGAAGACGGGCGGCAATCCACCGGGCGAATCCACGCCACAAGATGTGGCCGAGCTGGCCACACGACTGCCCGAAGTGCCGTTGGTCTGCTACCACGCGGGCGGGAATTGGGAGGCCGGCATCCGTGCCTTGCGCCCGCACAAGAATGTTTATGTAGAAATCGCGGGATCGAATCCGACGGCGGGCTTTGTCGAGATGGCGGTGCGCGAAGTAGGTGCGGAACGCATCGTGTATGGCAGCGATGCCGCCGGACGAAGCTTTGCTTCGCAGATCGGCAAGGTGCAGGGTTCGCAATTGCCGGAAGCATCCAAAGAATTGATCGCCTCGGGTAACTTGCGCCGCTTGCTCGCCCCCATCCTCAAGGCGAAAGGCATGGCCGTATGAGCACGCCCATCATCGACACCAATATCTTCCTGGGCCGCTGGCCTTTCCGTCGCTTGCCATTGGATGACGCGGCGTTGCTGGCGAAGACTTTGCGTGAACGCGGGGTGGAGCAGGCGTGGGCCGGTAGCTTCGATGCCCTGCTGCATCACGATGTGGATGGCGTGAACGGGCGTCTCGCCGCGCTGTGCCAGCGCACGGATGAGAAACTGTTCCTGCCCATCGGCACCGTGAATCCCGCGCTGCCTGACTGGGAGGAGGACTTGCGCCGTTGCCACGAGAAGTATCGCATGCGCGGCATCCGGGTGTTCCCGAATTACCATCAGTATAAGGTGCGTGATGCCGCGTTTATGAAGTTGCTGAAGCTCGCCACGGAGCGTGGCCTGTTTGTGCAGTTGGCGGTGAGCATGGAAGACGAACGCACACAGCATCCGCTGGTGCAAGTGCCGCACGTGGACCTCGCGCCGCTGGTGGACGTGTTGAAAACGGTGCCAGGAGTGCGGCTGCAATTACTGAACGCGTTCCGTTCGTTACGCCCCGATCTGTTGCTTAAACTCGTGAATGCAGGCCACGTCTCCGTGGAGATCGCCACGCTGGAAGGCGTCGCGGGTATCGAGGGCTTGTTGAAACAGGTGCCGGTGGAACGGTTGCTGTTCGGCTCACTGGCCCCGTTGTTCTATTTCGAAGCAGCCGCACTTAAATTGCAGGAATCGAAACTAAGTGCAGCAAAGGACGCCGCGGTACGAAGGGAAAATGCGGTGAAGTGGTCGCGGAAGTAGCGCCTCCCTCATGAGGTTTGCTTGAAATGACGTGCCCGAGACGCTCCCAGACCGGGCAAGGTCGCTGCGACTGGAGCAAGTCAGGGAACAAGAAACCGGCGTAGTGCGATCTTTTGCCGCGGACTACGCCGGTTGCCAGAAAAGTACAGGCGTTACTTCTTCCGAATGAACACGTGCACGCCCTTTTTGTTGCTGGAGATCACATCGAGCTTCTTGTCGCCGTTCAGGTCGGCGGCGGTGATCTGCGTGCCGACACCGGAGTTGTCATCGATGAGGTGCGGGATGAATTCCGCCTTCTTGCCGCTGCGCTTCAGCTCGAACCAATAGAGTACAGCCGGCGCATCGGGCTCCGCGTCGCCCTTGGGGCCGTGGGCCCAGAAGCGTTTGCCGGTGATGAAATCCCGCAGACCGTCTCCGTTCATATCAGCGAGCACAAAAGCATGCGGCTGGGTGAATTTCACGCCGTAGGGATTATCGGTCTCCTTGGTGTTCACGAGGATGTGTTCCTTGAAGGTGATCTGGCCTCCTTCACGCACCTGCTCATACCAGGCGATGCCGTAACCGTGGGCATCCCAACTGGTGACGACGTCATTCAGGCCATCACCGTTGATATCATAGCAGAGCATCTGCGCACCGCCGCGCATGCCTTCGGGAGAAAAGTGGAACTTGTGCTGTTTCCACAACTCGCCCTTCCGAAAGTCTTTGGGCTGCTCAAACCAGCCTTCTTTGTCCAGGAGGTCTGCTTTGCCGTCGCCATTGATATCGCCATAGCCGTAACCGTGGTAGTAGCGCTGGTATTTCTTCGCATCGGTGGCGGAGATGCCCCAGAACTTGGCTTTCGCCGTCGGGTTCTTCCAATCGATCTCGGCAAAGCCCAGTTGTCCGGCGGCATAAGCGAGGATCTCGGGTTTGCCATCACCGGTGATATCGGCGAAGTCCGGTGATTCACCATTGGTCTCGTCGAAAATGACATGCTTTTCCCAGTCGCCCGGCTTGTTCTGCGGGTTGCGATACCATGCGGTATCTTTGCCCGGCCAGGAATAGACGAGGATATCCATCCAGCCGTCATTATCGAAATCGTAGCAGTAGCTCAGGAAGTAATCCGAGTAGCCTTTGGCACCGGGGCGCGCGCCATCATAGTTCTCCGCCGGAGGCTGGGTGTAGGCGTGGCGTTGCTTGAAATCCGGACCAGCATACCAGTAAGGACCGGCGCAGATATCCATCTTGCCGTCTTTGTTGAAATCGCCGTAGTGCGCACCCTCGGACCAGAAGACATCGGTGATCTGGATGCGTTGGAAGGAGCTTTTCTGGTCGGCAGCAGAAACGCTGGTGGCCAAGGCTAAAGCGGCGATGGCCGCCTGACAAAAGAGACTTTGGAACATGGGCATATAATTGTTGGACGTAAGCTGCGGGTCAAGTGATAGGAGAAAGTGTTACAATTTGTCCAATTCATGGACTTACCCGTTGACGCCACAACATTTGGTGTGCTACCTGTGCTTAACCACATTAAGAAGTAGTCTTCGATGTGGTGGAAGTTGCAGTGAACGATTATGCGCTGTCCGAAGTGCGCCGTGCAGGAAGATAAGGTGATAGACTCGCGGTCCTCCCGCGAGGGCTCCACCATCCGCCGACGCCGCGAGTGCCTTGGCTGCGGACATCGTTTCACGACTTACGAGGAGATCGAACGCGCCCGGCTCATGGTCATCAAACATGATGGCCGCCGGGAAGAGTTCTCCCGGGATAAACTGTTCTCCGGCATCCAGATGGCTTGCCGGAAATTGTCCGTCCCGTCGGAGAAGATTCAGGCCTTGGTGGATAGGATCGCCGAGGATATCACCGACAAGTACGAACATGAGGTGCCGTCCATGGCCGTGGGCGAACGCGTGATGGAAGGATTGCGCGAGCTCGACCACGTCGCCTACGTGCGCTTCGCCAGCGTTTATCGTGGCTTCCAAGAAGCCACGGATTTTGTGCAGGCCGTTAAAAAACTGGAGGTGCGACATGATACAGCTACGTTCCGACTGCCTGGTATTTAAACTCGCCAACGGCGATTCCATCCCCTGCTCCGCGGAGCAGGTGACGGTGGAACTCATCGGCGATGCCGCCGACAACCTCGATCCCGACCTCATCCGCCACGCTGCCGCTGCCGTGCTGCATTATTTCAAGCACGAACAGGGCCGCGAATACGTCTCCCTGAACGAATTCTCCGAGGCGCTGGAGCATGTGCTGCAGAGCTTCGGCCTGGAGGTGAATCACGAGCCCTTAAAGGCCACCACCGCCAACAGCGGCAAGCAAGGCAACATCGTGCGCAGTGACTTGCGCAAGCTCGCCTTCGATTCCGGCAAGGGTTTCGAACTCAACTTCTTCCCCTGCCTGCGCAAGGAGATGGAGCAGCAACTGGTGAAAGCCCCGAACGTGATCTGTTTCACCGGCCTCCGCAGTTGCGTGAAACAACTCGTCGGTGCCCGCCGTTGGAGCGGCCGTTGCCAGGCCTTGAATGACCAGATCGTGGACTACCTCCGCGAATGCCTCACCCGTGAACCCCACGGTGACTGCGCCCTCGTGGTGCAGTGATTGAATTGTTCTACGCCAGCAAGCCGTTGACCACCTTGCCCGGCTGACCCGCGAGCAACGATTCCTCGCGCCCGTTCCGCTTATACACGAGCTTGCTGCCGTCGATGCCGAAGAGATGCAGCAACGTGGCGTGATAATCGAAATGGTTCACCACGTCCTTCACCGCTTTGTGGCCAAACTCATCCGTCTCGCCATACGTGAGCCCGTGCTTAAAGCCCCCGCCCGCCACCCACATGCTGAAACCATACGTGTTGTGATCGCGACCGATCTTGTCGCGGCCCGTGTCATTCTGAATGACCGGGAGCCGTCCCATCTCGCCGCCCCAATGCACCACCGTGCTGTCCAGCAAGCCGCGCATCTTCAAGTCCTTCACCAGCGCGGCCGAGGGTTGATCGATGTATTGGCACGCGGCGGGCAACGCCTTGATGATGCCGCCATGGTGATCCCACGTCTGGTTGCCCGTGTATAACTGCACGAAGCGCACTCCACGCTCCACCAACCGCCGCGCGATGAGACAGCGCGTGCCGAAATCTTTCGTTGCCGGATTGTCCACGCCATACATGCGTTTCGTGGCTTCGCTCTCGTCGCTGATATCCAGCGCCTCCTTCGCCGCGAGCTGCATGCGCGCCGCCAGTTCATAACTCGCGATGCGTGCCTCCAGATCCGTCTCGCCCGGCCGTTGCCGCAAGTGTTCCTGATTCAATGTGCTGAGAAAATCGAGGTAGTTCTCCTGCGCTACACCTTTCAAGTGCGCGGGCGCATCGAGATTCAAAATGCGCGGCTCGCGTGGGCGCACCGCTGTGCCCTGGTAGATGGACGGCAGAAAACCATTCGTCCAGTTCTGCACGCCTTCCACCGGCAACCCGCGCGGGTCCGTGAGCGCGACGAACGCCGGGAGATTCTGACTCTCCGAACCCAGCGCGTAACCGAGCCAACTGCCCAGCACCGGACGACCACCCGTGATGAGCCCGGTCTGCAGCGCGAAGATGGATTGCCCGTGATTGTTCACGCCCGTGTGCATGGAGCGGATGAGCGTCACGTCATCCACGATCACCGCGAAGTGCGGCAGTAACTCGCTCACATCCATGCCGCATTGGCCGTGCTTCTTGAACTTCCACGGGCACGCCATCACTTTCGGACTCGCCTGCGCGGCATTGTCATACTTCACCTCGCCCGGGAATTTCTGGCCGTCCAACTTGTCCAGCTCGGGTTTCGGATCGAAGAGGTCGATCTGGCTAGGACCGCCCTGCATGAACATGGAGATCATCGCCTTCGCGCGCGGCGCATGGTGCGGCTGCTTCGGCAACAGATCGAATGACTTCGGATCCAGGATCGGCTTGGACGTCGCCCGCGCGTCTTGCTGCAAGAGCCACGGCAGCGCCACCGCTCCCAGGCCGAAACCCGCGCGGGCCAGAAAATGACGTCGTGTAAAGCAAGGGTTCATAACTCGATCAATCAATCCACATACAAAAACCGGTTCGCACTGATCAGCACCTGGCAGAAGCTCTCCAGTGCCAGATGTTCCGCCGTGGGCGCAGGTGGCGCGGTCTTACCCTTGGCGGGGGCGGGTTGTGCGGGCGGATTCGCCACAAAATGTTTCGTCTGTTTCTCCAGGAACGCCTTTGCCTGCATCACCTCGGCCATGCTTGGCGGCGCACCAAAGGCGATCTTCCACGCCAACTCCACCTGTGCGTCTTTGTCCGCCGCTTTCTCCACGCGCTCCGCGAAATACTTCGTCTGCTCCAGCGCGAACTCCCCGTTCATCAGCGCCAGTGATTGCGGCGCGACGGTGGAGGCATTACGGATCGTGCAGTTCGGTTCCATCGCCGGGATGTCGAACGTCTCCAGCAAACCCACCGGTTTCGAGCGCCGCATCTGGATATACAGGCTACGCCGGAACTCCTCGCCGTTCAGCGGGATGACTTTGCCCGAAGGCCGCCCGGCGGAATCCGTCGTATCGATGCCCACCACGACCTGGCCCGCTTCATCTTCCATGATCGGCACTGGTTCGCCGAAGAGCTTCGCATTCAATTTACCGCTCACCGCCAGCAACGAATCACGGATGACCTCCGCCTCCAACCGCCGCACATTCATGCGCCACAGCAGGCGGTTCTCCACGTCGATGCGCTCCTTCTTCGGATCGCGCGTCGAAGCCTGCCGATACGCCGTGGACGTCATGATGAGCTTGTGCAACTTCTTTGCGCTCCAGCCTTGCGCCACGAACTCCGATGACAACCAGTCCAGCAACTCCGGATGACTCGGCTTGTCGCCGTGCGTCCCGAAATCACCCGGCGTATTCACCAGCCCACGCCCGATGTGATGCAACCAGATGCGGTTCACCAGCACGCGCGTGGTCAGCGGATGCTGCCCATCCGTCAATTCTTTCGCCAACGCCAGCCGACGCCCTGAGGTCGGCAGCGTCTCGTCATCTTCCGCCAGATCCACTTTGCGCAAGGAGGCCAGGATCGTCAGATCACCCGGCTTCACTGCGGCCTTCGGTTGATCCGGATCACCCCGATGAAATATCTGTGTCACCGGCACCTTGCCGCCGGGCTCGGTCAACGCGCTCACGAATTCTTCCTTCGGCTTCTGCTCGCGTACCTTCGCGGCTTCGTCGGCGATCTTCTTCAGTTCATCCGCCATCTTCTGCTTGTAGAGATAGAGCGAGCCCGGCGAGAGGTTCATCACCGTGGGATGCTCCTTCAGCAGCTTGACCTGCTCCGGCGTGCGCTTCGCCGCCACAGTCCGATACGCCGTGCGCAAAGGCTCGCGCAACGCCTCCTCCCGCTTCGCCAGTTCCAGCTCTAAAATCTCGCTGATGAACTCCTCTTGTTTCTTGAGCCGTTCGGCATCCAGCTTCTTCGCCTCCACTTCCACTTTATCACCTGCGGCCCGTTGTTCATCCGTCAGCAGCGAGATGAGCCGCGCGTTCGGCACCTTCCAGTTCTTCGTGTCATACGCGGGCTCGAACACCGCGCGCAGCCGGTAAAAATCCGCCTGCGGGATCGGGTCATGCCGGTGATCATGGCACTCCGCACAGCCGACCGTCATGCCCAGCAGCGAGGTGGACACGATCTTCACCGTATCTGTCACCACCTGGTTCCGTGCGAGCTTCTGGTCTGGCGCGCCTGCACCCGTGGGGTCCGGCGCCATGCGCAGATAACCCGTCGCCACCAGCTTCTCCTGCTCCGTCGGAGGAAGATTCTTGTACGGCTGCTTCACCAGTTCATCACCCGCCAGTTGTTCGATGATGAATTCGTTGAACGGCTTGTCCTCGTTGAAAGCCTTGATGACGTAATCGCGATACTTCCACGCGTGCTTGCGCACTGCATCGGAAGCGGTGATGCCTTCGGAATCCGCGTAACCCGCCACATCCAGCCAATGCCGCCCCCAGCGCTCACCGTAATGCGGCGACGCCAGCAACCGGTCGATCAGCTTCTCATACGCATCCGGCGAAGCGTCCGCGAGAAAAGCATCCACCTCCGCCGGTGTGGGCGGCAAACCCGTGAGATCAAACGTCGCGCGCCGGATGAGCGTCGCCTTGTCCGCCTCGGGCGAGAACGTCAGCTTGTTCTCTTTCAATTTCGCGGCGATGAACGCATCGATCGGATTTTGAACTTTGAACTTCGAGCTTTGAACTTTCGGCACCTCCGGCCTCTTCAACGGCTGAAACGCCCAGTGTTGCCGCTCCTCTTCCGTGAAATAGTAACCCTCCAGCTTCTCCGGTTCCGGCCGGAGCGTCTTCGCCCCTTTGTCGATCCAGCGACCGATGAGTTCCACCTGCTCCGGCGTCAGCTTCTTCTCGCCCTCCGGCATCTCGCCGGATTGCACCATCAGATACAGCGCGCTCTCCTTGCGCTTGCCCGGCACCAGCACCGGACCGTCCTTGCTGCCCTGCGCGATGAACCGACGCAGCCGCACATCCAGTCCCGCCTTGGGTTTCTCCTCCTCACCGTGACAATGAAAACAATGCGTCTTGAGGATGGGCCGGATATCCCGCTCGAACACAGGCTCGCTCTTAGACGCCGCCCAGCCCGCTTGGGCTGAGACCGCCAGCGCCGCTGCCGTTACACCGCACTGAAACAGATTGTTTTTCACCGAAAACATGCGTTTACCGAGGGATACAACTTTTAAACCATCCCGCCCCATCCCTGTCAAAGGGATAGACCAAGCATCCACTGCCACCCTATTTGACGATTCTCGCTTCATACCCCTTCACCTTCATTCCTTCCTGCGACTTCATTTGAGCTTCTTTTTCATCACGTGCCTAGACTGACACGTTCTTGGTGGATGCGTTATCACTCCACTCGCTATACCTCCTATAACTACACAAAATTTTTAAAAAACACCGCTCTGGCATTTTCCCTCTCCCTTTCCGTGTATTCTGCGTATTTTCACCCCGGCTATTGTCGGGGCTGTGGTTTCCCCGCCTGCCTTTCACCCAATCGTTGCCCGCCCGCCATGCCCTCGTAACCACCCGAGGTGACCTTGGCCGCGCGAAATCAGAACTTCGTGGACCGCGCGCTACCCGCCGATGGTCCACCCCGTTCATCAAGGAGTGTGAATTCAAACTGTGCGGAAGGCCCATCCTTCCGCACTGCCCTGCCCAAATCTCCAACCTGTAGCGAATGTGGGCCTCAGACTCACCTGCCTAAAACTTGTCGGATCTTTGAGGTAGCGGTAAATGTTCTCCCTCTCCCCTCAACGGGGACTTCCGCTGCTTGGGAAGCAGTGGAAGGAATTTTGCGATAGCAAAAGGTCCGTTAGGACCGAGCGAGCAGGCGCGAGCGAGTCACTGGGCTGGGGTGAGGGGTGAGCACGCCTGCTGCTCAACTAACCTAGTGATCGTGCCTCAAGTAATACCCTTCTGTCCGCTTTTCGCAAAGCCAACTTGCCAGCCCCAGTCCTATGTGATTCTTTATCCTCATTAACAAGGCATGCACACCCTCGGCATCATAGCATTCTTCGGCCTGTTCGCGCTCTACGCGATCGGCCAGGAGCTGTCCCGTCGCGCTGCGGGGATCAAAGGCCCATCCTTCATCGTGCGCTTCCACCGGGAGATCAAACCCAAGCTGGTCGGCCTGCTGCTCGGATGCGCTTTGCTGCTGATCTTTGCCTGGCAGAAACAGAGCTATACCAATTTCAACCTCGCCCTCATCACCAGCACCGTGATCGTTTTGCTGACCTCACTCGTCCGCGCAGTCGAGCTGCCCAAAGACAGTCAGCCTTCAGAGGAAAAATAATTTCCCCCTGCTCCAGCAGTAGGTTCCACCTTCTTCCCCTCTCGATGTTGGGAGTTCGATGTTGGATGCTTTCCTGAAAAAAATTACTCACTCCGCAGCCCATCCATCAGGTGCCCGCGCAGTGCAAACCCAGCCGCCACCAGCGTCCACACGCCACCGCTGATGAGCACCGCCCCAAGCGTCATCGCCAGCGAGGCATACGGCACCTCCGCTCCCGGCGAGAGCAACGCGGGCAACACCGCGACCAGCGCCGACACGACCCCCACCGCCAGGCCCACAAGCAACAGCACGCCATGCTCGCTCACCACCAGCCACTTCAAAGTCTGCGCGCGGAACCCGACCGCCTGCATCAGCGCCAGTTCCCCCCGCCGCTCCAGCACATTGCGTAAAACCACCACACCCAAGCCCAGGCTGCCGAGCAACAGGCCGAGTCCGCCCAAGATCTGAAACGTGCTGAGATACGTATTCTGCACCGCGTTGTAAGCGTTCAATCGTTGTGCCGTCGGCGTAAGTTCCATGCCTTCGTTCTGCAACGCCTTCGTCAGTGTCGCGGCGACTTCAGTCGCACGTTCCGCGGGTGCATCGATCAGGAACATGCGGTAGCCCGCCTCGGAAGGATACTTCGCCACCAGCGCGGCTTCATCGATGAGCAGGTTCCCTTGCAAGATGGAGTTCGCCACCGCACCCACAATGCGTACCTTGAACGTCCGCCCCTGTTCATCCCGGAAATCCAGCGTGTCACCCACCTTCTTGCCCATCGCCCACATGATGGAGTTGAAATCACCGATGGCGGGGATCGCATAATCACTGATTGAAGGTGTTTGCAATGTGCCAAAGCCGGGTGAAGGCAAACCAGACCACTTCAGCGCATTCCACGGCGCGGTCTTGTCCACCCCGCTCATCACCTTCGCGAACGTGAACGCCCCTCGCTCCTGCAAGAGCTGCGGATTCACGCCCAGCAACCGCGGTGTCTGTGCGCGGTTTAGATTCAGGCAACTCGCGTCATCACCATCCTTCACGCGGAACGGCACGATGGACACGCCCGCCAGCTTCTTGTCATCCAGCCCGAAGAACTCGCGCCCTTCCTTCACATTCAGATCCTGCACCACCGGCAACGTCGTATCACCGATGAACGCAAACCCGCCCGTGCCCGCCGAACGCTTCGTCGCATTCGCCGTCGCATCCAGCTTGTTAGCGCCCACCGCCACCACCAGGAAACTGCCACATGCCAGCAGGCTGATCGTCGCCAGACTGCGCTTGCGCCGCCGCACCGCGTTGCGAATGCCCAAACCGTTCAGGTGAAAATGTGCTGCGAGCTGGTCCGCCGTCATACGCAATCCCGCATCACGCAATTGGTTCAACCACGCCGCGCTCGCCGCCAGTCCGCCGATGAGGAACAGTCCGCCCGCACCGAAGAACAGGCCTGCTGCACCGCCTTCCCCGCCGAACTTCGCCCAACCCACCATTGCCGCGCCCAGCACGATGCATGTCGCCGCGATGATCCCCGCCTTGCTCTTCTTCGCCGAACCTTCCAGCACGCTGCGCCGTTCCTCCGCGCCTTCCGCCAGCAGTTCACGTGCGGGCCGTTGCACTTGCTTGCGCACCGCCAGCCAGATGGTGATGAGCGCCACGATGAAACTCGCGATGGTGCCGATGACCAACGTCTTCGGCTCCGCATGGAACGTCAGCGACGACGTGCCGACCGCATCGCGCCACAGATTCGCGAGCCCGTAGAGCATCCCCTGCGCATACCAGATGCCACCGACCGCGCCGAGCACCCCACCGATCAACGCCAGCGCACTGCCTTCGCCCAGCAACAGATTCCGCACCTGCTTGGGCGTGAATCCGAACGCCAGTAACGTGCCCACTTCGCGTGCCCGTTGTTCCACACCCAGTTGAAACAACAACGCCATCAACAACAGCGCCGCCACGATGAGGAAGAAGCTGAACCCGATGAACAGCCCGCCGAAATCTTGCGATTGCGCTACCGCCTTGAGCGCCTGTTCGCGCACCGGCAAAAAGCTCAGGCTCACACTCGCCGGGTCCATCTGCTGCTGGAGGGCCTGAGCGAGCTGGTTCGTCGTCACGTTAGCGCTGTCATAGCGCACCGCCGTCAGATCACCGAAGCGGTTCGCCCACAGCTTCTGTCCCGCCGCGAGGCTGATGAACGCCTTCGGTGTGCCTTTGTGATCGTCCCAATACTTCTCATCCTTCGGCGTGATGGCCTCCATGTTGATGGGGAAACCCGTGTCCCAATCGCCGCAGTTCTCCGCATCTGTCATGCCCGGGAAATCCGGCATCAGACTGCGATCCGCATAAATGCCGCTCAATGGCACGATGGAATGCACGCGGAACGTGTTCGTCCGTTCCTCCAGTTTGCGCCCGATGCCCACGAAGTAATACGTCATCGTCACCGTATCGCCCGGCTTCGCGCTCAAATCTTCCGCCGCCCATTCGCCCAGCACGATCTCGTCGTCCTTGAGGCCTGCTGGCACCCACGGCTGGCCCGCTGCCGTCACCATGGAGTACGGCACCGTGTTCGTTCCCAATCGGATGTCATTCGCGAAATACGTGAGGATCTTCTGCCCGTTCGCGCCCGCTTTTTGCGAAGCAGCCACCATCGGCGGATCAAGGAACACACGCGGCGTGCGCACTTCGATCGCTTTCACTTCCTTCAGATCACGCAACTCGATCTGCGCATCCGCGATCTGCCAATGTTTCTTCAACGCTGCCGTGAGCGCGGCATTATCCGTTTCCCCTTTGCCCACGAGCAGCAGGTTCGCCTTGCCTGCGATGTCCAACTTCTGCTGAAGCCACGCGAGCGGCATGAACGCATTGAACGGCGGCAACTGGCTAGCTTGCAGCCCGAACCGGCCGAACTCTTCATCACTCACGATAGCATGCACCGTCACGCGCAACGCCGCCGAAGCATCTTCCTGCGATGCGAGTGGCGCATCCCGCGAAAGCGCCGAGGGCTTCGGCACCCGGAACACCACATCCTCCTTTTCCTTCACGCCCAACTGCCGCGCGAGCCCGGCATTCAAGACCACCGAACCATCCGGGATCGTCGCGAACGATGGCTTCTGCTGCGCGAGTTCCCAGAAACCATTCTCCACGCCCTGCACCTGCACCTTGTTCGCGCGTCCTTCGCCACCCCGCGCACTCGCCGTGCCCAGCACCTGCACCACCGGCGCCACCGGCGTCTTCACTTCCGTGGCAATCTCCTGCGCCAAAGCCGAGCGGAAGAACCG
>JAEYXS010000012.1 GCA_023431185.1 Verrucomicrobiota bacterium
TCCGTTCTTCCATAGGTTCTACTTTCTTCCATGGCATAGAACCAAAGCCTAAAAGCTCCGGCCCTCGCCTTTGAAGTGTTACCTATGTCTTGAACCACCTCCGTTACCCATGTCCTGAACCTGCACCAGGGTTTGTCGAATGGATTTTCGGGAAAGAGAACTGGAAGATAGGGCTTATAGGGCAAATAGGCCGGATGGGATGGATGTGAAAATAGTGATTCAGCGATAGTCCAAGTGATAAGAATTTCGGCGATTAAGGAGGCGAAAATCGCAAGTGATTGCTACGCAAAAACTTTAAAACGTATATTTTACGCACTATTTTACTTGCATTTACTCGCGATATGGAAGAGATTCAGCGCATCAGCCACAATTACGTGGTGAGAAGGAGGCGGTTATGGGAATCCGTGAAGGACAGACTGGGCGGGTGGCAGAAGGCACGAAAGGGTCGCGTGGCAAGATTTCTTGGATTTTCTTCATACAAATTTTCCCGCAGCGGTGTCTATCTGGTGAATCTGTGAATCCTAACTATTCTTCCAATCAGCCTTGGTGCGAGGCGTGGTATGACCGGCTGGCGGCGAATCTGCTGCTGTATGGGCGGTCGCTGGGGCTGGCGCATAGCGAAGCGGAGGATGTGCTGCAGGATACATTCGCGGCGTTGCTGAAGGTGAAGGAGTCCCCGGCCCAGCCGCAGCATTATATCCTGCGCGCGTACCGGAACCGGTCGCTGAATTACCGGCGGAACTGGTGGCGGCGGTTCCGGGCGGAGTGGGAATCGGCGCAGTGGTTTGAGCCAAGCGCGGCGGAGAATCCGAAGGAGGCCGCGGCGATGCGGTGCTTGGCGGAGCTGCCAGTGGAGCAGCGGGAGGTGATCGTGCTGAAGATCTGGCAGGAGCTGACGTTTGAGGAGATCGGCCAGGTGCTGGAGCTGTCGCCGAATACGGCGGCGGGGAGATTCCGGTATGGGATGGAGAAGCTGCGGCGGGGTATGAATGAACTGGGTGAGGAGGAGAATGCAGAGCTGGAGGCGTTTATACGGAAGGAAGCCGGTTGCACCGGCGGGCCAATATCAGAGAAATGACGACGAGAACGAGGACGATCACGAAGGGAAATTGCTTATGAAGATATCGATTTTGAAACGGATGGAGAGTTGGAAGCCGCGGGCGGTGAACCCGGTGGTCCGGGAGCGGCTGTTTGAGCGGCGGCAGAAGGTGGAGGGTCCTTGGGTGTCAACGGGTCTGTTGCGGACGTTGACGCCGTTGATGGCGAGCGTGGTGGTGTCGCTGGCGGCCTTGCAGGATGCGCCTGCCCCCGCCCTGCCCCATACGTTGGACCTGGATCCGGCGCGGCTCGCCTCGACGAATGAAGCCAGTGCGGGGCTGCTGGCCCAGATCCGGCCGGTGACGCTGGAGTGGAACCGGCTGGCGATGGCTACTTTAGCATCGACAAACCCGGCCCGTTCCTTCTCAAGTAACGGCTCATTTTGGACCCTGTCCACGAACATTTTTGCACGTTAACGAATGAGTCGTAACAAGTCTGCCGCGGCCAGCGAGGTGAAGAATCCCGGCGCAAATGCCGGCAAGCCCGTTGAGCCTGAGAAGAAAGCCGGGAAAACTGTACCGGCCAAACCGGTCATTCCCCCGCCGCCGCCGCTCTTCCGGAAGATCGACTGGCTCAGCTTCCTGATCACCACGCTGGTGGTGATGACCGGTTACTGGCTGACGCTGGCACCGGATGTGACGCTGGAGGATTCCGGCGAACTCGCAGTGGGCTCTTACTATGCGGGCGTGCCGCATCCCCCGGGCTATCCGGTGTGGACGCTCTATACGTGGCTCTTCACGGTGCTGGTGCCGGTCTCGAACATCGCGTGGCGCGTGGCGCTGTCCTCGGCGGTGGCGAGCGCGATCTCGTGCGGCCTGATCGCACTGCTGGTCTCGCGCGGGAGCAGCATGATGATCGAGGGTATCGCGTCCCTGAAAACTCTGGAGAAGCGGTGGGAAAGCGCCTTGTGCGTGGTGGCCGGTTTCGTCTCGGGCGCATTGATGGGCTTCAACGGCTTCATGTGGAGCCAGTCGGTGATCGTGGAGGTGTACACGCTGAGCGTGCTCTCGCTGATGGGCGTGCTGTGCTGCCTGCTGCGCTGGATCTATGCGCCGCACCAGTTGAAGTATCTTTACTGGACGATGTTCCTCTTCGGCATCTGCTTCACGAACCACCAGACACTGCTGGTGGCGGCGATGGGCATCCAGGTGGCGATCATCTTCGCCAACCCCAAGCTGGGCCGGGACATGATGGTGGCCAACTGCGCGATCTACCTGATCGGACTGGTGATGAAGGCACGGGGCAATCTCTCGACCTTCGACAGCGTGGGCGGACAGATGAACGTGATGTTCATCATCTTCAACCTGGTGGGCATCGCCTCCATGATGGCGCTGGCCTGGTTGTATTTCAAAACGGAGAACCTCCTCACCGAACTGAAACCGGTTTTTCTCAGCGGTGTCTGCTGGATCGCCGGGGCGGCTTTCTACTTCTACATGCCGCTGGCCTCGATGACGAATCCGCCGATGAACTGGGGCTATCCCCGCACGGTGGAGGGCTTCAAGCATGCGCTGACCCGCGGCCAGTATGAGAAGGCGAACCCATCCAACTTCATCAAAGACCCGATCCGCTTCGCCAAGCAGATCGGCCGGTATGCGCAGGGTGCAATCGAGGAGTTCAACATCGTGTATCTGGCCATCGCCATCATCCCGCTCCTGTTCCTGACGCAGATGCAGCACCGGGAACGGGCGTGGATCTTGGGCCTGGGGGCGATCTACTTGTGCCTGGCCATCATCTTGCTGATTTTGCTGAACCCGCAGCCGGACAAGCAGAGCCTGAACCTGAACAAAGTGTTCTTCACCTCATCCCATGTGATGCTCTCCATGGCCATCGGGTATGGCATCGCCCTGGGCAGCGCGTGGCTGATGCTGCACTACGAGGAATACCGGCGCTGGGCCTTGCTCGCCGGCGGAGCGGCCGTGGTCATCTCCATGTGGGTATTGCTGGTGGTGTACGAGAATGAGAGCGGCGCGGCGGGTGGTGAGACGCCCTTCTACCGTTTCGGCATCGAGCCGAGTTTTGATCCGTTGGTGCGTTTCACGGCGATCTTCAGTGTGGTGTTATCCCTGCTGTTCGTCGGCTTCATCGCCTCCTGGCGGACGCAATTCCCGATCATCCCAATGCTGGCCTTGTTCGCGGTGCTGCCGGTGAAGTCCGTGCTTTCGCATTGGGAAGGCAACGAACAGCGCGGACATCTGTTCGGGTACTGGTTCGGCCATGACATGTTCACGCCGCCGTTCGGCATCTATCCCGAGATGGCGAAGGATGCGGTGCTCTTCGGGGGCACGGACCCGGGGCGTTTCAACCCGACGTACATGATCTTCTGCGAGAGCTTCACGCCGCCGGAGAAGAAGCGGGACCCGAACTTCGACCGGCGCGACGTGTATCTCATCACACAGAACGCGCTGGCGGACGGCACGTACCTGAGCTACATCCGCGCCCATTACTTCCGCAGTGCGCAGACGGACCCGCCGTTCTTCCAGAATCTGGTGAAGATCGGGCCGTTGAAGACGCTGGTCCGTCCGCTGGACAACTTCTTCACTTCTTATGGCGCAAAGCTGGAGGCCAAACGCCGGGCCGATGGGGTTTATCCACCCAAGGAGATCTACACCCCCTCGATGGAGGATTCGCAGAAGGCATTCGATGAGTATATCCAGGACGCCATCAAGCGCATGCAGGAAGGCAAACTCCAGCCAGGTGAAGATGTGCGCCAGGAAGGCAACAAAGTATCCGTCAGCGGCCAGCTTTCGGTGATGGCCATCAACGGACTGCTCACGAAAGTCATCTTCGACAAGAATCCCGGCCACGAGTTCTATGTGGAAGAAAGTTTCCCGCTGCCGTGGATGTATCCCTACCAGACGCCTTTCGGCATCATCATGAAGATCAACCGTGAACCGGTGAAGGAGTTCACGGACGAGATCCTCCGCAAGGATCACGAATTCTGGACGAAGTATTCCGAACGGCTGATCGGCAATTGGGTGACCTATGATACATCCATCGCGGAGATCTGCGATTTCGCCGAACGAGTCTATCGCCGCAGCAACTATGAGGGTTTCACGGGCGACCGGAAATTCATCCGCGATGAGAACGGCCAGAAGGCTTTCTCGAAGTTGCGCAGCGCCATCGCCGGTCTCTACGTCTGGCGTATCAACCACTGCGCCGAGCAGATTCGCGCGATCCAGGATTCAATCCAGGCGTTACCGCCAGCGGAACAGGGCAAGATGCGGAGCCAGATGGATCCTGAGATCCAACGTATCCTGGCTGAACAAGGCCGGGTCATCAAAGAGGCGGAATTCGCCTATAAGCAGTCATTCGCCTTCTGCCCTTACAGCCCGGAGGCGGTCTTCCGCTATTCCAGCCTTCTGACCAGCCTGAACAAGTATGAGGATGCTTTGAGGATGGCGGAGACCGGTTTGCGTTTCGACCCGGAGAACGCATCCTTCCAGCAGTTGCGCGACAACCTGAAACAGGTCGTGGAACAGAGCGGCCTGCGGGCCGCCGGTCCGGCGAAGGCCCCGGTGCCAGGTCCGCAACCGCTCACCGCCCCGCAACCGGGACCGGCGAACCAGAACATCGCGCAACTGGAGCAACTGGCGGCGGCAAAACCGGATGATCTGCAGGCGGAGTTCAATGTGATCATGGCCTACATGGGCACTGGCAACACGAACCGCGCCATCCAGCTTCTGCAGGCGCTGGTCGCCCGCAAGCCGAATGATTTCACCGCAGTGGCTTCCGCCGCCCAGGCGTATGCCCAGTTGCAGCGCCCCCAAGAGGCTGGGCGGCTGCTCGGGACGCTGTTGCAAAAGACCAACTTGGATGCGGGCAGCCTCACCACCGTCGCGCATCTGCTTTCCCAGATAGGCGATGTCGTGCGGCTGGAACAGAGCCTGACGCAATTGACGGTTGTGCTTCCAGACAGCCCCGAGGCTTGGTACGACCTGTCGGCCATCCGTGCCGTCATGGGCTCAAAAAATTCGGACGCCTTGAAGGCGCTCAGCAAAGCGGTCCAGCTCAGCAATGCGCGGATTGCCACCGACCCGAAGGCGAGCAATCTGGTGAAGACAGCCCAGGAAGATCCGCGCCTGCAAGCTTTGCGCACCCAGCCGGGCTACATGCAGGCTTTGCAAGGTAAATACTAGGCTCAACTGCGCACTGCGATCTCGTGCTGACTGATCGCCAACAGCGCGAGCAGTGCCGTCTCACAGCGCAGGACGTGGGTGCCAAGTGTCACCGATTGCACCCCGTGTTCGGCCAGCGCCCGATATTCCTCCGGGGAAAAATCCCCCTCGGGACCGACCCAAAGCCTGATAGTCGCCGGCAAAGGCAATGCACGCTTTCCGGTGAAAGCGGTGAAACGGGCACTTACAGTCATCGTGCCATCCTGAAGCGCAGCCACGAGATTCAGCGTGGCTGCATCCTCGTCCGACGGCAGGCAATGCTTGAATGGCTGGGGAACGGTGATTTCAGGCAACCATTCACGACCGCATTGTTTGAGCGCCTCGATCACGGTTAAGCGCCACTTGTCCGCTTTATCCCCGGCACGGTCATCATCGTAATGCGCCACAGAGTGTTCGCATACTACCGGGCAGATTTTTGTGGCACCAAGCTCAACGGCTTTTTGGATGATCAACTCCATCGCCTTGCCTTTGGCAACAGCCGGATAGACCTCAATTTTCACCTTGGGTGGCAGCACGACCTCGTCACGCTCCACACGCAACCAAACCTGGCGCTTCTCCACTGTATCCACCACGCAGTCATACTTGCGACCGGCCCCATCAAGCACCTGCACCTCATCTCCCGCACGCACTCTTAGCACCTGCGCCGCATGGCGTGACTCCGCCTCGGGCAAGGCGAAGCGTGACTGCCGCAGCTCTGTCGGTGGCACAAAGAAGCGGTGCATAAATCATTCTGGACAGGCTACTTGAAGAAACTCTTGGCCCGATCGAAGAAGCTCTTGCTCTTCGGATTCACGTTCTCATCGCACAACAGGGCGAACTCCTCCAGTTTGGCACGTTGGGCAGAATTGAGATGAGTGGGCACCTCTACAGAAACCCGCACGAGCAAATCGCCGGTGCCATAGCCTTGCAGGTTTTTCACTCCCCTGCCCTTCAGGCGGAACATCGTCCCGCTCTGCGTACCATGCGGCACCCGTATGCTCGCCTTGCCCGTCATCGTCGGCACTTCCAGCTCTGCCCCCAACGCCGCCTGCACAAAACTTATAGGCACCTCACAGATCAGATCATCTCCATCACGCTGGAAGACATCGTGCGGCCGCACATGCAGGACCACATGCAGATCGCCCGCCGAACCACCACGCATCCCGCCCTCACCTTCACCTGCACGCCGTAACCGCACGCCAGTATCCACCCCGGCCGGGATACGCAATTTGATCTTGGATGACTTTTCCCGGCGTCCTGCGCCTTCGCACTTGCGACAAGGCTTCTCCACCACCCGGCCGGCGCCATCACAGCGCGGACAAGTCTGGGCGATGCTAAAGATGCCGCGCGAGCTCACCACCTGGCCGCGTCCGCCGCACGTCTGGCACTGGCGCAGTTTGGAACCATCCTCGGCCCCGGTGCCGCTGCAACCTTCGCAAGTTTCCAGTTTAGTGACCGAAATCTCCTTGTCCGCCCCGAGTACGGCTTCCTCGAAAGTGATCTCGAGATCGTAGCGCAGATCGGAACCACGACGTGGCCCAGTCGGGTCGCTGCGACCGCCACCGCCAAAGATCTCTTCAAAGATGCTTCCGCCACCGCCGCCAAAGGCTTCACGGAATATATCGAATGGGTCGTGGAATCCGCCCCCACCGCCGCGACCACCGGCTCCAGCCCTAGATCGGGCATCGAAAGCCGCGTGACCATACTGGTCATAAGCCGCCCTCTTCTGCGGGTCGCTGAGCGCCTCGTAAGCTTCCCCCACTTCCTTAAATTTTTCCTCGGCCTCCTTGTCGCCTGGATTCTTGTCCGGATGGAATTTGACCGCCATCTTGCGATACGCCTTCTTGATTTCGTCAGCGCCCGCCCCCTTCTCGACCCCGAGAATCTCGTAGTAATCGCGTTTGGCCATAGGATCGGCTTATGCCTTCTTCGCCACCACCACCGTCGCCGGCCGTAACAGCCGGTCCTTCAATTTATAGCCCTTGCGCAATTGTTGCAGCACCTGTCCCTCCGGCACGTCCTTGCTGGCCTGTTGGGAAACCGCTTCGTGCAGATTGGGGTCAAACGGTTTGCCTTGGGCGTCGATTTCTTCCAGTCCGGAATCCGCCAGCACATTCTTGAACTGGCTGAGAATCATCGTGAGGCCCTGCTTAAGCGCGTCCACGGACCCGCCTTCCGCAGAGGCGGTGGCCAGCATGGCCGCTTCAAAATTATCCAGCACGGGCACCAGCTTCTCCAGCATCGCCTCGTTGGCATAACGGATGGCATCCTGCTTTTCCCGCGCCGCGCGTTTCCGCAGATTGTCCATGTCCGCCACGGTGCGCAGCAACTGGTCGCGGAGTTCGTCGGCCTTCGCCGCCTTCTCCAGCAGTTGCACCAGTTGCTCCGGGGACAGCGTCGGTCCGGCTTGGGCGCCGCCCGTCTCTTCGTTCACCGCCGGCTCGTTGGCCGGTTGATTTATATCTGACTCCTGAGTGCTCATCGTTCTTTGTACTTCAAAGGGCCCAGCACAATACACAACGGTCACTGCGGGGGCAACCCCTGAACTGACCGCCGGAAAATGACACTTTAACCGCCGGAAAAGTTCAAACCTGTATCCGTGACAGACTGAAATCACTGGTTTGGCCTTTAATCCTGGCCGAAACGTGTTATCAGATTCCGCAGCATGACGAAACAAGTTCGTATTTCGTACGCCTTTATGTTGATCCTGCTCATCCTCGTGGGCTGGCTGAGCATGGCGACCCTGTTGCTGACCACCCTGTTCAGTTACCTGTCCTTGCGCGTCCTGTCCCTGGGCCGCAGCAAAGCCTTGGGCGTCATGCTCTTCACCCTGCTGGCTTCCAGTGCCGCCATCGGGTTGGTCTTCTTCACCAAACAGGCTTACAACACCTTCCCGGTCATCGCGGATAATACCGTTCCCGCCATCGTGGACTATGCCAGCAAACAAGGGGTTGAACTCCCCTTCAGCGACTATGCGACTTTGAAGGCCGAGCTGATGCGGGAGGCCAAGGAGCAATCAGCCCGCTTGGGCGGCTTTGCCCGGGCCATCACCTTCCAGCTGGTGTATCTCATCATGGGCATCGTCGTAGCCGTCAGCCTGTTCATTAATTCCAAGCTGGATTTTGACTCCCAGCCTCATGCCGACCGCAACAATCTCTGGGCGCAGACCGCCACCGAGATCCGCTGCCGCTTCCGCACTTTCTTCGAGAGTTTCGCCCGGGTGATGGGTGCCCAGTTGATGATCTCCTCCATCAACACCCTGCTAACGGCCATCTTTCTTTACGCCGCAGGAGTGCCGCATGCCATGTTGCTCACCATCACCACCTTCCTTTGTGGACTGCTGCCCATCATCGGCAATCTGATCAGCAACACGCTCATCACCGGCGTGGCGTTCACCGTCAAACCGGAACTGGCCGTCATTGCCTTGGGTTTCCTCATCACCATCCACAAGTTTGAGTATTTCCTGAACAGCAAGATCATCGGCGATCGCATCAAAAACCCCATGTGGCTGACTCTCCTGGCACTGGTGCTCGGTGAACGGCTGATGGGCATACCCGGTATGATCTTGGCCCCGGTCATCCTGCACTACATCAAGATCGAGACCTCCAAGCAGACCTTGGACGGCACTGGCGATACCAAACCTTCTCCCCTTGATGATACGCAGGCTGTGACTTCCGTTTGAGCTTTTCCCGCCATCTGGCACAATAATCCTGTGACAACCTCCGAAGCTGCCCAACTGCTCGCCCGCTTTCGTGCGGGAGAAGTCACGCAAGCCGATGTCCTGCGCGCCTTTCAAGGTGCGCCCATCGCCGATCTCGGCTTCGCCCAGGTGGACACGCACCGCAGCCTGCGCAACGGTTTTCCCGAAGTCATCTTCGGCAGCGGCAAAACTCCCGCACAGATCGTCGCCATCGCCCAGACCATTCTGGCCCGCAATCACCGCGTCCTCATCACACGCGTCAATGAAGCCCAGGCCAAGTTGCTCAAGCGAAAGTTCAAGCAAGCCGCTCATCACGAGACCGCCCGGTGCGTGCTCGTTGAGAAACAACCGCTCAAGAAACGCCCCGGCACCATCGCGGTGGTCACCGCTGGCACCAGCGATCTGCCCGTGGCCGAAGAAGCTGCCGTGACAGCGGAAGCCATGGGCAATCACGTCGAGCGCATCTATGATGTCGGGGTGGCCGGTCTGCATCGGCTGCTGAACCGCGCGGAAGATTTGCGCAAGGCCAATGTGCTAGTCGTGGTGGCCGGCATGGAAGGCGCCTTGCCCAGCGTGGTGGCTGGCTTGGTCGCTCGTCCTGTGATTGCGGTACCGACCAGCATCGGCTACGGAGCCAACTTCGGTGGCTTGGCCGCCCTGCTAGGCATGTTGACGAGTTGCGGGAGCGGCGTGACCGTGGTGAATATCGACAACGGTTTCGGTGCCGGATACGCTGCCAGCCAGATCAATTCATTGGCCGCGGGCTGACCCGCGCAAGCGGTGACTCATGAAAACACTTTATCTCGATATCTTTAGTGGCATCAGTGGCGACATGTTTCTCGGTGCCATGATCGACTTGGGTGTCGATTTGAATGTCCTCAAGGGCGAAGTGGCCAAACTGGGTGTCGGCGGCTATCACATCACCACCGCCCGCCGCCAGAAATCCAACATCGAAGGGGTTAAGTTTGATGTGCATCTGGTTGCTGAGGATGCCGATTCCTGCGCTTCTTCGGATCACGACCATGCCCACTCCCATGAACATTCTCATTCACACGACCATGGCCACTCCCACAGCCATGCAAGCGAGCAGGAGCATGGCCATCAGCACGAGGGAAATCGCAATTACTCGCAGATCAAACAGCTCATTTCAGATAGCGAGCTGTCGGATTGGGTGAAACTTCGTGCCATCGCGGTGTTTCATCGCGTCGCTGTGGCCGAGGGCAAAGTGCATGGCATGAAGCCGGAAGAAGTACACTTCCATGAAGTCGGCGCGGTGGACAGCATCGTGGATATTGTCGGCGCTTGTGTGGCGTTGGAATTGATGGGCAAACCACGCGTGCTCGCTGCACCAGTCGTGGAAGGCACCGGCTGGGTCAATTGCGCCCATGGCCGCTTTCCTGTGCCCACAACGGCCACCTTGGAGATTCTTGGAGCCCGCAGCATTCCCCTCACCCAGTGCGAAGAACCACACGAACTCGTCACGCCGACCGGCGCCGCCTTGCTCGCCGAGTTCGTGGAAGAATTCGCGCCGATGCAGAATCTCATAGCCACCCGCATCGGCTATGGCTTGGGCACGCGCGACAACAAGACCCGGCCCAACGTATTGCGGGCCGTGCTGGGCGGCGGCTCGGCGGAAACACCTTCAGCGCATGACTGGGACACCGACACGATCACCGTGCTGGAAACCAATCTCGATGACATCCCCGCCGAGGTGCTGGGCAACTTCGTGGAGAAAGCCTTGGCGGCCGGAGCCTTGGATGTTTTCCACACACCCATCCAGATGAAGAAAAATCGTCCAGGCGTCCTGCTCAGTGTCTTGTGTGCGCGTGAGGAAGCGGATCATTTCACCCGGATGATGCTGTGTGAAACCAGTGCCTTCGGCGTACGCCGCACCCAGGTCGAACGCCGCAAACTGCGCCGCGAGATCATCACCGTGTCCACCCCTTACGGCCCGGTGGAGGTCAAAGTGGGGCGACTGGACGGCAAGCCCGTCCAACGCGCCCCGGAATACGAGACCTGCAAGCGGCTCGCCTATGCGGCCGACGTACCGGTAAAAGAAGTCATCGCTGCCGCTCAAGCGGCCGCCCTTACGGAAATCTTATGATCGATACCAAGTTGCTGCATCTCCTCTGCTGCCCGGAATCACGCCAATCACTGCACCTGGCAGACAAAGTTTTGGTGCAATCACTGAACCAGCAAGTGGCCGCCGGCAGTCTGAAGAATCGTGCCGGACAACCCTTGAAAGACAAACTGGATGGCGGTCTGGTCCGTGAAGATAAAACCGTGGTTTATCCCATCATCAACAAACTGCCCATCTTGCTCATCGAGGAAGGCATTCTGCTAACTGCGTGAGTCAGTTGATCTCGTCGGTCACGAGCAGATAGACTTTGCCTTCTCTCACCTCGACCGGCAGGGCTTTCAGCGAAGCTCCTTCGCAAGGTCCGCGTGTGCAAAATCCAGTTTCCGGCTCATAGAGCGCACCATGCGACTGACAAAGGATGAGTTTCTTTTCCCGGCTCAGGAACTGTCGAGTGCCCGAGTCCAGTTTCACCGGCAAATGTTGGCAAAGATTTTCATAGCAACGCAGCCCAGCCTTGGTCCGCAGCAAGATGCCCTCCCGCCGAATGCCATCCTGTCGGTATCCAAAGACGACTACCTTTCCTTCGGTCATGTCCGTTTCAGTGGCGATGATCTGTTCAGCCATCACGGGAAGGATTTCTGCGGTCTCCGCTTAAGGCAAGCGGTTGTTTTGAAACAGTCGCGAACTGCAGTTGCGATGTACGCTCCCGGAATTTAGACTCCCCGCGCGATGCAACCCTTCGAATTGTTCAGTTTTTGCCCACGATGCGGCAAACCTTCCAATATGGAAAGGGCTGCCATTCCCTTTCGCTGCGCAGGTTGCAATCTTACATTGTTTTTCAACCCCACCGTTTCTGCCTCCGCCTTCGTCATCCAAGAAGATGGCGATATCCTGCTCATCCGGCGCGCCAAGGAGCCCGGCAAGGGCCTGCTGGGGACTATCGGTGGATTTGTGGATGCCGGTGAATCGGCCGAAGCTGGCTTGCGACGTGAGATCCGCGAGGAAGTTCATCTGGAGGTCACCCGGCTGGAATTTCTCTGTTCCTTCCCGAACCAATACCATTACGCCGGAATCACTTACCCCGTGCTCGACCTGTTCTTTATTTGTTGGGCAGGAAGCACCACTTCCGCCCGCGCCAGCGAGGAAGTCCTTTCGCTTGCCAGTCTCCCACTAGCACATATCAATGCTCAAGACATGGCCTTCGAATCCATGCGGCAAGCCCTGCTAATGCTGAAAAGCAACCATCCTGCTGCTTAAGAAGTAAGTAAAACCCCACATATTTTCAATTCCCGGCCAATTCCCCTTGTCTTCCCTCGCTTCATCCGTTTACCTCCTGCCCCCTAAAGTCAAGATTTGTAACCTTTCTTGAATAAGGTCTGTCTGAAAACCGTAGATAAAGTTGTAACATGAGTCGTTTTCGTAATTTGTTGTTTATCGGTGTCGCTGGAATTTTGATCGGATGCAGTGATCAGGAAATTGAAACTTCTGTCCCTTCCGCAACTCAGCCCGTAGCCGTCACTTCTGCAGCCGTAAGCATTGAAGCTCCGGCGGCTTCTGTGTTGCTTCCCTCCGGGGCCAGTGTACCCGCCACTCCGCCGCCGGGCACAGCCGCCGCCAGCAGCATCCCGCGTGACCCTACGGCTCCGATTGTCGAAGGCAGTGCGCAAGACCCCAACGTCATGCCCGCCGGCTTCGTGCCCAAGGCGCCCGCGCTGGAATACACCAAGAACGGCCAGCCAAATCTGGAAGCCCTTTCGGAAGCGTTGCAGGTCTACTGCATGTGGAAGAAAGAAGTGCCGACAGAGCTCGAGGCTTTGGTGACCAGCAAGTTCCTGCCCAGCCTGCCGCCTCTTCCCGTCGGCAAGAAGTATGGCATCAATTCCCAAAGTTTGACCGTCGTCCTCGTCAATTAAGTCCCGTTAACCCCGTCTCGTATTATGTTATTATCCGTCCGCACCCGTCGTACCGCCTTCACGCTCATCGAGCTGTTGGTGGTGATCGCGATTATCGCCATTCTCGCCGGCATGCTCCTGCCTGCGCTCGCCAAGGCCAAAACCAAGGCCATGACCACCCGCTGCCTCAACAACCTGAAGCAGCTCGGCCTGGGCACCACCATGTATATCGATGACAATGCCGACAAGGTCCCCTACGCCGGCATTCGTATGCCGAGTTGGAACCCGGACCTGTCTTGGGACGACCTCATCAATGCTTACGTCGGTGGAACTTGGGATGACGCCCAGAAGCGTGGTACCCGTGGTGGAGGCACCAATGCCCTCACCGTGCTGATGTGCCCATCTGACAAAGTCCCCATCGCCAGCTATGCCGCCACGGGTCGCCGCCGCACCTATGCGATGTCCCGCCATAACATGGGCAGCTTCCAAATCGGCGGTCGCAACCCCGGCGTCACGGACTGGCCGCCCAGCCCCGCGAACCGCACGGCCATTGGCCTGCAATGGAATAACCTCAGCACCACCGCTCCCAACTGGAACACCCGCGACGCCATCTCCGCAGGCGTAGCCAATCCCCGCTTTCAACTCGCCGTCCGTGCCCGCATGGTGCAGGACCCCACCGACACCATCGTGCTCTCCGAACGTCCGGGCCCCGGCAACATCGCCGGCTGCAACGACACCTACACGCTCAACGCGCCGAATGAACACTTCGACCAGGCGGGCGGCGTGACCACCTTGCAGGAATTCCACAATGCCATGGTGAACTATCAGTTCCTCGACGGCCACGTGGAATCATTGCCTCCGGCGAAGACCCTCGGCATGACCAACATCAACACCAGTCTGCAAACTGGTGGTTGGACCATCCAGGCCAACGACTGATGCTCCTTTGAAATCTGCTACGAAGGGCGCGTCCACTGGACGCGCCCTTTTTACTTTTCAATATCACTTCTTAGCCAGCGCCTCGAGATAGTCGAGCAAGGAAGCGAACTCCTTCACACTTAGATTGGCCACTAGCCCCTCGGGCATCAACGACTTCTCCAGCTTATGGCGTTTCACGATGTCCTTCACCGGAATCGTGATCTCCTGCGCCGCCACGTTACGAATGACGACTTTATCCGCCGCCTCCAGTGTCACGAAGCCTTCATACTCCATCTCATCCTTCAGCACGAACTGGCTGGTCACAAAGCCTTGGGCGAGCGTCTTGCCCGGCACCAAGATGGCCTCCGCCAGTTCTGGCCGTTTGTAAGTCGTCGCGATATTGCCAAGGAACGGACCGCGCTGCGGCTCATCCGTTCGCACCGTGTGACAAAGCACACAACCCTGCTGCGTGTACAATTGCTCGCCCAATTTCACATCACCTTTCGTCTTCAGCACGGCGGCGATGGCCTCCGCGATCTTCATCTCGGCGATCGTCTTTTCCGGTGCCGTCGGCTTGTCTTTGGCCGGGTCGAGCTTCAGCGTGTTGGCCGCCGCTTTCGCCGCCTTCGCCACTTCCTTGTTGGAGTCCTCCAACGCCATCAGCACCTTGTCCTTGTAAGGACGGAACTCCGCCGCTTGCACGGCTCTCAATATCTGCGCCCGGCGTGCCGGATCATTCCAGCCCTTCTCCAAAGCCCCCTTCGCCGCTTCCTTCGCCTCGGGGGAAGCGTTCTTGCGATCGGCGATCTTCAATAGCGCGGCATCCGCCAGCACGGAGGTCGTGTCATTCAGCTTCGCCGCTTCGGTCGTCAGCACCGCGTGCTGACTGTCGAGCTTCGTCGAGTTCATGAACGCCTCGCGCGCCAACCGGCGCTCGCGTTCCGACCCCGTGCTAAATTCCTTCTTCACCTGCGCGAGCTTCGGTAACGCTGTAAGCATCGCTTGCACCGCTTCGGCGTTATCCAGCTTGGACAACGCGATGACGGCATTCGCCCGCGCCACATCATGGACATCTTCGGCTGTGGCGGCCTTGATGAGCAACGGCAGCGCATTCACCGGAATCTTCTCTGCCCGCGAAAGCTGCCCGGCGGCCGCAGGAATCAACGACGCATCCTGCATGGCCAGCGTCACCACTCGCGTCAACGTATCGTCCGACTGGATTTTGTGCCGGTTGAATTCGGCCACCAAGTGCGCTGCTTCCTCACCGGTAGCTTTCGCCATCACCGCTTTCAGGGTCGTCGCGATCTTCGCCGTCTCACTCCACTCCACCGTATTATAGTAAGGCCCGGAAGTATCCGGACGCGTACCCCAGGAATCCCCCGTCCATGCACCTTCCTTGAAATGCAACCGGCACAGCGCCGTGAGCAACCCCTTGCGCCGTGCCAGGTCCGTTTCCTTGCCCAGCCGCGCGATCAAGGCATCCACCACTTTAGCATCAGGCAGTGAACGCAGTACCTGCAAGGCGCCAAAGCGTTGCGCCTCTGACGCTCCCGTCCTGTCCACCACGGCAAAGCATGCATCGGCGGCCTGCAAGCGCTTCAACGCCTGATACGCCGTGTGCGCGATGATGGCATCGCTGTCACCGAGCAAAGGCGTCACTGCCCCAGCATGCTCGACCTTGCCCAAACGCGCGATGGCGATCACCGCTTCCTTGCGCGTGCGGGCATCCGTTGATTTCAGCCCGGTCAGCAATGATTGAACCGGCACCGCCGCCAACTGATCTTCGCGATCGGTCAACGCGCGGATCGCCCACGCGGCAATCGTCGGGTCTGCCGCCAGCTTCGCGAGCACGTCCGCCGACTTGGCACCCAGGCCTTGCTTTAGCGCGAACACCGCCGCCACACGTGATGCCAAAGGCTTCGCAGTATCCGCCGCCAAGGTAGTCAGCGCTTTCGTGCTCTCCTCTTTCAAACCGTTTCGCACCAAAGTCCGTTGCGCTTCCAGCCGCCGCCGCGAGCTCGGCGATTCCAACAACTTCACCAATTCCACATCCGTCGCTTTCGCGAAATTGGGCAGAGCCGACGGCGTGAACCCCTTCGGCGTCACTCGCACCAGATAACCGACCTCCGGTCCGGCCCAGTTGAAGGTCGCCCCTTTCCAGCTCGCCGCATAGATGCGCGTAGAGGCGTCCACATCCAGATCCGTCACGCGTGTGACCCCGATGAATTCCGCCGGTTGCTCCGTCTCCACAAACGTCGCGCCCTTCGGCGCCACCGTATGGCGATAGACCCAGTTGCGACCCCAGTCCGCCGTGTAGGGCAGGTTGTTCCATTTGGCCGGCATACCCGGCTCATCGATCCACGCCGCACCGCAACCCGAACCGCCACCGTAATCCGCCAGCGGTTTCACATGGTCTTCCGGAAAGTTTTTGTAAAAGGAAGGATAACCATGCTCCGTCATCCCGCTGAAGTGATGGAAGCGCACATCCCATCCGCCACCGTCATTCGTGTTATCGCGCGCAAAAGCATCGAGCAACGGACTCACCGCAGCCTCCAGAATATTGCGCGTGCCACGGGCATAGAGTTCCAGCCCGGTGCCATCGGGACGCACACGGATGATACCGCCAGCCCGCAACTGCAGCTTCCGCCCATCTGTGCCCTCCGCCTCCATGAAACCGAAATCGCCGATCGCCGCGTAGATCCAGCCATCGATGCCCAATTCGATACCATTTGATGTATGATCCGCCGGACGATCTTTGAACGTGAACGCGATGTTCTTCACCAAAATCTTCTGGTCGTCGGAAACACCATCGCCGTCTTTGTCGATGAAGGCGCTGATGTGCGGCGGATGCAACACATAGAGCCGGTCATGGTCCCACACCAGGCCGCGCGGGGAATCTACGTTCGCCACGAACTTCTTCGCCTCGTCTGCCTTGCCGTCGCCATCCGTGTCACGGAGGCGCACGATGGAACCGCGGTTTGCCTCCCGGCCCAAAGAGCCGTTACCATCACTGGAGACATACACGGTGCCATCGGGCGCCGCCGCCACAAAGACGGGGTAATTCACCATCGGCGGCTTCGCGAACAAGGTGACCTCGAAACCCTCGGCCACCTTCACTTCCTTCAGTAGCGGCTCGTTCAGCATGGCCGCTTCTTTTGGGTCCAGCTTCTCGGTCTGCGTGCTGTACACCTCGAACTCCCAGATGCTGCCCCAGCCGCCACCGGCCTTGCCGAGATACGCCACGCGCACGTAGCGGATGCCCTCGGCGGTGAAGTCATGCTCGTAGGGCCCGCTCTTGTCGGTCTTGGAGGCATTCACCAACGTCTTCCACTCTTTGCCATCGGTGGAACCCTCGATCTTGTGGAAATATTTCGCACCAGAGGATTCCCAAGTGACTTTTACGCCCGTCAATTTCGTGGGCGCACCGAGATCCACCTCCAGCCACTCTTTGTCGCTCGGGCCATTCGCACACCAACGCGTCGAGGGATTACCATCGAACGCTTTGAGCGCGAAGTTCTGTTTCCCCGTCTCCTCGCTCGAGGCCTTCGCCACTTTGCCGCGCGCGATGTTAGAGCGCTTCACCGGCGGCGTGTAAGCCTTGTGATAGCTCTTGTCATCCAGCTTGCCGCAAGCCCAGAGCAGGCCGCGTGTGACGAGCGCCAGGTAGCGGTCATCCGCCACCGTAGCGGTGTTATGCCCCAGCGTGGTGCTGAAGACGCGCGTCTTTTCGTGATCATTGGCCCACGCCACGACCGCTTCCACGGCCTTCATCGTGCCGTCCTTTTGCGGGACCATCTGCAGGCCCTTGGCCAGCGGCGTGGCCGTCGGGAATATCTTGATGTTGTTGTAGAGCTCTTCCTTAATCGTGGTCCAATTCTCCAAGCCCTTCGTGATTGGATGCTCCTTGTTCACGAAATCGATCGCGATGGGCTCCTGAGGGCCGTGACCGGTGGAGTGGATGCCCACGAACTTGAACCATTCATCCGTGCCGATGCGGTACGAGTGCATCGCGCAGTGCAGGTTCACGGCGGGCACCGTCTTGTGCGCGTTCATGATGTTCTGGAAATAAGGGATTTCCTTCACATCCGCCGAGCACTCGTCATGGATGATCACGTCATACCCCTTGGCCCAGTCGGGATTGTCATAGATGTCGAAGCGGGCTTTCGTGGATTTGTCCGGCGAATAGATGACCTCCACCGTGATATTCGCACGAGCTTCGAGACCTTTCTTCAGGACGTCCTTTTGCCCGGCGTAGTCATGACAACACCCCCCGGCGATAAGGAGGGCGCGCAATGGCTTGGGCAAAGGCTTTTCCGCGCTAAACCCGCTGACGGCGAGCAACAACACGGCCACAATGGCGATACGGATTTGCATAGCTTGAACCGCTAGCTTGAAGGGCCGGTCCAAAGCAGAAAAGGGAAAAATAGGCTGCCTGCCAACACAGGGCGCATTCACGCACTGCCCCCAATGCGCTGCCGGCATCTTGCCGACAGGAGCGGGTCGCTCGTCTGGCAACTCTCGGTTCAGACAATCCTGACCGGATCGCTCTCCGCCAGGTGGGGGCCGTCCAACCGTCTTCAGGCTGCTGTTTTCCGGGGGCAGCGTCGAGCTGCATCCCGCCGCTGCGCGACCAACCTCTGGGCCACCCTCCCACCTGCCTTCATTGATTTCACTCATACCCGCCCACCTTTCTCCGGCCCGCCGTTCTTGCGGACCATCACCGGACACTCCCGGTCTTCACGGCCCACTCTGCCATGCCGCCTCATGGATTAATAATTCATAAACATCATCGCATTGATGCGTTTCAGGAATGAATGACCTTCCACTCCACCTCCCCTCCTCGGGACGCGGCTCTGGAGCATTTCAAAAAAATACTGTGGCCGATTGGGGCGAGGATGTTTTGGTTCTGGCAAGGCCTCGGCGAAGGTGCAGGTTCCCAAGACTCTATGACTGAGCCGAAACGACGCCAGCACCCAAAAAGAACGCCCGCTCCGCTCCTCAGACGATCGGCTACAATATTTTTGAACCGCTCTATGCCCCCCGGAAAGGCCCATGCCTCCGCATCATCCTTCGTCATTCGTGCTTGGTCACTCGTCATTCCAGTTGCCTCAGCAACTGGTAGGCACTTCCTGCAAAACCTCCACGCAATGCGGGATCGCCCCAACGACGAAACTCAGGCACTCCACTGCCCCGCTCGGCTTGCCCGGCAGGCAGATGACCAGCGCTTGCCCTACTACTGCCGCCAGGTTGCGAGACAGGATGGCGTTCATCGTGATCTTCATGGATTCCGCCCGCATCACTTCGCCGAAACCCGGCAGTTCGCGGATGGCGATCTCCCGCACCGCCTCCGGCGTCACATCGCGCAACGCCACACCCGTGCCGCCCGTCGTTAGGATAAGCTGGCACCCCTTGCCGATCTGTTCACGGATCGCCCGCTGGATCTCGCGTTTTTCATCCGGGACCAGCGCGTCCGCAAGCACCTTCCAACCGTAACCCTCCGCCGCCTTCTTGAGCGCCGGTCCGCCCAGATCGTCATAAAGCCCTTTGGATGCCCGGTCAGAGATAGTGATGATGCCAACTTGGATTTGCATGGGTAACAACGTGATTGGTTAAAAAAGGTTAACTGGTTAAATCGATATGCTCGCTTTTTAATGATAGGCCCAGTTCAACTATTGAAAAACATGAGCGACAGCCGCTGCCGCCTATGGTTCATGCTCCGCATCTTGAGATAAAGCTCAATCCATGGCCAAGTGCATGGCACGCATCTCGAACACTGGATCCAAAAACCCT
The DNA here is from genome assembly GCA_023431185.1 of Verrucomicrobiota bacterium. GTDB lineage: Bacteria > Verrucomicrobiota > Verrucomicrobiia > Limisphaerales > JAEYXS01 > JAEYXS01. Next base: position 19,630 of record JAEYXS010000012.1, read on the forward strand.
CCTCGCGGTATGACATCTGTGTAGCTTCGGCGGTATACTCGGCAAGTTTCACTTCACCTAGATCCAGCACCTCCCCCAGCAGAGGCTCAGTTCTCCTGTGTTCCAACCACCTCTCAATGATTGCCTTCAACTCAATTTTATCAGCATCCTTCAGCTTGTAGGGTGAAGTCAGGCGGAAAGCCATGCTTTCAAAGGAAATCAATCTGCTCCTGATTGAACAACAAACCTTCTCTCCTTCAAGTTCCTCCCATGGTATCATCACGGTTACTCCATATGTCGGAAATGGGATTTTAAAGGCAATGGTCGCACATTTTATACTTACCCTCATTGCTGTCAGCCATGCATAAACTGGGCTGGTTACCGCAAGATATTTCTGGTAGTCATGCGCCTGACCATAAGTCACCAGCACTTCTCTAAAGCAAATCGCCAAAGCACCATCCAACCTCCAAACCTCACAGTTAAAACGCGATTGCAAACCTTCCGAGACAGCATGCACATCAATCCCCTCAAGCATATCGTCCGGATACAGCATCGTATAGGGGACTAACGGCAGCGGTAATGACATGGCAGGGAATAAGATACTGAATCGTTAAAAAGTTAAACCCTCAAATATCCCGCTTCGTCTTCGACACCAACTGCACCTCCGTGATGGTCATTGTCTTGTCCACGGCTTTGCACATGTCGTAGATGGTCAGAGCCGCCACACTCACTGCCGTCAGCACCTCCATCTCGATACCCGTCTGCGCCGCGATCTTCGCCGAGGCCGTGATGACCACACGGTCATTCGTCTCGGGGATCTCGAACTGCACCTCGCAATGCGTGATGGGCAGCGGATGACACAGCGGGATCAGCTCCCCGGTGCGCTTCGCCGCCATGATGCCCGCGATGCGCGCCACGGAAAACACATCTCCCTTCGCCACCGCGTTCTCGCGGATGAGTTTCAGCGTGTTCGGCAGCACCAAAATCTCACCCCGCGCCACCGCTTCACGCAGTTGCACGGGTTTCGCCGAGACATCCACCATGGAGGCCCGCCCTTGGTCATCGATATGGGTCAGTTTCGGCCCATTGGTTGTGCGTTCAGAACTCATGATGCGATTCAATCTGTCACCCATCGTGCAATCCGCTCGCCCCTGGGAGGGAAGAGGGGCCGGGCTGAGGGTGAAAGAGCCCAACGCCTCACTTCAACCCCAGCACATCCTGCATGCTATAGACTCCCGGCGCCTTGCCCACCACCCACTGCGACGCACGCAACGCCCCATTCGCAAACGTATCGCGGCTCGACGCCTTGTGCGTCAGCTCCACCCGCTCGCCATTGGCCGCGAAGATCACCGTGTGATCACCCACCACATCACCACCACGCACCGCATGGATGCCGATCTCACTGCTCGTACGCTCGCCTACGATGCCTTTGCGCCCGTGCCGCAATTCTTCTTCCAACTGCACCTTGCGCACCTCGCCAAGGATCTCCAGCAACGTCGTCGCGGTGCCGCTCGGGGCATCTTTCTTCAGGCGATGATGCATCTCCACCACTTCGAGATCGAAGCTCGGTCCGAGGATCTCCGCGGCCTTGCGCGTCAGCCAGAAAAGCGTGTTCACGCCCGTGGAATAGTTCGACGCCCACACGATCGGGATCAATGCCTTGCACGCCGTGATGCGCTTCTTGTCTTCCTCGTTATGCCCCGTCGTGCCGATGACCAAAGCCTTTTTGTGCTTCGCGCACAATTCCGCGATGCCCGCCGTCGCGTTATGAAAGCTGAAATCGATCACGGCATCGCACTTGTCGATGACCGTGGCGATATCATCGCCCTGATCGATCAAGCCGACCACTTCCAAGCCATGAATGCTCTTCGCACACGTCTGCAGAGCCACACCCATGCGACCCTTGGCACCCGTGATGATGATCTTCGTTGTGCTCATACGCGCTCCTTACTTGATAACCCCGACCTGCTTCATCGTCGCGGTGAGCACCTCATGGCTCTTCGCGCTCAGCGACACCAGCGGCAGACGCACGCCACCTTCGATGACGCCCATCATTTCCAGCGCAGCCTTCACCGGCACCGGGTTCGATTCGATGAACAAGTTCTTGAATAGCGGATAATACTTCGTGTGCAGCTTCAGCGCCACGGCAGGCTTGCCGATGGCGAACGCCTTCACCATGTGGCTGACTTCCTTCGGGATCACATTGGACGCCACGCTCACCACGCCATCCGCGCCCACCGCCATAAAGGTCAGCGTCAACGAATCATCACCGCTCAGGATGACGAAATCCTTGTCCACCACCTGGCGCAACTGGCTCACGCGCTCCGGCGTGCCGCCCGCTTCCTTGATGCCCACGATGTTCTTATGCGCATCCGCGAGGCGCTTAACCGTCTCGATGCCGATCTCGATGCCACAACGACCGGGAATGCTATAGAGCACCAGCGGCAGCTTCGTGGCCTTCGCGATGGCGGAAAAATGTTGGAACAGGCCTTCCTGCGTTGGCTTGTTGTAATACGGCGCGACTTGCAAGGAACCATCCGCCCCCGCTTTCTCGGCGCGCTGGGTCAGGTAAATGGCTTCCTTCGTCGAATTGGCACCCGTGCCGGCCATCACCTTGACCTTGCCTTTGGCGAATTTCACCGCGAGCTCGATGATGCGGATGTGCTCATCATAGTCAACGGTTGGCGACTCGCCCGTGGTGCCCACCGGGACGATGCCATCGACGCCGCCTTTGATCTGGAGCTTGATGAGGCGCTCCAGCGCAGCTTCGTCGAGGACGCCGTTCTTGAACGGCGTGACAATCGCAGTATAGGTTCCAGTAAACATTTGTAACAAATGGAGGGCGAGATTTGGGCAAATCCCCCCTTTTGGCGAGTGTTTTTTGCGCCCCTTGACTCCCCCATCTCCCCTGTGCTTACTTGAGGGGCAATACTATTTTGTTTTTGCAGTACTATGCCGACATACGAATACGCCTGTGAGAAGTGCGGTCACGCTTTTGAAAAGTTCCAGTCCATGAAGGACGCTGCCCTGACGGTCTGTCCCAAAGACCTCTGCTGCAAGAAGACCTGGGGCAAAGGGAAGGTGAAACGCCTGATGGGTTCTGGTGCCGGCCTAATCTTCAAAGGGAGCGGTTTCTACATCACGGATTACCGCAGCGAAGGCTACAAACAGGCCGCCAAGGCAGACACCGGCAGCAGTGCTGCCGCCAGCAAGCCGGCTGAGACCAAAGCCGCCAGCAGCGATAAACCGGCCAAAGCCTCGAAACCCAAGAAAACTTGAAGTTTTTACGGCCAACGTCCGCCCGCCTGCGCTCGCTTCTGTTTCTGGGAGCGCTGCTTGCGGCTTTACAAGCTGAGGCGGCCGCCGTGGACACCACCCTATCCACCCAGAGCCGCTCGGCGCAATTCGTGATCATCAGCCCGTTACAACCCCACACCGCCCGGCTTCCCCGGGACAATCCGAAGGACAATCCCAATCTGAAGGACGTCATCCGGGTAAGTGCTGCCGAGCTGGCCATCAGTTGCGAGCAGGTCAAGTTCGGCCTGCTGTTGCAGTTAGATGCCGGTGATAAGTGGAAAAACCGGGTCCGCTTGCACATCAACCCGCAGATTCCGGCGCAAGCTCCGATACTGATCAACTCCATCCAGTTCAAAAGCGGCCTGCAATCCAGCTGGCTCTACGAACTCCAGGTGCCGGAATACGTTGAACGGCGCAAACTCCTGCGCGCCCTTGTGCAAGTCTGCCTGGTGGAGATCGGCAACCGGAACAACCGTGAGACGAACACGGTGGATGTCCCCATGTGGCTGCGCGAAGGGCTTACTGAAATCCTGCTCAGCCGCGATGGCCCCGGCATCATCACCGAGGCAACGGGCATTCAGGAGCGCGGCAATCCCCAGTTCTGGATATTAAAGCCCGGTACCACCACCGAGAAGGTGTGGAAAGACCCGCTCAGCCTGGTCCGTGAGCGGCTTAAAACCACCCCACCCCTGTCCTTTTCCGATATAAGCGTGCCCGTGGATGACCAGATCGCCAGTGTCGGTCTGGAACACTTCCAATCCTGCGCCCACCTGTTCACCAGTGAACTGCTCGCCTTGCCTGCTGGCAGCAGCAAGCTCCGCACTTTTGTCCAGAACTTGCCCCATTTCTCCCACCCGCAATTCGCCTTCCTGCATGCTTTCCGCGAACACTTCGCCTCCCCGCTGGATGTGGAAAAATGGTGGTCGCTCGCGCAGGTCAATTTGATCAGCCGTGAAGATAACTCCCGTTGGCCGGAAAAAAATGCCTTGGGCAAACTGAACGAGATACTGCAACCTCAGTTACAGGTCCGTCTGGATGCGAACGCTCTGCCGGTCAAAGAGACATATACGCTCAAGAAATTGATCGAAGAGGTGGACTTCGCTCAGCAGCGCCCCGTCTTGCAGCAGGTCGTAGCCCAGCTCCAGCAGCTCCAATGGAACCTGCCACCCGACCTCTTAAGACTGGTTTACGATTATAACGTCACGCTCGCCAGGTATCTCTACAACCGGGAACAGCTCTCCACCGGGGACAAAAACCCTAGGCAGGCCTCCTCCAGCGCCAAGCCGGTGGTCCGGGAGACCTTGCGCCAGTTGGAGTTTCTGGAGGTCCTGCGGGAAGACTTTGCCCGGCTAGGCCTGGCAGAGCCTCAACCCGTTGCTGCCCAACCGGTCCCGACCACGGAGAAGCCGGTCACAGATTTCCTAAAGTCCGCCCCTTGACAGCCGTTTGCTCACACATATAGTGCCGAACAATGTCGACTAATACCTCGGATGCTTCGAAGGGGGACCCAGACCCTTCCGTGGAACCCGCACAGCTTAAACACTTTCGCCCGTCAGGACGCAGTGCGTGGGCACACGTTTCAGACAAGGACTGGAACGACTGGCGCTGGCAGCTCAAGAACCGCGTCACCACAGTAGAACAGCTTCAACGACTCATCCCCAACCTCACCCCGGAAGAATACGCCGGAGCCAAACTGGCCAATACCAAGCTGGCCATGGCTATCACGCCCCACTTCTTCAGCCTGATCGATTTCGAGGATGTGCACTGCCCCATCCGCCGCCAGGTCATCCCGCGCGAAGAGGAGACCCAGACGGCCTCCTGGGAAATGTCCGACCCTTGCGGTGAAGATTCCCACTCGCCTGTTTCCGGTTTGGTGCATCGTTACCCGGATCGAGTCCTGTTCCTTGTCACCGACCGTTGCGCCGCTTACTGCCGTTATTGCACCCGCGCCCGGCTGGTGAGCAATGCCACTGGCTATGATTTTCATGCGGAGTTCGACAAGCAGCTCGCTTATATCCGCAAAACCACCACGATCCGTGACGTGCTCCTGAGCGGCGGCGATCCCCTGCTCTTCAGCGATGAGAAGCTCGAGTATCTCTTGAGCCAGCTCCGCGCCATTCCGCATGTGGAATTCATCCGCATCGGCACGCGCATCCCGATCTTCCTGCCGCAACGAATCACGGCGGAACTGTGCGCGATGCTCAAGCAGTATCACCCGCTCTTCATGAGCGTGCACTCGAATCATCCGCGCGAGCTGACGACTGAAGTGCGCGAGGCTTTGGGCCGCCTGGCCGATGCTGGCATCCCGCTTGGTAATCAATCCGTGCTGCTCAAGCATGTGAACGACACGCCGGAGATCATGAAGGCGCATCTGCAAAAACTGCTCATGTGCCGGGTGCGCCCCTACTATATCTATCAGTGCGATCTCATCGCCGGTTCCGCGCATCTCCGCACCAGCGTGCGTCGTGGTCTGGAGATCATGGAGCAACTGCGCGGTCACACGACCGGTTACGCCGTGCCGCAATACGTCATCGACGCCCCCGGCGGCGGCGGAAAGGTGCCGGTCAATCCCGGCTATGTGCTCAGCCACAATGCCGACCGCGTCGTCATCCGTAATTTCGAAGGTAAAGTTTTCGAATACCCCGAAGCCATCGATGGCACACCGCTCCATCAAGCACCGCGCGAGATCATCGAGACAGAGTTCGCCTGATATCACCGTTTTTCTTTCAGAGCCGCCAAGCGATTGGCGGCTCTTTTTTATCTCCGTGATCCGTGTTGATCCGTGGCCAAACCAACCTTGCAATCAAAGCGACAGACAGAAATCCTTCCCGCATGACCCTGAACCGCCGCACGTTCCTTCAGCAGACCGGCTATGCCAGCTTGGGCCTTGGCCTGATTTCTCTCACTCCCGGTTGCCAGACAACGGAAACGACCCGTTCCGCCAGTGCTTCCCTGCCACGCAGCACTCCTGAATCCCAAGGCGTTTCTTCCGCAGGAATCCAGGCGTTCCTCGACGCTATCGCGAAGAGCAATCACGAACTGCACAGCTTCATGATGCTGCGCCACGGCCACGTCATTGCTGAAGGTTGGTGGGTGCCTTACGGCCCGGAATACGTGCACACCATGTATTCCATGAGCAAGAGCTTCACCTCCACCGCCGTGGGTTTCGCTGTGGCTGAAGGCAGGCTTAGGGTGGAAGACAAGGTCATCTCTTTCTTCCCCAACGAACTTCCCGCCAAAGTCAGCGACAACCTCGCCGCCCTGCGCGTCAAAGACCTGCTCACCATGTCCGTGGGTAATGAGAAAGAACCCACAGGGGTGACCGTGGCGAGTGAGAACTGGGTGAAGACCTTCCTCGCTCAAAACATCACGAACAAGCCCGGCACCGTATTCCTCTACAATAGCGCCGCCACCTACATGTGCTCGGCCATCGTGCAGAAACTGACCGGGCAGAAGATTGTGGATTACCTGCGCCCTCGCCTCTTTGCACCGCTCGGTGTCACGAAAGCGACTTGGGAAGAGTGCCCGCGCGGTATCAATACCGGCGGCTGGGGCCTGAGCGTGCAGACCGAGACGCTCGCCAAGTTCGGCCAGCTCTTTTTGCAGAAAGGCAAATGGAATGGTCGCCAAATCATCCCTACTGCTTGGGTCGAAGAAGCGACGAGTCGCCACATCTTGCAGACTCCTCCCGCCAAGCCAGCACGCCCGAACGTGAAGAACGATTGGCTGCAAGGTTACGGCTACCAGTTCTGGCGCAGCCAGCACGGTGCCTATCGTGGCGATGGTGCCTTCGGCCAATACACCATCGTCATGCCCGAACAGGATGTTGTCATTGCGATGACGGGCGAGAGTCCGAACATGCAAGGTGAGTTGGATCTTGTTTGGGAACATCTCTTGCCCGCTTTACAGAAAGAAACGCTTCCAACCCATGCAACGGCTCAAAATCGGCTCCAGCAAACACTAGCTGCATTGAAATTGCGCACACCGGATGGCCAGCCGCCACAAGATTTGGTGAAATTGATTGGCACAGGTGTTTTTGATCTCAAGCCAAACAATCTCGGTTACAAAACCGGCACGCTCACTTTCCTCAACAATTCCTATCTATTGGAATTCGGTGATGTCACCGGAACGGCGATTGCCCTGGCCAGTCCCAATGGTTGGTTGCGTCATGAGACCTCCCTGCCTGCTCCTCGCATCATTGGTGACGGCGCACCCAAGCCGGGCACAAAGCACAAAGTCGTGGGGCATGCTGAATGGAAAGACGGGCAGACAATAGAACTCACCCTCCGTTATTTCGAGACTCCGCACCACGACACCATCACCTGCAAGTTCGACGGCAAGAAAATCTCCATCAGCTTCCTCAGCAGCATCAACAAGATACGCAACGCCAAAGACCCCCGACCGGTTCTGGAAGGCGAGTTGATAGCTTAGCGGTGGCGCGCGACTCTCCGAGTCGCAGCAATGCACGAAAACAAAGCAGTGCGAAAACATTCAAAAGCTGCTGAATATAGCTCGAGAACTTCGGGCGTCTTGCAAACCAGTTTTGCTCAGGGATGTAGCTGCGACTCGGAGAGTCGCGCTCCTCACCCACCCGCAAACACCGGCCTAAAACCCGCTTCCTCCAAGATCCGCGCCACATCCTCCCGTTTGTCCCCCTGAATCTCGATCTGCCCATCCTTCACCGTCCCGCCCACGCCGCACATCTTCTGCATCTTCTTGGCGAGCTGTTCCTTCTCCGGCAGACCGATGCCCACAAAGCCCGTCACCACCGTCACCGTCTTGCCCCCACGCCCCGCCTTCTGCCGGATGATATCCACCCGCCCACGGTTTTTCCTCGGCTTCATTTCCGGCGCTGCCTGCGGAGACGATACTGGCGGAGAACTCGGTGCCTCTGGCAATCCTTCGCTGGAAAGCGCACCAAAAGGATTATGGCTCAAGGCCGCTCCACCATCCGTCGGCACGCGTTTGCTGCTGCTCATACACCTTTGCGTCTCTTCAAAAAATCATTTCACCGGCAACGGAATCGCCTCCACCGGCCCCAGCCAAGGGTAGAATGCCTTCACGTTCGCCTTGCGCCGCAGCACTTTGTCCCATTGAGTCACATAGATGTATTCCCCGCCGGGTCCGCCGATATGCACGCTCGTCATGCCCTTTTCATAGGGCTTCGGCAGCAGCCCGCACTCTCGCCCCGTGGGATCAAAGACCTGCACGCCCAACGCGGAAGACACATAGAAGCGCCCATACAAATCCGAACTCATCCCATCCCCGCCGCTCGCCACCTTGTAAACTGGGGTGCGGCCGTCCTGGCTCTTGGCGTTCTGATCCACCTCCGTGCGCATCGTCATATAAGGCACCCCGGGCGTCAGCTTGCCGTCCGGCTCGATGCTGTATGTCCACACATACTTGCCGCGTGAATCCGATACCGCCAGCGTCCGCTGGTCCGGCGAGAGAGCGATGCCGTTCGGCGCAGTGACCGTTCCTGTATCGGCCACCCTTAACTCACCCGTCTTGGCATTCACGAACACAATCTGCTTTTTGCCCGTCTCGGTGAAGTAGATGTAGCCTTTGTGCGTCACCACCAGATCGTTCGGTGCCACGTCTTTCGCCAGAATCGTCTCTTTGCCGCTGGGCAATTCAAACGCCGAGAGATGTTTGTCCTTGCCCGTGCCCGCTCCGGCATAGAGCCGGCCATCCGGTCCAAATTTCATGCCGCTCACCGGAATGCCCTCGATCACCTTGGACTTTGTGCCATCCGGCGCCACCTTCCAGATCGTTGGCGGCGTGCTGCGCATGTCGCAGAAGTAGAAATTGCCTTTGTCATCGGACAACGGCGCATCGGCAAAACCCAGCCCCTCCGCCACCACCTCCCATTTCGTGTCCGGTAGAATCAGCCGATGCAACGTCATGTCGCCGCCCAGGTCCTGAGCATGAATCGAAGGAATTGTGGTTACTCCCACAACAGCAGCCAGGATTGCCAATTTTAATTTCATATCCAAATCAGTACCGCGATTAATTCTTATACCCCGCCCACAACCACTTCAACGCCTCCGGCAATAACGGCCCTGCCGCGTTGCTATTATGCTCCCCTTCCGTGAAATCGAAGCGGTAGTCATGCTTCATATACTTCAGTGAAGACGCCATCATCTGGTTAGCCAGGGGCCAGTTGCCGAAAGGATTGTCCAGGTCATTCTTGCCGTCCTGCAGATACACACGGATCGGCTTCTTCTCCGTCTTGCGGATGAGATACGGATACACATGCCCGCCGCGCAGATCCACGAAGCTGCCGATGGTACTCAACACTTTGCGGAACTGATCCGGCCGCTCCCATGCCACCGTGAACGAGCAGATGCCGCCGGAACTGGCCCCACAGATCGCCCGCCCCTCCGGATCATCCGTGATGTTATAGCCCAGCTTCCTCACCTCCGGCAAAATCTCCTCGATTAGAAAACGCGCATAACGATCACCCAATGAATCATACTCGAAGCTGCGATTGCTCACTCGCCATGGATTCTGCGGCGTGTAACTGCCATTATGACCGGGGTTGATGAAGATGCCGATGGTCACCGGCATCTCACCCTTGGCGATAAGATTGTCGAACACCGTCGGCACACGCCAGTTCCCCTTCAGGTTCACGTAGTCGTGCCCATCTTGGAAAACCATCACGCACGCCGGCTTCTCCTTCTCATATTGCGCCGGCACATACACCCACCAGTCCCGTGTGGTGTTCGTGAAGATTTGCGAAGTGAAGTTCGTGTACTTCGTGATAGTCCCCGTCGGCACCCCTGCCTGCACTTCGTGATAGGGTGAGAGCTTCGGCTTTTCAGCAGCTGTTACCGACAAGCTTGCCGCCACACAGAACACGGCGAGCGAAATAGTTTTCAAAAGCTTCATGATTTTCAAAATTATCTCCGTTCGATTTCTTCCACGCAATCGCCAAGTGCAGCCCTTGATTTGCACTTTCCCTCTGCTTTACCATCGTTCACCTCTTCTCCGCAGCTATTCTTCGTTTCTTTTGCCAGCATTGCCAGCACGCCGCCCACCCCAAAGCCACGGCAGGCACAAAAACGAACTCGATCTCACCCCGGAATCTTGCCTGCCCCACATGCGTCAATCCGTACACCAGCGAATAGATCACGCAATAAAGCCCCAGCACACCTTTGTACTCGAACGGCCAGGGCTTCGGCCCCCACAAAGCAACCGTAGTGAACACCAGAAACACCGCCCAATAGCCGATGTGCAGCCAGCGCATGGTCAATGCCTCCGCCTCACCGGAACTCCGCAAGTAACGCGCCGGGGGCATCGTCCAGAGCCACAGCATCTTCTTGAGCGTGCGCTGAACGAAGGCCACCGGCTCCGCCCGCACATACTCCATCGCTTCGTCCTGCATCGCCTGCATCAGTTCCATCTCGGAGACCTTGCCGCGCAATTCGAAAGCTTTGGGCGGATACTGGTTGGTAACCTCTTCGCCGCCGCCTTCCACAAACGCCGTTCCCGTCGCATGCGGGTTGTTCCCCATCCAGAACTCCTTGCCGAAACTGTTCTTCACCAAGAGCAGGCGACCATGCACTTGCTGGTTCCGAATGGTCCAAGGCGTCAACACCAACAGCGTCAGCAAACCCGCCCCAAATATCCAGGCAACCTGGGCATTAAGCCGCTTGCGAAGCGCATTCAGCAACAGCACACCAGACAAGAGTCCAAACACCGCCAGCAACACCGGTTGGAACAATCCCGCTAAACCTGTCCCCAGCCCGGTAAGCACCGCGCGCCATCCGCCTGTCGGATTCTCCGCCAGCGTCAGCCAGCCCCACAACAGCCACGGATGAAACGCCATGACAATGGCCGTGTGATGGATGCGCGTCGGATACCAATAAAGCAACGGCATCACGCAAACGATCAACCTCGCCCACCGCGCTGTCTCCTCCCCGAACCAACGCGCCACCAGCCAGCTCAGCGGAAAAACCATGGAGGCCACCACCACCGCCTGCCCCAGGCTGATGAACAGATAAGCCAGCGGCGTTTTCCCGAACAGGGTGCCCATCCAGTAGAGCAGATAAGGATAACCCGGTGCCTGCCAGCTCGTCGGCTCGGCGGTCCGCGAAAAATCATGAGCAAAACCTTTTCCCACGAGCAGATAATCCGTGATGCCTCCGTTCTCCCACGTCATCGGATGACGATAATGCCCCACCGCCAGCACCGCGATCACATGCAGCAGCAGACTGGCCACGAACAGCAACTTCGGCTGGCTGAAACGCTCCAGCCACTGGTTCAAATCCATTTTGCGAACACCCGTTTCCATACGCCTTTTCCCGTTCCCCATCTCGCCTATGCCACCACTTTCTGCAGTTTCCACCACACATTCTCCAGCGGGAAGAACTGCGAATATATCAACCGCTCATACCGGTAATGCGCCACGATCTTCTCCAACTCCGCCCGCCGTTCCTTCAAAATCGTCTTGTCCGGAGCCAGCGCTACCACCCACGCCGCGAAAGCCGGTTCTCTCACCCCGTTCACTTCCTGCCCGCGACGCGGCGCCACTTTTCCGAACTCGCGCAATTGCATCTGCGCCAGCGCCACTGCTTCCCGCTCCGTCTGCTGCGGCTTCCACCACTGGTTCATCACCCGCCAGTCGTGCTCGAACTTTTTCACATCCTCATTGTCGAACTTCATGCCGATGGGCAGGCTCTCCAGCGCCACCACCGCCCCCGCCTGCAAGCCCTTCGCATACGCCGCCTTCAGATCCTTGTCCGTCTCCATCTCCCACAACGCCCGCAAGCAGGCGTTCGGGATGGATGCCGTCCATGAATGCCGGGGACCGTGTTCAAAGATCATTCCACCCTCACACGCGGCCAATCTCGAGATGTTCTTTTTGCCGCCCACCTCCATCATCGCTTGCCGGTACATCTTGTCCCATTTGGCATCCTTCGTCAGTTGATTCATCCATTTCAACACGAACAACACCCGTGGTGAACTCTCCCATGAGATCTCGTGGAACTGTCCCCGGATCTTGAACGGCTCCTCCGCCGGCATCTTCCACCCAAGCGCGATGATTGTGTCCACCAGCTCCGACACCTTCGCCACGATGCGCGCCCGCTCTGCCTTATCCGGCAGATCCGTTTGCAGATACCGCCACAACCCGAAGAGCCACGGCCCGGTCTGGTCGTTCGAGCCCATCGCATAATGGCTCTTCCCATCCGTCCCCATTCCGCGCGCCACAAAACCCTTCACCTCGCTCACCGAAGCCAGCTTCATCAAGCCCCGTGCCATCCGCCGCACCTTTTCCGCATCGGACTTGTCCTTGGTGATGCGCCAGCGGTCGATCATCGCATCGATATATAATCCATTGAAGAATCCTCCGTTCTCGATCGGACTCCACCATCCCAGTGCATTCGGTTTGCCCAGCCGGCACTCCTCCGGTGTAGGAATGATCACTTTTCCGTCCAAGTCCGCGAAATCCAGCATCACATCATGTTTGTCGATCAATCGCCGCCACATCTCCTCATGCGCTGACTGCGCAGCAGCCTCGGCTTTGCCCGCCTCGGCGCGCAGTATGAAGGGTGCACCCAAAGCAAAGCCTGCCCCTGCCTTGATTGCCATCCTCCGTGAAACTGTTTTGGTGCTGTTGCCGTTCATGATGATGTTTGATGTAACCCCAGAGAACCACCTCCCCACAAGGCTGCAATTCCCTGGTCCGGAGTGTTTTCTGCTGGTGAAATAGTTCTCGTTGAAACCCGGTTTGCCCAGATGTTTCTTCTCACGGCCTGATTCAGCCTCTCTGACACGCTCCTTTTCATGTCTCTATATATAAACTCCGGGTCAGTGAAAAAGCTTCAAAAAAACTGCACAAAATGATAACGCTAAAAACTGCGCCATTTTGACTCACTTTCACACTGGCTTCTGCGCCGCGCCAGTCTGTGACAAAATGTCTCATTTTCCAAAATAGCCCTGATGAGAAAGCGAAGCGAACCGTTCCGTGGGCGTTTTCCAGCGCCCTTCCGGACTCGACACCCATCCTCTTTCCCGCCAATCTTGACTGGTCGCCGTCAACTTAAGGTTATGCCCGGACACAAATTCAACATCCTGTTCCTTGAGGACAATCTGGTCGCTTCTAATTTCCTGATCACGACCCTCTCCCGTGAGCTGCCAGATGTGAAATTTATCCCCGCCATCTCCCTCAAGGAAGCCAGCCAGAAAGTCGCCGAGCAAGCCTTCGACCTCTTCATCCTCGACATCCAGTTGCCCGATGGCAACAGCATCGATTTCCTCGACGCCCTGCAAAAGGAACACGTCTCCATCCCGCGCGCCATCTTCATGACCGCCAGCAAGGTGCCGGAGTTCCGCCAGCGGGCCCAGAACGCCGGTGCCGTCCGCTTCTTTGAGAAACCCGTCAAATCCAAGGAATTCGCCATCGTCATTCGCGAAATCCTCACCCTGCAGCCGGAGCCGGAGCAAAAACCCAATGCCTTTGAGGGTCTGCTGAGCTGCCTTACCCCCATTGATCTCGTCCAATTGAAATGCCTTTCCCACGCCAAGATGGGCCTGGAATTTTTCACCAAGGAAGGCGTGCGCGGTGTGGTCTATTTCCGCGAAGGCCAGGTGGTTCACGCCGCGACCGGCAATTTGACGGGCGAAGACGCGTTTTGCCGCATCATGACCTGGAAAAGTGGCAAGATCAGCGAGTTGCCACTGCCCACCGCCCTGCCGCAGACTATCAAAGCCAACTGGAACGACCTCGTCATTAACGCAGCCCATCTGATGGATCAAGCTGCTGGCAATCAGTAGCGGAGTAGCGGGACATCTGACACCGCTTTTTCTGTCTGGATGAGCCCCAGACTATTTTCCCACTCACAACCGCTCCACCATCACATCCCCCTGAATACCGCCTGCATCGATTGCCAACTTCTGCCCGGCTTGATCCTCCAGCCACACTTCCAACTGTCCCGCACCTTTCACCAGTTCAAAGACTGCACGCCCTTCCTTTAGCTCCTGTCTTACCGTTTTTCCCTGCCAAACCACAACCATCAAAGTGCCTGCCGGAATCGCCTCCCGCACGCTGCGCACCCGATACTTCCCCGCCTGCTCCACCACCACCTGCCAACCCTTCGCCTCTTTGCCTGCCCATGAACCATCTTGGTAATAGCACAGATGCACCGGGTTCTCCGCCGCATTGCCGATATGGATGTCACCCGGTTTGAATCCCCGCGTGCCCTTCACCTCCGCAAACCATCTCTCATAAGCTTCCCGCAACTTCTGTAACTGCTCCGGATGTGATGAGGCCAGATTCCTCTCCTCCGCCGGGTCCGCTGAAAGATCATACAGCTCCAGCACCGGCCCTTTCGCGGTCACCACATCCTCCTCTTTATTGAATGAACCCGGCGAACCCACCAGTTTCCAACGTTGATTGATCACCGCCATGTTCTGATACGCATGCGGAGTGAGTCCGCGATGCACCTGAAAGAACAGGTTGCGGTCCACCAGCTCCACCGCTTTCGTCCCGGACAGCAGCGCCTCCAGATTCATCCCGTCCATTTTGAGGTCTGCTGGTGTCTTTATCCCGCAGACACTGAGCAAGGTCGGCAAAACATCCATATCCGCCGCGATGCGATCGACCGTCCTTGCTCCCTTCCACTTCGCCGGCCATTGCACGAAGAACGGCACCCGGATGCCGCCCTCATAGGTCATGCTCTTGCGCCCGCGCAGATTCATCGTGTAACGCGCCTGCTGCGGTCCATTGTCCGTCATGAAGATGACCAGTGTGTTCTCACGTATCTTCAGCTTTTCCAGATGGATGAGCAATCGTCCGAAATTTTCATCCAGATTCTGCACCATCCCATAAACCTTCGCCGTCGTGTCATCTAGGCCAAGCGCACGATACGGCTTCACATAATCTTCACTCACTTCCAAAGGCGTGTGGGGAGCATTCAAAGGGATGTAAGCGAAGAAAGGTTTCCTCTGGTTCGCCGTGGCAAACTCCATCGCTGCATTGAAGAACACATCCGTGCAATACCCTTTCGCCTGGATGCGTTTGCCATTATGCCACAGGAATGGATCGAAGTAGCTGTTCGGCTGATCGGGCGGCTGCGTGATGCCGCCAGACTTGTGCATTAACACTTCCTGAAAACCCTGATCCTGCGGCCGCATCGGATAATTGTCCCCCAAGTGCCACTTGCCGAAGAGGCCCGTACGATAGCCGCCCTTGCCCAGCAATTCCGCCACCGTCGTTTCCTCCCCATGCATCTTTGCCCCGCCGCGCGATGTATGGATGACCCCTGTACGATACTGATACCGCCCCGTCATCAAGGCCGCCCGGGTCGGCGCACACACCGGGCTCACATAGAAGCGCGTCAGCCGGATGCCCTCGCGCCCGAACTTGTCCAGATTCGGTGTCTTGATCTTGTCGTTTCCATGCAGGCCCAAGTCACCGATGCCCTGATCGTCCGAAATCACGAGAATCACATTGGGCCGGTCAGCCCCATGCATACCAACTGGCAGGAGGACGAATGCAAACGCCAGCAGGCACAAGCGCAGGAGGTTCATAAGGCTATGTAAGCAATCCTGCACCAAAATGCCAACGGTGAAAACAAGCGCGTGATCTGACCCCGCAAAAAAAAGGCTGGCAGCAATAATAGCTGCCAGCCCTCTGTTTGAGTCGTGCTGTGTGCTTACGCCAGATCCAAAGGCCCGCCCTGGCTCAGTTCTTTGTTGCCGAAGGTCGCGATGTTATGCCCCACCGCGTGGGCCAGCGCCAGATGCAACCGGTTGTGCGGCACCTTGTCGAACTTCAACGACCGGCCCATCTTGAACCCGAATCCGCCGCCCGCCATCACGAAAGGGATGTCATTGAGCGTGTGGCTGTTGCCCTTGCCCAGCTCGTTCGTCCAGATCACCAGCGTGTTGTCCAGCATCGAACCCGTGCTGCCCGGCTCCGGCGTCTCCGCCAGCCGCTTCAGCAGGTAGTTCAATTCACCGGCGAACCACTTGTTGATCTTGATAAGCTTCTGCTTCGCCACCTCGTCGCTGTCCGGTTCGTGCGACAGGCCGTGATGCCCGTCCTTGATATCCAGCCAGTTCATGCGCGCCTGCCCGACGGATTTCGTGTACTGCAACGTCGCCACACGAGCCATGTCGTTCACGAAGCTGTTGATGAGCAGGTCAACCTGCATCCGGCTCAAGCGCGGGACATCGTCGTTCTGGCTGGCGGACACTCCGCCTTCTAAAGCCGGAGCCGGGGCCAGCACCTTCCGCTTGTCGCTTTCTTTCAGGTCCTTCTCCATCTGTCGCACCAGCGTCTCATGCTGCTCCAGCATCCGCCGGTCTTCCGCGCTGATCATCTTGCGGATCTTCTTCAAGTCCGTCTGCACATCGTCCAGGATGCTCTGCAAGCTCTCCTTGTCCTTCAGCTGTCCATAGAGCTTCTGATACATCTGGTACGGGTCCGAGATCGGCGCGACCGGCTGGTTCGGCCCGGCGTAGGACATGCGCGTCCAAGGATCCGCCCGGTCCGTCACCCCCACGCCAAATTCCAACGAGCCAAAGCGCGTCTTCGTCTCTTCCTTGCTCTGGAAATAATTCTTCAGCTCCTGGTCGATGGAAATGCCGCTCGCCCAACCGGCGGGCGCACCGCCTCCGCCCTGCACGTTGCCCGGGAACAGCTCGATGCCCGTGAGCAGGCAGCTCATGCCGCGCATGTGGCTGTCGCCATCTCCGCGCACCCGGTTGGCCACGCCGTTCAGGATGAGCATCTTGTCCTTGAACTCCTCCAGCGGGGACATGATCTCCTTCAGCTTGAACTCGCTGCCAACCTCATCCGGCCAGAACGCGGGCGGAATTGTCCCGTTCGGGCTGAACATGATGACGAGTCGTTGACGCGGCCGGGCCGGAGCCGCCAGGCCGAGGCTCGGCAGGCCCATCAGGAATGGCAGGGCGGCGGTAGAGAGTCCGACCCGCTTGATAAATTCACGGCGATGTATCGTGTTCATGTCTTTTTCTTCGAGCTGACGTTCTTGTCTGGATCGTGCATGGCGGCCAGTGTGGCGATCTCCACCACCAGCTTCTGGATATTATAACCCGACTCGACAAACGACCGGCGCAGGCGGTCCATGTGCTCCGGCCCGTAAGCCATCATCGGTTGTTTGACGATCTGATGGAACAATTGTTCGATAAATCCGTTCTGCGCCAGGTCACTGCTTACGGCGAATTCCGCCACATCCCGCGCCCCGGCCAGCCGCACCTTCTCGCCTTCGTCGGTGATGTAATCACTCACTGCATTCACCGGCTTGCCGTTCTCCGTTGTGCGGAAGCGGCCCACCGCATCATACAGCTCCAGGCTGAAGCCCAGCGGATTGATCACCGCATGGCAGGTCTGGCAGTTCTGCGACTTGGTCAGCTCGGCCACCTTCTCCCGCATGGAGAGATTCGGGGCGAATTTTGTATCCTCGAACGCCACAGCGATCGGGGGCGGCTTGAGCGCCCGGCCCACGATCTTCCGCGTCAGGAACACTCCGCGATGGATGGGCGAGGTGGATTTCTGATACGAAAACGCCGCCAGCAGATATGGGTGAGTGACCACGCCCGAACGCTGCGTCGGGTCCAGCTTCACCTTCACGAAATCATCTTTCGCCTCCGTCTTCACCCCGTAGAACTCAGCCAGCCGCCCGTTCATATAGAGGCTGTCGGATAGCAGCAACTGCCGGTAATCACCCGTGCTGCCCCACACCACATCATCGAGGAACAGGTTCAGCGAGGTCCGCAGATCCGCGATGATCTCCGGCGTGAACCCGGGGTACAATTTGCTGTCCTTGGAGACATCTTCCACGTGATCCATCTGCAACCAGTGATGCAGGAAATACTGCATCTTGGACTTCGCCCGCTGGTCCGCCAGCATCCGCTTCGCCTGCTGCGCGACCAACTCCTGCGTCGCCAGCTTACCTTCCGCTGCTGCTTTCAAAAGTTCCTTGTCCGGCATCGAATCCCACAGTCCATAAGACAGCCGCGTGGCTACCGCGTAAGGGTTCATCTTGTCCGTCTCCAGTCCCAGATACAGGAACTGCGGTGACTTCAAGGCCAGCAACACCACCCGCTTCACGGCGGTGTCCAGATCCTTCGCGCCCGTGAAATGCGCGCCCACGTAAGTCTGCTTCTGTTCTTCCGTCAACGGCTGCCGGAATGCCGCCTGCACGAATTCTTTGCAGAACGCCTCCACCTTCGCCGCCCGGTCGGCATCGGACGGCTTGCTGCGGGTGAAACGGTCCAGCCGGGCGATCACGTAATTCGCCACCTCGATGCCCGCCTGCGTCGTCGCCTCGTCCCACGCCTTGGAGATGCCCACCCCGCGTTCATACCCCACGCTGCTGTCATCCGGCGGGAACGGCGTGTTCAGCACAAACGTGGTCGTGACGGGAGTGAGGGCGAGGTTCCTTCGCGGCACCACCTGTTGCGCTCCATGCGGCGGCACCCATTCCAGCGAGATGGAAACCATCTTGTCCTGAAACTTAAACACGTCCAGCATCAGCGGATACGCCCGCCCGCCGATCAGCTTGATGCTCGCCCGGTGTTCCCCCTGACCGGAAGCCACCCAGGCATCGATCAATGGCTCCTCATAATTGTTCAGCCACAAGCGCATCCCGTTGGGCGTTTTCACCACGATCTCATATGTGCCCGATTCCTCAGCCAGCAACGAGCCATCCCAGCGTATGGAAAACTCATTGGTGGCTGTAATACGGTCGTCCGGATTGGCAGCTCCAAAATCAAAGCTCACCTGCGCATCCACACGGTCAAACACCTTCTTGTTCAGATGCCGGGAATTGAAGTACGTGCCCCGCAAACCTCCCACCGCCCCATGCGGGCGTTCCTCTCGCGAAAAACTCTTCAACAAGTCCCCCACCGTATTCACATACTGGCGGTTCGTCAGACGAACGAGCTCCACCCGCGCCGGATTGTTCCGGTGCTGGGCAATGCGGGAGTAAAACGCATCGTAGATATACTGCGCCACCGCCATGGAACCCGCCGCATCCAGCGTTTCCGGCTTGTCCTCCGGCATCGTGCGGTCGATGACCCGGGCCAGCTTCTCGATCGACCAGTCACCATGCAGCGCCTCGTCATACTTGCCGTGCACACCCTCACCAGCTTTGCCATGGCAGCTGGCGCATTGCTTGCGGTATATCTCCGCTCCGTTGGGCTTCTTTTTGTCCGCCGCTTGGAGGTTCACCTGGGCTGCTAGAATGCAAACCAAAGCCAGCCTCCAAAAGCTATTCCGGCGTGACAGTAAAAACAGTCCACAGAAAGCTTCCGCCACGACTTTCGCACCCCAGGCAAAACCCTTGTTTGGCAAGGAGATGCGCTCTTTGCCTGCTGCCTGTTTCATGTTCCGGTCAAACGACATAAAGTTCACTAGGGCTTAGACGAAGATATATTGCTTCAGATTCAGATAATGACAAGTAATTCACCCCTTAATTTTCCATCGCCATACCGGCCCATGATTCGGCATCATCCGGCCTAACGCTATGCGTGAGATCAGGAAAGCAGTCATTACCGCCGCCGGCCGTAACCAACGCGCTCTCGCCCTCCAAACCCTCGTGGACCGCGATGGCGAATCCCGCACCGCCCTGCACATCCTGCTGAACGAAGCCGTCAGCGCCGGTTGCGAGGACATCGCCGTGGTCATAGCCCCCGGTGACGCGACTGCCTACGCCACCGCCGCCGGTGAACACTCCAGAAAGGTCCGTTTCGTGGAACAGCACGAACCGCGCGGCTACGGCCACGCCATCTACTGCACCCGCGACTTCGTCGGGGATCAGTCCTTCCTCCACCTCGTCGGCGATCATCTCTGGGTCAGTCGCACCGACGTAAGTTGCGCCAAGCAACTCGTCACCATCGCCGCGCAACAGGAATGCGCCGTCTCGGGCGTGCAACCGACCAAGGAACGCGAATTGCCCAACTACGGCGCCATCGGCGGAAAACTCGTCTCCGGCAGCAAAGGTCTTTACGAAGTCCAGAACGTTCTGGAAAAACCAACGCCCACGCTAGCCGAGCAACAACTCGTCGTCCCCGGTCTGCGCGCGGGTCATTACCTCTGCCTCTTCGGCCTGCATGTCATCACCCCAACGATCTTTAGTATTCTCGAGAAACAGCTAAGCACGCTGAAGACCGGTGAGAAACTTCCGCTCTCGTCCGCCCTCGCCCAACTGGCGCGTCAGGAGCATTACCTCGCCTATGAAGTCGCCGGTGCCCGCTATGACCTCGGCGCCCGCTACGGCGTGCTGACGAGCCAACTTGCTCTCGCGCTCGAAGGCAAGGATCGCAGCGAAGTCCTCGCGCAACTGCTCGAACTCCTCGCCCAACGCGCCAAGTAAAGTAAAGAACCCGAACGCCGCCATGAGTTCTTTGCTGAATATCATCACTTCACCCGACGCCTCCGCGCGCAATCAGTCCCTCGACGCTTTCGCTCGCGTCGCATCACTGGATGAACTGCTCGCCGCTTGCGCCGAACTCGACACTTTCCGTCGCCAGGCCGAGAACCTCTACGAACGTGTTCGTGCCCTGTTCTTTCTCTACGCGCTACACCGCTTTCACATCCCGCAGAAACTGTCCAAAGCCTCTGAAGCACAGATTCCTTTCTCCGGATACGAACAGTTGCTCAACCGCCGCTTCGAAGAAGCCATCGACATCTTCCTGAAATCCCAGTCCGCCGATGGCCCCAGCGACGGCATCAGCTCCGCCCTAGCCGCTGCTTATCATCGTCTCGCTTTCCAGACCTTGGCCGACCAAGTCCGTCGCAGTGTCCGTTCCGTGCGCGGCAATCAATGGATGTTCCGCATGGGCCATCCCGCCGATCAACCGCTCCGCCTGCGCACTGAACTCTTGCAGCGCGCGAGTGACGGCACCTACCCCATCCTGCGCGAGCAAACACCCGTGCGCATGGATCTCACGCACTCCGCATGGTCGGACATTTTCTTCCTCGGAATGGATTATCCCGAAGGCGCAAAAGTCCTGAACATCTCCGTGGATCTGGGCGTGCATGGCCGCGATAACACCACGCGCCCGCCCGTCAGTGCGTGGCTCCGCGTCATCGATGAACCCGTTCTCCGCCTCACCTCCGTCGATCTCGGCGCGACCTCGGACATCGACTCTCTCAGCGATATCTTCGATTTCGCCAAAGATTATCTCGGTCTCCTGAAAGCCGCCGTCATCGCTTCGGGCATAGTGCCTCCGGGCATCGAAGGCTCTGGCCAATCGCTTGCCGAACTCCTCGCCCGCATCGTCGGTCCCGGTCGCGGCTTGGAACTCGTCTCCTGCGTGAACGACATCCCGAAAGGTTCACGCCTAGCCGTCAGCACGAATCTCCTCGGCTCCCTCATTAGCGTCTGCATGCGCGCCACCGGCCAAGCCGCCTCGCTCACCGGCCCGCTTGAAGAATCCGAACGCCGCCTCGTCCTTGCCCGCGCTTTGCTCGGTGAATGGCTCGGTGGCTCCGGTGGCGGCTGGCAAGACTCCGGCGGCGTCTGGCCTGGCATCAAACTCATCACTGGCATCGCCGCACATGAGGAAGACCCGGAATTCGGCATCTCGCGCGGACGCCTCATGCCCACGCACCACGTCTTCAGTCGTGATGAGATTCCCGATTCTGCGCGACAAGCTTTGCAAGACTCCCTCGTCGTCGTCCATGGCGGCATGGCGCAAAACGTCGGCCCCATCCTCGAGATGGTCACCGAGAAGTATCTGCTCCGCAGCGAAGCCGAATGGCACGGCCGCCAAGAAGCCCTCGGCGTGCTTGATGAAGTCATCAACGCCTTGAAGCGTGGCGACATCAAAGCCGTCGGTGCCGCCACCACGCGTAATTTCCGTAAACCCATCCAGACCATCATCCCTTGGGCCTCCACCTATTTCACTGAGCAATTGATCGCCAAAGCCGAGGCTGCTTTTGGTAAAGATTTTTGGGGCTTCTGGATGCTCGGTGGCATGAGCGGCGGTGGCATGGGCTTCATCTTCGCGCCAGAACGCAAACGTGAAGCCCAACAGCGCATGCAGCAGATCATGCTGGAGACCAAGCGCGAGTTACAGCACGCCCTGCCCTTCGCCATGGACCCAGTGGTGTTCGACTACAGCATCAATGAACATGGCACCGTTGCTGACCTCTTGCATGGCGAGCACGCCATCATGCCCGCGAATTACTACGCGCTCACCGTCCCCGGCATGTTGCGTCAAGACCTGCAATCCCTCCCTGCCGCCCGGCGCGCCGAACTCGATAAATTCGGTGCCGCTGCGCGCAACAAACCCGAACTGCGCGGCATGGTGCAAACCCTCTTCGACGTCCTGCTGCCCAAAGGCAAATCCGAGAAAACCCAAGGCGCTTCGCTCGACCAACTCCTCGAGCAAAACGGCTTCGATCGCAACCAGCACGAACAGATCCGCAGTGACCTGAAAGAAGGCCGCATCGGATTGGCGCAAAATCGCCTCCGCGCCGACACCCAGATCGAAGACGTGACTTCTTCTGAAGTCACCGAACTCTCAACCGACCTCGTAAATCGTAAATCCCAAATCGTAAATCTCGGAGAGCAGGCTCTCCGCAAAGGCGAACTCGCCATCATCAGTCTCGCCGCCGGAGCAGGTTCTCGCTGGACCGGTGGCGCTGGTACCTGCAAAGCCCTGCATCCATTCGCCAAGCTGAGTGGCAAGCATCGCACTTTCATCGAAACGCACCTGGCCAAGTCACGCAAGGCCTCGCAGACTTGCGGCATAAGCATCCCGCACGTTTTCACCACGGGTTATCTAACGCACCAGCCTACGGTGGATTTCTTGAACCGTGTAAAAAACTACAGCTACGAAGGACCCCTACATCTCTCCCCCGGCAAGAGCGTCGGTCAGCGCCTTATCCCGACCGTGCGCGATCTCCGCTTCCAATGGGAAGAGATGCCGCAGCAACGCTTGGACGAGCAGCAGCAAAAAGTCCGCGATAGCCTCCGCCATGCCTTGATGAATTGGGCTCAGAACACCGGTGAAGCCAGTGATTACACCGACAATCTGCCACTTCAATGTCTCCACCCCGTCGGCCACTTCTACGAAGTGCCGAATCTCCTGCGCAATGGCGTGATGGCCGCCTTGCTGAAAGAACGTCCGCAGCTCAAATACCTGATGCTGCATAATATCGACACGCTCGGCGCCAATCCCGAGCCCGCCCTGCTCGGCCAGCATATCGAGAGCGGTGCGTGCCTTACTTTCGAAGTCATCACCCGTCGTCTGGAAGATCGCGGCGGCGGCCTTGCCAAAGTGAATGGCCGTGTCCGTTTCGTGGAAGGCCTGGCCATGCCGCGCGAAGAAGCCGAGTTCCGCCTGAGCTACTACAACTCCAACACCGCGTGGATTCACCTCGATAAATTTCTCGCTGTACTTGGATTAACACGCGAAGACGTCATCGCCGCCGATGATGACAAGATCACTACCGCCATCCGCTCTCTGGCCGCCAAGCTGCCTACCTACATCACCTTGAAAGATGTGAAGAAGCGCTGGGGCCATGGCCAGGAAGACGTTTTCCCGGTGGCGCAATTCGAGAAACTCTGGGGCGACCTCACGGCACTTCCAGAGATCGACAGCCGCTTCGTTGTTGTCCCTCGCTCACGCGGTCAGCAGCTCAAAGATCCGGCTCAGCTCGATGGCTGGCTCCGCGATGGCTCCGCCGCTTACGTGGAGAACCTGTGCGCGTGGGAATAGTTACTTGCGTATCAATTCCCCTACCGGCTTGCCCGATTGTGGTACCTCCGCGCAATAATCCAGCCCCAGAAATGCCGCCACGGTTGCCGCCACTTGATTCTGTCCGTAATTGCTGAGATTCGTCCGCTCACCCAACGCCGGTGTATCAGGCCCCAACGCCCCCAGCCAAATATGGTCCGCCCCGATGGTCGCTGCGCCGTGATTCTTCCAATCAGTCTTGCCCGCTCCCCGGCCGTGATCCACTGTGATGACAAACGTTGTCTTGTCCTGGTATTCGGGCAGCGATTGCACCGTGTCCCACAGCTTCTTGATCATTCCATCCGCGTGTCGTGCCGATTCCAGCACCAGATCATAACGCCCTTCATGCGCCCAATCATCCGTATCGCCAAAGGACAGATACATCAGCCGTGGCTTTTGCGTGCGCAGATTCTCCACGGCCGCGTGATAGACGAATGAATCCGGCAATACGCCCTTGAATACTTGGACGGAATCAGTCGCCAACTCGCGCAACAGGTCATTGTTGCCCCCTTTGGGCAGCTTCTGAAAAGACTCGATATCCGCATACACCGGCAGACCGCTTCGATCTACGTTGATGATATACGGAAACACATCCCAGCAGGTAAACGCCACCACCTTGCCCTTGAACGCCGGCTTGCCGTTCAACCATTCGAGCATCGTCACATTCGGATTCGGCCGCTTCGCATTGCTGTTGATCCGCCGGTCAGGAAAACCGCACAGCAGTTCGTTGTAACCCGGATAGGAAAAATTCATCCCATTCGTCACCCGCACCGCATTACCCTTGTTCGTGTTGCCCAGCAATTGCCCCTGCTTCGCCACTACACCCCACAAGAACGGCATCAAAGCCTCGCGCCGCGCCTCCGGCGTCTCGCGCCAATACGCCTGCCGCACTGCATTCGTATCCTTCACTCCGCCGTTTTCCTTGCTAAGCAAAAGCTCCTCAGCCCCCGTGAAAACCTCCTGCCAGCGCAAACCGTCCAGAGTGATGAAGATGACATTCTTAGTCTTGAGCTCGGCTGCTTCGATTGCAATCGTACGAGGTAAAACACAGCAAACCAATAACAGGCAGAGATTGAACACGGTGGCTTTCATTGATTAGACAAAAGCATGTAAGTTAAACTGTTGAACGACAATCTTTCTTCCTGGAATATTGCCCAGTCGGCTTTGATGTGGAATCTTTTGATAAATGCCAGAAGGGGTTCAGCCAGCACAAAGCTCCCTCCACCCGGCGCGCTTAGGCGTACTAGGAGCGGTCTTCTTTTCGGCAACCACCATCGCGGCCATCTTCCTCGGCACTTCGATCTTCTCTCCCTTGCTGATACCGGGTCCATTGATCACCTTGATACTCTGCTTGGCACAGTATCAGCTATGCCGTTCCTTAAGACTGGCCGCAAAACTACCCATCCTCAGCCTTGCCCTGTGGTTGTTGCCCGCACTCATCGTGCTGGGTTACGGTTGGTGGTCCGGCCAGCCAAAACAGCGCTTTGAAGCACTAGTGCTCCGTCCCTTGCCCGCTGGCATCACAAACCTGACTGGCAAAGGTTTCACCGGCGTTGATGGATCGTGGATTTTCGCTTTCCAGGCGGACCAAGCTGCGCTTGATCATATCGTACAATCCTGTCAACTCGTCCCGACTCTGCCTGACAAATTTTTGTCTTCGCCTGCAGATGTCAGCGAAGAAGCTTTGCCTAGCTTGCTGAATGAAGAAATTAGCGCCCACTTGAGTCAATTCCGTCCGGCCCACATCGCCTGGGCGAAACCCGAAAAGACAAGCAATCAAGTTGCGGCGGAATCGGCCAGGACACAGCCCACCCTTAAACTCTATTTTGAACGGTCAAGCGGACGGGCGATCCTGCTGTTCATTCTTCCCTTACAAGCTCATTTCTTATAATCCCGCCACATCCACCGCATCGCCTCCGGAAAGAGCTGCGTGCCGTGATTCGCGCTATGCACACCTTCGCCGAACACGAACTTGTGGTCATATCCCTTCTCCTTCAGCGCCGCCGCCATCGCCTTGTTCGCTTCCGGCCAAGAGCCGAACTGGTTCACGATGTCATTGGAACCATCTTGTTGAAAAATGCGGATCGGTTTCTTCTCCGAGCTGCGAACAAGTTCAGGATACTTGTTCCCCCCACGAATGTTCGTGAAGCTGCCCACCGTCGTGAAACACTTGCGGAACTGGTCCGGCCGCTCCCAACACACCGTCCACGCACAGATGCCGCCTGAGCTGCTGCCCGCAATGCACCGACCCTCTGGATCCTTCGTCAGGTTATACTTCTTGCCCACTTCCGGCAAAATCTCCTCCAGCAGGAACTTGGAATACACATCGCTCAATGTGTCGTATTCCACACTGCGGTTCGCCGGTGATGCCGGACGCCCATCCGGACGCTTGCGCGGTGGTTCACCCGGCTTCAACGGCTTGTCACCCGGCCGGATGAAGATGCCGATCGTCACCGGCATCTCCTTCTTGTGGATCAAATTGTCGAACACCGTCGGCGCCTTGTACATCACGCCATCCTGACAGACGAACACGCACGCGGGCTTGCTCGCATCATACTGCGCCGGGACATACACGGAATACTTCCGCACCGTTCCCGGGTAGATCTTGCTGTCGTTCCACTCGTATTCCGTGACCTTTCCCTTCGGCACACCCGGCTGCTCCATCGAGTCCGGAGTGAGCTTCTTGTATTGGTCATCAGGCGAAGGAGCCTTGGGCGAATCCGCTGCGTGCAGAAAGGACGCAGACAACAACAGGGTGCAAAGGAGCACTGGAGATTTCATGATGCGCGAGTTTTGCCATGCGCCTCCAGAACTGCAAGCGGCGAAATACATCCGCAAACCGGTCCTCCCTCAATAATCGTAAACACTGATCTCCCGATTCGCCTTCCGCAGCTTGCGGCAGAGCCCGAGGGCCAGATTCCTGAGCAAAGTGATCTTGATGTCCGGGTGCGTTTTCCCCATAGCCTCAAAATCCTCGAGCTTCAGCAGTTCGCACCGCACATCCGTGTCCGCCGTCACGACCGCAGAACGTGGTGCCCGGTCCAGCATCGCCATCTCCCCGAACGCCATGCCCGGCGAGAAGGTCGCGATGCGCTTCTCCTGTCCGCTGGCCAAAGTCACAGTCACACTGGTGCTGCCGGAACGCAGAAAGAACAGCTCCTTCGCTTCATCTCCGAACCTGACGATCACTTCCCCGCGTTGAAACTTTTTATGCACCAGCAGTTTTTTGATCACTTCACGCTGCTTGGCATCCAACCCCTCAAACAGCTCGAAATCCTCCGCCACGCCATCCAGTTCCGAGGACCACACCGGCAAGTACTGGCCCAAGATCTGGTTCTCGCACCATTCCAAAGCCGGATCCATGTCAGGAAAGGTCTGGTAGAGCCGCTCAAACCGGTCCTTCAGCTTGATGCGCATATACCGGCGCAAGCCCGGAACTTTGCCCGTGTTGGTGAACAGCACCGGCTTGTCCATTTCTGCCAACTTGACCACCAGATCATAAATCAGATGGCTGGCGCTCTCGTTCAAACCCAAAGTGTGCTTGAAATCCAGCACCAGATACTCCATCCCGGTCATGTTTTCCATGATGTCACGCACCACGACATCCGCCGTTGAAAAAGCCAGCTGCCCTTGCAACTGATATGCCAAGATAGCCCGGCCATGCTCCCGCAACAACTTGGCCTCTTCCGCCGTTCGCACCCGGCTTGAATTCACTTCCGCACCATTGAACCGCAACCGGATCACGGAACGGCCCGCCAAAGGTGTATTGAACAGGTGCAGGTCCAGATGCCGCGAAATGGCATCGCACACTTTGATGCCGCGCACGCTGTTGCCATGCTCATCCAGTCGCGGGGAGAAAACGCCAATGCCCATCTGCCCCGGCAGCACCGCGATGATACCGCCCGCCACACCGCTCTTGGCTGGCATACCGACACGATAGATCCACTCACCAGCATAATCGTACATGCCGCACGAGCCCATCACGCTCAAGACGCTCTCCACATACTCACCGCGCATGGCCTGTTTGCCCGTCACCGGGTTGATGCCCCGGTTAGCGAGCGTTGCTGCCATCACCGCCAAGTCCCGGCACGTCACTGAGATGGAGCACTGCTTGAAATACAGGTCCACCACTGGCTCCGGCGGTTCGGTCAGGATGTCAAAGTTACGCAGCATGTGGCCGATGGCCCGGTTCCGATGCCCCGTCTCACTCTCGGAACGATACACCTCTTCATCTAGCTTCAAGGTCCGCCCTGCCAGTGCGGAAAATGTCTGCAAAACGCGGTTGAAACGGATCTGCTGCGTCTTGCCCGCGATCAGACCTGCTGTGGCGATCGCACCGGCATTGATCATCAGATTGCGCGGCCTTCCCGTCCCCTGCTCCAGGCTGATGGCATTGAACACATCGCCCGTCGGTTCCACGCCCACCTTGGACATCACCACCGCCCGCGTGTTGTCCTCCAGCGCCATGCCATAGACGAACGGCTTGGAGATGGATTGGATCGTGAACTCCTGCTGGCTGTCACCCACCTCGTAAACATGCCCGCCCGCCGTGACGATGCAGATCCCGAACCAGTCCGGATTCGCCTTCGCCAGCTCAGGGATGTACGTCGCGACATTGCCCGTCTGCACCTCGGCATACGATTGGTGCAGGTGCTTGAGGTAATCAATGACCGGAGACGTGATGGCCGAGTCGGCAAGCGGACTCTTCTTTGTGTCCGGCTGGCTACAATTGAAGCTTGGGTCATGTCAGGAAGCTGCGGTTGAAGTTACCCTTGTTGAAGACAGGGAAAGACGACGCCCGGGAGTTCGGGCACCGGAGACACTGCTGCCAATGAAAGCCAAATCCAACTTATGACTGCACAGCATCATCTCGCGCGGCGATTTATGCCGCGTGGTCATGCCTGCCGCAAGCTCTCAATGGGCAAAATGCATGAAAAGTTATCCCAATTCTTGCTGTAACGCCACTTGTAGCTTCTGCGCACAATCCTTGGAGCAAAGCTGGAACATCGCATCTTTCCCCGCCTTCTTGGCCGGGGAATCTTCCGTGACGACCATCATCGCCACTGTCTTTCCCGCTGAAAACAGCAATAAAGGCTGTACACTGCCCGGAGCAAACTCTTTGAACGCTTCCGGGCGCAAGCTGATACTGATGGCAAAAGCAGGGTCATTCGGTTTGATGACTGCCGCACACCAGGCACAGCGATTCCGCCACTTCTTCGGATCCCACTCACCCTTTTTCTTCGCTGATTTTTTGGGCACGCTCATGATTGCTTGGTTTTTGGAAAAGTCTCTTCGATGGCTTCCAGCAACACCGACACCATCCGACTTATCTGCACGGGTGTTGTGCAATACGGCGGCATCAGGGCGATTATACTGCCAATGGGTCGCGTCAGCACACCCCGTTTGGCCATGGCCGCACATACCCGGATACCCGCTTGTTCCTTAAGGTCAAATGGCTTCCGTGTGCGCCAGTCCTTGACCAACTCGATGCCTGCCACCAACCCCACTTGCCGCACATCCCCTACATGCGGCGAAGCCCAAAGAATCTTCAATGCCTCATGCATGGTTTGCTGTAAAACCGCCCGGGCACGCAAAGATTGCTTTCCCTCCAGCAAATCAAGGCTGGCCAACCCAGCCACTGCCCCTAACTGGTTCCCAGTGTAACTATGCCCATGGAAGAAAGTCTTGAACTCGTGATACTCACCAAGAAAGGCATTAAATATTTCCTGGGTGGTGAGTGTAGCCGCCATCGGCAGATAACCACCCGTCAGTCCCTTGGCCAGACAAAGGAAGTCCGGTTCCACTTCCGGTCGTTGGCAGGCGAAGAGCGTCTTGCTCACCGGCCGGTTCTCCGCCCGGATGATCGCGTCCCGATGCACCCGGCAACTGATACCCGTGCGCCCAAACCCCGTCATCACCTCATCCGCGATGAGTAATGCCCCATGCGCCTTGGCGATATCAGTTGTTTTCTTCAGCCAACCCGAAGGCTGCGGCACCATGCCCGCCGCCCCTTGCATCAAGGGCTCGAACACATATCCAGCGTAAGCATTCCCCTTTTTCTTCTGCTGAACAAAAGCTTGTTCCACCTTGTCCACACATTCCCAGTTGCATTTGCGATACGTCCGCGCATCCGCCCGTTCTGCCTTGGCTTTGTTGAATGGGCACCGGTAGCAATAGGGGGCCATCACCTTGTCCGCCGGAAATAACAGCCCCGAATACGCTTTGTGAAAAAGGTCGATATGACCGACGCTAACCGCCCCTACCGTGTCGCCATGATACGCACCTTGGAGCGATAGAAACTTGGGTTTCTTGCTCTTCCCGGTGCGTCGCGTGAACTCATACGCCAGCTTCAACGCCACTTCCAACGCCGTGGAACCGTCATCTGAATAGAACACTTTGGCAAAGTGCGCGCTTTTGCCTTTCTTCCCAGTATTCGCCGCCTTCACCAATCGCTCTGCCAGAAAGGACGCCGGTTCATTCGCCAGTCCCAAAGCCGAGCTGTGCGATATCTTGCCGAGCTGTTTCTTGATCGCCGCATTGATCTTCGGATGCGCGTGCCCGTGCAGGTTCGTCCAGATGGAGGCATTGCCATCGAGATATTCTTTGCCCTTGGTGTCCCGCAACACCGCTCTCTTGCCCGACGCGATGACAATCGGCTCCGTGCGCAGCCAATCGCGCATCTGGGTGAACGGATGCCAGACGTATTGCTGGTCAAGTCTGGCGGGCGTCTTCATCAGTCCATCCTTCCGGAAATTCATGCATCGTCTCCGCCATGATGCGACAGAGCAACTTGATCTGCTCGATCTCATGGTTCGCCGTCATCGAAACCCGCAAGCGCGCCTTGCCCATCGCCACCGTGGGATACCGGATGGCCGGCACGTAAATGCCTTTCTTGAGCAACTCCGCCGCAACCTTGCGCGCCCGATTCTCCCGGCCCAATAAAACCGGCAGGATCGCACTCTGCGTCGGCGGCGGAGTGATGCCTTGCGCTAAGAGCTCTGATTTCAAATGGTCGATCAACGACCAGACGCGTTGCCGCCGCGTCTCCCCTTCTTCGCTTTGAATCAAACGGATACCTGCCGAGGCCGCCGCGGCTGTCGCTGGCAAGGGCGCAGTGGAAAAGATAAAACTGCGCGCCTTGTTGAGCAGGAAATTGATGAGCGTGGCATTCCCCGCCACATAACCGCCCGCCGCACCGATGGCTTTGCCCAGCGTGCCGAAATGAATATCGATGTCATCATGCATCTCGAAGGCTTCGGCCAGCCCCCTTCTCTGTTCACCAAACAAGCCCACCGAATGCGCCTCATCCACCAGCAACCAGCCACCGTATTGGTGCGTCAGCTCTGCGATGTTCTTCAATGGCGCCAGATCGCCATCCATGGAAAAGACGCTTTCCGTGATAACCAGAATGCGCTTGGCCTGATTGGACTCTCCCTGAAAACGCGTCGTCCACTTGAGGATCGTCTCCAGTTTTTGCAGATCATTGTGCGCGAACACTCTCAGCTTGGCTCCCGACAGCCGTGCGCCATCGATCAGACAGGCATGCGCCAGCTTGTCGAGGATCACCACATCATCACGCCCCACCAAGGCACTGATGGTGCCAACGGCCGCAGCGTAACCGGAAGAGAACGCCAATGCCGCCTCGGTGCCTTTGAAGGCCGCGATGGTTTCTTCCAGCTCCACATGCGGCCGGATATTGCCACAGATCAGCCGTGAAGCCCCCGAGCCTACGCCGTATTTCTCGACCGCTTTGATGGCCGCTTCCTTGAGGATCGGATGATTCGCCAGCCCGAGATAGTCGTTGGAGGAAAAATTCAGGCACTCGCTGCCTTCCACCTGGATCTTCACCCCTTGCGGTGAATCCACCTCGCGCAGATGACGCATCAAGCCCAACTCGATGATCTCATCGAGCTGGTCATCCAGCGAACCGGACAGGCTATGTTTCTTCGACGCCACGGTGCGGCTATTATGCTGGTTCAGGTCCAAGGTGCAATGCGGCTGTCGAGCTGGAAGACCTGACCGGAAACATTCTTCATCTCCGCCAGCAACGCGATGAAGCGGGCCACCTCACCGGTTTCATTGATGCGACCCAGCGCATTCGCCTCGGCAAAAGCCGTCATGACCTCGGCGGGCAGCTCTTCTGTCATTGGCGTCGGCAACACTCCCGGCAAGATCACATTCGCCTGCACATCGCGAGAACCGCTTTCCTTGGCGAGTGATTGCGTGAACCCGATCAACGCCGCCTTGGCCGAAG
The DNA here is from genome assembly GCA_023431185.1 of Verrucomicrobiota bacterium. GTDB lineage: Bacteria > Verrucomicrobiota > Verrucomicrobiia > Limisphaerales > JAEYXS01 > JAEYXS01. Next base: position 51,881 of record JAEYXS010000012.1, read on the forward strand.
TATAAGCTACTTGCCCGCGCGGACCGGAGCGGGCCGCAAAGCTGGAGATGTTGATGATATGTCCGGAACGCTGCTTAAGCATGCTGCGGATGGCGGCCTTGGAGCATAGAAATGCGCCACGCAGGCTCACATCCATCACGCGCTCCCAATCCTCATCCGAAGTCTGCGGCAAAGTTTGATTGATGGTCAGGCCCGCATTGTTCACCAGCAGATCGATGCGCCCCCAACGCGTCAAAACCTGATCCAGCGCCATCGTCACGCTTTCAGTTGAGGTCACATCCAATGCCACCGGCATGACGTTATCTGTCTCGATTAATGCTTTGCGATGCCACCCTGCTGCTACAGACCAGCCACGCTGTACCAACTCTTCCACCACGGCGGCTCCCAAGCCACCGGCTGCGCCTGTGACGATTGCGACTCGTTTTGTTTTTTCTTCTGTCATGCTCATCATTTGACGCGGCGTCCACCGATGAAACTCGCTTCCACCCGTGCTTCCGTTGAGAAAATCGCTGCCTCCGCCTGTTTGATACTGCCCTTGTATGGCAAGGCAATCACATCCGCACGCACACCTGGATTCAAGCTGCCCAATTCATGCTCCAATCCCAGTGCCCTCGCCCCGTTGACCGTCGCCATCGCCAGGATATCACGCGCCACCACTTCAGGATGCTTTAAGCGGAAACGGCGCAACTCGGCCAGCATGTTCAACTCCGGCGGCCGATCGCCCTCGCCATTCATCGTCGCCAGACTGTCGGTACCGAGACAAATATTCACGCCCCTTTGCCGCAACTCTGCGTAACGAAATGGCTGGTGACCAAAGAATTCATGAGACCCCGGGCAATGAACGACACTGGCACCGCTATCAGCCAATAACGACATATCTGCATCCGTCAGGTAATTGGCATGCACCACCAAGGTCTGCTGCTGCAAGAGACCATAGCGGGCGATATGCTGCAAAGGTGTCCGTCCGTCACAATCCTTCATCGGACGGCCCAAGCCAGCGATGAGTTCATAGAGCGGCCCGCGACGATGCACAAACATCTCGAACTCTTCGGCCGACTCCGCCACATGGATGGCGTTGATACGGCCGGTTTCCCGCGCGCGCTGGGCGCACAGCTCCAACAAGCCCGGCAAAGTCGCATACGGTGAGTGCGGCGAGAACCCGCCCCCCATCGGACCCGTCCCCAGCAACTGCTCTGCCTCCTGCAACAATTCTGCTGGCACACGTCGGCGGATGACGCCGGTCATCTCGATGAGCGGAATCACCCGCAGGGGAGTAAGTTTGGGGTTGGCTGACTGAGCCCCAGCCAGCGTCTGGATGTCAGCCACCGTGGTGGCTCCGCTGTGCACCAGCATCGCCGCACCGGTGAGCCATTGTTCAGTCGCGACATCCGGCGACACTTTCTGCTTCGCCGAATTGATGCTGCGTATCCATTGAGAGAATCCCTTCGTGCCCGTGAACTGGCCCGCCAGACCGGTATATTCCAAATGGGCATGGGCATTGATCAGACCGGGCATCAGGATGACTTCTCCCAGATCCACCACTTCAGCATCTGCAGCCAATGCAACCATGTCTGCCCACATGCCGGAGGCCGCGATGCGTCCATCACGTACCCATACTCCGCCGTCTTCGATCGGCGGAGCGGTCACTGGCAATAATATGCGTGAGCGCAGCAGCATGAAAACAAATCAGCCCGCGCTGACCATAGTGCAGCGCGGGCTGGATTCAAACATTGGATTCGTTACTTGAGCGCAGCCTCCTGACGGGCGCGCTTGCTGCGGGAAGCCTGGGTCTGCTTCCGCGCCTTCCGCTTGCTGTGGTTTTTGCGGATCTGCTGCTCGATCTTCTTGGCCACCTTGTCCACTGCCGTGTAGAGATCGCTCTCCGTATCTTCGGCGAAAAGATCAGGACCCGGCACCACGAGGCGCATGGAGACGCTGTATTGCTTCTCCGGCACCTTGGTATTGTCATGCTCCAGGATCACACGCGCGTTGATCGCCCACCGGTCGAAATGTTCCAACTTGTCAAGGCGCTCCATGATATGGTCCTCGATCGCCTTGGTGAGGGTTACGTTGTGCGTTGATAGGATTAGTTTCATAGTCGTAAGTTGCTCCGTTTTCCCATTGTAATCCAGCCAAACTAATGGCCGAAGATTGTTATTCCTTTACCTTCTGCTGCCCTCGCTCTGGAAGTCCCATAGTGTGATTCATTCATTACTTTGGACGGGTGTTTTGGACAATGCGTTCAAACGAGGCGAGCAGCCGTTGAATATAAATTTCCGCTGAGAATTTCTTCCTCCACATTTGATGGCCATTTTTTCCCATGGCTTGCAGTTGCGCCCGGTCACTGAACAGGTTTGACAAGGCAGACCTTAGTTCAAGCACCGACCGCACGGATAACATGACTCCATTCACACCATTTTGCAACCATTCAGGTGTCGCTCCGCCAGCAAATGCCACCACCGGCTTGCCGTGAGCCATCGCCTCCGGGCCGATCAATCCGAACGGTTCCGGCCGCAAAGTCGGCGTCACCACCACTTCTGCCCTCGCGATCTCTTCATCGACCTGCGCTGGTGAAACCTCGCCCAGAAAATGGGCCCGCTCCGTCACCCCAAATCGTTTCGCCTCTGCTTCCAGTCGCGCACGCTCTGGTCCGTCACCGGCGATGACGAGCGAGCACGCGACGTCACGCACCTCACTCATCGCCTCCACCACGAGATGCACCCCCTTCGCGGGCACCAGTCGTGAGGCGACCACAATTCTTCCGGGAACGGTCTCGGCCTTCACCCGCGGCTCCTTCGCATACAGCGACACCACATCAATCGCATCACGCGAGATACTGTTCTCCACCAATCCGCTCGCCATGAATTCGGAGGCCACCTGGAAACGTTGCTGTCTTCCTTGTGTAAGGTTGCGCTGCACCCGTTGCCAGCGCTCCCAGTTGCCCGCCGGATTCTTGCCGCCGCAGCCGCTGGCGTAATGATGCCACAGGCAGGCCGCGCCATGAGGGCGATGGCAGGCTTCATACCCGTCCACCATGCGGTCCCCCGCCGAGCAGAACCAGCTCTGGTCATGCAGGAAGCGGACCATGGCCACACTTGCTCCCGCCGCTTGCAGAAAGAAAGGATGATCCATCTGATGTACCTGCACGATGTCCGGCCGGAAATCACGAAGTATCTCCTCCCAACGTGATTGCAGAATACTGTCTCCCACGCCCAAGGAAAAACGATACACGGGGCAGGATACCTCGCTGCCCTGCCCATCCCAGTAGGCCAGCGCCACCTCATGCCCGGCACTGGCCAGCAGGCCCAGCGTCTCCACCACCACGCGATTGGCGCCGCCGGTGTGGCAGCGGGCACTTTCATTGACCAGCAGGATGCGCATTGGTCCGTTCAGTTCGCCTTGGCGGGCGGATGATCTCCGTCCGGCAGCAAGGGCGAACCGCATTCAAAACAGAAATTGGATTTCGGCGGGCAGCGCGTGCCGCACTCGGCACAGTTGAGGTGCGCTTCCTTGTGCCGCTTGTGGATGATCAGATTGCGGATGTAAGGGATCCAGGTGAATGCGTAGGCCCAGATGAACACGGAATCTTTCTGGTAAAACAACGCATAGCTCAGCAACAGCAGCGAACCAATCAGGCTCAGCACCCAGAAGGCGGAGGGGACTACCACCTTCTTCAACTTCTCGGTGGCATACCACTGCACGATGAAGCGGGAGAAGAACACCATGTTCCCCACCCAGCCGACCACTTTCCAGACATGCCACTCGATCCCGAGAAACTTGCCGCCGGGAAAGACGAGGTTTTGCAGCCAATCCATATCTCGTTGGATTAAGCCCGCAACCGGACGCGCTGACAAACAGAAAGCCCGCGGCTCATGGTGCCTTTTCCGCGAGCAACTTCTTCACCTTCGCTTCCAGATCCTCCCGAGCGTTAAGGTCGTGCAGCCTGCCCTGCTTGTCGATGAGCCACATGGTTGGAATCGCCGAGATGCCATACTTGGCCGCCCAGCCGCCATCCGGATTCGCCGCGTCAAAATGATGCAGCCAGTTCATGCCGTGTTTCTCCACCGTGCTTTTCAGCACGTCCAGCTCCTGATCCATGTTCACCCCGATAATCTCAAAACCCTGGGTGCGGTATTCGGCATAGAGTTTCTTCATGTTCGGAACTTCCGCCATGCAGGGGCCACACCAGCTCGCCCAGAAATCGAGCAACACCACTTTGCCCCTCAGTTTCTCCAAGTTGATCTCCTTGCCGTCCAAACCCAGCGCGATGAACACGAATGGTTTCCCCACGGCGTCATAACGTTTGAGCTGGTTGCGGACGATATTCTTCGCGGCGACCGGCAAATTGGATGCCTCGATCTCCTTTGCCAACCTTTGAGCCCGGGGAATATCCTCGTCCTGTGCCGCCGCGATGGCGAGCTGGACCAACAGATTGTAAGGCTCGTTGCGGCCGGGAAACTCCTTGATCAGCTGCCGTGCGCCTTTTTCCATCGCGTCCATGACCGCTGGTGTGCCCGCGCTGCGCAGCGCCCGGGCATCCTGCTGCACATGCAGCAGACGCAGGCGGATCCGCTCATCTTCCGAGATGTCGGATGAATTCAGAAGGGACTGGCGCAGCTCCTGCAACCGCACCATGCGGTTGGTGTTGCCCAATTGCACGGAAGTTTCATTCAGCTTGAGTTCCTTCTCCCGGGCAATCTTGGCGTTGGGATGAGCCGGAAATTTCTCATAGAAAGCCCGGGCCAAATCGGCTGCCTTGGCCGTGAGCAGACCGTTGTTCATCTCGTAGGCGATGATCTGTTCCGGTGTCGGGTCTTTTCCCTTCCACTCCGGCGGCGGGCCACCTGGTGGCCGTGAAGCCTTCAAAAACTCCTGCCAAGCTTTGTCGGCCTCCTCCGTCTTGCCCTGGTCTTGCGCCCCGGCGGACAGCGAAACCAGCAGGACTGTGGCGAACAGCAACCTCTGGCCGATGAGCATAATACGTTTCATGGCTTCACCCTTTCTCCTCTTTTTTAGGAACTTCGGCAAGCCAACGTTCCAGCACGATTTTCAGGCGCCGCAACCGTCGGGAATTCTCCGGGACCGCAAAATCCGCTTCGCGTCCGTCCGGTGGCGGTTGTGCCAAGGCCCAATCGACGGCGGCCAGCAAGGTTAGCAGATCCCCTTCGGAGAGCTTCGTCACTGCTTTTTCCTCCTGCTCCAGTCGCATGGATTTGCGTGCGAACTCCAACAACATTGGACACAGTTCGAGACAGGGAATCAGGCTCTTCTCCACCAGACTGTCTCCGGGCAGCTCCGGTCCGCCCCATAAACGCTGCTTCAGGCAGGAATCCCGATGACACGCCGCAAGTGCCACATCTCGCACCTGGGTGTCGCTCAGCATCTGGGTGATGCGATACATGCCGGTCTGGCGGTTGACGTAGTCGCGATAATGCGTGACCGGAACCGGAATCTGGCGGGCCGCATACCAATCCGCCAACGCGCCCGGATAAAGATGTGCCAACGCCGTCTCGAGTTCTTCCGCAGAATGAGCCAGCGCCCGCCAGCCGTTTCTCAAATTGGGCGCGGACTTCAAAGGTCGGAAGGCTCCGGCCTGGGTGTGATTCGCCAGATTCCTGAGCGATTCGATCGCCACCAGTTCCAGCACTGAATCCGTGGCGGCAGAATCCTCCACGTGCCGCAGCTCGAAGGCATTCTCCCGGCGGCTGATCAACACTTGGGCAAACTCCAGGCGTTGAGGTAGAGCCACCACGAATGCCTGCAATGCCGGGTTGTCAGTTTTGGTCATGCAGGTGCAACTTAACCCAGCCCGTCATTTTGCCAAATGCATTTGCGGTATCGGCACCGAAAATCAGCCGACCTTTTCCTTATTGTCCGCACCGGGCAGATCGTTGGTCAGTTTCCACTCGGAATCCTGCCGCAGATAGACCGTCTGCGTCGGGACGGCGAACTCGATCTGCTCTTCGTCGAACCGGCGTTTCACCTCGAGGTTCATCACGTGCATGCCCGAGAGATACTCGCGATGATCCGTATTGTTCCACCAGTGGACCACCTGGATGTCCAAGGATGAGGCGCCGAAACGATTGAAGCTCACCAACAAGTCCTGGGTCTTCTCATGCTTGCTGTAGACATCTTTGAGGATGTCCACCGCCCTTTGCAGCTTGGCATGCGGGGTATCATAGGTCACCCCGATGAACATCGTGGTCTTGATGGTCGGACGCCGGGTCACGTTCGTGATGGTGGCATTGCCCATCGTCTTGTTCGGGATGGTGACGAGAAACCCATCCAGATTGCGCACGCGCGTGCTGCGCAAGCCGACGGTCTCCACAGTACCATCCACGGCATCGAGCTGGATGCGGTCCCCGATACGAAAAGGCTTGTCCAAAAACACGGCGACGGCACCAAACAGGTTTGCCAGCGTATCCTGAGCCGCCAGGCCGATGGCCAGACCGCCGATGGACAAAGAAGCGATCGCCGCCGTGATATTCACGCCGAGGTTGGATGATGTCACCAGCACGGACACCACCACGATAAACACCTTCAGGCTCTTACGGATGATCGGGTAGAGCTGGTCATCAAAGGCCCGGTCCTCCTCATGTTTGGCCTTGTCGCGCCAATAACCCATGAACAGATCCACAAGCTTCATGACCATGTAGGTCAACGAAACCGCCACGACGATGAGCAAACCCTTGGACAGGACTTTCTCGATGATGTCCGGCCAGTCAAAGACGCTCAGGCCGATGTGCAGGAAGATGACGAAACTGACGATCTTCACTGGTCCATGCACCAGTTCCAGCAGCAGATCATCGAACTGTGTGCTGGTCTTCTTCGCCCATTGTTTGAGAAAAACACCGACGAGATAATCCAGCAGCTTCGAAATGTAAAACGCCAGAAAGATGTAGATCAAAGAAGCTGCATACTTCCAAAGTGGATTGCCAAAAAAAGTTGTCTCTGTCATCATCGGGAATTTGTCCAGTCCAAAGGTGAGGTAATCCTTGCTGATGGCATCCAGAAGATTGGTTTCACCATCGTCTGGCAGGGGGGGTACTGCCGGATTATTGGTCGCTGACGCCGTGGTATTAGCGGCAGCTGCTTCATTGGTGGTCTGTGCGCTGGCATAGAAGGACCATAACAGCAGCAACAGGCATACGGTCATGAATCCGCGGTAAAACGTCTCGAACTTCAACTTCATAGAGACCTACTTGCGATAAAATGGCGAAAACGTCAACCCGTTGAGGCATTTTTTGTCCGCCAATCCATGAAAAAATTTCGGCCTCAGCCTCCGCTCAACCACCAGCAACAATACGGACGATCTCAAGCTTGTCCCCTGGCTGGACCATTCGCGCGGAAAACTCGGAAGGCGGCACTGCCTCCCCGTTCAGTTCCACCACGACACTGCGCGGCAGCAACTGCTGGCGGGTGAGAAAATCAGTCAACAGACAGGGCTGGTCCAGCGGCAGCGGACGCCCGTTCGCGATCACTGTATTCGGTTCACTCATGGCCATACTCATTCACGCAACAACTCCACTGGTTCCGGCTGGCCATCCAACTGTATTCGTACCGAGTCAGCCAATATCTCCAGCACTTTGACCGAACGTTTTTTCCCGGCCACTTCCAATTCGACCGTCTCATCCTTCATGAAGGTCTTGCCGTTGATCAACGCCACGGTCTTTTCCTTCGTCACGATCACACCCTTCAATTGCAAGCGGTCGTAGGTGGTGCGGTTCACCTTCGGTCCGGTTGACCAAAAAGCCGGCACGGGCGGATCGTTGTAAGTCAACTTGAAGTCAACCTCGTCCAGCATCGGTTCCCGGCCGTCTTTCACCCAGTCCAGGATGCGGCCCAATCCGTGCACCTTATAGAACTTGGCCGCTGTGGAGATGCGCCCCTGGGTGTAGCTGTTCTCCATGATGTTCTTGATCTGGCCATCCCGACGGGTCTGCTCCATGAGCGCCAGCGCCACGACCTCACATACGGCCTCGATGGTCTGCGGCTCGATGGTGCGGTCCTTGGGCTTGTTCTCATTGATCCACAAGTGGGTGTATTCATGGGCACACACCGCCGCCATCTCATCCTTCCACAGGCCGCGATACAGCAGAATTGTGTGGGCAAACCCGCCGCCGACCGGGCGGGAAGACGCCATGCCGTGCCGTTGATTGGCCGCGGCATTGCGCTGTCCGTCCTTTATGTTCCAATAATCCACATCGAAGATGTTCAGCGTCACCGAGGGATGGCGCAGCGTCATCTTCCCGCCGGTCATCTGCAACAAGTCCCCGGTAACACTCACGAAGATCTGGCGGATATCCTCATCCTTCACGGCAGCGTTCGGATAATCTTGCGCGCAGAAGTAACGGCCATCACCGGTCTTCTCCACCTCAGGTTTCACCGGCAGGCCGCACATGGTACAGTTCTGCTTCAGTTCCTTGCACTCCGGGCAGATGAAGACCTCTTTCTTGGTCGTGGGCAGGATGTAGTTCCAATATGGTCCCGGCTTGATCTGCTGGCTGCAGACCACGCAATACAAAACCTTGTTCTCCGCGCTCCAGGTCCACACCGGCAGGAGCAGGCCCAGCAACAAACAGCCAAGTTTTAAAGCGCGGTTCATCGATCCAGCTAAGCCGTCAGCGCGGCATCCCAATCTTTCCAGACTGGTTCGTATCCCAGGCGGCGCAAGACCTCAGCCACCTCTTGCGGAGAACGTTCATCCGCAATGTCAAATTGTCCAGTCGCATTCGTGCTGCGTTCGGGCACCGCTGACCACTCGCTCGCGCCGGAGGCCAGTTCCACGATGCGCCCCTTCTCCGTGCGATGGATGCGGTCCTTCCCGGCCCCGGTGTAGCCGCCCGGTTCCGTATGGCTGCCCGCACTAATCATGGTGATGCCCAGCGGCATCAGGCCATCGCGCAAACGCGCCGGTTCCCGGGTGGAAAGCACCAGACCCACATCGGGCAAAAACAGGCGGAAGGCACAGATCAATTGGGCCAGCTCGCGATCACCCAAATGCGTCAACGGCTGGAATTCGCCCGCGCAAGGCCGCAAGCGCGGGAGGGAAATCGTCACCTGTGATTTCCAGCAATGGCGCAGCAAGTATTGCGCGTGGGCGGCCACCGAGATGGCTTCATAACGCCAGTCGGCCAGACCATACAATGCGCCGATGCCCAAGCGACGAAACCCGGCGGCATAAGCCCGCTCCGGCGTTTCCAGGCGCCAGTCGAAATTGCGCTTCGGCCCCGCCGTGTGCATCTCGGCGTAGAGGCCGCGGTCATACGTTTCTTGATAGACCACCAGGCCATCCGCCCCGGCCTCTACGATGGGCCGGTATTCTTCCGTCTCCATCGGCCCGACTTCCAGCGAGACACTGGGCATCTCGGCATGGAGGGCGCGGGTGCAATCGGCCAGATAACCATTGGAAACAAACTTGGGGTGTTCCCCCGCGACGACGAGCACGTTGCGGAACCCCTGCTCTTTCAAGGCCCGCGCTTCGTTCATGACTTCCTCCACCGAGAGCGTCACGCGCAGGATGGGATTATCCCGGGAGAAGCCGCAGTACTTGCAGTTATTGATGCATTCGTTGGAAAGGTAAAGCGGGGCAAAGAGCCGGATGACGCGGCCATACCGTTGCCGTGTGAGCACTTGCGAGCGCCGGCCCAACTCTTCCAGGGACTCACCGGCCGCCGGGGACAGCAAGGCGGCGAAGTCCGCGAGATTGGCCGGTGCCCGCTGCAGCACCTGCCGCACACGCTCCCGCCCTGCGCTCCGGGCCACGTCCAACAGGGCCGGGAACGGCAGCGCATCGAACTCTTTCACAAACGACATGGCGTCACAGTAACAAAAGGGCGCCCTCATTCAAGGGGCGCCCTCAATATTGCCAAATTTGACTTGCGGAAGCGTATTAGCCTGTCATGTCCCTGAAGATTTTTTGAGTCGGAAAAAGGCATTGCCGGATGAGGCGTCCACGGTGACGGTCAGGTCGGAGCCATCTGCCACCGGAGTGATTCCCACCGCCTGCCAGTTGGTGGGAGAGAATGAAGTCGTGGATTCCAAGGTGAAATCAGCGGCCGTATTGGACCATTTCACGATGACGTTGCTGCCCGAGCGCACGATCACCAGCATCGGCTGGGTAACTGTGGGTGCGGAGACAGTCACACTCACCAAGCCCCGGGTGTGCCCGGAAAAACCATCGGTCACCAGGTAGTAAAAACTGTCCTCGGCAGACTGGCCGGCTCCCAAGGCCTGCAAGGTGCCCGAGGTGCTCGGATCATAGGTGAAGCTGCCATCTGAGTTCACGGTCACCGTGGCCCCCAGTTCGCTGGTGACGGCATAAGCAGGAATGGTCGCGCCTAACGTGTGCAACCCACCGACATAGACGATGTCAGGGTCGAGCGAACCGCCTGCGTATGTGCCACCACCAGGAGCCTTGGGCAAGGTCGTGCTGGTCGTGCCAGCATCCTCGGGCAAAACCACCCCTTCACCTGAAAGATCGGCCATCCGGTCTTCGTCGGTGATATTGGCAATACGGATGGCGTCCACCCGGCCATTGGCGGGGATGCCGAAGGCATCGAGGTTGAACTTGGTGGAATAGAGGACGTCAGACTGGCCGTTATAGTTGGCAAACGATTGCGGGGCGATATAAACCCAGGCACTCCAAACGTCATCCACCGCGTTGTGAACCTGCACCATATAAGCTTCCGGTGAACCGGCCGAACCGGCTTCAAAAACCACCAAGTCATCTCCGGTCAGGTTGGTCAGCATCACCCCGGAGGTCCAGCCCAGCTCAAACCCGCTCCGGTTCGCAGTTCCATTGTTTCCGGCAGGCAGGTTGAGGGCCTTGGTAGTGCTGGCACTGGCTGAATCTTCAAACTGTCGTCCTATGGACAGGGAAGCAAAGAAAGTAGTCGTAGTATCAGGAAAGCCAGGCAGCGAATTAGCTGTGTTGGAGGGCACCACGGTCACGATGGCATCACTGTAGGTTCCTGCGGCGAGTGATTTATAGCTGTTCGGCGTGAACGCCTGATCAAACGTGATGCCATCGAAGGTGAACGTCTGTGAAGTGAGCGGTGATACGCTCAACGTATGGCTGTTGCTGTCAAAGTCATTCCCCAAGACACCGGGGGCGCTGATGGACAACGTCGCGTCTTTGGAGACGGCGTAGGTGTCATTGGTGGCGATGGGTGCGCGGGCAAATGCCGACGGGAGTCCGGCAGCCAGAATGACCGCAACTAATACAATGGACCAGATAGGAGTACGCATAAAGGCAGTTCTTTTTAAAGCTCTGTTTCATGTGTCTCCCTGATGGCAAAATAAGGCTACCCGCCCTGAATGCAAAAAGCAATACAGACTACATAACCTCTCTTGGGGCTCAAAGTGGACGGCTTTGGCGTATTACTACCGCAAACAAAAACGCGGGATGAAACATCCCGCGTTCGCCACAAATCAGAACTCTCCACTGGGGAGGACTCCGCTTAGAAAATCTCTTCCTGCTTAAAGAAGCGCTTCACCTCGGCAGCGGCATTCTCCGGCGTATCGGAAGCATGTACGATGTTCTCCATCTTCGTCCGGCCCAAGTCACCACGGATGGTGCCCTTCGGCGCCTTGGTGGAGTCTGTCGGGCCGACCATGTCACGCACCTTGGCGATGACGTTATCGCCTTCCAATATCATTGCGACCACTGGGGCCGACTTCATGAAGCCAGCGATCTCCGGGAAAAAGGGTTTGTCCGCCAGATGGGAATAGTGGTCCTTCAGCAACGCGTCCGTCAGTTGCATCATCTTGCACGCCCGCACCTTCAGCCCGCTCTTCTCGAAGCGCCCGATCACTTCCCCAATCAGGTTCCGCTGTACGCAGTCAGGCTTCAACAAAATCACAGTCAATTCCATAGGCGGGCAAAGCTACGTGTTCGTATCTATGAGAAAAGCAAAATCTTTCGCTATTTTGGGCTGTTTTTTGCCATTCCTGATCCCCAAGCGACATCCGGGCAGCAAAAAGGCCGATGGAATCAATCCATCGGCCTTCGCGAAATCAATCAGGGGATCAGCCGCCCACTTCCGCCTTCGCCTCGGCGGCCAAGGCCGTGCTCAGGTAGCGCTCGCCCGTGGAGCAAGCCACCGTGACGATAGTTTTGCCCTTGTTCTCGGGACGCTTGGCGACTTCCAAAGCCGCCCAGACGTTTGCACCCGTGGAGATGCCCACGAGGATGCCCTCTTCCTTCGCCAGCCGGCGGGCCATGGCAAAGGCGTCGTCATTCGTCACTTGCACCGCTTCCACGATCTGCGGATTGCCCGCGGAATCTTTCAAGTGAAGGTTCTTCGGCACGAAGCCCGCGCCCGTGCCCTGGATCTTATGCGGGCCCGGCTTCACGGCTTCGCCATTGAGTGTCTGCGTGATGACCGGAGAATCTTTCGGCTCCACGGCAATAGCCTTGAAGGACGGCTTCTTAGGTTTGATCACTTCGCAGCAGCCGGTGATCGTGCCACCCGTGCCGACGGCGGCCACAAGGATGTCGATCTTGCCATCCGTGTCTTCCCACAATTCAACCGCCGTCGTCTTCTTATGGATCTCCGGATTCGAGGGATTCTCGAACTGTTGCGGAATCCATGCATTCGGAGTTTCCTTCGCGAGTTGCTCCGCCTTGTTGATCGCTCCACGCATGCCTTCCGCACCCGGCGTCAGAACAAGCTTCGCACCCAGCATCGCCAGCAAAGTGCGGCGCTCCAACGACATCGTCTCCGGCATGGTAAGGATGATCTTGTAACCCTTCGCCGCCGCGACGAATGCGAGCGCGATGCCCGTGTTACCACTCGTCGGCTCGATGATCACTGTGTCTTTCTTCAGGATGCCGCTCTTCTCGGCGTCCTCGATCATCGCCATGCCGATACGGTCCTTCACGCTGCCTAATGGGTTGAAGAACTCGCACTTCAGCAAGATGCTCGTGCTGGCATCGATGCCTGCGCTGGCCGGAATCCGATTCAGGCGGACAAGCGGTGTACGCCCGACCGTCTCCACGATGTTATTATAGATGCGTCCCATAATCTTGTTTCGAAATCTTTGTCAATTGAACCGGAAAAGTATGGGCGAAAGCTTCAACCTATTAACGTTTCGGAGCAAGATTTTTTCCCATGTCCTTCGAGCTTCGCATTTCTCCCTCGTCCCTGAAAGCAAGTGTCCCCGCCCGGCCTTGCGACCGAACGGGGACAAAATGGGGGGTGGGAGTTCGCCGCACTCTCTTTCCCGGGCTGACATTAGGCGCACATTGGCTGCCAGCTTCCCGACGCCATTCTCCACGGCAACCGGAGTTATCGGCCTCGTAGCAGGGCCGTCCAGCGTCTTGCGACGTCTGGATTGTCGAGTGAGGCCTCTGGGCCCGCTTCGGCTGGTGGTTGCGCCACCGGCTGGCGGACCGGGTCAAGACACGCTAGTGACTGCGTTCCGCGTCTTGACCGCTCTGCCCGGGGTCGGCCACCGCTTTTGGCGATGCGTTGGCCCCGTGCAACGGGTCTGACCTCTTAACTCTCAGGTAGCATTTCGCTCACATGCCAGCGAACCGTTTTTTACGGCGTCGCCAACAGGTCGGAAGGTTTTCACAGATCTTGCCCAGATCCCGTGACCTTCCCGGTTACGGCAACCGCTTGTTCACCTTTCGGTGTTTTTCGCGGCGTGGCTTTCACCACGTTTTCGCCGCCTCCGTGCTGATCCGCAGTAGCTATCTTTCACCCGCTGGGGTGACTGCGATTCGAACGGACCCGAAACCAGTCCGCCCTACTTCACTCGGTTCGGAACGGTTTCTAATCGTTCCTGGCCGCCGGATGCCTTTTTTCGCGTTTTACTGGACCGGGCGCGACCCCAGCCAGTGGCATCGGTGAATCCTGCCTGCAGCGTTGACCCTTGCGGGTTCGTTGAGGGGCCTGGGCAATCAGCCTGTCCGGGCCTTTCCCCCGTTACCGGGGATTATCCTGAGCAACCTTCACTTCGACTTGCGCCGCTCTCCGGTCACTCGGTTCTTTCAGAGAACGCATTCAGTCTAACACATTTCCCCAATCTGACCACGAAATCTTATCCACAACTTATGCACCGCTAATGATAAAACCATCCCGTTAAAAACGTAAAATTTCTTAGGAAAATCAGGCATTATGCAACCTCTCCTCCAAGTTATTCACCGCCTAAAACCCGTTATCTGCCCCCTCGGTGAATAAGTCCTTAGAGCCTTTTTGAAAATGGCTTGGCGACGGATGCGCCGGACGAAGGGGCGAGGGCTAGGCGCGGCGAGGGAGCATATTGAAGAACAAATCTGTGACCGAACCCGCAACAACGCCCTCGCCCCCTTTGGAGCAGCAGACGGCCCCAATGCATTTTCAAATAGGCTCTTGTATTCAGTTTCAAAAAAACTGCCTGCCAAAGCACTAAAATCAAAATCTATCCGTTTACACCACCCGCCCCCATTTCCCACTCCCCCTCAACCACCTAAAACCCACCTCGGCACATGTACACAAGTGCCGAGGTTTTCTACCGATTCTCCCCGAATCACCCCCCTCCATCCGCACTTCGCCAGTCCCGTCAGGGACTTCTCGAGAATAGCCCACCGTTTCAACGGTGAGGCCCCGCCCACACCGAAACTCAGTCCCGCTAGGGACTAAAGAAACTCCGCCCAGCCCCTGCGCCCACTCCCGTCCCATCCGTCCCATGAGCCCCATTCCCACAGCCGCCCGACGCGGCCTTCCCCGGGGCGCGGGTCTGTGACCCGCAGCAGGTTCGCCAGCAGATGAGGCTGCAAACTAATCCGCGCACGTCCGAGGTACGCATCCGCCCCAGCACATCCGTCTTTATCACTCCTTCTGCTTCTCCGGTCGTAAGTGCCATACCATATACGCTACAGCACTTATGACTCACTTAGACAGAGGCGGCTCGTGTACCGCTTACGCCGGATCTGCCGGATCGGATGCCCCACCGGCACCAAACTCTCCGGGGATAACTCTGGTAGCGGGCCACAGGCTCCGAAAACCACGCCAGCCGCTCCTCCCGATACCAGACCTACAAGCTCAGCCACGCGGGGCTTGCGGCGGCGAATCGGGAGTTGGTGGTCCCGAGAGCAATTTCGTCAGTCGCATTTCAACGAAGCCGTAGCCCATCACGCTGTCACGGCAGGTCGTCACTGGAAGTTCTTCGACAAGGACTTTCCGCTCTGAGAGTATCTCAAGGCTGTCATTCAACTCTCGAGCATAAGTCTGTCCGGCAACTTCACGGATAAACACTGGAAGTGGCCAGTTCCGTCGATCAAAGGCTGATAATTCACCGACAATAGGCCAAGCGCCTTTGGTGATCCCAAGTTCCCCAAAGCAACCGCTCAACAATGCATTTGACGGACCCAAATCGCCATCAAGTGGAAGCGCAATGGCGGACTCGATCCGAGGACCAAAGAAGTGTCCGAATACCACACCCTTGCCATCTGCGCGACAAACGAGTCCTCTCACAAAACCATGGTCTCGCAAGGGCACTAAAAACAGGGTTCCTTCGTGGTAGCTAGATTTTTGCTTCTTCATGCTCAGTCTCCCCGTGCAGCTTTGTCTGCGTCAATGTATTGCTGCTTCTTCGGATTGTTGTTTCGAATCGCCTTTGACCTATTGAGGCCACCATTCTCTGCCCGTGCTTCTGGATGCGCTTCATAAAGGCGATGCTCTGCGCCACGCTGAACATCGTAGTCGTCGGATCGGATATCTTCTTGGAAGTCCAAATCCTTTGTCTCTTCGCCTTTAGCGTGCTGGCTCTTTCTTTGATCAAGGTCTTTCGAGCGTCCCGTGCGTTTCACGATGCCATCCCTATCCACGAGCTTGTAGGCTCCCCCCTTTGCGGTCAGACTGCTGGGCGCATCGGGTAAATCCACCTTTTCCGTCAGACTAGTCACCCGCCCCACCGTCCCGATTTCCTTGAGCAAACCACCTCCGGCAATCGCTGTCAACGCCCCGAACGTGATCCCGCCGATCCCCTCCGACGTCGTCGCACT
Organism: Verrucomicrobiota bacterium; assembly: GCA_023431185.1. Taxonomy (GTDB): domain Bacteria; phylum Verrucomicrobiota; class Verrucomicrobiia; order Limisphaerales; family JAEYXS01; genus JAEYXS01. The sequence continues at coordinate 67,875 of JAEYXS010000012.1, forward strand.
CGCATACGCCGCCTCCATGATATTGTTCGTGAACCCCTGCGGGTCTGCCATGAACCCCCGACCCGCACCCGCCAACCCGGCAGCCACCTGATTCGTGAAGCCAACAGGATTCGACAAAAAGGAACCTGCCGTCTGGGCCAGCCCGATGCCCGCATTTCCCACCCCCCG
>JAEYXS010000015.1 GCA_023431185.1 Verrucomicrobiota bacterium
CCTTGTCCCCCTGCTAGTCTTTTCCCAATGAATTTCTTGGTCACTGGCGGTGCCGGCTTTATCGGCTCCCATGTTTGCGAACGCCTCTTGCAAGGCGGGCATGCCGTCTGGGCGTTTGATGAGCTGAACGATTTCTATTCTCCGGCCATCAAGCAGTCTGCCATCCGACATCTGCAATCCCTCGCCAAGCCCTTCACCTTCGTCCAAGGCGACCTCACGGACAACGCCGCCGTGGAAGAAGTCTTCGCCAGCGCGCAGATCGATCAGGTCATCCACCTCGCCGCGCGTGCCGGTGTGCGCCCGAGCTTGCAGGAGCCCGCGCTCTATCAACGCGTGAATGTGGAAGGCACCGTGAACCTCCTCGAAGCCGCGCGCAAACGGAAGGTGAAGAAGGTCACCATCGCCTCCTCCTCCTCCGTCTATGGCGTGAACGCCAAGGTGCCCTTCTCCGAGAGCGACCCCATTTTCTCCGCCATCTCCCCTTACGCCGCGAGCAAGCTCGCCTGTGAAGCCCTCGGTCACGTGTATCATCACGTCTACGGCATGGATGTCATCATGCTGCGCTTCTTCACCGTGTATGGACCGCGCCAGCGCCCCGATCTCGCCATCCATAAATTCTGCCGCATGATCCATGAAGGCAAACCCATCCCCGTCTTCGGCGATGGCTCGACCGCGCGTGATTACACGTATGTGAACGACACGGTGGACGGCGTCCTCGCCTGCACCCAGAAGGAATTTGGCTTCGACATCTTCAACCTCGGCGAATCGCAAACGGTGCGTCTCGATTACCTCATCGAACTCATCGAGAAGGCGCTCGGCAAGAAAGCGATCATTGACCGCCAGCCCATGCAGGCCGGTGACGTGCCCATCACCTATGCGGACATCTCCAAGGCCCGCGCGAAGCTCGGCTACAATCCGCACATCAAGATCGAGGACGGCATCCCGCGCTTCGTCGAGTGGTTCCGCACGACGCTGGAGAAAACAGCATGAGTCCCGCCGTTCAACTCTTGCGCGACCTGGTGGCGCTCCCGAGCGTCAACCCGGAGTTGTTGCCTGCCGGCGATCCGCGCGCGGGCGAGCATCGCGTGGCAGATTTTCTAGTGGCTACGGCGGCGAAAGCTGGTTTGACCGTCGAGACACAGGAAGTTTTCTCTGGCCGCTCCAATGTCTTCGCGCGCCTCACGCCTGCCGGCAAGGTGAAGCACCGCGTCATCCTTGCCCCACACATGGACACCGTGGGCGGTGATAATCTCGACACCCTCTTAGCGCCCGAGATCCGCAATGGCCGCCTCTACGGTCGCGGTGCCTGCGATACGAAAGGCTGCGTCGCCGCCATGCTCACCGCCGTACTGGACACCGCGCGCAGTGCACAACGTCCACAAGATACGGAAATCGTCTTCATCGGCATGGTGGATGAAGAAGTGAACCAGGCCGGCTCCCGCGCTGTCGCCGCTTCCGGACTGAAAGCAGATCTGGCCATTGTCGGCGAACCGACGCAACTGCAGGTCATCCACGCGCATAAGGGCAATGTCTGGCTCTGGCTGGAAACCAAGGGCAAGGCCGCGCATGGCGCGCGCCCTGAACTCGGCGAAAACGCCATCCACAAAATGGCGAAAGTGGTGGACCTGCTGGAGACGAAATACCGGAAACAGCTCAAGAAGCGTAAGCATCCCCTGCTCGGCCACGGCACCATCAATGTCGGCTCAATCCGTGGCGGTTTTCAGGCGAACATCGTGCCTGCACAATGCACCATCTCCATCGACCGCCGCACGCTCCCCGGTGAAACCGAAGCCAGCGTACGTCGTGAATTGGCAGCGTTCTTCAAAGCGAACGGCGTCCAAGTACGTTTGGATAAAGGCAAGGGTGTCCCTTGTCTCGCTCTCGAGACCAGCCCCAAGCTGCCGCTCGTTCAATCGCTGATGGAGCTGAACAAGCAGACCAAGCCCCTCGGCGTGGATTATTTCTGCGACGCGGCTGTGCTCGCATCAGGTGGCACACCGAGCGTAGTGTTCGGCCCCGGCGATATCGCCCAGGCGCACACGGGCGATGAGTGGATTTCCCTGTCCTCGCTGGAGCGCGGCACGGCTCTGTTGACGCGATTCTTGAAATCCCTGCCATGAGCGAGGTCTTGCCCCTGGTCACCATCGTCGTTGCCGCCCGTCCGGGTGACAGCGAGGTGCCATCCATCCAGGCCGCGCAAAAGTTTGATTACCCGAAAGACCGGTTGGAGATCATCGTGGCCCGCGGCAAGCAGCCCGCCATCCAGCGCAACCGCGCAGTGAAAGAGGCCAAGGGCGAACTCATCTACTTTCTCGACGACGACTCCATCGCCCCCGCAGACAATGTAAAACGCGGCGTAGAGCATTTCGTCAAGCATCCGAAAGCCGCCTTGCTCGGCGGTCCCAATGTTTGCCCAAAAGATGCGCCTGATCTCGAGCAAGCCTTCGCACAAGTGATGGCCAGCTTCCTCGCTTTCGGCCCCAGCCGCGCCCGCTACGCTTCCATCGGCCAACTTCGCGCCAGCTCGGAGAAAGAACTCATCCTCTGCAACATGATGATGCGAAAGGAGCAATTCCTGGCGGCGGGCGGCTTCAATGAAGCCCTCTACCCGAACGAAGAGAACGCGCTGATGGACAGCTTGCAAAAGGAAGGCTTCACCCTGCTTTACGATCCGGCCTTCCTCGTCGAGCGGCGCCCCCGGCGTGATCTCAAGTCCTTTGCCAAGATGCTCATGACTTACGGTCGTGGTCGCGCCGAGCAGTTCCGGGTAAACCCGACCTTGGGCAGCGCACCGAATTTCGTCCCCCCACTGTTTTGTGTCTATCTGCTCGCCCTGCCCTTTTTGCCCAAGTTGTTCTGGTGGCCTTTATTTGCTTACTTTCTCGCCGTGTTCGGGCAAACCTTGGCCCTGCCGCGCGGCCTCGAGTTTTTCTGGCCGGTGGCACCGTTGATCATGTTGTCGCACATTTGTTATGGATTCGGTTTCTGGAAAGGGTTGATGACCCGTCTGAAGACCAAGGCTGAACAGGCGGCCGTGGAAGTGACCCTGGAAAAAATCTCCCCTGCATGAGCAACGCCGAATCCAAAGCCTCATTTTTCCGCCAGAGCGGCTGGATGGTGATATCCACCGTGCTGATGGGTGGTTGCATGATGCTGGTCCATTCCGTCACCGCCCCCCCCCGCTTGCTGGCTGAGGAATACGAGGTCTTCGCTGCGATGCTGAAGCTGCAATTGCTCTGCGCCATCCCGGCCGCCGCCTTGCAGACCGTCTTTGCCCAGCACGCGGCCGCCGCCATCACCGAGGAAAGCACCCGGCAATTACGCAGTTCCGTCCGCAGCATCTCGGCCGGCATCCTGACCATCTGGCTGTTATTGGTCTTGGCACTGACGATGTTCAGCGGGCCGGTGATGACGGCTTTCAAAATCACCAATCCGCTCACCCTCTATCTGACCGCCGGACTGGCGCTGACTCAACTTTGGCTGTCCGTTGTGCGCGGCACTTTGCAGGGCCGGCAAAACTTTTTCGGTCTGGGCTGGACGATGATTTTGGATGGCTTCATCCGCATCACCGCCCTGATCGCCGTGGTGCTGGTCTTCAAAGGACAGGCAGCCGGCGCCATGGGCGCAGCGGTCATCGGCCAAGCTATTGCCTTGGGTTTTGGGATGTATTGGATCCGCGATGTCATCGCGGGAGCCGGCACCCCGTTTGGCTGGCGCAAGTGGTTGCTCGAACTCATGCCGCTCATGGGCGGCTCCGGAGCCGTCATCTTGTTGTCCGCTTTTGATGTTCCCTTCGTCCAGGCCACCTTCGAGGCGGGTCAGACCAAGCTCTATCAAGCCGGTCAGAACATCGGGTTTGCCCTCTTTCAATTCACCGCTCCTCTGGCCATCGTGATGTTCCCCAAGATAGTGCAAAGCGTCGCCAAGGCCGAGCGATCGGACGCGTTGCGCCTCACCCTCCTGTCCACCGCCATCATGGGCGGGCTGGCAGCGGTCGCCAGCACGCTGGTCCCGCAACTGCCCTTACGTGTGCTCTATTTCAAAAGCCCGAACATGTGGCTGGCCGAGCCATTGGTCCCTAGCTTTGCCTGGTGTATGCTGTTGCTGACCATGGCTAACGTCGTCGTAGGCGGCCTTTTGGCCCGCAAACAATACGCTTTCATCCCCTGGCTGATGCTGCTTGCTGCGGCCTACGTATATTCCATGATTATGCTCCGTCCATGGTTACCGCAGTTGGAACCTTTCGAGGCGTACCGTATTATCATCCGCACACTGACCGCATTTAATGGTGCCGGACTGATCATCGCCTGCTGGTTTGCCTGGGGGCGCAAGGTTTCGCCGGCTCCTGCCAAATCATGAAATTGGCGCTCATACGCCGCCGCTTTGCTGCTACGGGCGGGGCGGAACTCTATCTGCAGCGTTTGCTTGATGCCCTCGTCGCCGGAGGGCATGAGGTACATCTGTTCGCCGAGGCTTGGGAAGCCCCACCGAAGGGTGTGCAGTTCCACGCCGTGGCTGTGAAAGGTTCCCGCGCAGAACGGCCCCTGAACTTCGCCCGGAGGGTGGATGAAATGCTGGGCGTTGCCAAGTTCGACTGCGTGTTCAGCCTGGAGCGCACCCTAAAGCAAGACGTCTATCGCGCTGGTGATGGTTTGCATCGCGAATGGCTGGTGGCCCGGAGAAAGTATGCGCCGTGGTGGCAGCGCCCCTTCATCGGCCTGGGCGGTTTTCACCGTAACATGCTGGAGCTGGAAGCCCGCACCATGGACCCCGCGAATACCGGCCGCATCATCGTGAACTCCAACATGGTGGAGCGGGAGATCCTGCAGCACTTCAACTTCCCTGCGGCCCGCATCCATCTCGTCCGCAACGGCATTGAAGTGGACCGCTTCCAGAACGCCCGCCGCACCGAAGCACGCCAGCAATTCGGCTTAGACAAGAACGATTTCGTCTGCCTCTTCGTCGGCTCCGGACAGGAACGCAAAGGATTGAAACATGTGTTGCGCACCACGGCCGCCGTGGAAGAGGTGCGCGAATCTTTGCAGGACATGCAAGCCGAGCACTTGGCCGCCGAGCGCCTGCATGGCAGTGACTGGCAGATCGATTTGCCGCCGAAACTGGCCCCCGCCCGCCCGCTCAAAACCCTGGTGGTCGGCAAACTCAAACGCCCCTCCGGATCCTGGCCCAATGCGATCTTCGCCGGACCGCGCCAGGATGTGGAGAACGCCTACGCCGCCGCCGACCTCTTCCTGTTCCTGCCCATCTACGAACCGTCGGCCAACGTGGTCTGTGAAGCCTTGGCCTCCGGATTGCCGGTCATCACCAGCGCCTGCAATGGGGCGGCCGAGTTGATTGAGCAACGGGTCAATGGCAGTGTCATCCAGCGGCCCGACGATATCTCCGCCGCCCTGATGGAGACATTGTATTGGATGTCCGTCCGGCATCATCACCTGGCGACGACGAACCTGACCCAGCTCGCGCTGGAACGGAACGTGGCGGAGACCATGACCATTCTCGAGCGGGCGGCCGCGGACAAACAGAAATGAAGACCTCCTTCTGCCTCATCACGCTCAATGAGCAGGAAAACCTGGCGCGCTGCTTGCAAAGCTGCGCGGACTTGGCGGATGAGATCGTGATCGTCGACTCCGGCAGTACGGACGGCACTCAAGACATCGCCCGCCAGTTCAAAGCACGCTGGCAGCATCAAGACTGGCTGGGTTATGTCGGCCAGAAGAATGTGGTCCTCTCTCTCGCGCAGCATGAATGGGTCTTCAGTCTCGATGCGGATGAAGAGCTTTCACCCCAGTTGCGCGCCGAGATCCGAGCGCTCAAGCAAGCGGACATCTCCAATGATGTGAGCGGCTACAGCCTGCCCCGCTGTGTGCTCTATGAAGGCAAGTGGATCCGTCATGGGGACTGGTATCCTGACCGCCTCACCCGGCTGTTCCGTCGGACTCGCGCCCGTTTTGCCGGAGGCCGGGTGCATGAACGGCTGGAGATCGAGGGGCAGATCATCCCCTTGGCTGGCGACCTTCACCATTACTCGTTCAAAAACGCCGTGGACCACTGGCAACGTTGCGAGAAATATGCCCGTCTATGGGCGGAGACCCAGGCGGAAGCCGGGCGCAGGGCCAATTTTATTTCCCCCTACAGTCATGCCGCCTTCCGGTGGTTTCGTGGTTTTATCTTGCGCCGTGGTTTTCTGGATGGACGCCAAGGCTGGCAGATCGCCAACTACTGCGCCCGTGAGGTCCACCGGAAGTACCAAATCCTGCGTGAGCTGAGTTCATCCAAGTAACCCTCTTGGGCGTCAGAAAATTACTACGTAAACGTACGGATTCTCACTAACCGCCCTTGAGCCTGACACCTGAACAGCTTAGGCTCTATCATTCCGAGTCTACGCAACTCCTTGCTTGTCAGCAAATTGCGGATCTGCCCCAGCCAAGGGCATGCGATTGCTGAGCACATCGGAGCGGATGTAACCCGAACCGGGTAACAAGCGTCTGACCGTTTAAGCAGTAAGTCGTAACCAGTCGTAAAGCCGGGGGGAGCAATCCTTCCGGCAGACGTAACAAAAAGTAGTAAAGTCGTATGAAGTACCAGTCGTATCGTCAGCCCCGCCTTTCCTGGCAGGGATTCACCCTCATTGAGCTTTTGGTGGTGATCGCCATTATCGCCATCTTGGCCGGCATGCTCCTGCCTGCACTGGCGAAAGCCAAAGCCAAGGCCATCTCCACCCAGTGCTTGAACGGCCTGAAACAGATGGGCACTGCCAATGCCATGTACACCTCGGACAATGCCGACAAACTTCCCTATGCCCGGCTGCGTTTCAAATACGGTTCGGAGATGACTTGGGATGATTTGCTGAACGGCTATCTGGGCGGCAGCCTGAGCGAAAACGACCTCTGGTCCGGCCCCTACACCGGCAACGCCAAGGTCAAAGTCCTCGTCTGCCCGCAAGACAAGAGCCCGGCACCGACTTGGTACACCTCGGCCAACAAGAACAAGCGCTCCTATGCCATGCCCCGTTATATCCAGGGTAACAGCGCAGCGACCACGGTCCCTTGGCCGCCTTCACCCAGCGCCCAGACCGGCGTCGGCCTGAGCTGGAACTTCGGCAACGGCGGCGCCACTTCCTCGGACAACCCTTGGAACACCATGGATCCCGTACCCAGCAGTTACTCGAACTCAACTCCGCTGCAGATTCCGCGCCGTCAATACAGTATATACAGCGCGATGCTGCGGGACAGCTCGGAAACCATCCTGATCACCGAACGCATTCATGTAAGCAACATGATGGGCCATCCGGATGAAGCCCGCATTGATGCCGCCAATGGTCATATTCAGAGCGGCACGGTGGCGGCAGCCGGTGGTGACTACACGTATCCGAACGCGGCGGACTTCCATCCCAACGGTTCTTGGAACTATCTGATGGGCGATGGTCACGTGGAGTTCATGTCGCCGTTGAAAACGTTGGGCTCGACCAATATCGACTCCTCCAAACGCACCGGCATGTGGACCATCCTGCCCAACGACTAAACCATCACCTCACAAGCTTATGCGTAACACATTTTTGATGACGCTCGCGGCTGGTGGATTGCTCGTAGGCTGCGGCGGTGAACCGGAAGCTCCGGTAATCGCCCCCGCTCCCCCGGCACAGAGCGTGGATATCACCCAGCCAGCCGCTCCGGTTGTGGCCGCACCTGAATCAGTGGCCCCACCCGCCGCAGCGCCGGTGACCGAACTCACCGACAGCGAGCCGCTGGGTGGCAAAGGCCGGCCGCTCACCGAACAGGAAGTCATGCTGATCAATTACGGCGTCTCCATGTTCAAGGAAGAGAAAGGCCGGTTCCCGGCGACGTTGCAGGAAGCGGTGACCACCCGGCACATCACCCGCCTGCCGCAGTTGCCGACGGGCGAAAAATTCGTTTACGACGCCACGACTGGCTCCGTCAAAGTGGAAACGACCAACTGAAAATACTGCTGATAACCCCTCTGCTCTCAAAGCAGAGGGGTTTTTGCTGTACAGGTCAGGCGGATGCGGGTCTCGCTGCAAGGTTGATAAATACTTGGCTTGGGCTGCACAGTAAGGACACAAGCCAAGTTTGGCATGTTCGGGAAAAGACCGGTCCTGAACCAGCCGATGCGGGCCCTCACTTCACTTCCACCAGATGGATTTCGTAGACCATCACGGTGTTGGGCGGGATGTTCGGAGGGTTGCCCTTCTCGCCATAAGCGAGTTCCGGCGGGACGAAGACATGCCACTTGGAACCGGCATTCATCAGCGGCACCACTTCCCTGATACCACGGACCATCTTGGTATAATCCACGGCCGGAGCCGGCACCGTCGTGTACGTGTTGATGATGCTCACCCCGGCGGCCGTGCGCTCCCAGTGGTGCAAAAAGGTCTTGAGACCCGGCTGCGGCTTGGGCCCGACACCCCGTTCAATAACCCGGTATTGCACGCCACTCGGCAAGGTGACCATGCCCGTGCGTTTGCCGTTCCTGGCCATGAATTCCTTGGGTGACAAATTGCGCATCTCCCCCGGGTGAGTCAGCACCGGCGCTTCTTCGGGCTTCTGGTTCGCCACTGTCGGCATCGGCAAGCCCAACTCGGTGCGCAATTGCAGGGCCAGCGCCGGAGACATCAATTGCTTCTCCGGGGTGAGCAGGTCGTTCAAGACCCGCCGCTTGATATTCGGGAACGGCTCCAGCTCGATGCGGGCCTTGATGTCCGGCTTGGTATCGACATCAACCTTTGCCTGATGGATCTGCCAGGATTTAAGGGCCATGCGTTCGTAACCGGCGGCCCGGTCGTACTCGCCCACGGCGAGCAACGTATAAGAACGCACCAGCAAGCCTTCGATGACCGCGAGGAACTTGTCCTTGCCTTCGTTAGCGAGCAGCTCCGTGGTACGCCAGATGCTATATTCCTCGTAAGTGTTCCAGTCTATCACCATCTCGGGATAGACGCGTTTGAGCTCCTTCCAATACTTCGAGGCATCCGCTTCACGATTATAGAGGTAGAGAGTACTGACCGCGCTCTTCAGGAAGTTCTGATGACCTTGCTTGAGGTTCTCCTGGTTGGGCTCATCCCGGAGCATCTGGTAATAGGAAGCATTGACCTTGTCCACGATGTCCACGTTCGGGGCGAATTCCGCCCGTGCATCCGCGGCATTCAAAACCAGTCGCCCGCGGTGAAACGCGAGCTGCATGGACTGGTAAATCAACCGCCGCAACGGCATCAGATCCACGCCCTTGGGTGCCTTCTGCATGCCCACATAGGCCCAATAGATCGCCTGCGTCTCCGGCATGCGCCAGTCCAGCGGGCCGTGGACGTTCTCCACGTTCTGCATGTAGGCCGGCTCCATCTTGTACGTCTCGCGCAGCTTCTTGAGGGTCGCCTCGTCTTCCGGCGTCTGCGGCTTGATCAGGTGCTCGAAGTTATAGGGAGGCCGGCCGAGCAACTGGTCCATGTCATACGCCCACGAGAGTTTGAAATACATGTGACCGTCATCCATGTTCCCGCCGATCTTGTTCTGGAAGAACCAGCCCAGCTCCTGATACAGCGTCACCTCGTGGGGGTTGAAACGGATGCCTTCGTCCCGCAGGAGTTCCACCCCGCGCATCACCCACATCCAGCGTTCCTTCTGGTCAGGGGATTTGATGGAGATGTTGTAGGCCATGTTCCAGGCCTGGTGCCGCCAGACCATGGCGAAATGGGGCTGCAGCTTGGTGATCCAGTCCGAGAGCTGGACCATCTCGAAATACTTGCCGCTGGTCTGCATCTCATTGGCCCGCAGCCACAGCGCATTGGCGATGAGCCCGCGGAATCCGCCCAGGGCGACCGTGGTGAAAGCCAGCATGGGCGGCGCGTTTTCCAGCGGTTCCGTGCGCGTCAGCCCCATCGCGGTGCGCTCCTCGTTGAGCGCCCGCTGGGTGATGCCCGCCGTGCCCAGCATCAAGAGGGCCAGCAGCAAAAGGAACGGTTTGTATAGACGGCTTTCGGTCATCTCAACTTGTTTGCTGTACGGACGCCAGTTCACGACGGTAAAACAGGCCGATGCCGATCAACCCCAGCAGGCCCGTCACCAGCACACCGATCTGCCCCACGGCCTTGAGCAAGGTCCACCAAGACACGCTGCGTCCGCTGCTCAAGGAATCGATCGGGGAGAACTCCTTGACCAGATTGACCAGCTTCAACATCAGCCGGAACATCGGCACGATGACCAGATCCACGATCGAGCCGACCGCCTTGCCCGTCTCATGATTCACCCCGGTCACCGTGCCGTCACGCACCACATTTTCCATCACCCCGCTCGACAGGGCGACGACCAGCATCGCCAGTGAAAAGAAGGCGGCCACCGGGAAGGACATGTAGCTGGCGGCCGCCAACCCCAAGGCCGCCAGCAACGCCAGCCATAAAAAGACGATGACCAGTCCGCGGCAGAAATTGATCCCGAAGCCGGATTCGTAATAGAGAACCTCGATGCCATCTTCCAAGGGCACCATCAAAGGCACCGGTCCCATGTTGTAAAATTCCACATTCAGCTTGCCCTCGGCATCCAGCAGGTTGGGCACGATGGGGATCTCGTGGTAGCTGTCATCCGCCAGCGCCGTTTCGATGCGGATCATCCGCGGATCACCCGGCGGACCGACTTGGAACATCACAGGGAAAGAAGTGATCTGGGTCAGCACGCCTTTGTTGAACTTGACGCGGATCTGCATCTGCCGGTCCACGACCAGATTCTTCATCGCTCCAAAATCCAAGTCCCAGCGTTTGCCCATCAGCGGGGGTACATACTGCTCACGGCCTTTCACCATCTCCTCCACCTGCTGCCGTACAAAGACCGGATCCATCGCGGCGATGCTGGGCTCCTTCAGCCGTTCCTGGAGGGTGTTCTCGATGTCGGCCTTGAGATCGGGTACCGGTGCTTTCACGGAACCACGCCCGACCAGGATCTGGTCGCGCAAGACGATCTTCTGCTCATCTGGCAACTTGGACGCCCGGTACATCACAGAAGTATAAACGGCCACTCCAATGAAACTGAGCAAAATGGCATTGAGCGCCACCACCCCCAGCCACTTGCCGATCCAGATCTCCCAACGGGCGATGGGTTTCACCGCCAAAGTCTGGATGGTGCAGTCCTCGATATCCCGGGCCAGCACGCCACACGCCAGCCACAAGGTGCTGAAACCCAGCAAACTCACAGAGATGCCCATGGTGTAGGTGAGCAGGATCTGGGTAAGGCCACGGGCGGTGCCGTCATCCTTGATGACGAGCGGAAGAACGACCACCGTCAGCAGGAGGAACACCAGCAACGCGGGAAAGAGCCGGAAGCGATAGGTCGCCTGCAAGGTCACCGCCGCGACGGCCGTGATGCGCGCGCCGAAAAGCTTGCGGGACAGCCAGGTGAACAGGCCAAATCCCGTCATCAGACGAAATATCAACCGCAACAACTGAGGTCCAAGATCCATGTTTGATCAGGCCGTAAGCTACTCCTTGCCACCCAGCAACGAGGAAAGTTTGTCGTTGGCCTTGTCGATCTGCTCCTTGGCCACCTGGGCCGCTTCGGGCTTGGGCGCCGCGACCGGAGCGGGGGCCTCGGCGGCGGACAACTGGGCCAGACGAGCATTGTCCACTTGCTTCTGCGGAACCGGAGCGGCAGCGGCCGACACTTCCGCTTCAGGCTTTTGCGCGTGCGTCAGGCGGTCAAGCACGCTGTCCGCCTGAGCTTGGGCGGCCTTGTCGGCATCGCCCCGCAGATACGCGGCGACTTGGGCACCAGAAGTGGCACCGGAAGTGTGCGAGGCCGCTGCCCGGGCGCGCTCCACGACTTCCAGAAAATAGTTCTCCAAGTTCTGCGTCGGGTTATCCACGCGCACCTTGTCCCTGCCCACATCGTGGCGGATCAGTTCCAAAACCTTCTCCATGGTCTCGCGCGGCAGCACCGGGGCCGTGATGCGGACGGAATCCGGCTTGGTCAACAGCGTCTTGAGCGGACCGGAAGCGTGGATCTTGCCGCCGTAATAGATCACCACCCGGTCACAGACATCCTCCACATCGGCCAGCAGATGGCTGCTGAGGATCACGGTCTTCCCGCGCTTGGCCAGCGCGAGGATGAGATCTTTCACTTCCCGGCAACCAATCGGGTCCATGCCCGCCGTCGGCTCATCCAGGATCACCAGATCCGGATCATTGATGAGCGCCTGCGCGAGACCGATGCGGCGCTGCATGCCTTTCGAAAACTCACCGACCAACCGCCCGCGGGCCTGGTTCAAGCCCACCATCTCGATCAACTGCTCCGCGCGCAGGCGCCGGTCGCCAGGCGGCAGTTCAAAGAGATTGCCAAAGAAATCGAGCGTCTCCGCCGAGCTCAGATAACGGTAGAGATAAGATTCTTCCGGCAGATACCCGATGCGGGCCTTCGTGGCCACATGCCGGGGGGATTTGCCGAAGACTTCGATGTGCCCTTTCGTCGGGTTCAACAACCCGAGCAGCATCTTCACCGTGGTGGATTTGCCGGAACCGTTGGGTCCGAGCAACCCGAACACTTCGCCACGTCGCACCTCGAAATCCACGTTGTCCACGGCCCTTGCCTTGGGGCGGCCCCAGAAGTCTTTGAACACCTTGGAGAGACCGCGCACCGCCACCACCAGGTCGCTGTTGGGCGACGTGGACTCGGGCGCTGACGTTGATTCAATTGGAGCAACCATGGTCGTAATTTATCAGGCCGCCTTGGGGGAAAGCTGACCGCCCGTGGCGGGTGCATCCTTGGCTTCCGGTTTGGGCGTCTCCGCGATGAACGGTTCCAGTTCCTCACCCTGGCGGACGAGGCGGAAGCTGTTGAACACCACCAGCAGCGAGCCCATCACATGCATGAGGGCGGCGACAATCGGGTTGATGTAACCGAAGGCGGCAAGGATCAGACCGCCGATCACGAACAGCACGCCGATGAGGAAATTCTGGTTGATGACCGCCCGGGTCTGGCGCGAGAGCCGCACCAAGAACGGCAGCCGGCGCAGGTCGCTGTTCATCAGCGCGATGGTCGCGCTGTGGATGGCCACCTCGGAACCGGCCGCACCCATCGCGATGCCGATATCCCCCGCCGCGAGCGCCGGCGCGTCATTCACACCGTCACCCACCACGGCCACGCGATAACCCTTCTTCTTCATCGCCCGCACGAACTCCACCTTGTTCTGCGGCAGGCATTCGGCCACGACTTCTTCGCAACCGATCTCCTTGGCCACACGGATGGCCACCGGCTGGCGGTCACCCGAGACCATCGCCACGCGGCGCACCCCGCTGTGCAGCAGGTCGGCGAGCGCTTCTTTCGCTTCCGCCCGGGTCTGGTCCTTCAACCCCACCCAGCCGATGCACTGGCCGTTGCGGGCCACAAAGATAAGGCTGAACCCTTCCGTCTCGTTCAGGTCCACGGAACTCATGAAGTCTTCTTTGACGCCGTTTTCCTTGAGCCAGTTGGCCCGGCCAACATAGATGCGGGCGCCTTCGATGTCCGCCTGCACACCTTTGCCGGCGGTCTCAGAAAAGTTCAACGGTTCCACCAGCGGCACCCCGGCCTCCTCGGCCAGTTGCGAGAGAGCTTTCGCGGTCGGATGGTTGCTGTAACGCTCGGCGGAAGCACCGATGCGCAGCAGTTCCGCAGGCTTCACACCGTTCAATGGAGCCAGACGGCTGACGGCCAGCTTGCCCGTCGTCAACGTACCCGTCTTGTCAAAGATGAAGGCATTAATGCGCGCCGCGAGTTCCAGATCGGCGATGTTCTTGATGAGCACACCCAGACGGGCGGCGGCGGAAAGGGCCGCGACCATCGCCGTCGGAGTCGCGAGAATGAACGCGCAGGGGCAGGCCACGATGTAAACCGCGATCACGCGGTTCAAATCCTTCGAGAACGCGAACACCATCAGGCCGATGACGAACACCAGCGGGGTGTAGAAGTGCATGTACTGGTCCACCAGCCGCATGATGGGCAGCTTGGTCTTTTCCGCCGCGAGGATCAGGTCATGCACGCGACCGAGGGTCGTGTCCGTGCCGGCCCGGTTCACCTTGATCTCCAGCACACCGTTCAGATTCACGGTGCCGGCGAAGACTTCATCCCCCACCTTCTTGTCCACCGGCAGGGATTCACCAGTGATGTTGGCCTGGTTGATCGAGCCTTGACCGGTCAGGATCAGACCGTCCGCCGCGATGTTATCGCCGGGACGCACGCGGATGACATCGCCCACTTTCAATTCCTTGACTGCCACTTCCTCTTCCTTGCCGTCCCGGAGGCGACGGGCCTTGGTCGGGGTCAGTTTGATGAGGGACTCGATGGAGCGCCGGGCACCATCCGCCGTGCGCGTCTCGATGATTTCACCGAGGAGCATGAAGAATGCGACCGTGCCGGCCTCCTGATAATGGCCGGAAGCGAACGAGGCGAGGACCGCCAGCGCCACCAGCTCATTGGTACTCAGCACCCCCTTGCGCAAATCCTTGATGCCCAGCAGCACGATGGGGGTGCCAAGAATCAGCGCACCGATCATGGCGCTGACGGCACTGACCGCGCCCATCGTGGTGAGGACATTTCCGCCCTCCAGAAATTTGTCCGCGATGAAGGAATTGAGGATGAAAACCAGGCCGATGATGACCTGCTGCAGCTTGACCTCGGTATGGGAATGGTCGTGGCCGCAACTGGAGCAGCCGTCTTTATCATGATCATGGTGCTGATGATCATGCGCATGGTCCGCATGGGATGAGACTTGCATGTTGCTTAAATTTTTCTGGCGGCCAGGGCCGCCGGTTCAAAACTAGTTGTTGCCCTTCGGTTTCACAGGCTCACGGTTTAACTGTAGCCGCAGTTCGCGTTTTTCGCCATCGGCACGATTGGGGATGAAAAACTTGTCCTGCGAATTGACGAACACCGTCTGGAGCTTTTCCGTCATCACCCGGCGCTTGAACAGGGCCGGGTCCTCGCGATAGAGGGGCAGCAGTTCATTATACGTGGCGGCCTCGGCACGCACCGCCTGCACGAGCTGGTTGCTCTCGGACATGCCGGAACTGATCAGGGCCTGCGCTTCGCCTTCAGCTTCGCGCAGGAGTTTGCCGGCATCGCCCTGGGCGGCATTGACCTTCTCGTTCCGGTCCAGATCGGACTGTTGCACCGCTTCATAGGAAGGACGAACGTTGAAAGGAGCCGAAGTATCCACGCTGATGGGTTCCAGCGTGACGCCGAGGTTGTATTGGGTCACGAGTTGCTGCACCCGGTCGGATACCTTGTCACGAAAAGCCGCCTTGTCCTTGTAGAGGGCATTCTCAGCAGTGAAGAACGTGGCCGCATAAAAGACGGCGTTGTCCACAAAGCTGGCCAGGAGCTTGGTGGTGTTCGCATACTCGAAGGTGTAGCGGACGGGATCGCTGATGCGGTAGTTCAGCGTGGCCTTCACATGGATGATGTTGCCATCGGCGGTCAGGACGTAACCGTCCACCCCCGGACGCAATGATTCGTTGCCCGAAGGCATGTCGCCTTTGATCTCCTGCGTGGGATTGAAAGCCGGCCAGCCGTTCGTGGACAGCACGCTATGGCTCTGGCCCAGCGGGATCTTGACAATCTCATCGATCGGGTAGGGAAACGCCCAGTGCAGACCGGGTTTCAAGGCGACTTCAGCGCCCTGCCCCACCGGCTTGCCCAACCGCAAGATGACGGCCGCCTCGTTCTCCTTCACCTGGAAGACACCCGAGGAAAAGAAGATGACCACCAGGATCACCATCAGCACTTTGACAATGGCAAAGCTGCTGCGGAGCGCCTCGGACAAGGCGCGGGTGGACGGATCATCCACCTCGCTGACCATCTCGGCCTCCGGCTCGGGCGCACCTTTCTTCTGCCCCAGCAATTCCTCGAGATGATCTTTTTCACCACCGTGGCCGTGGTCGTGATCGTGTCCATGGCCATGGTCGTGGTCATGATCATGCCCGTGACCATGCGAATGCGAGTGGTCGTGCTCATGCCCGCCATGATCATGATCGTGCGAGCCTTGGGAGTCTTTATCGCTCATGGATCGGGTTACTTTCTGGCTTTCTTGTCGTTCGTTTCCCAGCCGCCGCCGCTCAACATGTCAAACGGAGGGGTCTGCTGGTCCAAGATGAGCGTGGAGCGGTCCTTCAAGGACAGTTCCAGCGCCTTGAGACGGAGGAGGAAGATGGCCAGATCCGGCTCTTCCTTGAACACGGCGTAGGATTTGGCGGCTTCCCGGTCGCCCTGGCCGCGGATGATCTCCGCCTTGCCCTTGGCTTCGGCAAGGATTTCTTCGCGCTTCTGCTTGGCCTCGGCGCGGATGCGGGTGGCTTCGCTCTCGCCTTCCGCCGTCAGTTCCTTCACCAGCCGTTCGCGTTCCGCCTTCATGCGGGCGAAGACCTTGGTGGTCACGTTCTCCGGCAGGCCGAGCTGCTTGATGCCGAGCAAAACCACTTCCACGCCGTATTCTTTTTCGGCCAGCGGTTTGACATTGCCCAGCATCTCCTTCTCGATCTGGTCGAACTTCAGGGTCTTCGGGTCGGCGGAGACGAGGTCGCTGAAGTCATACTGGCCGATCACGCCGTTCTTGGCGCTGCGGATGAGGTTCTCGAGCTTCTCCTCGGCCTTGGCGGCGTCGCCGTTGAAGCTGGTGAGGAACTTGGCCGGGTCGGCGATCTTCCAGCCCGCGAAGACGGTGATGAGGATGATGCGCGAATCCTTCGTCTGCGTCTGTTCGAATTTCTTCTCGAAGTTCTGCGTGCGGTTCTCGAACTTGTAAACATTCTGGATCGGCCACGGCAGTTTGAAGTACAGTCCCGGCTCGGTCTTCGGCGCGGAGAATTTGCCGAACTGGGTCACGACCGCCACCTCCGTCTCCCTTACCTGAAAGGAGAACAGCAGGAACGCGAACACGATGACGAGAATGATCCCGACTACTAATGACAGAGTATTCTTCTTCATACCCAAATTATTTCTTCAGCTGCTTAAGTTAAAAATTATTCTTTCGGCGTGGGCGGCGGCAGGGCCACGTCTTCCAGGATATCCATCCGCACCCGGTCTTCCAGGTTCATGATGATGGTGTCCGTGGTATTGGTGATGCCGATGACATACTTGCGGGCCGGAGCAACCGCCCGGCTCATTGTGTCCAGATAGGAACGCTGGCGGAAAACTTCGGGGGCCGCCTGATAGGCGACGACCTGGTTCGGGAAGCGGCCAGCAGCGGCCACGCCCTTGGCTTTTTCCGACAGGCGGTAAACTTCGGCATCGGCCAGGATGTTCGCCGCCTGGGCGCGGGCCATCGGAATGGCCTGGGCCTTCTCGCCTTCCGCCGTGTAAATGATGCCCTGACGCGCTTGCAAAGCCCCGTTCACTTCCTCATAAGCCTCGGCCACCGCCACCGGCGGATGGATGTCCTGGAGGCCGACGAAGATGATGTTCACCCCAAGTTCCTGCGCATCGGCGGTTTTTTGGATCCTTTCCTGCAAGGTCTTGGCGGCATCCAGACGGCCCTTGGCCATGATCTCATCCAAGTCCACACTCACCAGGAAATTCACCACTTCCCGGGTCGCCAGCTTCTCCAGCAACTGGCCGGCATCGGCATGGTTGTACGCCCATTTCTCCAGATCCTTGATGGTGTATTGCACCGGGATGCTCGCCGTCAGCAGGTTGACGGGCACGGCCGCTTCCGCGGTGGAATCCGTGGTGTTCGTGATGGTCTGTTGCTGGCGGCTGGCCACCAGCATGTTGATCTCTTCCTTGTAATGCGCCTTGGTCCAGAGGACGGTGTGTTCCTTTTCCAGATTGTCATCCGGGATCACGCCGACCAGGAAGCTTTGGATGGCGCGGGTCTGGTAACGGTAAACCTTGTCCATCGGCCAGGGGAGTTTGAAGTGCGGTCCGGGTTCGAGCACGCCTCGTTCGGAAGGTTTGCCGAACCGCTCAAGCAAAGCCTGCTCACCCGGCTCGATGAAGACCACCGCGCTGGAAAGCCACAGGACACCCACCTGCGCCAGGAGGATCCAGGCGATGGTACGCTGCAAGAAGCGATAGAACCAGGTCTCCGAGACCTTGAAACCGAACTGGTAATCCAACGCCTGCGCCGCCGTGGTAAAGAAACCGGCCGGATCGCCCACCAGGCCGATGACCCGGCTGTCATACAGCAGATGCATCACCTGCCCCTTCAAACGTGGACGATAAGCCTCAAAAACAACGTTGAACAGCGTCTCCACCGCAGCCAGTCCCAAGATGATGACCAGCCCCCGGGCGATCAGGACATCCACGTTGGGATTGCCCAGATAGGCAAAGATGAGGGCGGTCAAAGCCAGCAGACTCGCGAAGGAACAAAGCAACATGTAGGACGAACCGGGGCGCATGAGGCGCTGCTTCTCCAGCCGGGCAACGCCAGCGGAATACTTGCCCAACAGGAACTGCACGAGCATGAAGATGCCAAAAAAAGTCATCCCGATCGGAGCCTTGTCGGTCGCCAGACCACCGTACTCCTGATAGCGCACCCACAGGACATAGACGGCCACGGACTGCGCCAGCAGCAGCAGCACGGCAAAGACCGGCACGCCGAAACGCTCGAACTGGAGGCGGGCGCGCTGGGCGGGGAAATTCTCGGCCTCCGCCGTATCGAAGAGGGCCGAGGCATTCTTGGATTTCTGCAGTTCGTCGAACTCGAGCTTCTCCAGTTGCTCCTGGGTTTCCAGGCGCATCTGCAGGTAGGATACCAGGGACACCAGGAAGCCGAAGCCGACCAGCAGCGCGGTGACCTCGGCCGTGGCCGATTTCACATATTGCGCGGCCACGGCGGCGGCGATGCCGATGCCCAGAAAGACAACCAGGTTGATCAACCCGTTTCGTTGCACGTTGCGGTCTGTACTCATGCGCTAGCTCAGTTCCCGGTCTTCAAACAGATACAGCGCGACCATCAGGGTGGCTCCGAGATAGCCCACCACATAACCAAAGGTCTGCGCCACATAACTCCACGGCACCCCGGGCTTGCCCGGCTCCAAAGTGTCTGCCGTCCAAAACAACTGCCAGTTGGGCGTGATGGTGTACATCACCTTCGCCCAGAAGGCCCCGGCTTCCGCCGGCCGCCCAAAAAGATAATCGGACATCAACCCCAAAAGAAAGATGCCGGAGCAGATGGCCAGCGTGGGAATGGTCTCCAGCCGCGTGGAACACGCCAAGGCCACCCCGGCCAGGGTCCAGAGAGCGAACAGGATGAGGACCGTCACGGGTACCATGCGCGGGTCCACCCGGTTGGGGGCCACCTCGACAGTGTGCTTCAAAACCATGAAATTAGTGATGATGATGTAGGCGATGGTGGTCGTGACCAGCAAGGCCAGCACGCCGTCCGAGGCGAACGGACGGCGGAGGAAGTAATTGCTGATACCGGCAACAACATACGCCAGCAAGACCGCCCCGTAATATACGGCCGAGCCCGCCAGGTCGGCCTCGCCATAAGCATCGTAAGCCATGCGGCTGGCCAGCAGGACGCTCAACAGATTGATGTAGGTAAGTACCGTGAGGGCGCCCGCCACTCCGAGAAACTTGGCGACCAGAAATTGTGTCCGGCTCACCGGCTTGGCGAGAACTGCCAGGGCGGTGCCGGTGCGGATCTCCTTGCCCACCGAGGACGAAGCGCTCAAGACCGCGCCAAACAAGCCCGAGATCAAGGTGACCGCCAGCACGCTGTCTTTGACCAGCTTGGGATCGTCACCCAGCGCGAT
Source organism: Verrucomicrobiota bacterium (assembly GCA_023431185.1). Lineage (GTDB taxonomy): Bacteria > Verrucomicrobiota > Verrucomicrobiia > Limisphaerales > JAEYXS01 > JAEYXS01. The sequence goes on from JAEYXS010000015.1 coordinate 19,748, forward strand.
GTAGGGGACCGCCGCCAGGAAAATGTTGAACACAGCCGCGCTCGTCGCCAGCAGCAGGAAAACCGGCTGCCGGATCAGCTCCATGAACGCATTGGCTGCTATGGTCAGTAATTGCCGCATTTAATCTTGGTTGCGCCGCGTATGATAAGTGCGGAGTTCGTGATTGCAACGGCTAACCCCGGCACGATCCCGGTTTTCCGTATTTATATGGACTTTTTTCTTCATTTTTGCCCGTGGCACACAACCCAAAGGACCATCCAGCCCAGTTTTGGTTATAAAAACAGACAGCCCATATAACAGCTTGTTCAACGATAACACCTCGGCAAAATGGGTGATAGACACCTGATTGCGAGGGTTTTGCGACAGGAAAAAGCTCCGCCCAAAGCCATCACTGGCCAACGGCAACGGGGAAACAGGCTGGAGCCGCGCAAAACACAACCACCCCGGAAAACTCTCAGTAATAGCGGACAAACGACTTCTTTTTGAGGCGGTCGATGTATTGCTTGCGCAAACGGGCACGCTCTTCAGCGACCAAAATTTTCTCGATCTCATCCCGCATCTCCGGCAGCGGCCGGGCCTGCGCCGAACGCACATCTTCCACCAGCAGGATATAGCAAGCTTCCGGCGTCTCAATCACGCCGCTGTGCTGGCCTTTTTTCAGGGAAAAGGCCACGGCGTCCAGTTCCGCCCGCAAGGTTTTCTTTTTCTCCACCCAGCCCCAGTCACCCTGCTGCGCCCGTTGCGCCCCTTCTGAGTAGATACCGGCCATCTCGGCAAAAGCAGCGCCCTCGTCCAGCTTGATGAGGATTTCCTTGGCCAGCTTGGTGGTGATGGCCGGGTCGGAACCGGATGGCTTGTTCAATACGATCATCCGCAGCTTCACCTGGTCCTCCAGCATGAAGGTGGCCTTGTTCGACTCGTAGTACTGCTCGATCTTGTACGGCGAGATGAGCACGACGCTGCTCACGTGCTTCTGCGCCAGCGCATCCACGATGATCTGCTCCCGGATGTTCCGGCGGTAGCTCTCATAGGTGCCACCCCGGGCCTGCAAGGTTTGCGTCAGCGTAAGCCGGTCACCGAATTGCTTGCGGATGCGAGTACTGATCTCGTCATCGATGATGCTCTCCGGCAGATTGTAGCCGGAGACCTTGTAATCGTTCAGAATCAACTGGCGCTCCACCAGTTGCTGCAAGGCGTCATCCTGGATCTGGGTGGCCTTTTGCTGGAACAGGCTGGGCTGCCCGGCATACTGGCGCCGCACCACATCAATGGCCGGCCCGGCGAAGTCTTCCACCTCATTGTAGGTGATCACCGCATCATTGACGATCACAGCGATACCGTTCAGGAGACGGGTTTGCGCGGCCGCCGACAGCGTCAGCACCAGCGTGAACCCTAGGATTAAGCGGAATACTTTCATGACAAACGTGGCGCATAGTAGGTACGGCACCGGGGCCGGGTCAAGCCGCCCGGCGGCAATCCCCAAAATAAAGTAAAGGCGGCCTGCCGCGCAAAATCCCGGCCTCTTCCCCCCGCGCTGAGCCCGCTTTTTCTCCTCCTAATTCCCCATTGCACCCTCAAACGCTCCTGCCTATCCTCCGCACCGACATGAAGCATCAGCTTGAATTCGAAAAACCGATCATCGAACTCCAGCGTAAATTGGATGAACTGAAGAAGCACCCGGGCGATAACAAATCGCTCGACATCAATTTTGACCAGGAAATCAAGCAGATGGAGCAAAAGATTGCGGACACCCGCAAACAGATCTACTCCAATCTGACGGCTTGGCAGCGCGTCCAGATCGCCCGCCATCCTAAGCGCCCCTTCTCGCTGGATTACATCCAGCACAGTTTCAGCGATTTCGCCGAATTGCACGGTGACCGCCTGTACGCGGATGACCGCGCCATCGTATCCGGCTTTGCCAAACTGGGCGACCACAAGGTGCTCGTCATGGGCACGCAAAAAGGCCGCGACACCAAGGAAAACATCCTGCGCAACTTCGGTTCCGCGCACCCGGAAGGCTATCGCAAAGCCCTGCGGCTCATGAAGTTGGCTGATAAATTCGGCCTGCCCATCATCACTTTGATCGACACCGCCGGCGCCTACCCTGGAATCGGTGCCGAGGAACGTCATATCGCCGAGGCAATCGCCGTCAACTTGCGCGAGATGATGCTTCTTCAAGTACCTATCATTGCGGCAGTTATCGGTGAAGGCGGCTCCGGCGGCGCGCTCGGTATCGGCGTGGCAGACAAGGTGCTCATCATGGAGAACGCCTACTACTCCGTGATCAGTCCGGAGGGGTGCGCGGCCATTCTCTGGAAAGAGCGTAACGCCGCCGCCAAGGCTGCCGAAGCCCTGAAGATTACCGCCAAAGACCTCTTGGAGCTCAAATTGGTGGACGAAATCATCCCGGAACCGCTCGGCGGCGCTCATGTGGACACCAAGGCTTCCGCCGAAAACGTGAAACAAGCCCTGCTCAAGCACTTGGAAGCATCCCTGAAGCTCAGCACCACGGACCGGCTGCGTCTGCGTTACCAAAAATTCCGCGCGCACGGCCATTTCAACGATCCGAAGGCGAAACAACCGGCGGCGGCTTAGAGCCTCCCGGTGCAACCACCCGTTTGGGCCATGCCGCTCTACCCGCTCACGTTCCAGCCCATCTTCAAGGAGCGCGTCTGGGGCGGTCGTCGGCTGGCGGAACTCTACGGCAAACAGCTCCCGCCCACCGTTCCCATCGGGGAATCGTGGGAGATCACGGATCGCCCCGAAGGGGTCAGCGTCATCACCAACGGCCCGCTCGCCGGCAAGGACCTTCATTGGTTGATGGAGCATCACGCCGCCGAACTCCTCGGCCCGGCCAAATCTCCACACGGCCGTTTCCCCCTGCTCGTCAAACTGCTCGATGCCCAGGATGACCTCTCGCTCCAAGTCCACCCGCCTGCCGATAAAGCAGCGGCGCTCGGTGGTGAAGCCAAGACCGAGATGTGGTATGTGACGCACGCCACGCCCACGGCCCAGATTTATGTGGGTTTGAAAAAAGGCGTCACGCGCGCGGAGTTCGAACGGAAAGTCCAAGACGGCACTGTCGCCGATTGTTTCCATCGCCATACAATCAAGGCTGGCGACGCCATGTTCCTGCCGAGTGGCCGTGTCCATGCCCTCGGTGCCGGGAGCGTCCTCTTCGAGATCCAGCAGAACTCGGACACCACCTATCGCGTCTTCGATTGGAACCGCGTCGGCCTCGACGGCAAACCGCGCGACCTCCATCTCGCGCAAGCACTGGCCTCGATCGATTTCAACGACTTCGAACCCGCCTTGCTCACCACCTCCGGCACGGTCACCAATGCACTTAGCCGCCGCTCCTTGGTGGATCATGAACTCTTTTCCGTCCATCTCCTTAACCTCCCTCCTAAATCTTCCCTGCCACTGCCGCACACCGGCCCGCTCGTCATCGCCGCCACTCACGGCAGCCTCACTCTCTATGCCGATACCGGCTCCGTGACTTTGTCTCCCGGCCAGTTCGCCATTGTTCCGGCCAGCGTCACGGAGGCCAGCTTGCAGACCAGCGCCATCACCAAAGGCACCGCACTGGTCGCCGAGGCGAGGTGATCCGTTACCCTATCCCGCCACCACTTCCCCTTTCCCGTTCCACGGCTCGATCATCTTCAATTTCTTCCCCGACAACATCCGGTAACAATCCGGCAGATCAAACATCTTCAACACTCCCGGCACCATGCACGAGAGCGGCCATTTATAAATCTCCGTCTCCGCCAGGTCCGCGAACGATGTCAGCGCATGCTTGAACGTCACCTGGTTCACTTCATCCGCGATGATCGCCGCGAATGTCGCCGGGATTGTCCCCCACCCCTTCGCCACCAGATGCACACCCTCATGCCCCGTGCCGCGCAACCAATCGATCGTCCGCAAGATGTCCCACGTCTTCTGCGCCACATACGAATCATCCAGCATGATCGCATGGATCGCGTAAAAATAATCGCTCCCGTATGGATTCAGGAATGAATTCGCCCCGCACGTGTCCGGCTGCGATTCTCCGATGCCCCGCACATCGCACGCATACACCGCCGCCTCTTTCTCCAGCGCCATCACTTCCTTGATCAACCCCTCGTCACGCAACTCCGCATCCGCCGAATGATGCGATATGTACAGCACCGCCCGCTTCTTGTCCTTCGGCGGCCGCGAATACAGCGGCTCATCCGTCAGGCGAGTCACCAGCGCCTGGATGCCCGGCTCCGTCTCCACCGCATACGTCACTGCATGCTTCGTCGGATACTTCCGATTGCTCAGCGGCCGCAGGATGCGGTAATCCGGATACGTCGTCTGCCGCCGCACCTTCAACACCGCCGTCAACGCCTGCCGCAACGCATTCCCATCCAGCGGCGCGCGGTCCCTCCGCAATTGTTCCGAGATCTCCTTCGTGAACGAGACCATCGTCCGCGATTTCAATTCCGCCACCTGCCCGTTCGGCGTGCATTGCAACGTCTCATCCTTCTCGATCACCAGCGCCGGCTCCTTCTCCGCGTTGGATACCTGCGTCATCGCGTTGAAGAACTTGTACATCTCCTCCCGGTTTTCCTGCGAGTAACCGTGATACGTCGGCCCCGTGAACATCGCGATATTGTTCGGATACCCCAGCAGATCATACAACCGCTGCAACCGCCCATACGCCTCCTCCGTCCCGCGCACATCGAAGAAATCTTTTTCCTTCGCCAGGATGATCACCGGCCTCGGCGCCATCGCCGCGATGAAATCCTCATGATCCAATCCCAGCGCCAGCACCTTCGGCGGACATTGCTCCGTATCCGCCGGCAATTCATTTTCCAGATTCCGCCGGAACGTCGTCACGAAACACGCCGGTGCCGCCATCGTCCACCGCGTCTCCAGCCCGCACAACCACGTCGTCATCGTGCCCCCGCCCGAATTCCCCGTGATCCCCACGATCTGCGGATTCACTTCCTTCCGCGTCAGCAGATAATCCAGCGCCCGGATGCCATCCCACGCCCGCCAGCTCCCGAAGAACTCGCCCACCAGGAACTGTTGATTCCCGCCCAGGAGATGCTCCTGTACCCCCACACCCACCGCCGACTTCCCCTTCTCATTCACATACTGCAACCGCTCCCCCTGCCCGATCGGATCAAAGATCAAAACCACATAACCCTGCCGCGCCAACCCCTGCGCAAAACTCTGATACGCCTCCGCCGCCTTGCCATTATTCGAATGCCCGCACGAACCCACGATCCCCGGCAATGGAAACTGCCTCCCCTTCGGGATATACAGATTCGCCGTCACCAGAAAACCCGGCCGGCTCTCGAAGATCACATTCTCGATCGTGTACGCATCCCGCTCAATCGCCTTCGTCGTCCGCGCGTTCAGCGGCGTCTTCTCCGGCCACGGCCCGAAACACCGCTGGATCTTCTCCCGCACGCTCAACACATACCGCTGCGCATCCGCCTGCGTGCTCATCTCCAGCCGCTTCGCCCGCAGCGATTGCTCGATCCGCCGCACCCGGTTCACATAATACTCCTGCACCATCCGCGGAAACCGGTTCAGCGGCTCCAATCCCGGAGCCACCTTCCCCGCCTCTGCGGCACTGGCGGAAACAGCCCCCGGCCCTTCACCCATCGCCAGCGCCAGCAAGCCCATACTTGTGGCCTGCAACATTTCACGACGGTTCCAAAGCAACGATGGATCAGATGAAGAATTCACGGCCCTCCTCTTTACCCGGTAACACCTCCCAACAAAAGCGAATTTGCCACCCATCCGGGAGGGACGGTGTGTCGCCGTCCCAAACTTTTCTTCCCCGCCAACTCGCGGCCGGCTTGAAAATTTCTCACGAGTCCTATCGGACCCATTCGTCCCATAAGACCTATCCCCTCTCCTCCCGGCCACACAAACTCTCTGCTTCATAATTTCTGAGTGAGGAATCTCGCGGGGAAGAAAACCACCGCTAAACCTCTCCTTTGCTTGCACCAATTGCCAGCTACAAAAAGAATATCAAAAACTCACAATTCCGCCATCACTTTTCGCTAAAATTTGCACCCCGATCTGAACTGCTTCTCCTTCAACAAATTGCAAAAACCACCGCTTGCGTAACTCGCTATTTCATTTCCCGATCCCAACATAAAGATCGACCATGAAAATCAAAATACCCCTCGGAAATCCATCCCCTTAAAATCTCAAATTCCCTCAATTTCAGCCCCCTCCCCGCCCCACCCCCTTTCGTATACTTCGCATCTTTCGCGGCAACCTTCCTCGGCTATCGGCTATCGGC
>JAEYXS010000005.1 GCA_023431185.1 Verrucomicrobiota bacterium
CAAAAAACTGTTCCCCGCCCCCATCTGCGTTTATCTGCGTCCATTTCACCCCGGCATCCGATGTCGGGGCTGCGGTTAAACAGAGAACTATGTCAAAGAGCAATGCAACCACCCGACCCCTGTGAGCGTGACGTTTCCTCCCTCCCTACGATTGGGAGTTCCGATTCAGTGTCTGTCCGATGGCCAGGCTGGTTCCGCAGTGACTACTATGGATTCCCCGACCAGGCGTACAATCCTACCCTGTTCGACGTCCAGTTCGCCCTCCAGCTTACGGGCCCCGACCCAAACACCCGACACTCTCACAGATCCTGAAGCGGTAGGGCGGTGGTGCCCCGCCGCCCTGACCTTTTTCGCCAAGGCACCGTGAACCCCCCACCCCACCACCGCCGAAACCCCCGAATCCCTTCCCATATAGGGAAGCCGCCCCTCGGCCTTCGGCTGGCTCCATAAGGACTCATCACCTCCCCGCCAACGCAGGACACATCGACGCAATAACGCATCGCTATGCTTAATGACCTGGGATTTTTCGCCCTTTCCCTTTCCTGACCTGAATCTTCAGACCAGAAACCTGAGACCGAGCCTTACCCCGTCCTTTACCAGCAGCGAGCTGCCAGCACCTGCACTTTCCCACATCCCCACCGCTCAAACCACTACTATTTGTTGTCTAAAAGCGACATTCTCCCCAACCCCTTCCATCACAAGAAAATCCAAGCGAAGATTTTTACTTTTCCCTCAAAACCTCACCCGCCATTTTTAACTAACTCACATTTTTACACCCAAACCGCACCTGACCTGAGCCTTTAGACCTGAGGCCTGAGACCATCCCCCCTCGGCTATCGCCTATTTGCGATTGGCTATCCCACCCCCTGCAACACCGCGATCACCTGCCTCGCCTCCTCCGTCGTCAACACCACCGGCACCCGAGTCCCCCGTTCCGCCCGCACCGCATTGATCCGCCCCTCCAACGGACTCTCCAACACCTGCCCATACAAGAATAACAAGGCGTTCAGTGCTTGATTCTGCGTCGATGGAGCCACCTCCTCAATTACCGCCAAATGCGTCAAAAACTCCTCCACCTTCCGCGTCCCCTCCTGCAAATCTTCCCGCCCCTGCATCCCGTGAAACTTCACATATCGCCGGATCCAGTCACAATACGCCCGCTCCGTCCGCAACGCATACCGCCGCACCCGCATCAATTCCCGCACCTGCACCAGCAATTTCGGCGGCGGACCACCTTGACTTTCAACACCCTTCAGGCCATCTTTTCTTGCCATGAGTTTTCCTTGTTTCACCCCTATTATCCAATATCAAGGAAATCTTTCCATATACAATCTTAGTTAGGTGACTACGCGCATGTCATTCGAGGGCAAGCACACGAGCAAGTTTTGGGAGGAGAGGTTCGGCACTCCAGAATGCGCACGCAATTATCACTATTACGCCTACGAGTATCTGGACGATTTGTCGTTTCTACCCTCGGCACTTGAGGCGTTCGATGAGTGGCATCACGCACCGAAGCTCTTGGAGGAGGTCTCAGCCAAGCTCAAGAGTCTCGGTTGGGAGGGCACTGGAGAGTTTCAGATGCTCTGGCTGCCGCCGTTCGTTGGTGCGGCTGCGCACGACAATTTTGGTTGTTACGTTTTGCATGTGAAGCAGCATGACGATGGCATCTCGTGGATCGTGTCGCCGGTCACTTTACCGTTTCACCGGTTGTTCCAGCCCGACCCGGCAGTATATCCTCCACCTGACCCGTCGGACCGTGTTGCGAAGTTGCGACGCAAGGGCATGGTTCGTTGGCTTGGTGATTTGTTTACATGAAGTCGTCACCTAACCAGAGCGCTGCAGCGAACCGCCGCCCCGCTGGGCAGTCGGACGGTTCAGGTAATTTGTTCGCGACTCGTCGTTAGCAGACCTGGCCCGCCGGTGCGGAAAACCAAGAACTTATTTACCAAACTTTTAACCACCCACCAACCCCAACGGATTACCTATATTGGGTCGTTAGGCCACTCGACACGTATGTCCGATTTGCCACCAGCAGAATATGAGGCAGCAGTCAGAGAGTTCACGCGACTGGCAGCGGACGACTTCCGACAGTCTTCGGCCACCGATCAACAGCAGCGTGCTGCCATTTGCCGTTACTTCCGCCGGGGCGCAGCCACAGATTTTTCGCACCCGGAGCTGATTGATTTTCTCGGAGTATCCACGCCTTCTGTTTTGGACATGGCCGGATATTCGGAGACAGCAGCACAGCGCGTCATGGAGATGCTTGCTGACATCACAGACGAGGACATGCAGAATGTTTCAGTATGACGACGTGGAAGGGCGCTGCAACGAACCGCCGCCTCGCTGCGCAGCCTGCTCGCGACTTGTCGGAGTTCAGATAATTTTTTCCGCCCCGGCTTCGGATGTCGGGGTTGCAGCCGACCAGTCACCCCGCAGGCCGGGTCGCTGACTATATTGTACATCAGGCATTTCAAATCCACAGATACGATGAGAGTTCTAGTCTTCGGCAACTCTGGTTCGGGCAAAAGCTGCTTCGCCCAACGCCTTGCAAACAGGAATGGATTGCGCGTTCTGGACCTCGACATCGTTGTCTGGTCACAGTTCGCCGAATTTCGTCCCGATCACGAAATCATCGCCGACTTGCAGCGGTTCGCCCAGACGGACACATCTTGGATCATCGAAGGTTGCTACGGCCGATGGATTGAGCAGATGCTTCCGTACGCCACAGAAATTGTATTCATGAATCCGGGTGAATCGACGTGCGTGAGCAACTGTCAAACCCGCCCTTGGGAGCCCCACAAGTATTCCAGCAAGGAAGAGCAAGATGCCAAGCTCGCCTTCCTGTTGGATTGGGTTCGTGGATACTACTCCCGTTCTGACGACATGTCGCTCCAGGCGCACCAGCGGCTTTTCGAATCTTACATCGGCAGAAAAAGAGAGATCACCGCAAACGAACCAGACACCTGACCCTGCGCTGCCTCCCGTCACTGCGGGACGGCCATCACGCTGCAGTCGAGTCCGCGCGATCCCGATGAACTGTCAGGATTGCCCTCAGCACACTTCGTGGTCATCATCTTCCGCGGCTGCGAGATTGGGCCTTTAGGCAAAGGCGTATGAGTGACCTTGTTGACAGAGTGAAATCGATCAAAAGGAAAAAGCTCATTATTTGGGGGCTTCGTCAGTTGATCAGCGCAGGCATCATCATTCCGGTCGTCCTGAAGTGGCCTCATTGGCAATGGCTCATCCCGGTCTGGCTCGTTCTCGCCGCGATGTCGTTGGTTGCGACGCTTGTGCTGCTTCGCAGACTTCATGACCAGATGAGCAGCTTGGAATCAAAACTGGCCAAAGCGGAAGCAGACCACCACGACTTCTCCTGACTTGAGCCTTTAGACCTGAGGCCTGAGACAAACCTCTCCCTGCTCCCGATTCGTGCTGATTCGTGAAATTCGTGTCTCTTCCTCCTCCCCTTCGCTTCTTTGAACTTTCCGCTCCCTCTTTTTTGTTATAGCGTTCCCCCGCATGAGTTCCCCCGAGGAAGCCGAATTGCTGGCGCGCTGCCGCCAAGGCGACTCCGCCGCTTGGGATGAACTCTTTGACCGGCACTACACGAGCTGCGGTCGCTTCCTCTTCCAGCTCTCCAGCTCCCTCACCGCCGAAGATGTGGATGAGATCTGCCAAGAAACCTTTCTCACCGTCATCAAGAGCCTCCCCTCTTTCCAGGGAAACAGCCAGTTCCAGACCTGGCTCTTCCGCATCGCCGTGAACAAGGCCCGCGACTATCAGGAGAGACAGCGTGCCGCCAAACGCGGGGGCGGCCAGCTCACCCTCTCCCTCCACGCCGAAGACCCGGACACCGGCCTGACCATCGACCCGCCCAGCCCGCAAGCCGGCCCCGATGGCACCCTCGCCCGGCAGGAAGATGCCTCCCTCATCGTCACCGCTTTGGCCCAACTGGGCGACCCTTGCCGCGAAATAATCGAGCTCCGCTACTTCGGTGATCTGAGCTATGAAGAGATCTCCAAAGCCTTGGAACTCAACGAGAAGACCGTGAGTTCTCGCCTCAGCAAATGCCTGGATAAACTCGAAGAACTGGCGCGCCCGAAGTTTTCCGGAGAGAATTCACCCCTTTCTCCGTCCAACACCTAGACGACCATGTCGCAAGAACCGGAAAAAGAGATCGAGAAGCAACTGCGCGAGCACGCTGCACAGCGCCGCGCAGCGGCGGGCGATCAACTGGAACTGCACGCCGCCACCCGGCGGATGTTGCAAGGCGAGGTCGCCCGCACCTACGGCACCACCGCTGCGCCGGTAACGGAGCGCAAAGCGGCCCGCTCTTGGTGGACCTACTGGCCGGGTCTGCTCTTCGCCTCCTGCGTCGTGCTTCTGCTCGTCGTGATCCTGAAGCCCGGATCGGAAGAGCAAATGGGTTTGGCCCAGCTCTCCGAATCGGCCCCGCCGACCGCCGGGGCCGAACTGGCTCCCACGTCACCACAACCTTCCGCCGATGCCTTGGCTACAGCTCCCGCGGCTTCGCCTTCGTCCGTGGCCCTGCCGCAACCCGTGACCGTGGCCAGCCCCGCGGCGTTTGAGCGCGCTGAGCTGCCCTCCAGGAATATTTCGGCCACTCCGCCGCCCGCGCCGACGCGTCCGATGGGAGCCGTCAGCCTGTCAGTGTCGCCCGCGTTGGCCAAAGAAATGAAGGCGAACGAAGCCGTGCTGCACTACAGCACCTCGCCCGCCGCATCCAAAGCGCAGCCCGCCAGCGCCCCCGCAGCCCCATCAGTCGCCATGACGCTCCCCGCCGAGCCGCGCGCCAGTGGCACTGCCACCCCTCAACCCGAACGGAAGATGCAGCGCATGCAAGAGGGGCAGTTCGCCTTGGATGCCTCCGCTGGCGCACCACCGGCCCCGACCGCTCCCTCGGCCGCTACTGCCACCAGCCGTGCGAAACTGACCATCGTCCAGAGCAACAGCCTGCGCATGGACACTGGCGGCGTTTACTACACCACCACTGTGGCTGATCCCGCCAGCAACGCCGCCGGCCAGCGTTTCATGCAGACCCCCTCGCGCTCCGGCATGCGCCGCAATTATCAATCACCACCCAGCCCGGAGATCATGGACCAGTTCCAGGTCCAGCAAAACGGCGAAGAAGTGAAGATCACCGACAGCGATGGCTCCATCTACGTCGGGAACATGCTGCTGCCTGAAGCAGAGAGCGCTGCGGCTCCGCGCGACCAATTCGAGAAAGAAGCCGCCCGTACGCAGATGAACTCTGACGAACGCAACCGGCTGGGTTCCGCCGCCACCACCCGTGGTGCCCTCGGCGGCCCCGTGAGTGCCGGCAATGCCTCCCGCGCCTTTCGCGCCACCGGCCTGAACCGCACCCTGAACCAGCCCGTCGTGATCGACGGTACCTTCCTGGAAATGGTGCCACCTGCTATGTCCGGCAGCGCGAAAGCCGAAGCGCTGAAAAAAGATGCCTCCAAACCAGCTCCTCCGCTGCCCCAACTCCAGATCCAAGGCCGCGTGCAGATCGGCAACCGCCAGGAACTCATCATCAACGCCGTCCCCGTGAACCGGTAGCGCCGGCTCGTTCACACATTTTGCATCGTTCGCGGTCCACATCCCCTTCGCAAATCGTAAATCCAAAATCGTAATTCCTCGTCTTGACTAGCCGGTTATCACAATGTATTTAACCAAATAGTTAAATACAAAATCGCCCGAACCTAAGATGCCCACCGACCATCTCAGCGCCACCTTCGCCGCCCTCGCCGACCCCACCCGGCGCGCCATCCTCTCGCGCCTGGCCACCGAGGGTGAGGTTTCGGTCAATGATCTCGCCGCCCCTTTCCGCATGAGCCTCCCCGCCGTCTCCAAGCACCTGAAAGTGCTGGAACGCGCCAAGCTCATCACCCGCGGCCGCAACGCCCAATGGCGTCCCTGCCGCATCGAAGCCAAGCCCATGAAAGAAGCCGTGGACTGGCTCGAACACTACCGCGTCTTCTGGGAACAAAGCTTCGACCGCCTCGATGACTATCTGAAAGAACTGCAAAAACAGGACAAAACGAAATGAACCCCTCCCCCAAATCTGCCGCCGCTGCGAATGCCGGAACGGTCACCGTCTCCCGCACGTTCGCTGCCCCCGTAGAACGCGTCTGGCACGCCCTCACCTCGCTCGATGCCCTCCGCTTCTGGCTCTTTCCCATGAGCGGTTTCAAACCCGAGGTCGGCTTCGAATTTGAATTCACCTGCCCGGATGGCAAAGGCAATGAATTCATCCACCACTGCCGCGTGACACAAGCCGTGCCGAACAAACTCATCGCCTACACCTGGCGCTATGCCGGATATGAAGGCGATTCCCTCGTCACCTTTGAACTCCAGCCCGAGGGCCAGCAAACCCGCGTCACCGTCACCCACACCGGCCTCGATACCTTCCCGCAGATCGAGTCCTTCGCCCGCTCCAATTTCGAAGCTGGCTGGACCGATATCATCGGCCCCATGCTGGAAAAGTATCTCGCGGAAAATCCCGTGGCCCCGCGCGAGATCATCACCACGCGCCTCTTCTCCGCCCCGCGTGAACTCGTCTGGCAGACCTTCACCGATCCCCAGCACATCACGAACTGGTGGGGCCCACGCGGCTTTAGCACCACCACCCACGCGCATGACCTGAGAGCGGGCGGCATCTGGCGCTACACCATGCACGGCCCCGATGGCACCGATTACCCGAACGAGATGGTTTACCATGAAGTCATCGTTGGCGAGCGCCTCAGCTACAGCCACGGCACCGGGTCCGAGGACTACCCGCATAAATTCGAAGTCGTCACCACCTTTGCCACGGAAGGCGATCAGACCCGCGTCACCATGCGCAGCGTCTTTAAGACCGCCGAATCCCGCGATTTCATCGTCAAAACCTACGGTGCCATCGAGGGTGCCATCCAGACCTTGGAACGTTTCGAGGAACAGCTCGCCTTCGCGCAGGCGGGCGAGGCCTTCACCCTCACCCGCACCTTTGCCGCCCCGCGCGACCGCGTCTGGGCTGCTTTCACCGAGGCGGACCGTCTCATGCACTGGTGGGGCCCGAAGAGCTTCACCATGAAAACCGCCAAGGTGGATCTCCGCCCCGGCGGCACCTTCCACTACGGGATGCAAGGCCCGGGCGGCGAGGAGATATGGGGCAAGTTCACCTACCGCGAAGTCGCCGCGCCCGAGCGCCTCGTCTTCCTCCTCTCCTTCTCAGACCCGGCGGGCAACACCGCCCCTCATCCCGGTCACACCACGTGGCCGCTGGAGATGCTGAAAGTCATCACCTTCACCGAAGCCGGCGGCCAGACCACCGTCACCCTGCGCGGCGTCGCCTTCAAGGCCAGTGCCGAAGCCCGCCAGACCTACCGCGACGGCCACGAAAGCATGCGCGGCGGCTTCGGCGCAAGCTGGGATCAACTCGCCGAATACCTGGCCAAAACGAAATAAACCGAACGCAAAACCAGTCGCTCTCAAAGTGCCACAGCGCTCCCGCCTCCCTCTCTTCCAACGGCAGTTGGAGGAGAGGGCTGGGGAGAGGAGGCCCTAAACCAACCGCCAAGAGATCGCTGCAAAATGCAATCAACGCGGCAAATGTTCCCCCCTCTCCCCAAGGGAGAGGGTCGGGGTGAGGGGAAAGGAAACTCACCTAAGCAAAACGCGCTCCCATATACATACGAATGTGCCTATCGCGCTCTTATGGGTGGAAGCCGCACTGCGGCCGGACGTGACAATTTACAAAAAAAGTGCCCATGCTTGTCCTCAGCCAGGAAATCCATTCGTCATAGAGTCAGATAACGGACTTAAAAAACGATTCTGCACCCTATGACCACAACCAAGAAACGCACCATGCTCATCCCCATCCTGATCGTCTTGAGCGTCATCATCGCCGGCATCCTTCTCGTCGCCGCCACCCGGCCTGATGATTTCCGCGTCAGCCGCTCCACCACCATCGCCGCGCCCGCCTCTGCCGCCTTCCCTTACATCAATGAGACGAAGAAATGGGAGATCTGGAATCCCTGGGGCAAACTCGATCCGAACATGAAACTCACCTACGACGGCCCGGCCTCGGGTGTCGGCTCCAGTTATTCATGGGAAGGCAACAACCAGGTCGGCGTCGGCAAACTCACCATCACCGAGAGCAAACCGGATGAACTCGTCCGCTTCCGCCTCGACTTCTACAAGCCCATGGCTGGCACAAGTGATGCTGAATTCACCTTCAAACCTGAAGGCGACAAAACCACCGTCACCTGGACCATGACCGGCAAGAACAACTTCATCGCCAAAGTCATGTGCCTCTTCATGAACATGGAAAAGATGATGAACGAGCAATTCGACAAAGGCCTCAACGACTTGAAGCAAGCCGTTGAAGGCGAAGTGAAGAAATAAATACGGCATAACCAGGAATCATCTATGAGCAGCGTACGCGTATTGGTAGGCACCAAAAAAGGGGCGTTCATCTTGACCGCCGATGGCAAACGCGAGAACTGGACCGTCAACGGCCCGCTCTTCGCCGGCTGGGAGATGTATCACCTCAAGGGCTCGCCCCTCGACCCGAACCGCATCTACGCCTCGCAGACCAGCGGCTGGTTCGGCCAGATCATCCAGCGCTCCGATGACGGCGGCAAGACATGGTCCACGCCCGGCGGCGAACCCATGCCCGATCCCACCGGTATGCCTTCTGGTCAGAGCAACAACTTCACCTACGAAGGCAGCGTGGGCACGCACAAATGGTATGACGGCACCCAGCATCCGTGGGAATTCAAACGCATCTGGCACCTCGAACCCTCCCTCACCGAACCCGACGTCGTCTATGCCGGTGCCGAAGATGCCGCCATCTTCAAGAGCGTGAATGCCGGCAAGTCCTGGTCGGAACTCCCCGGCCTGCGCAGCGCCAAGGGCCACCTCTGGCAACCCGGTGCGGGCGGCATGGCCGTGCACACCATCATCCAGGACCCGAAGAATCCGCAACGCATCTACATCGCCATCTCCGCTGCTGGCGCCTTCCGCACCGATGACGGTGGCCAGACGTGGAAAGCCATCAACAAGGGCCTGAAATCCCAATACGAACTGCCCGATCCCGATGCCGAGGTCGGCCATTGCGTACATCGCATCGCCATCCATCCCTCGCGCCCGGACGTGGTTTACATGCAGAAGCACTGGGATGTCATGCGCAGCGATAACGCCGGCGAACTCTGGCACGATGTCAGCGGCAATCTCCCGTCCGATTTCGGTTTCCCTATCGACGTCCACGCGCACGAACCCGAGACCATCTACGTCGTCCCCATCAAGAGCGATTCCGAGCATTACCCGCCGGAGGGCAAGCTGCGCGTCTATCGCAGTCGCAAAGGCGGCAACGAATGGGAAGCCCTCACGAACGGCCTCCCGCAAAAGGACTGCTACGTGAACGTCCTCCGCGATGCCATGGCCGTCGATTCACTCGATTCCTGCGGCATCTACTTCGGCACCACCGGCGGCCAGGTCTATTGCTCACCCGATGGCGGCGACACATGGCGCGCCATCGTGCGCGATCTCCCCGCCGTCTTGTCCGTCGAAGTCCAGACGCTCCCATGATCCGCGTTACGCTGCCATATCACCTGCGCAACCTCGCGCGCATCGAAGGCGAGATCACTCTCGACTTGGGCGCTGACGCGACCATCGCCCAAGTCCTCGATGCGCTCGAAGCCAAGTATCCCATGCTGCGCGGCACCATGCGCGATCACGGCACGTTGAAGCGCCGTCCCTTCATCCGCTTCTTCGCGTGCAAGGAAGACCTGTCCCTCGAACCGACTGACACCAAACTCCCTGAAGCAGTCCTCAACGGCACCGAGCCCTTCCTCATCGTCGGCGCGATGGCCGGCGGCTGACAAATCTATGAGTACCATCAATACACCTGCCGAACCGCAAGTCTGCATCACGCGCATGTTCGATGCTCCCCGTGAATTCGTCTTCCAGGCGTGGAGCGATGCCGCTCATCTCAGTCGCTGGTTCGCACCGAACGGTTGCACCATCACTTTCAAGAAACTTGATTTTCGCAAAGGCGGCACCATCCACTCTTGCATCCACACGCCGGATGGCTACGAGTGCTGGTGTGTCGGTGAATACATCGAGATCACGCCGAACGAACGCATCGTTTACACCATGGCCATCGCTGATGCCGCCGGGAATCGCGTGAGCGCCGCCGATCGCGGCATAGACCCGGCCTGGCCGGAAGAAACCGTGCTGACCGTCACCTTCAAGGACATCGATGGCCGCACGGAACTCACCTTGCGTCAGACCGTCGGTGAAGCCCTCGCCAAACGCACCGGCGCCCACCCGAGTTGGCTCCAGATGCTCGACCGTCTCGATGCCGACCTCGCGAAGACGCTCAACGAGCTTTGGGAAAAGGCCTGAGGTAAATAAGTTCACCGGATGTCCTGAAATGGAATTCCCGTTCGTTGTAATGCCGAAGACCGAAACAAAACTGAAATTATGAATACACAAATCAAGAATCCCATCGTCCACCCTTACCTGAGCTTCGAAGGCCGTTGCGAAGAAGCGCTGAACTTTTACACCAAGACCATCGGGGCCAAGGTCGATATGGTCATGCGCTTCAAAGACGCACCTCCGGGCAATGAAGATTGTGCTGGCGGCGGCACGCCGCCTCCTGGCGACAAAGTGATGCACGCGAGCTTCCACGTCGGCGAATCCATGCTCATGGCCACGGACGGCATGTGCTCGGGCAAGGCCGCGTTCCAGGGCATCTCGCTCTCCCTCAGCCTGCCGACGGAAGCCGATGCCGACCGCGTATTCAACGCATTGGCCGACGGCGGCCAAGTGATGATGCCGCTCGGCAAAACGTTCTTTGCCAAGAGCTTCGGCATGGTGGTGGACAAGTTCGGCGTCTGCTGGATGATCATCGTCCCCGCTCCCATGCCCTAAACGTGGCCATCGGGAACAGATTCTGCTAGCCTTGGTATTATGAAAATCGCGACCATCATCGTCCGCGTCCTGTTGGGACTGCTCTTTGCAGCTTCCGCCGCCGTTGTGTTGTTCGGTAAAGTAGAGGCCCCAGAAATGACCGGGGACGTGAAAACCTTCATGGACGGCATGATGGCCTCAAAGTATCTGCTCCCATTCATCAAGATCACGGAACTCGTCTGCGGCCTGCTCCTGATCTCGGGGCGGTTCGTACCGCTGGCGACGGTGATGATCTTTCCGGTCACCCTGAACATCTTCTTCTATCACGCGTTCCTTCAGCCGAATGTGATGTCCGTTTTGATACTCGCCGCGAATCTCTTCCTCGCCTACGCCTGCCGGAAGAATTACGAAGGGCTGCTGGCCGCCAAAATCACCACTTAAAGAAACACCAACAATCAAAGAGAAAACAAACCTATGAACTACGTCGATGGATACGTGCTGGCCGTGCCGAAAAAGAACCTGAAAAAATATTTCGCGATCGCGAAGAAGGCTTCGAAGATCTGGAAGGAACACGGTGCCTTGGAATATTACGAAGCCGCGGGCGATGACTTGAATGTCAAATTCGGCGTCCCCTTCCCGAAGCTGGCCAAGTGCAAGCCGGGCGAGACCGTAGTCTTCGCCTGGGTCGTCTATAAGTCCCGTGCCCACCGCGACAAGGTGAACAAGAAAGTGATGGAAGACCCGCGCCTCCACGCGATTTGCGACCCGAAGGACATGCCGTTCGATTGCAAGCGCATGACCTTCGGTGGCTTCAAGATCGCCGTGGCAGCGTAACTCGGCTGCTCCGTCAAAGCGCGAACCGGTCAAAGGTTCGCGCTTTTTTATCGGAGAATGCCAGCGGAATGATGTCCTGATTTCGCCTTCCCGTTCGTTGATACATTGAAACAGTCAAACCCTATGAAAACCATAGCGACGAAAATCACTTCCAATGCCGCCATCCCGAAGAAGCTGACGCCCTGCCTGTGGTATGACGGCAACGCAGAAGAGGCCGTGGCATTCTATCGTTCGATCTTCAAGAAGACAAAACTCCTGAGTGTGACCCGTTACAGTGATGCCGGCCCCGGCAAGTCGGGTTCCGTGATGACCATGAAGTTCCGGCTCGAAGGCCAGGACTTCCTCGCCCTGAACGGCGGGCCGCATTACAAGTTCACCCCGGCCATCTCCTTCATCATCGACTGCGCGGACCAGGCGGAGGTGGATTATTTCTGGGACAAGCTTTCGGAAGGTGGCCAGATCCAACAGTGCGGCTGGCTCACCGACAAGTTCGGTCTCTGCTGGCAGGTGGTGCCTCGGGGATTGATCGAGCTGTATGAGACCAAGGATGCGGCGAAAGTGAAACGCGTCATGGAAGCCATGATGAAAATGGTCAAGCTGGACATCGCTGTGCTTGAAGCCGCAGCCAAAGGTGAAACCAAACCCAGGAAGACAGTAAAGAAGGCGTAGTTGCTGTCCTTTTACCATCCCCCCATTCGTTGAATGATTGAAGCGGAACAACATCCTCCGGCTTCGCCATAAAAACATGAGCACCAAAACTGATTATCTTTTTCTCATCCGCGGCGCGGATTGGGACAAAGGGCTTTCCCCGGAAGAACTCCAGCAGGTCATGAACCGGACGATGCGCTGGTTCGAAAACCTGCACCAGCAAGGCCGCGTGAAAGGGGGCCAGCCCCTGGGCGCGGAAGGCAAGACGGTCTCCGGCAAGAAAGCCACGATCTCTGACGGACCTTTTGTGGAGTCCAAGGAAACTATCGGCGGCTACCTCATCGTTCAGGCGGAGAGTCTGGACGAGGCGACACGGCTGGCCAGCTCGTTCCCGAACCTGGCCTATGGCTGCTCCATCGAAGTGCGGCCATTGACAGAAGAATGCGCTACGTATCAACGCGCCAAGCAACAACTGGCGCTCGCCACCGCTTGACAGAAACCACAACCTGACGACACATAACATCATGAGCACTACCCCTGAACAATCCGATTACATGCTGCTCTTCCGCGGCAACGACTGGGACAAGGGCCTATCCCCGCAAGAACTCCAGAAAGTCGTCACTGACTGGATGGCGTGGTTCGAGCGGTTGAAGCAGGAGGGCAAGGCGCTCTCCGGTCATCCATTGCAGAACGAGGGCAAGCTCGTCTCCGGCAAGAACGGCAAGTCCGTCGCAGACGGCCCGTTCGCGGAATCGAAAGAAGCGATCGGCGGTTATTTCTATCTGCGCGTCTCCGGTGAGGCGGAAGCCATCACCATCGCGCAGATGTGTCCGGCGCTGGAGCATGGTCTTGTCGTGGAAGTGCGCCCGGTGGCGGACATCTGTGGCATGCGCGAGCGGCTAAAGAAGCGGGTGTGACCGCAACTGAAGTGTGCGCGTGAGTAACATGCTGGCGTGTGTCTTCAACACAAAGCGAGAGCAATCAAGAAACGCACCACTAGAACTTTGGCCACCCTATGTTTCGGCTCACTCCTCACCCGGTTCCGCTCCGCGCGGAACCGACCTCTCCTCATTAGAGGAGAGGTCACATTGCACATGCTTCTACGTTTTCATCCGGAAATAGATCATGGCAGATTCTGACATTTCCCCCGCTCCGCCAGCCCAGGACATCTCCGGGCTGGCGGAGCATCTCTTCCGGCATGAAGCGGGCCGTCTCGTTTCCGTACTCACGAGCATCTTTGGCATGGACCGCTTGCAGATGGCGGAAGACGTCGTGCAAGAGGCGCTGATCAAGGCGTTGAAGACGTGGCCGTATTATGGTGTGCCGAAGAATCCTGCCGCGTGGCTCACGCAAACAGCAAAGAACCTCGCGCTCGATCTGGTGCGACGCGAGAAGAATTTTCAGGACAAGCAGCCGCAGATCGTCGCCTTCATGGAGCAGTGGACGGCGGATGCCGATGACCCGGATTCGCACGAGCATGAGATCAAGGATGAGCGCCTGCGGCTGATGTTCGCGTGTTGTCATCCACAGATCCCGGCGGATGCGCAGATCGCGCTGGCGCTCAAGACACTATGCGGTTTCAGCCCGGCGGAAATCGCGAAAGCGTTTCTCACTTCTGAAGCCGCGATCGCCAAACGGCTGGTGCGGGCGCGACAACGCATCCGTGAGTTGGAGATACAATTCGAAATCCCCACGGGCGAGGAATCAGTCGCTCGTTTGGAGAGCGTCATGCAGACGCTCTACCTGCTTTTTAACGAAGGTTACAAAGCGTCCAGCGGTGAGAACCTCATCCGTGAGGAATTGTGCCTGGAAGCCCTCCGGCTCACGACCTTGCTGGCGGCGCATCCGGTGGGCAACCTGCCGCGCGTACACGCACTGGTCGCGCTGATGTATCTGAACGCGGCGCGGCTGAAAGCCCGGATGGACAGTGAAGGAAACATTTTGCTGCTGAAAGACCAAGACCGTTCCCTCTGGGACAGGAAATTGGTCGTTCACGGCATCATGCACCTCAGCCGCTCGGCCACGGGCGATGACCTCAGCGAGTATCATTTACAAGCGGGCATCGCCGCGTGCCACGGCACGGCGAAGGATTATCAATCGACAGACTGGGCACAGATCCTTTCACTCTATGACCGGTTGATCGAGTTTGATGATTCGCCGGTCATCGCCTTGAACCGGGCCGTAGCCTTGTCCAATGTCCACGGTCCGGCCGCGGGCTTGGCAGCGCTGGAAGCGATCCGCAACCGGCAGCCGCTGGACTCGTATTACTTGTTCTACGCAGTGCAAGCGGATTTCGAGGTGCAACTGAACCGCTATCAGGCGGCCGGAGACCATCTGCGCAGGGCGCTGGAACTGACGGAAATGAAATCAGAACAGTCCCTGCTGGCGAAGAGATTGCAGGAATGCGAGCAGCAAAATACGGCCATGACCGGCCTCGCGTGATCACAAGCTAAGGAGTTGATTCCGGGACCGGTTCTGGCAGAGTCGCACCAGGAGTTGTAATCGAACCGCGAAGAGATTTTGCGGCTCGTGGAGGAGTTCGGAAAACTATAACCGCCGGTTAACATGGAAGAACTGCAGACAACGATATGAAGATATTATTGTTCGTGCTCCTCGGGATCCTTATTGCCTTGATCATCGCCGTGCTGGTTTTGCGCATGGTGCTGCGCAAAGTGGTGAGCAAGGTGGCGGAGGGCATCAAACAGATCGCGAACGACATGCCCCCGCCGTTCAAGCTCAAGCTCACCCCGGTGGAGGGGGAACCGGAGTGGCTGGCACAACCCGAAGTGAAACGACGGCTGGACGGGCTCAAGGAATGCGGATTTCAGGTGACCGGAGTTTATGAACTGGAGGGCATGTTCAATGCTTACACCGTAGGTCTGGTGCAGCCAGACACCCATGTGTTAGGCGCGGTCCATTGGCTGAAGCAGCATGCCTGCATCGACCTGGTGTGCCGCTACACGGACGACACCACCGTCACGTATTGCGACCATGTGCAAGGGGCCGCATTCGCGCGCCCGCCCCAGCATGCGATCGTACGCGACGACGGCGCAGCGGCTGGGGCGTTGTATCAACGCCTGCTCGCCGAGCGTCGCGCGGATGTGACACCGGTGACAGCCGGTGATTTTGTGCCGCGCTTCGAGAAAGCCTACGATGAATCCATGGTGTGGCAGGCCGAGCGCGGCGGTTACACCCTGGAAGAGATCCGGGCAGAAGCATTGCGCGGCACACCGGATGGCGATCCGCAGGTCATCGAAGACATCCATCAAAAGTTCGCCGGTCACGCACTGACGAACTGGCTGAGCATGCAGCCGAACCGGCCGGAACCGTGGGACGAAAAAGAGATAGGCCTGGTCATCGTGCATGATGACCTGACGATGCGCCAGGTGACCAACCTCTTCAACGAACAGCTCGAAGACGAAGTGGCAGAGGCCGACGTGGCCGGCGCCGGCGCCACCCCACGTGAAGCGTTTGCCGCGATGAATGCGAAGCTGGGCGGCAAGTTTGTGAAGGTGGGCGAGAAAACCACCCCCAGGGCGGCGGACTTCTACGAATCAGCGCCGGATCCGGACGAGGAAAAAGAAGAAGAGGAGACTTAACCGCCAGCCCCGGTCGATTCCTCTTTCTTGAGGTCTTCCGCAAGGAACTTCGCCACATCCTTGAACTTGGGGACGTTGTTCGGATTGATGAGCATGAGTGTCTCATGCGCGAGCAGACAGGTGCGGGTCACGTCCGCCTTGGTCTGGTCGGGATTGGACTTCACCTCTTCGAAGTTCGGATCGAATGGATTCGCGCCCGTGCGGAACTTGAACAACTGGTCCACGCCCAGATTCTCGATCAGGGCCTTTACGCGATCGTTCGTGTTAAGCATCTGCACGCAAGGCGTCTTCGAGTTCTTTGCTTCTTCTGCGAGCTTCGTGGAGAAACCCGAGAGGATGCCGAGGAACGTGCTGTCCATGATGACGCACTCGGAGAGGTCCAGCAGGAACAGGCGGAAGCCGCGTTCGTGCAGTTCGTGGAGGAGCGTCTTGAAATCCACGCTCACGTTAAAATTTGCCCGGCCAGTGACCTTGATGCAGGCCACCGGGTCAACCACCGAGACTAAAATATTGGTGGGTGTTGCGCCCATACGACTTTATGTGGCTGTAACCAGCCTCACCGCAATATGAGTTTCGTTCGCCATGGGGTCAAGGGCTGCCGCGAATTGTAACGCAAAATACGACGGCATACGTAGTCCTACCAGGAGCGGGCCGGAGCGGGCTTTCGTGCCTTAGGTTGCGGCTGGCCAACGATTTCCACCAGCGTCTGCTGCAAAACCAGCGCCTTGTCCGTCTGGCTGGAGACGAGCTGCAAATTACAGGTAAGCAGCAGTTCCATGGCCCGGATGAGTTCATCGATCGTGTAATTGGGACACTGGGACACGGACCGGAACAGGACAAACGGATGCATTGTGAGCGGGTTCAGCTTCTTGTCATCCGGCAACTGGTCTGCCGGCAGGCGCTCGAGCTGGCTCTTGAAACGGTTGTAATCATTCTCCGGTTTCAGCCAGCCCACACGCATGGCTTCTTTCAGGAAGAGCAGCACGCGCACCTTGCTGATGAGTCCGTAAAGCAGGCCGATCTCGGATTTGTCCTTGTCGAACTTCGTCATCCACAGGTCTTCATCCAACGTGCGCAAGACACGCACGAGATCACGATCGCCCAACGCATCCGCGAGCGCGAAGGCACGCGACTGCTTGTTCTTCGTGACGATGACATCGACATCGTCCTGCGTGATGGTCTCGCGGTCGCCGACGTAGAGTGCAAGCTTCTCCGCCTCATTGCCGAGCTGGCGCGGATTCGGCCCGATGCACGCGACGAATTCCGCCAGCGCGCTGTCGGCGATGCGTTTACCCGCGGCCTTGAAATGCCCCTCCGCCATGGACTCCGCCTTGGCCGCCCACTCCTTGTCGTCCGTGGACAGGCCCGCGAAGTTCTCCACCTCACCCAACTTGTCGAGCGTCTTGAAGAAAGTCTTGCGCTTGTCCACTTTGCCCGCGCTGATGATAAGCCGGACGTTGTCCCAACGAAATTCTTTCAACTCCTGCGCGAGCTCATTCAAGAGATTCGTGACCGCAGCCGAAGAAGCAGTGCGTTCATCGCCGAGAAAATTGCAGTCCTTCAACCACACGACCTTGCCACCGCCGAAGAAGGGCAGCGTTTGCAGGGCCTCGCGCAATTTGCGGATGGCACGTTCCGCTTCACCGGCATTGCTGACGGTGGCATCGACGAGTTCGTGGTCCATGCCGCCGACTTCGGCGCACCAGGCATCATAGAGCTGCTTCGCGCGTTGTTTGACGGCGTATTCATCCTCACCGCAGATGAGGGCCACGTGATTCGTGGCGGTGGAAGTCGCGGCGCGGGCCATGGGTCAGGCTTCCGGGTCCTCGTCGCTCTGGTGGCGTTCCAGATGCTCGGTCATGTCCTCCACTTGGGCGAAGAGGGAGGCGTTGACGAAGATGGGTTTCTTTTGCGCGGCCGCCAGCGCGAGACAATCGCTCGGGCGGGCGTCGATCTCCACGATCTTCTTGCCCAGCTCGTTTTCCTGCAACAGCGTGAGCCGGGCGAAGTAGGTGGAGTTCTTCAGCTCCGTGATCACGATGCGCTCCACGGTTATGCTGAAGCCCTTGAAGATGTTGAGCATGAGATCGTGCGTCAGCGGGCGTTCCTTAGCCGCGTCTTGCACGAACATGCCGATGACCGCGCCCATGTTGTTTTCCACCTGGATGACAAAGACTTTCTCTTCATTGCCCAGGAAGATGGCGCACCCGGTGTTGGTGGGTAGAATCCCACGGATGGACACGGGCACCACGTCTTTCTTCATAAGGATAGTCTAGGCTTCAGCCGGTAAAACACAAGCAGCGTCACGGAACACCCAGCACCGCCACACCTGCAATCGCTTCACTATTCCGTGATCTCTTTCAGCGCCTTGCCGAAGGCGTCCACCGCATCTTCACCGAAGCCGACGAGATACACCACCTCAATGCCCTTGTTCTCCGTAAGGAAACGCGCGATCTCCTGTACCGCCACCCGCGTGGCCTGGTCGATGGGATAGCCGAAATTGCCCGTGCTAATGGCTGGGAAAGCGACGCTCTTCAAGCCGTAGCCCTTTGCCAGCTTCAGGCTGTTCTGATAGCAGGAAGCCAGCATCTGCGGCTCACCCGCATCCCCGCCCTTCCAGACGGGACCGGCGGTGTGGATGACGAACCGGCACAGCAGCTTGTAACCCGGCGTGATCTTCGCCTCACCGCGTTCCACCCCGCCGAGGCCGTGACACTCATCGATGAGTTCCTTGCCGCCGGCGGCGAAGATGCGGCCTTCCAAACCACCGCCACCTTCCAGATTGCGGCTGGCCGGATTCACGATGGCATCCACCGCGAGCCGGGTGATGTCCGCTTTGATGAGGGCGATGCGTGAGCCCGTGGTGGTCTCCAGTTGGGTGAGCGGTTTGATCTCCTCCGGCTTCAACGCCGGGGTCGCGCTGGTCGGCGGCTGGCCGAAGGGCAGCTTGTGCTCCTCTTTGCTCGTACCGGCCATGCGCCGTTCCAGTTCGGCGACGACATCGACCACAGCAGCGGCTGTTTCCCGCTCCACACGGTCGATTTTCTGGCGATGCGCCTCGTAAATCTTGGCCAAACGATCCGCTAAATCACCCATAAGTCAGAGATGTTGTTACAGCCTTTTAACTGGTGCCTGCCGAGCGACTGGCAGGCGTGACTTCACCAAGTTAACTCAATCCTCCCGCTCAAGGCGAGCCCTTTTCGAGGACCGTTGCAAGGGGAGTTCGGGACCAGAAGAAGGAAAGTGGAGCCAACTGCCAGGATTGAACTGGCGACCGGCTGTTTACAAAACAGCTGCTCTACCGCTGAGCTAAGTTGGCGTCCCAAAGACCGGGCGACAGTCTTTCCAAGCTCCGCATGGTTGTCAATCACCAGGACAAGCGTGATCGCTCGCCCCTGGCGCTAACCATCCCTGCTCATTCGCCTAAGCCATGATGGAATTGATGACGTGACCATGCACATCCGTCAGCCGCCGGTCGATGCCGTTGTGGCGGAAGGTCAGTTTGGTGTGCTCCATGCCCAGCAGACGCAACACCGTGGCGTGGATGTCATACACCAGTGTCGGGTTATCCCGGTCCAGCGGCTTGTAACCCCACTGATCACTCTCGCCATACGTGACCCCGCCTTTGATACCCCCGCCGCACAGCCAGTTGGTGAAACAATAGGGATTATGATCTCGTCCTTTACCGCCTTGCGTGGAAGGCATACGGCCAAACTCCGTGGTCCACAGGATGATGGTGTCCTCGAGCAAGCCCCGCTGCTTCAAATCTTGGATCAACGCCGCCGTGCCCTTAGCCATACCCCTCGCGAGCGGACCGTGATCGCGCTCCACATCTTCATGAGAATCCCAATTCCGTCGTGGGAACCCATTGTCATTTCCCGACCAGATCTGCACAAAGCGCACGCCACGCTCCAACAGGCGGCGCGCCACGAGGCATTTGCGCCCGAAGTAGTCCGCCTCCTCCGTCGCATTGATCTCCTTCGGCCACTCTTTCGTGGAGCGGTCGATGCCATACATATCGAGGATGTAATCCGGCTCCTTGGACATATCCAGCGCTTCCGGCGCACTGAGCTGCATACGCGCCGCGAGTTCATAACTGCGGATGCGCGACTCCAACCGGCCATCTCCTTCACGCAGGGCGGCGTGCTGCTGATTCAGCGAAGCCATCAACCGCTGCGCTGCCGCTTCACTGCCTGGCGTGATGTAATTGCCGTTCTTGTGCGGATACAAATCCGCGATGGGCGTCTCATTGCCCGGATAAATGACCGTGCCACTGTGCTGTGAAGGCAGAAACGCCGCGTCCCAGTTCTTCACCCCATTCGACGCCATGCCACGATGATCTGGCAATACGACAAACGTCGGCAAATTCTCATTCTCACTGCCTAACCCATAACTCACCCAACTGCCCATGCCCGGAAAACCGGGCAACTGAAACCCCGTCGCCTGCAAAAGCGTGGCCGCGCTGTGCACGCCCGACTTACCCACGAGGTTATGCACGAACGCCATGTCATCCACACACGGCCCCAGCGCCGACACCACTTCGCTAATCTGCTTGCCGGACTGCCCATAAGGCTTGAAATCCCAGATCGGTTTCTTCCACGGTCCCAACCCGTTCTGGAATGCTTCCACATGCTCGCCAAAGTCTGAAGGCTTGCCGTCATGCTTGATGAGCTCAGGCTTGAAGTCCCACAAATCGATATGACTGGCCGCTCCCGCCATGAACAACTGCACCACACGTTTCGCTTTGGGAGGAAAGTGAGGCAACTGGCTGTTCACCCTGCCTGGTTCCACGGCCAGCAACCGCTCCTGACCAAGCAAGCCCGCCAGCGCGATGCCGCCCAAGCCCCCGCCGCTCGACCATAAGAACTCCCGTCGGCTCAGGTGCCGTTGCGTCTTGAACTTATGCCAGGGGGAATTGTTGTTCATGGTTTGTCTCCCGTCGGTTTGGTGACGCGCTCCCGGATCTTTTGCACGAACTCATGCACTGCCTTGGCGTTATTCCCATGATTACGCAGCGGCGAGAGCTTCAAATCTTCCGGCGGATAGCTGGCCGGATTCTCGCGCTGCTCAGACCGCAGAAGCTTGCGCGCCACCAGATTCGGATTGGTGTAAGGATACTCGTTACTGATAAGCACACTCACTCCAGGCTCCAGGCAGTAGTTGATGAAATCCTCCGCAAGCCCCTTTTGCGGCGCACCTTTGGGAATGCATAAGCTGTCGAGAAACATGTGCGCCCCTTCCCGTGGCAGGACATACTGGTACTTACGGTCCTTCAGCCACAACGCCGCCGCTTCCCCGCTCCACACGATGCCGATGTCTGCCTTGCCGTTCAGCAAAGCATCCTTGGGACTGTCCGAATCAAACACCGCCACTTGCGGCAGCCACCGCTCCAGCACGGGTGCGATGCGCTGGAGCGCGATGTCGCTCACATTCGTGATCGGCATCCCGAGCGAAGCCAAGGCCCAGGCAACCATCTCGCGATGATCGTCCACCACTACGATGCGCCCGGCATGCTTGCCGTTGAACACATCCGCCCACGTGCGAACCGGCTCTTGGATGCGCTCCGTGTTCACCACGATCCCGACAGTTCCCGCCAGCCAGGGCACGCTATAAAGATTCTGCGGATCATGTGACAACCCCCGATACTTTGGGTCCAAGTGTTTGGCATTGGGGATACGGGTGTAGTTCAACTCCTCCAGGCCACCCTGAGCCGCCAATGTCTCAACGTAAAACCCGCTCGGCTGGACCAAATCATAGAAACCGGGCTTGGCCTTTAATCGCGCCAGCATCTGCTCGTTAGAGTTGTAATGCTCCTTCAGAACCCTCGTGCC
The DNA here is from genome assembly GCA_023431185.1 of Verrucomicrobiota bacterium. GTDB lineage: Bacteria > Verrucomicrobiota > Verrucomicrobiia > Limisphaerales > JAEYXS01 > JAEYXS01. The sequence continues at coordinate 21,833 of JAEYXS010000005.1, forward strand.
CGTCCTGATTTCGAAACCCCGGACAACCGACTGCGGCACATACTCCGTCCAGCACAGCAGATGCAGTTCATGCGCTTCGTTGGCCGGCACGAAACCGCAGAACATCATGCAACATGCGATGATCAGACAGCGGTAATGGATCATGATCTTAATCAACAAAATTGAATTCGTTCAGGTTCAGCATCACCCGACAGGCATTCGCCAGTCCATGCGCCTGAGCGTACGCTGTCAGTTGCTTGTGCTCATCCCGGGTGGGTTTCCTCCCGGTGGCATCGTAGAAGCCGCGCCCGACCTGCGCGGCCAGATCACCACCACCAGCTTCCAGCTTCACGGCAAAGTGTTTTGCCATCGTCACCATCAGGCCGTTGTTCATAAGGGCCAGCGCTTGCAAGGGTGACAAGCTTTCGTTGCGTTTACCCACCTGCATCGAAGGGTCCGCGCAATCCAGCGTGGTCATGAATGGCTGCATCTGCGACCGCACGATGAACCGGTAGATGGACCGCCGATGCGACAACGGATCCTCCGGGTTATGCAGGTGATACTGGTAGTGCGGCGAGTGTTCCGGCTTCTCGATGATAAAATCCTGAAACGCCGGCCCACCCATCTTTAGGTTCAACTTCCCGCTGACGAACAGCACACTATCCCGCACTCCCTCCGCATCCAGCTTCCGCCGGTTCATGCGCCAGAGATAACGATTGTCGGCATCAACCGCAGCCGCCGACATAAGGAGGCGGATCTGACTGGCTGGCAAGGTCCGCCTCGTTACCTCGTCGGCTACACTGGAAACCTGCCTATACGTCGCACTCGTCACCATCAACTTGTGCAACTTTTTGAACGACTGCCCGCCATCGCGAAACTCCACCGCCAGCCAGTCGATCAGTTCCGGATGCGTCGGCTGCACTCCCATCCGCCCGAAATCATTCGGCGTCTCTGCGAGGCCTTTGCCGAAGTGATACTGCCATACGCGATTCACGATACTGCGCCACGTCAGCGGGTTTTTCTCATCCGTCAGCCACTTCGCCAACTCGGCACGACGCTCACCTTCCGGTCCTTGCGCTGTTTTTTCAAACCGGCCCGGCAACCACGCGATGGCCTGCAAAGCGCCCGGCAACACTTCCTTGCCCGGGGTCAGCACACTGCCGCGATTCAGCAGGTGGATGGGCCGCGGCTTGCCACCATTCGCACCCGTGCCGGCAAAGTTTCCTGAGCCATATAGCACGGTGCCCGCATACACCACATCCGGCTTGGGGAATGCCGCCAGCTCAACCTTGATGCGATTCAGCTGCTGGTCCACCTGTGCTTTCTCCTTCTTCGCCGCCGCATCTAAAAGAGCATCAAGCATAGTTGTCCGCTTGGCCTGCAACTCCGCCAATTGTCCTGAAGTGGCCGGGTCCGGCTGTGGTGCGATGGCATCCACGAGGTTCGCCTTGCGCCAGCGCGGTGGTGCCTCGATGGAGTCGAGTGATGTGACCGGCGCATTGGCGGCAAGATTATGCCCCGTGCTGTCGAAGACCTGCAGTTCAGCGAGCGCGAAGATGTAGTCATCCTTCCGTAGCGCCAGCTTCGTGGCGGTTACCCGCAGATAGCGCCCCGTGGCACCGGAAGAAGAAAAGCTCTGGGGAGTTGTGCCCGGATTGCGCCCATCTTCCTTGTCCTTGGCGGCGATGCTCACCCGGCCGTTCTTGAACTCCGCGTCATCACTCACCTCGATCTTGAACCGCACGGGAAACCCGAAGCCCGCACCGATGCCATTGAAATCATCATAGCAGGGTTGCAGCACCACCTTGTCGATGACCACGCTCTTGCCCAAGTCCACCTGCACCCATTTCACCGCGTTCTGTTCCTTGGCGATGGCGCTGTGGTAGCCGAACTCAGAACGCGTATTGCCCTCCCCTTTCTTGGACGCCGCCGCGATCTGTTCCTCCAGCGTCGCCAGCTCTTTGCCGCCAAGCTGCTTGAGCTTGTTCTCGATGGTTTTCTTGCGCGCCGTCAATTCACGTTGCTTGTTTTCAAGCTCATGGAAGCGTTTTGTCAGCCCGGCATCGGCAAAGTATTTCTTGTCCGTCCGGTCTAGCGCGGCGAAGACTGCTTGCAGCGAATAATAATCCTCCTGCGAGATGGGATCGAACTTGTGGTTGTGACACTGCGCGCAGCTCGCCGTGAGGCTGCTGAAGGTCTGCATGGTATTCGCCACCATGTCATCGCGATCCAGATGACGCGCGATCTTCCCGTCTGTCTTGCTCTCTGGCACCTCGGCGTGGCCGATGAAATCCCATGGTCCGGCGGCGATGAAGCCCAATGCTTCGATGCCATCGCGCGTGCCGGGATACATGATGTCGCCGGCGATCTGCTCTTGCGCGAAGCGCGCATACGGCTTGTCCTCGTTGAAAGCACGGATGACGTAATCCCGATACGGCCAAGCGTTCGAGCGCGGCTTGTCCTTGTCATAGCCGTGCGTGTCGCCGTAATGCACGACGTCGAGCCAATGCCGCGCCCAACGTTCCCCGTATTGCGGCGAGGCCAGTAGGCGGTCCACCAGCTTCTCGTAAGCCAACGGGTCTTTATCCGCGATGAAGGCCTCGATTTCCTCCGGCTTCGGTGGCAAGCCGATGAGGTCGAAATAAAGCCGCCGTATCAACGTGCGCCGCTCCGCCTCGGGCGATTGCGGCAATCCCTTCTCAACGAGTTTTGCGACGACAAACGCATCGATCGGATTCTGAACCTTAAACTTCGAACCTTGAACCTTCGGTACGCCTGGCTTCACGAGCGGCTTGAGCGACCACCAATCCAATTTATCTTCCAGCTTCACACTCGCCCCCTCCGGCCACACCGCCCCTTGATCAATCCACGCTTTCAGAAGAGCGATCTGCCGCTCCGTCAGCCGCTCACCTTTCGGCGGCATCGCCATCTTTGTATCTTGTCCGCTCACAAAGCGGATGAGCGGACTCTCGCTGCTCTTGCCCGGAATGATGTTCGGCGCGTGGTAGTCGCCGCCCGTCAACGCGATGGACTTCGCATCTAGGCGGTAACTGTTCTTCTGCGTCTCCGGGCCGTGGCAATCGAGGCATGCCTGCTGAAAGATGGGCTGGATATCGCGGACAAAATCAACCGTTTCGGCAGCGCGGGAGATGCCGGGCAGGGCGCTCACGGCCAGCCAAAAGGCGAACGCATAGGTGGCCCGGACTGGAGCCGGTTGTCTGGCTGTTTTACTCACGGTGGACTGGCGTGAATTGTGTTGCCCAGTCTGGCTTGCGTCAAGTTATCGCATGAACGCGTGATGCCCTGCGGTGACCGCAGGCAAGGGAGTTCACTTGCTTTCACGGCGGGGGTGAATCAAGGTGCCGCCCATAGGAATAAAACCGGATAGGTACTATGAAAATCGCCTTGGGCAGTGACCACGCAGGCGTCCGTTATAAGCAGATCATCGTCCGCCACCTGAAATCCTTGGGGCATGACGTGCATGATCTGGGGCCTTACACGGAAGAGCCGGTGGATTATCCCGCCTGGATCCGGCCCGTGGCAGAACGCGTGGCAGCCGGCGAGTTCGAGCGCGGTATCGTTCTCGGCGGCTCGGGCAATGGCGAGGCCATCGTGGCCAATCGGGTGAAGGGCATCCGCTGCGGCCTGTGCTGGAACGTGGAATCCGCCCAACTGACCCGCGAACACAACAACGCGAACATCATTTCAATCGGCCAACGCATGGTGTCGGAAGAGACGGCGATCGCAATCGTGAAGGCTTTCTTGGAGACGCCCTTCGGCGGTGGGCGGCATGAGCGGCGGATCAAGGCGATTGATGCGTAAGCAACCCCGAAACAATTACGGTGCCGCTTCCTCAAAACACTTCGCGGCATATTGCCGGTCGATGACCGGCCATTGCCCGCTGCCGATGGGATGGAACACATCGTCCGGGAACCGGTCCCAGAGCAGTGTCTTCATCTCATCCAATGGCAAGGCGTACTCCATCGGCGGTCCGTCCTTCACGAGTTCCAGGAACAGGATCTGATATTCGAAATCGTCGTCGCCCACCTCGCGCAGGCCACCATAGAGCAGACGCTTGGCACCGGGTGTTTCGCCCTGCGCTTCCACCACCAGCTTGAGCAGTTCCACGAAGCAGTCGTTCTGGTCATCCTCGAAAATGCGGATCTTTTCCAGCAAGGCGTTGTAGCTCCCCAACAGACGCAGTTTGTAGGTCTCGGCGAGTTTGCCCAATTGCGGGTCCATGTCCACGGAATGGGAAGCCTGGCCATCCGCCTGGGGCACGAGCCAGAGCATCAGCTTCCGCTCCATGTCGTGATAGAGGAGATTCGAGGCGATGGCGGCGCGGTGTCCACAACCCGTGCAGGCGAAGTGGTTCAAGTCACGCTGGAGCACGCGCTGCTTCAGCTCCGGGTTCAACGTGACGTTCACGCTCTCCCAAAGCTGCATGGTCTGTTTCAGTCCGCAGGCGGGACAGGTGATGGCTTGTTCAATGCTGGAGCTCATGTCGCAAACCTCACTGTCCGGCAAACTGGCGGACCATTTCAACCAGTTTTCCGGGCGCCTCCACATGCACCCAGTGGCCCGCCTCCGGGATCACCTCAAGCCGGGCTTGGGGAAATCTAGCTTGGATCAAGGGCGTGTCCTCTGGTTGCACATAGTTTGACTTGCCGCCAGCCACAAACAAAGCCGGCCCGCGATACTGTCTCAAATCTGCAAAACCAGCGGACAGTTCCATGAGGCATTTATGCAACACGGGCAGGTTCGGTTTCCAACATAAAGCACCGGCCGCATCGCGCCCCAAGTTCTTCAGCAACCACTGGCGAATGGCTGGCTCCGGGATAGAGCCGGCCAGCACGGTCTCCACCTCGCTGCGTGTCGTGAATCGGGACAAGTCCACCGCCAACAACGCCTCCAGCAACGCCTGATGGGCGGGCGGATACGCCTTCGGCGCGATATCCACCACGATCAAACCCTTCACCCGTTCCGGGAAATCCATGGCCAGCCGCATCGCCACCTTGCCCCCCAGAGAATGCCCTAGCACAATCACTTGCGCCAAACCCGCTTCATCCATCAGCTCGATCACATCCGTTGCCATCGCGGCGAAACCGGCCTCCTCAGCATGCGGTGAGCGACCATGATTGCGCAGGTCAGGGATGAGCATGTCAAAATCCTGTGCCCAGCCTTTGGCCAGCCCTTGCCAGTTATCACCGCTGCCCAGCAAGCCATGCAGGATCACCAGCGGCGAACCGGAGCCAAGACGTTCATGATGCAGCTTCATACGACGCAAACGACGATGGCATCGCGTGTGCTATAAGCAAGTTCAGGCACCCATGAACTCGACCTACAGCAACGACACGCACTTCCGCCGCGTCCGACTGGGAGTGAATGACCACGGCATGATCCGGCTGCAAATCCGCCTGCGCGAAGCCCCGCCCGCGCCCGAACCACAAGCTCCGTGGCACCGGCGTTTTCGCCATCACGCGGGGCGCTGGCTAGAAGCTCTCTGGGGAGAATAGATTTCAACCGCGCACCGTTCGTAATCCGGCAAATGAAAACCCCGGTGAAGTCCATGGCTTCACCGGGGTTTGAATTTTATCGAGACGGTTCGCTTAGATCGCGAAGTCGTCGTACTCGGGCTTCACCGGCTCCAATGGCGCGTGTAGCATGCCCGCGCCCACCGTCAGGTTCGTACCCTGCTCGATGAGGATGAAGGAGCCCGTGAGCCGGTTAGTGCGGTAGCCGTCGTAGATGAGCGGCTTGGAGACGCGCAGGCGGATCTCGCCGATGTCATTCATCGCGAGAGATGCCGGTACCGGTTCCACTTCGTAGGTCTGGATGTTGATCTTGTGTTCGACGGCCGTGACCATGGCTTGCACGGTTTGCGTGCCGTGCTTGAGGAAGTATTTCCGGCCACTCGCCAGCGGACGGTCATGCATCCAGCAGATGCGGGCGTGCAGCTCCGAGTTCTTGCCCGGCAAATTCTCCGGTCCGATGAGGATATCGCCACGGCTGATGTCGATGTCGTCTTCCAGCACGATGGTGACGGACTGCGGGCAGAACGCCTCTTCCAGTTCGCCATCGTAAGTCCAGATCTGCTTCACCTTGCTCTTCTGGCCACCGGGCAATACACGGACTTCCTGGCCGACCTTCACGATGCCACCGGCGATCTGGCCGCTCAGACCACGGAAGTCGTGCAGCTTCTGATCGCGCGGATTGTTCGGACGATTCACCCATTGCACCGGCATACGGAAGGCGTTGAGATTCCAGTCACTCGCGATATGCACCGTCTCCAGATGACCGAGCAAAGCCGGGCCCTGATACCACGGCGTGTGCTTGGAGAGTTCAACGACATTGTCGCCGTTCAAGGCGCTCATGGGGATGAACTTCACATCCTTTAACACATCAAGACGAGGCAGATAGGCTTCGATGTTATCGCGGATCTCGAGGAAGCGTTCTTCGCTCCAGTCCACGAGGTCCATTTTATTGATCGCGAAAACGATGTGCGGGATGCCGAGCAACGCAGCGATGTACGAGTGACGGCGGGTCTGCTCGATGACACCGAGACGTGCATCAACAAGCACCACGGAGAGATTCGCTGTGGAGGCACCGGTCACCATGTTGCGCGTGTACTGCACATGGCCCGGGGTATCCGCCACGATGAACTTGCGCTTCGGCGTAGCGAAGTAACGGTAAGCCACGTCGATCGTGATGCCTTGCTCGCGTTCCGCGCGGAGACCGTCCGTGAGGTTCGCCAGGTTGACCTGACCGCCGCCGGTGATGTCCGCCGAGCGTTGCAACGCCTCAAGCTGATCTTCCATCAACGACTTTGAATCGTAAAGCAGACGGCCGATGAGCGTGGACTTGCCGTCGTCCACGCTGCCGCACGTGTTGAACCGGAGAATTTCGATAGGATGCTGACTCATGGAAATACGTTCGTAAAAGTTTAGAAATACCCTTGCTTCTTGCGGTCTTCCATCGCGGCTTCGGAAGCCTTGTCATCCGCTCGGGAACCACGTTCCGTCACGCGGGCGGCGGAGATCTCACCGATGATGTCATCAATGGTCGTCGCCGGAGATTCCAACATGCCCGTGCTGATCATGTCCGCGATGGTACGTACACGGCAGACCATCGTCTTGCGCTTCTCTTTATCACCCGGACGGGCGTTGAGGAACGGGTCGGGTTTGGTTGCATCCGTGTGTGCAGGCGGCACCGGCAACCACTGGCCGGCCCGGAAGAAACACTCGCGCGTGTGGCTGAAGTAGATGTTCGGCACTTCGAGCTTCTCACGCTTGATGTATTCCCACACATCCATCTCCGTCCAGTTGGAGAGCGGGAACACACGCATGTTCTCGCCTTGGTTCAAGCGGGCGTTGTAGAGATTCCACAACTCCGGACGCTGGTTCTTCGGGTCCCATTGGCCGAAACCGTCGCGGAAGCTGAAGAAACGTTCCTTCGCACGCGCCTTCTCTTCATCGCGACGCGCACCGCCGATGCAGCAATCGAAACGATACTCTTCGATGGCGCCGAGGAGCACGGGAATCTGCAGCTTGTTACGGCTGATCTCACCCTTAGTCAGAATGGCGGTGCCATTGGTCAACGCATCTTCCACTGTACGCACGATAAGCTTTGCCCCCAACTCTTTCGCCCGACGGTCGCGGAATTCCAGCAACTCAGGAAACTCGTGGCCGGTCTCGACATTCAGGAACGGCATGGGGATTTCCGCGGGACGGAACGCCTTCTCGGCGAGGCGCAGGAGGCAGATGGAATCCTTGCCGCCGGAGAACAACAGGGCCGGGCGCTCGAACTCCGCCGCGACTTCACGCATCACGTGAATCGCTTCCGTTTCCAAATACTGCAAATGGTCCAGATGGTAGCTTTTCATCTAATCTTTTTTCTTAACCACAGATGCACACAGATAAACACAGATGGGCAAGCACACAACCGCGCCCGACTTCTGCGTTTTCAATCTGTGTTCATCTGTGTCTATCTGTGGTTGAAATTCTTTATGCTTTTTTCACTGCGTCACCGCCCCAGGTGGCATGCAAACCGCACTCGCGCTTCTCGTCCGCCTTAGCCGGATCGAAATAATCCCACTCGTTCGGGAGGTTGTGTTGCTTCAAGTACGCTTCCATCTCGGCATCGCTCCAGTAGAAAACGGGGCTGAGTTTCAAGGAGCCGAAGTTCGGGTCAGGCGAGACGATGTCCAGGCCGGCGCGATTCGGGTTCTGCACCTTGCGCAAAGCAGTGATCCACACGCTCGGCGCCAGTTCCTTCATGCCGCGCTGAAATGGCTCCAGCTTCATCACCGCGCTGAAATGCTTCAAACCTTCTTCATCGTTCGTATCGGGGATCGGGCCATACACGGCATCGCGATGCGCCACGGTCATCTTCGGGATGTACGCCTTGATGTTCAGGCCGAGTTGCTTGCGCAACTGCTCGGCATGCTTATACGTCGCCGGACGATTGTAGCCGTGATCCACCCAGAGCACTTCGATGTCCGGCTGCACTTGCACGCAGAGATGCAGGACGACCGCTTCATACGGACGGAAATTCGTGGAGACGATGGCGCGGCCTTTGCCTTGGCCGATGGCCCACTTCACGATCTCGAGCGGCGATTTCCCACGCAGCTCGGCGTTGGCTTGTGCGATTTGTTCAGCAGTCATGATGGTTTGTCGTCTTTGTTGAAATTCGGAAATGAGCCGGTCATCGGCGGCTGCGGTGAAGCATCCTGGATGGCCTGTACCAGTCCGTAATGATGCATGCCCCAGTAGATGCCGCCCCCGATCAAAGCACCGGCTGCCGGCACCACCAGACAGACGGGACCAAACCGCAGATCTGCCATGGCTCCGATCACTCCGCCCACGGTGAATGAAAGCAGGATGATGAAAAGAAAACGGACCTTCCAAGCCTGCACCTGTCGATGGCGCAGCCAGTGCCCGAACATCACTCCGATGTCCGTCACCAGACCGGTGACGTGCGTGGTCCTGATGATGAGCCCGCAGTAGCTGCTGGTCATCGCGTTCTGCAGACCACAGGACATGGCGAGTGCGGGCAAAGCCCAGCGCGTCTTGAACAGCAGCAACGTGCAGGCGAGCGAAAGCAGCAGGCCTTCAATCATCATCGCCACGCCATAGCTCCGGCCCGGCACCAGCTTCCAGGCACCGACAATCACTCCAGCCAGAGCGGCCCCTAAAATGAAACCTAGTACGATGGAAAAAGAAGCGAGCGTATCCCGCCAGCGTCCCTCCACGGCATCCAATCCCATGCGCGAGACAGCCCCGGTCATGTGACTGACGGGGGTGTGAAAAAAGCCCAGTGAGACCGAATTGATATACCCCGCCGCTCCCGCCAAGGCCGCCGCCCCGGGCAACATGTGCCGGATCTTTTGCAGGACATCCTGCTTGTCGATCGGTTGGGGGTGGGAATAAGGCATGGCTCAAAAAATTATGCCGTAAAATACGAATGGGCTGGCTTCGATGAAGCCAGCCTTTTTCTTTTCCAGCATTTTGCGCTGTCCTGTTGCATCAATCTTTCAGGGCAGATTTTCCAAATCCGCCAAATCTTTCGCCCGGCCACTCGCCCGTTTGTTCACTTTCAAGTCTTCCAATGCGATCAAATTCACCGGCAAACCATCGATTTCCGCCTGCTGTCGTCTCGCGTAAGCATCTGCGAAATCTACACCCGAAGCATTTTGAATGACTTCGATCTTATTGGGCACGTAGCCGAAAAAGATCGTTTCATTGTTCAGCAGAAAAGCTTTGTCGAGCCCCTGCAAATCACCTTCGAAAAAGATCCGGACAGCTTCCAGAAACCGGTCGTAGTTCGCATCAGAAACGGAGATCCAAAAATCAATGTCTCCCGTGAAGCGATGGTAGCCGTAAAAATTGACGGCAAACCCGCCCACCAGAAGATATTCAACTCCGGCGCGGTTCAGACACTCCAAAAACTCGCGGAATTCGGGCGTTAACTGCCTCTTCGCCATAGTTTCTGATTCTCAGTTCCTCCAGTGCTTCCATCCGTTCAGCGGGTGTGCGAGACCACCAATAGGCCCTCAGCTCGGCATCAGCCTCCACGAACGTCCGGGCACCAAAAACCTGATAAGCAGCGTGCTTCTTCGGTTTGGTCGTTTCGTTCATATCGCCGATGCCGAGTTAGAGTACCATTGATAGTTTAACTTAGTTCGTCGCTGGCACAGCCGGAGCGGCAGCCGCCTGCTCCTTCCACACCACACGTTCCACCCAGTCGCCGAAGCGTTCGGAGCCGACGCGTTCCGCCGCATAGCGGGTGAACAGGCCGCGCAACTCTGGGATGATCTCCGGATCCTTGATCAAATCCTTGTGGAGCTTGTTCAGGCGCGTGCATGCTTCGTTGCCGCCGAGATACATCTGATAACGGCCCGGGCCTTTGCCCACGAAACCGATCTCGGACATATACGGACGGGCGCAACCATTCGGGCAGCCCGTCATGCGGATGATGATCTCCTGATCACCGAGGCCAACTTCCTTCAGCACGCCCTCGATCTGGCCCATCAAACCGGGCAGATAGCGCTCGCTCTCCGCGAGGCCAAGGCCGCATGTGGGCATGGACGGGCAGGCCATCGACGCACGACGCAACGCGCTCGTCTGGTTGTCCACCGGCACACCGTGATCCGCGAGGATCTTCGTGATCGCTGCTTCGTCAGCGGGCTTGATGTTCGAGAGGACGATGTTCTGCGACGGCGTCAAACGATACTCTGGCGCGAATTTCTCCGCGATCTCCTTGAGCGCGCTCTTCAGGCGATAGCCTTCCTTGTCCTTGATACGGCCCGTCTCCACATAGAGGCCGAGGAACTTGCTGCCATCCGCCGCCGTGTCCCAGCCGAAGTGGTCGCCCTGCTTCGTGAACTTGAACGGCTTCGCGTCCGCGAGCTTGTAGCCTAGACGCGCTTCGAGTTCCTGACGGAACCAGGCCGCGCCCTTCTCTTCGAGCACGTACTTCAAGCGGGCATGCTTGCGGTTCGTGCGATCACCGAAATCGCGATGGATCGTCAGCACACCCTTCGCGACATCGATCAACTGTTCCGGCGTAAGGAAGCCGATGACGTCCGCGATGCGCGGATACGTTTCCGCATTGCCATGGCTGCGGCCAAGACCGCCACCCACGCTGAGATTGTAACCAGCGAGCTTGCCGTTTTCCTCGATGGCGATGAAACCGAGGCAGTTCGTCAGCACGTCCACGTCATTGACGGGACCGAGCGCGAACGCGGTTTTGAATTTGCGCGGCAGATAAGTCTTGCCGTAGAGCGGATCCACGAAATCCTTGTTCTCCTGCGCATCGAGATTGAGCTGCACGCCATCCACCCAGATGGAGTGATAAGCCTTGGTCTTCGGCATGAGCGCTTCGCTCACGCGCGTGGCGTCCACGAGCAATTGCTTGTGCACTTCGTTGCGCGCCGGAACGACGGGCGACATGACGTTACGGTTCACGTCACCGCACGCGGCGATCGTGTCCATCATCGCCTCGTTGAGTTCCTTCATCAGCGGTCCGAGGCCGGCCTTCACCACGCCGTGGAACTGGAAGCTTTGGCGCGAAGTGATGCGCAGCGTGTTGTTGCCGTAGTTCGTCGCGAGACGATCATAGACGAGGTACTGCTTGCCGGAGAGCACGCCACCTGGGATACGACCGCGGATCATCCAGATGTAGAGCTTGCCAGTCTTGCGCTTGTCGCGGTCATCCTGCTGATAGATGCCGTGGAATTTCAAGAACTGCTCGTCGTCCGTGCTGAAGCACAGCGCGTTTGAATCGTTCAGCGTGGCGGCGATATTGCCCGCGAGGGTAGGGATGGCCGTCTTGAGCCCTTCGTTATGGGTCAACTTCTTCTCTTCCGTAGTTGCTGCGGGGGCAACCGCTTTATCTGTAATCATAAGTAAGTTACTAATATTAGTAATGATTCCATGTTTTACTTTTGCTGTCAATGGGCTAATGCGGTGCAATCCTGCTAAAAACGCCCAAAAAATGCTTTACCGTACTATCACGTAGACCATTTAATCCGTGCTTGCTTGTCTTCACCGAACGGCCTAACCGTTCAAGCAAGACGGTAAATTTAGCAAAGTCGGCGGCATGAGCCAGCGGAAATTAGTGTATTTCGATAACAACGCCACCACCCGGATCGCTCCGGAGGTAGTGGACGCCATGCTGCCATTTTTGACGGAGCATTGGGGCAATCCTTCCAGTGCGTATCGTTTCGGTAGCAAGGTGGTGAAAGACATCGAGACAGCGCGGGAGCAACTCGCGGCGTTGATCAATGCCGACGCCAAAGAGATCATTTTCACCAGTTGCGGCACGGAAAGTAACAATTCCGCCATCCAGAGTGCGTTGTTGACTCAACCTGGAAAAAAGCACGTCATCACCACGGCGGTGGAACACTCGGCGAACATCAAGTTTGCCAAGCACCTCACCCAACAGGGCTATGATGTCACTTTGTTACCCGTGGAGCCGGATGGTACGATGGACCTGCATAGGTTAGAGCTGGCCATCCGCCCGGATACGGCCATCGTTTCCGTGATGTGGGCGAATAACGAGACGGGCGTGCTCTTTCCGGTGGAAGAAATCGGTGCCCTTTGCCGCAGCCGCGATGTGCTGTTTCATACGGACGCCGTCCAAACGCCGGGCAAGCTGGCCATCGACGTCAAAGAGTTGGACGTGGATATGCTTTCCCTCTCCGCACATAAATTAAACGCTCCCAAGGGGATAGGCATGCTCTACGTGCGGAAACGCACCAAGTATGTGCCCTACGTCATCGGTGGCGGGCAGGAAAAAGGACGACGTGGCGGGACAGAGAATGTTCCTTACATCATCGGCTTCGGCAAAGCGGCGGAACTGGCGGCGGGCCATGTGGAGTATGAGAATACAAAGGGTCGCAAGCTCAGAGATAAGTTGGAGCAAGGCATTCTAAAAAATATCCCGCGCACTTCAAGGAATGGGGCCCGGGAACCGCGGCTGCCGAACACCTCGAACATCTCGTTTGAAGGCGTGGAGGCGGAAGCCATCTTGAGCTTGCTGGATCAGGCGGGGGTTTGCGCCTCCAGCGGTTCAGCCTGCACCACGGGTTCACTGACCCCTTCTCACGTATTGACCGCAATGGGGCTAAGTGCCAAACGGGCAAAGAGTTGCGTGCGATTCAGTTTGGGCGTGTATAACACCGAAGAAGAGGTGGATTACGTGCTGGATACCCTCCCGGATATCATCGCCAAACTACGGGCCGCCAGCCCGACTTCGACCACCAAAAAAACGGCCAGTGCCTTGGCGGCCTAAGGAGCCGTCTTGCCAGGTAGAGCCCCACCCATTTGGGGGATTACTTCTTTTCTATTAGCGCGCAACTATACCTTGTTCCCGGTGATTTAAATTAAGGCGTACCAAACACGACAATGAAAATCATATTAGCCAGTCTCGCAGCGGCCGGAGTCGGCTTCGGTGCCGCCTATCTCTACGTCTCGAACGAAAAGACGACCGAGTTTCAAAAAGAAAAAGCCGCGCTGCAAACCCAATGGGAAGAGTCCGCAGGCAAGCTGGAACGTGAACTCCGCGAGGCGAAGAACCGGGCCGGCCGGGTGGAGCAGGTCACGGAGACGGTTGAAGTGGTGAAGACTGTCCAGAAGACGCCGAAGGAGATCCTAGACAAGCTGGTCCAGATCAAACCGGCGGCGGGCAATGCCCGCTACGCCAGCATCCGGGAGATCATCCATCATTTGGAAAGCCTCGCCGAAATCGGACCGGGGGCTCTGCCCAGCATCCGTACTTTCCTGAAGCAAAACGTTGACGTCTCTTACGAACGCGAGCGTGAACGTCCGCTGAATGCGGATGGCACTCCCCAAATTGCCGGCGGTCCCGGACAAGGCGGACCGGGCGGCGGGCCGGGTGGTCCAGGAGGTGGTGATCGGGGCGGCTTCGGCGGTGGCCCGCCGCCATGGGCTGGTGGTGGCAATGAATTGCCGCGCACGGAAGATTATTATCCTTATTCACTGCGCATCGGTCTCTTCGACGTGGTGAAGAAGATTGGCGGTGCGGAAGCGGAAACGATTCTGGCCGAAGCACTGCAAACCACCGGACGCGGTGTGGAGGTGGCGCACCTGACGCAACTGCTCGAAGATATCGCCCCTAACAAGTATGCCGCGCTGGCCATCTCAGCCGCGAAGGATTTGCTGGCGAATCCGTTGACCATCGAGAACCCGACCCGGTTGGATGAGCAATCCAAGACTTTTCTCTACGCCATCCTGCGCAAGTTCAACGACGTAAGTTTTGTGCCTACGGCGCAGCAGCTCGTCATCCAGACGGATGGGCGGCTGGATCGCAATGCGCTCAATTATCTGACCACAGCGCTCAAGGAACAGTCCGTCTCCACGCTCTATTCGATGTATCACGATGCGCGCGTGACGAACAATTTCGACAAGGCGGCCATCGCGACCTCGGCCCTCAACTACGTCGGTATGAGCACCACGTCGGACCAGATGTTCCGTGACATCATGAACAATGAGGAAGCGGGCATGATGCGCTTCCTGGCCTTGGGACGCCTGAATGATGGCAACCTCTCCCCGGAAGTCATCCAAAGCCGCATCCAGCTGGTGCAATCTTTGAAGTTCGAGGACGAACGCATGCAACGCATGGTGGAGAACACCATCCAAGGCTTGCAGCGCAAAGCCAATCCGCAAGCGGGCGGTGACAACAACGACAATCGCCGCCGCGGGTTCGACTCCTTTTTCGGTGGCGGTGGCAATCGCGGACCAGGCGGGCCACGCAACTGATTTGTTGGTATAGGGTAATGCCGCGCCGGGCTTTGGTTGGTCCGGCGCGGCTTTTCTTTTTGGGACTGGCCGTTTTCTCCACCGCTTCTTATCTTCCCGGCATGTCGGTTGTTTTTTACGACACGCACGCACATCTCGATTATCCGGATTTCGCAGCGGAACTCTCTGCTGTCGTGCAGCGTGCTGCCGAAGCAGGCATCGAACGGCTCATCTCCATCGGCACCGATCTGGAGAGCAGCCGTCAGGCCATCGCACTGGCGGAAAGATTTCCCGCCGTCTATGCCGTCGTCGGCTGGCATCCTAATGACGCATTGACGGCTCCAGCGGATATCCGCCCGGCTTTGCGTGAACTGGCCAAGCATCCCAAGGTGGTCGCCATCGGGGAAACCGGCCTGGACTATTTCCGCCTGCCCAGCGCCAATGGCGGCACGGTGGCCGAGGATGACGTGTTGAAGCAGAAGCAGGCCGAAATCTTTCAGCAACAGTTGGAAGTCGCGGCGGAAACCGGGCTCAATGCCGTCATCCACACGCGCGGCGATTGTTTTGAACAGACGCTGGCCATCATGGAGCCGTTCACCTCCAAGGTGCGCGGAGTTTTCCACTGTTTCGTGAATGACACCGCTTGCATGCAAAGGGTGCTGGCCATGAATTCGATCATCAGCTTCACCGGCATCCTGACCTTCAAGAACGCCCAGATCATCCGCGACACACTGGCGGCCACGCCCATGGGCAGTTTCATGCTCGAAACAGATTCACCCTTCCTCGCCCCGGTGCCCTATCGAGGCAAACGTTGTGAGCCGGCGTACGTGAAGGAGATCAGCGAAGCGGCGGCCAAGGTGAAGAACTGTTCGCTGGAAGAATTGAGCGCGGCCACGTGCAAGACGGCGCACGAGTTCTTTCACCGTTTGCGGTGAGCATGCTGTCTCAAGAAGCCTGCAAAAAGAGCCAGACGAGACCGTACTTCTGCCCGGCCCCAAAGCCGCGCTGGAGGAAAAAATCCACCACCACGACCAGTCCCAGCAGAACCAACGGGGCGAAATCGAATTTACCGACCCGCATGGGCAGCCAGCGTATCAGTTTGAGCATCCGTTGCGCCGTGGTGTTCACATAGGCGAGGAAGGCATAATTCCCCAGATAGACAAAACTGTTCACCAGGTAGAGCACCAGCACGGACACGATCAATGACTTGGCCAGCAGATAGACCGAAAGGCTGACCACCAGCCCCTGGGTGAGCCAGACCGATCCATTGCGCGGGTCCGGCAAAATGCGCAGGTAACCAAAATATTTGCTGAAGACCAGCCACAGCAGATACGCGAAGAGCGCGGGCAAAAGAATCCTCGCCCAGACGGGCAACACCGCCACCCAGCCGAGATGACGCTTCACAATCGCATGCCAGGGATTCGCATCCGCGCCGCGGTCATTGATCAGCTGCAACAGGATCAGCCAGAAATAGAACACGCCCAGCCAGCTTAAGAAACTGAGCACGGAAAACAGCACCATGCGGTCAAAATAATCACAGCGAAAGGGGATGCTGATGACCGCCAGATCCATGCGCGGCGCCCATTGCACCGACGGACCGATGTGCCAGTAAAAGATCGCCCGCAGCCCCAGCAGCGTGACTAGCGAGGTGAGGAGGGTCATCCGGTTGAATTGACCCCGTTCCGTCTTCTTGAGCGTGGACAGCAGCGTGCCCCCACGAAAATCATTCGCGGGGACAAAACGATACGACCGCCAGCTCAACCAGAGGAGCATGGCGGCCGCGTTAAGGATGAAATGGATCAGGTCCATCTGTGAACGGTGCGTGGTGAGGCTTCACCAGTCACCACCCACGCGCGTTACATCATCTTGAGCAGCGTGTCAGCCATTTCGCTCGGTGTCGCGGCGACACCGATGCCGGCTTCACGGAACGCTTCGAACTTCGCGGCCGCCGTGCCCTTGCCCCCGCTGACGATCGCACCGGCATGGCCCATGCGCCGTCCCGGAGGAGCCGTGGAGCCGGCGATAAATCCGGCCACCGGCTTGGTGCCGTATTGCTTGATCCATGCGGCAGCTTCTTCTTCTGCGCTGCCACCGATCTCCCCGATCATGATGATGCCGTGCGTTTCCGGATCGGCCATGAACAGTTTGATGACGTCCAGATGCGAGGTGCCGTTCACGGGATCGCCACCGATGCCCACGCAGGTGGATTGGCCCACGCCACGGCTGGTCAACTGCCACACGGCTTCATAGGTCAACGTGCCAGAGCGGCTGACGACGCCGATGTTGCCTTTCTTGTGGATGTAGCCCGGAGCGATGCCGATACGGCAGCCGCCCTTGGAGTCCGGGCCTTCACCCGGGGTCACGATACCCGGGCAGTTCGGCCCGATGAGGCGGGTCTTGTTGTTCTCACCCATCGCGCGTTTCACGGCTACCATGTCGCGCACGGGAATGCCTTCCGTAATGGCGACCACCAGCTCGAGTCCGGCGTCCACGCCTTCGAGAATCGCATCCGCCGCGAACGGCGGGGGCACGAAGACGGCGGAGGCCGTGGCACCCGTGGCTTTCACGGCTTCAGCGACGGTGTCGAAGATGGGCACTTTGCCCTCGAACATCTGGCCGCCCTTGCCGGGCGTCACCCCGGCGACGACATTCGTGCCGTAGGCGAGGGACAACTGGGCGTGCCGGGCACCGAACGAGCCGGTGATGCCTTGGATCAAAACTTTCGTATCGGGTTTGACGATGATGGACATATAGAGAGTCGTTATTATTTCGCGATGGTCTTGACCACTTTTTGCGCCGCATCCGCCATGGTGTCGCCACTGATGATGGTCAACCCGGATTCCGCCAGGGTCTTCTTGCCGGCTTCGACGTTGTTGCCTTCCAAACGCACCACGAGTGGCAGCGTCAGTCCGGTTTCCTTCACGGCGGCCACGATGCCCGTCGCGATGACGTTGCAATCCATGATGCCGCCGAAGATGTTCACGAAAATCGCTTTCACTGCGGGATCGCTCAAGATGATCTTGAACGCCGCCGTGACCTGGTCCTTGGTCGCCCCACCCCCGACGTCCAGGAAGTTCGCCGGCATGCCGCCGTAATGCTGGATGATGTCCATCGTGGACATCGCAAGACCGGCACCGTTCACCAAGCAAGCGATGCTGCCGTCAAGCTTGATGTAGTTGAGCGCGAATTTGCTCGCTTCGATCTCCAGCGGGGATTCTTCAGCCAAATCGCGCATCTCCTGGATGTTCTTGTGGCGATAGAGCGCGTTGTCATCGAGACTGATCTTGGCATCAACGGCCACAATGGCTTCCTTGCCTTCCGGGGTCTCGACGATGCACAGCGGGTTGATCTCCACCATGGCGGCATCGCATTCCCACCAGGTCTTGTAAACGCCCATGATGAGCTTCACGGCGCCGTTGAAAACATCCCCCTTCAGGCCGAGGCCGGAAGCGATCTTGCGCGCCTGATACGGCTGGATGCCCACAGCGGGATCAATCCATTCTTTGAGGATCTTCTCGGGGGTATGTTCAGCCACTTCTTCGATATCCACGCCACCTTCCGTGCTTGCCATGATGAGCGGACGGGAATTGTTCCGGTCCAGCAAGACAGCCAGGTAGAATTCCTTTTTGATCGTCTCGGCACTCGCCACCAAGATGGTGCTGACCAAGCGGCCTTCTTCGCCCGTCTGCTTCGTCACCAGCACCTTGCCGAGCATGTTGTCGGCGACGTTAACCGCATCTTCCACCGACTTCACCAATTTGACACCGCCTTTGAAACCATGCTTGAACGTGCCTTTGCCACGGCCACCTGCATGGATCTGCGATTTGATGACCGCGAGCTTGTGGCCCGCGTTGAAAAGCTGTTCGGCTGCGGCTTTGGCTTCAGCAACAGTCTTACACGGCTGGCCCTGCGGCACGGCGACACCGTACTGAGCCAGCAACTGTTTGGCCTGATATTCGTGAATATTCATCGGGTTTTAAAAGTGGAAATTGAAGGAGAGAAAGGGCGGACTTGCGTCCGCCCTTTGATTCGTAAATTGCTTTACCGTTTTTCGATGGGGACCACCGTAAGGCCGACCGTCGGTCCGGTGTATTCGCTTTGCGGGCGGATCAGGCGGTTGTCGGCGAGCTGCTCCAGGATGTGCGCCGTCCAGCCCGAGGTGCGGGCGATGGCGAAGATCGGCGTGAACAGGTCCGTCGGGATGTCCAAGGAGTAATAGACCGTGGCGGAATAGAAGTCCACGTTCGCGTGCAGGCCCTTGCGTTCCAGCATGAGGTGCGCAATGCGCTCGGACATCTGGATCCATTTCGGCTCGCCCAGCTTGGAGCTGAGGATCTGCGCCATGCGCTTGAGATGCGGGGCGCGAGGGTCCAGCACTTTGTAAACGCGGTGGCCGATACCCATGATCTTCTGCTTTTGCGCCAGGCAGTCTTCCACGTATCCATCCACCTTCTCCAGTGAACCGATCTCCTTCAGCATCTTGATGACGCCTTCATTGGCGCCGCCGTGCAGCGGCCCTTTGAGGGTGCCGATCGCCGAGGTGATGGCCGAATAGATGTCGCTCAAGGTGGCGATGGTGACGCGGGCGCTGAAGGTGGAGGCGTTCATGCCGTGGTCGGCATGAAGGACATAGCACATGTCCATGGTGCTTTCCTTCTCGGCGGAGGGCTTCACGCCATCCATCATGTAGAGGAAGTTTGCCGCTTCTCCGAGCGAGGCATCTGGCGCCACCAGCGGCAGGTTCTGCCGATGGCGATGGAAATAAGCGGTGACCACCGGTATCTGCGCGATCAGCCGCAGCGCCTTGCGCCGCTGCGCGTGCATGGAGTCATCCTCCGCCGCCGTGTCAAAACAGCCCAAGGCCGAGACGCCCGTCCGCAGGACATGCATCGGCGGGGTGTCCTTCGGCAACTTTTGAATGATATCGATGACGCCCCGGGGCAATTCCCGGAAACCGGCCAAGGTGGCCTTCAACTCGGCCAGCTCTTTCTGCGTCGGCAACGCTCCATGATGCAAAAGATGAACTACTTCTTCATAGGTCACCTTGCCCGCGAGTTCGTTGATGTCATAACCGCAGTATATGAGCTGACCGACATCGCCCCGCACATCGCTGAGTCGGGTTTTGGCCGCTACGATACCTTCCAAACCTTTTGCCACTGCCGAGGGGTTGCTCATGGGGTCAAAATTCTATGTTTTTGGGTGGTTTTTATGTAAAATGCCCGGTCAATCTAGGGGACGGTGCCGGGAGCGTCAACGGTTTTAGGCCACAGAAAAACACGAACGCATGCTTTCCCTCCACCAGAGGGGTATTAAGGCCCTGCCGCACACCAATTAGGCTCGCTCATACCCAACCAAACCCACCTAATGCACCCGTGGGAAGTGCCTGTTTCAAAGCTGTTTTTACAGCAACCGGCAACCCAAGTGAATGTTCTTTCGCGACCCCACTTTACAGCCGCCTCAAGGTCCGGTTTAATGGACCTCAACAAAGGACGGCGTAACGGCCGTCCTTACCATTTTTGGACCATGAAATATATTTTCGTCACCGGTGGCGTGGTAAGTTCCTTGGGTAAAGGTCTGACGGCCGCTGCACTCGGCACGCTATTGGAGAATCGCGGGTTGAAGGTCGCCCTCCAGAAGTTCGACCCCTACCTGAATCTCGACCCCGGCACGATGAGCCCTTACCAACATGGTGAGGTCTATGTGCTGGATGACGGTGCCGAGACGGATCTGGACCTCGGCCACTACGAGCGCTTCACCCATACGAAGCTTACCCGGATGAACAACCTCACCAGCGGACAGGTCTATGCCCGGGTGCTGGAAAAGGAACGCAAGGGCGAGTACCTCGGCAAGACGGTGCAGGTGATCCCCCATGTGACGGATGAGATCCAGCTCCGTATCACCCAGCTCGCCGAGCAGTCCAAGGTGGATGTGATCATCACGGAGATCGGCGGCACCACGGGTGACATCGAGGGCCTGCCTTTCCTCGAGGCCATCCGTGAATTCGCGCTCGAAGTGGGTTACAACAACGCCCTGTTCCTGCATGTCACCTACGTGCCGTTCATCAAGGCCGCCGGCGAACTCAAGACGAAACCCACCCAGCAATCCGTCGCCAAACTGCGCGAGATCGGTATCGCGCCACACATCCTCGTCTGCCGCTGCGAGAAGCCGCTCGACAAGGAATTGCGCCAGAAGATTTCCCTGTTCTGCAACGTCCCTTACGAAGCGGTCATCGAGGAGAAGGACGTGGATCACTCCATCTATGAGGTGCCGCTGATGCTCCAGCGCGAGCGGATGGACGACCTCGTGTGCCGCCAGTTGCAGCTCAATGTCCCGCCCGCGAACATGACGCATTGGCAGGACATCATCCGCAAGCTCATCGCCCCGCAACACCGGGTGCGCATCGGCGTGGTGGGCAAATACATCGAACTGAATGACGCTTACAAATCCGTTTATGAAGCCATCATCCATGGCGGCGTAGCGAATGATTGCGGCGTGGAGATCGAGAAAGTGGACGCCGAGGACATCGAGAAGTTCGGCGCGGAAAAGATCTTGAAGGGGTTGGGCGGCGTTTTGGTCCCCGGCGGTTTCGGCGAGCGCGGTATCGAAGGCAAGATCATGGCTGCCCGTTATGCCCGCGAGAACAAACTGCCTTACCTCGGCCTGTGCCTAGGCATGCAGATCGCGTGTATCGAATACGCCCGTAACGTCCTCGGCCTGGCTGGCGCACACTCCACGGAGTTCGATTCCTTCACGACGAACCCCGTGATCTGCCTCATGGATGAGCAGAAGAAAGTCATCACCAAGGGCGGTACCATGCGCCTCGGCTCGCAAGCCTGCCATCTAGGTGCGGGCACCAAGGCGGCAGCGCTCTACAAGGCGGACGTCGTCCATGAGCGTCATCGCCATCGCTATGAGTTCAACAACACGTACCGCGAACGCTACGAGGAAAAGGGCTTTGTGTTCAGCGGCACTTCGCCGGACGGCAAGCTCGTAGAAGTCATCGAACTGAAGGACCACCCGTTCTACGTCGCCAGCCAGTTCCACCCGGAATTCCAAAGCAAACCGAACATGCCGCATCCGCTGTTCCAAGGATTCATCGCGGCGGTGCATGAGCACATGCACCACAAGCCGCTGTAAAGAATCGCAGACGAAGTTTGGGAGGCCGAGCGCGTTCAGCTTCGTCAATCGAACGTAAGCTGTGACCTACGCCGAAGCCATCCAGTATCTCTACGGCCTCCAGTGGTTCGGCACCAAGCTGGGCTTGGAAAACACGCGGGCGCTCGCAGACCTGTGCGGCGCACCGGACCGGCAGCTCCGCTTCATCCACGTCGCCGGGACGAATGGCAAAGGTTCCGTCTGCGCCATGCTGGAGAGCATCTATCGCCACGCGGGCTTGCGTGTAGGGCTGTTCACTTCACCGCACCTCGTCGCCTTCGGTGAGCGCACCCAGATCAACCGCCAGATGATTCCAGAAGCGGACCTCGTGCGGCTAGTCACCTACATGCAAGCGAAGCTGAAGGAATTGCCGACGGATCAGCATCCCACGCTCTTCGAGTTCGTCACCGTGCTCGCCCTGCTTTATTTCGCGGAACAAAAGTGCGATCTCGTCATCTGGGAAACCGGCTTGGGCGGACGTCTGGACGCCACGAATATCGTCACGCCACTCGCCAGCGTCATCACGAACATCGCCTTGGACCACACGCAATGGTTGGGTGATACCCTCGCCAAGATCGCTTACGAAAAGGCGGGCATCATCAAACCCGGCGTGCCATCTGTCACCGCTGCCGAAGCTCCAGAAGCGCTCGCAGTCTTCCGTGAAGTCGCGGTCACCAAAGGTTCACCACTGCGAGTCGTGAGCCATGCGGACACAGCAAACTTCCCTTACCCAGTATCGCTGCTCGGCGCGCACCAGAGAGAGAATGCAGCACTCGCCCTTGCAGTCACCCAGGAACTGCAAGCCGTACTGCCCGTCACGGAATCCATCCTCACCCAAGGCTTCGCCACCGTCCACTGGCCTGGTCGCCTCCAACTGGTGACGCTCGCCAACGGCCAGCGCGTGCTCATCGATGGCGCGCACAATGCCGATGGCATGACCCTCCTGCGCGAGACATTAGAAACCCAGTTCGCCACCGAAAAACTCGTACTCATCCTCGGTGCCCTGGCGGACAAAGACTGGCGAAGCATGTGCGCCCTCATCGCGCCGCTGGCGGCCGAGATCCATCTCGTCCCCGTCTCCAGCCAGCGCACCGTCGCTCCAGCCGATCTCGCCACCGCCTGCCAATCGGCCAATCCCTGCGTCCTGCTCCACCTCCACGAAACCCTAGCGCAAGCACTCGCCGCATCCTCCGGCCAACCCTTCCGCCTCATCACCGGCTCGCTCTATCTCGTAGGTGAAGCGATGGAACAACTCGGCATCGCCGCTGTTCCCTCGCGCGATGAACGTGCCCTGAATGAGTGGGGCGGAAAACGTTGAACCGTTAAAAAGGTTAAAAGGGTTAAATCGTTAAAAACGTGGATCGTTTCACCATTTAACGATTCAACGATTTAACTCTTTTAACGTCACCTTACTTCCCCAGCGCCCGGATCTTCACGCTCTTGAACGCCGACTCCGTCTGATACGACGCAATCCCAAACGGCACATTCTGCTCGATGTCCCCGGAACGCATGCTGATCTTCTTACCCTCCAGTTCCACGTCCACGAGCTTCTCCTCATCGATCCACGCTTCGATCTTTTTCGCTGTCACCTTCACGCGGATCTTATACCACTTCTCTTTCTCGAATTTCATGTACTTCGTCGTCTCGTTCTCCGAGGCGTCCATCAAGTCGATGCTCGATATCCCCACCAC
>JAEYXS010000123.1 GCA_023431185.1 Verrucomicrobiota bacterium
GGGTAGGATTGTACGCCTGGTCGGGGAATCCATGAGTCACTGCGGAACCAGCCTGGTCATCGGACAGACACTGAATCGGAACTCCCAATCGTAGGGAGGGAGGAAACGACACTGCACAGGGGTCGGATGGTTGCATTGCTCTTTGACATAGTTCTCTGTGTTTAACCGCAGATGGACGCAGATAAACGCAGATGGGGGCGAGGAACAGTTCCTAGCTCCATCTGGGTTGCGGAAGTTCAAAGCTTAAAGTTCAAAGCTCAAGCCGAGTTGTTTTCGGGGTGGGTTTGAGAACATGGAGCGGTGGATGGAAGGGTGTCTTATTGGGTGGTGAAAACAGTGGAGTGGCTGGCGGGGGTTTGGTGCGGGAGGTGTGGACTGGTGGCTAGAGTGCCGCAGAACAGGATGCTATCGCGGAGGGTCACACTGAACAAACTGGATGGCAGGTCACTTCAAGGGAACAATTAATTTACGATTTTGGAATTACGATTTACGAGTCGTTGATGTTTCCATGTTCCGGCTGTTGGTTGGTGCAGGCACCAAGGATTGGCAAGGGACGAGGGTCGAAGTTCGACTTCCCAAGAATGAAGAAAGCGGGTTGGTTAGGCTTCGCCAAAAAGGACGGCCGGCTGAGGACAGCCAGCCCTACCTTGCTACGGCTTCGCGTTCGGGCGGAGGTCGAGGCAGATCATCTCGACGGCGTTGCGGACGAGGAGTTTGCCTTCGGACATGGCGGGGTGGTTCCAGGTCTTGCCGTTGAGGAGCGGGACGCGGGCGAGTTCGGTCCACTTGTCAGGGGTCGCCTGGACGAGGGCGAGGTCGCCATCGCCGCACAGGACGATGATGTGGCCGCTGGCGAGGAGGATCTGGCCGTATTCGTAGCGGCCGTCTTTCCACATGGGCTTGCCGGTGTCGGCGTTCAGGCAGGTGAGGATGGATTCATCGAGGCCGTAGATGTGGCCTTCATGGATGACGGAGCTGGTGAACTTGTTCTTGAGGGATCGATTCCGCCAGAGTTCTTGCACGGTGAATTTGTCACCGGTGCGGGTGACCTGGAAGGCGGCGCAGCCCTTCCCATAGCCGCCGGAGAGGAGGAAGCGGTCCTGACCGAGGAGCACGGGTTGCGCGATGGCGTTCTCGTATTGCACGGTCCAAGGGTGTTCCCAGAGGACTTTGCCATCCTCGACGGTGACACCCTTCACGCGGGTGGCGGAGACGATGATCATCTGGCGCTGGCCGGCGAACTCGACGAGGACGGGCGAGGTGTAAGCGTTCTTGTCATCTTGCGCGCGCCAGATGAGGTCGCCGGTGTCCTTGTGATACGCGACGACGGACCAGCCATCGGAGCCGCCGGGAAGGAGGATGACTTTGTCATCCACGATGAGCGGCGAGTAGGCAGTGCCGAACATGAGGATGGAGGATTTCGCCTCGTGCAAAATGTTCCGCTGCCAGAGGACATTGCCGGTGAGGGCATCGAAGCAATGGAAGTCACCTTCGCCACCGAGAGCGTAGAGTTTGCCATCGTGCCAGGTGGGTGTGGCGCGCGGGCCTTCGCCGCCCATGCTCTCTTGAAAATGCGCGGGGTAGCTGTGGGACCAGACTTCGCGGCCGGTCTCCAGATCGTAAGCAGCCACGACTTCCTTCTCGCGGCGTTGCTCGATGGTGTAGGCGAGGCCCTGGGCGATGACGAAGGAGGCATAACCGCCACCGATGGGTTGACGCCAGAGAACCTTGGGTCCGCCGGGTGGCCAGGTGGTGAGAACCGGTTGCTCGGTGTAATGGCCATCGCGCTTCGGACCGCGGAAATCGGACCAGTAGATGGAGCCGGTGCGGGCGGCAGCGGGAACCGGTTCCGCCTTGGCTTGCGCGGCGCGGCTGCGTTCCACGGCATCGTAGTCGGGCAGCGTCACCTTGCGGGTGAGCTTGGGCGGGAAGCCCCCTTGCCATTCGACATGGACGAGCTTGGACTTGGTGAGCGCCAGGAGGATGACCGCGAGATAGACGACGGTGTAGAGCGCGATGCCGAGGGTGCCGAAGAGCTTGCGAAAGAAGGAGACGGGCTCCAGCCACAGCAGGACGAGCCCCGCCGGGGGAAAGAGCCAGGTGGCCAGCCGAAGTCGCAGCGGGCGGGCGGTTTTGTTGGACGGTGTATCGCTCAAAATATTGCCAATTCCAACCTGACAACGGATACGCCTTGTGCCAAGGTTGCAGATGAGATAACCCACTTTCACGCGCATGCAAACTCCAAAGCAAATGGTGAACGATGCCAAGGCCATGGATTCCAGCGGTGGATTGCGGATCGTGCCGCCTCATCTGCGAGTCTACACGGATGAAGAAACGGCGCAGATGCGGGAGAAGTTCGCCACGGAAGTAAATGCGGAACATGCCGGGCAGTTGCAGACGTACAAGGGCATCCGGTTGTGGTGGCTGAAACAGCGATTGAGCTGGGAAGTGGAAAGCCGGGTGTATGAGTGCAAGTACAAGGGGATTTGAGTAATATATCACCACAACAGCTGCCTCAGTGAGGCCATAAGCCCCCCGGCCATTTCGCGCTGTTGATTCTTTCCCCCGCTTCTGTGAAGCTGTCGGGTCGTAGGACACACAGCTTATGTTAGGTCTATTCAACAAGAAGAAAGTCAAGGCCCTCGTGGTCGTGGATGTGCAGAATGATTTCGTGCCCGGTGGCGCCCTCGCGGTGCCGAAAGGCGATGAGGTCGTGCCGGTCATCAACAAGCTGCTGAACGACTACGAACTCGTGGTGGCCACCAAGGATTGGCATCCGAAAGGCCACGTGAGCTTCGCCTCCCGCCATCCCGGCACCGCAGTGGGCGACCGCGTGGAGCTGGAATCCGGCACCCAGCGTGTCTGGCCGGATCATTGTGTGCAGGGCACCCCCGGTGCGGAATTTGCCAAGGGCCTGGTCACGGCCAAGTTCGCGAAAGTCTTTGAAAAAGGCACCGACCCGAACGTGGACAGCTACAGCGCCCTGTTCGACAACGATCAGCGGCGCGCTACGGGGCTCGGTGACTGGCTCAAGGCGAACAAGGTGGAGGAAGTTTACATCGTGGGCCTCGCCACGGACTACACGGTGAAATACACCGCGCTGGATTGCGCCAAGGCTGGTTACAAGACTTTTGTCATCAAGGAAGGCTGCCGCGCCGTGAACATGACCGCCGGAGATGACGAGCGCTCCTTCCGGGAGATGCAGACGGCCGGGGTGACGGTGAAGTAAAACTTACTTCCAATCAGATTTGCAAAGCTCCAAGGGCAGGCTAGGAGCTTTGCAGCTCAATATTGTCAAAAGCATTTTGGGCACCTTTTTCTTTCCCGAACCCGCTCTTGCTTTCCGTTTCCTGAAAGCCCATGCTCACCCTGTTTTTTCGCCTGTGCGCGGCACACTCCGCCTGGGCGGCACGTTTTTAACATGAGTAATCCGTTGGAATCCGAGTTCAACCTCGAGCAGCTTGAACAGCAACTTTTGCCCGCTTGGGCCAAAGAGACCTCCTCTACGAACCGCTACGCCAATATCCGTGGCGATGAAGAGCATGGTGGCGGTCGCCGTGGCCCCCGTCGCGATGGTCCTCCCGGCCGTGGTCCGGGCGGTCCCCGCCGTGATGGCGGTGGTGGTGGCTTTGGTCAGCGTGGCTCTGGTGGCCCGAGCCGTGGTCCTCGTCCAGGTGGCGGTGGCGGCTTCGGCGGACCTCGCAGTTACCGTGGCGACCGTCGTGGTGGTCCCCGCCGTGATGAAGGCCGTTTTGGCGGCCCGCGCGAAGAACGTCGCGAGCCCCTGCCTCCTCTGCCCGCGCTGAATGTCTCCATCGTCCCCGAAGAAAAGGGCGTGGAAGCCTTGGCCCGCCAGATCAAGCTGACCGGCCGCGCCTATCCGCTATTCGACATCGGTTTCCTCATCATCAAGCGTCCGGAACGTTACGTCGTGCGCTTCGACGTGCAAAAGCAGTCGGACGGCACACCGGTGCAGCCGATGTTCGTCTGCCGTCTGGATGACACGCTCTGGCTCAGTGAGCAGGATGCCGTGACCCACATCCTCACCAAGCATTTCGACACCTTCTACCAGACCGAGAAGACCGCCACCGACAAGCCCAAGGGTGTTTACACCTTCGTGGCCCAGTGTGGCATGAGCGGCATCATCCTCGGCCCGCCGAACTATCACGATTACCAGAACAAGCTGCGCCACCTGCATCAGGAACGCTTCTCCCGCATGCCGTTCGAGGCCTTCAAGGCCCGCGTGCGCATCGTGAAGGACGAGGAGATCGTGAAGAAGTGGCTGGATGACCAGAGCTGGAAGACCGAGTTTATCCCGCTCAACGTCCCCGAGCCCGTCAAGCTCCCCACGCGTGAAGCCGTCGAGAAACATTTCCGCGAGACGCATCTGGCTAACATCGTTCAGCCCGTGGAGCACTACACGCTCATCGGCACCGCCAGCCAGAACATTCCGCTGGGACCATTGCGCGCCCTCTTCCGGCGCAATCTCGAAGAACAACTGAAGTTCCCGCTCAAGCTCGTCACCGTCTTGAGCCAGCAGTTCGCCGGACTCGGCCTGCAATTCTTCAAGGTGGACAAGACCGTCACCCACGTGGCCGTCGCGCGTCCGCACTATCTGGACCTCGCGCTCACGCCCGTGTCCGACAGCATCAAGAGCATCATCGAATTCATCGACAAGACGCCCAAGTGCACGCGCCGCAAGATTTACGACGCGTTGGCCCCCTCCCCGGCTGCGCCTGCCGCCCCGGTTGCCCCGGCTCCTGAAGCTGCGGCTACTCCGGTCGAGGGCGAAGCCAAGCCCGCGGCCCCGGCCGCTCCGTCAGAAACGGTGCTGACTCCGGAACAGAAGCTCATCACGCAAGACCTGCACTGGCTCATCCATCAAGGTCACGTCATCGAATTCGCCAACGGCCTCATCCAGACGGCCAAGAAGCCCGGCCCGAAGCCCGAGAAGCAGGCCGCTCCCCAACAGCAGCCCAAGGCAGCGAAAGACAAACCCGCCAGCACCAAGGGTCGCAAGCATGACTACCTGCCGGTCTTCATGTCAGTCGCACCAATCGTGATCTGAGCTATAGTGGCGCTCGCATGAGCACAACTGACCTTACCCAACGTCCCCCCCGCAGCGCCCGTGTGCGCCTCGGGGGTTATGTCATCCTCCCGCGCCTGCTCGATAAGGGCCGCGCCACCTTGGCTGGCAAAGCAGGCGAGTATCATTACAACTGCCCCTTGGACCAACGCTTCTTCGAGTTCGCCGGTATCGACCACGAAGCCTTGAAAGCGGAACTGGCCAAGGGCAAAGGCGATGGCGAGATCCTCGAATGGATCACGGCCAACAGCACCACCAAGCCCTCTCAACCCGAGATCATCGCTTGGTCTGCCTGGCAGGAGCAGCGTCCGCCCTCGGACATCGACAGTCGCCAGTATTTTAATGACCTCCACGCCAAGGCTGCGCCCAAGCGCGAGGACATCAACAATTGGTTCGACCTGCTGGACGTGGATGACTTCGGTAGCTACGGCGGCAAGGTTTGATTCCACATTTAAGTTTTGAACACAACCTGCGCTCTGGGCGTCAGTCCAGAGCGCGAACAGTGTACGCATGAGCAACCCATCCAAGCCCTCTCCGTTTCAGAACACCCTCGGCAGCATGATCTTTCTGAGCCGCTGGTTGCAGGCCCCCCTTTATCTCGGCCTGATCATCGCCCAAGGCATCTACGTCTATCGTTTCATGCTGGAGCTGTGGCACCTGATGAGCGGGGTCCAGGAAATGAAAGAAAGCGAGGTCATGCTCCTCGTCCTGGGCTTGATCGACGTGGTCATGATCGCGAACCTGCTTATCATGGTGATCATCGGCGGTTACGAGACTTTCGTCTCGCGCCTAAATCTGGAAGGTCACCCAGACCAACCGGAATGGCTCTCCCACGTGAACGCGGGCGTGCTCAAGGTCAAGCTGGCAACCGCGCTCATCGGCATCTCCTCCGTGCATCTCTTGAAGACGTTCATCGATGTGGAAAAACACACGAACAAAGTCATCTTCTGGCAGGTCGCCATCCACACCATCTTCATCATGTCCGCATTGATTCTGGCCTGGATCGAGAAGATCAACTCGGCGCCGGTGAAGCACAGCGACGGGCATTGATAATGGAGCGCGGCTTTTAAGCCGCTTCAGCTCACGCCAGTCAGCAAAGGTTGAAAATGCTTGGTGCAACCGAGTTCAACTTGGCTCAGAAGCAACTTTAGCCTGGATGGCTCAAGAAAAACCACCCCGTTAGTCCTTCGCACATTGAAGCGGCTTAAAAGCCGCGCTCCAACTGCTACGCTGCGAACAAATCCTCATGCCCCAGCTTATTCCCTTGGGCATCCAAAATCGTCACACCCAGATCCTTCGCCAGCTTCTGGAAGAAATTCGGGAACGTCTTCTTCACGCACGAAGGATTCCGCAGCTTGATGCCCGGCACGCGCAGTCCGACCACCGCAAAGCACATCGCCATGCGATGGTCGTTATACGTTTCTATCTCCGCACCGTGAAGTTGTGAGGGATAAACGGTCAGTGTATCCCCTTCTTCAATCACCTTGGCACCACACTTGGTCAACTCCGTGCGCAAGGCAACGACACGTTCGCACTCTTGAACGCGCAGACGGCCCAGTTCCGTGAACTTAGTCACTGTGGCCTTGAAAGGAGCCAGCACGATGCCCGTCATGATGCTGTCACCCAGATCGGACTCACGGGAAACCTCCGCAGGCAACGGCAGGAACTTGGGGAACTCGGCATCGATCTGCCAATGCGACTTCGGCCAGTGGGAAACCGTTTCACCAGCCGCCCAAAAATAACTCCCGCTCGAAGCATCCGGCTCAATATAAAATGCACCGCCATTCTTCGGAAACGCCTTCACCAGCTCCCGAGTCATCTCGACATACGGCAACTCCTCGGTGTTGGCCCCTTTGATCCCCACCTGCCACTGCCCGATCGCCCCGCTCAAAATGAGTGCCGAGGCGAACTGCGAACTCTCATCCACGCTTACAGCACAACTTCCTGCCTTGGGCCCCACTCCATGAATCACCGCTGGTAACTTGTTGTTCGCCGAATCGATCTGATAACCAAGCTGACGCAATGCCTCAAACAACGAAGCCTGCGGCCGCTCGTGCATACGCGGCACCCCACTCAAACGATACGCCCCTTTGCCCAAGCAAACCATCGCCGCCAGAAAGCGCGCTGCCGTTCCGGCATTGCCTACGAACAGCTCCAAAGGCTTCTCCGCCGTCCCCGCATTCGGGAGCACCCCGCCCTGCCCTTGCACCGTGATGGTGCGATTGCAGAACTCATTCGGGTCCGCCTTCACCTCCACCTTGAAGCCCAGCGTGTGCAGGCATTCCACCATCACCTGGGTGTCCTCGCTCCACAGCGCCCCTTCCAGTGTCACGGTCCCGCTCGCCAACGCCGCGAGCACCAAAGCGCGGTTCGTGATGCTTTTGGAACCCGGCACGGTCACTTCAGCTTTGACCGGTTTTTGCAGCGGAACGATTTCGATGAGATCAGGCAACGGCATAGGTGATACGACTTCTCAAAAGAGCCCCAGAAACTTCTTCGCCGTGTTCTTCCGCTTCACATCCAGTATCTCCGACACCCCATACTTGTCGAAACGGTCGATCAGGCCATCCGATCCCTTCTTGAGTTTCAGCTCCATCTCCTCCTTGTAGATCGGGACGACCCCGTAAAAGTTGATGTCCAGCTCCGGCGTGGCGGCCAGCGTCATGAAATCAGACGGGATGGTCACCGGCGGCAACAACAGGGCGCAGCAGAGCTTCGTGTTCTCCGCATAAGGTTCGGCGGGATCGCCGTTCGGGATGGTATGGCCATACCCCAGCCAACTGTCATATTCATGCGGCAGCCGCGCCAGCATCTTCAGCAGGCGGATAGGCCAGAAGTTCTTGTCGTCTTTGAAATCCTCCTGCTTCATCGGCCAGTCCGGCGGCAGGCAGATGACGAGCTCCGCATAGGAAAAATCCTCCGCCCCCTCCGGCACCTTCATCGCGCGTGCGCTCATGCCCGAGGTGACGAGCGTAAAAAATGGGCGCTCAGGACGCGGCTCCACCACGTGAACATCCAGATGCACCAGGTCGGAGATGATCTCGTGATAGACCCAGCCCACCTCGCCCACGTGCTTGGCGATGTGTTCCTCCACCATCTTGATGTGCGCCACATCTCCCGTGGCGAACTCAAACGGCTTCTCGCGCGGCTTGTAGCGGTAGATCGGATTGCCGCTCTCGGAGAATTCTGATGGCTGGTCCATAGGCGTGGTGGAGTTGGTTTATTCTGGCGACGGCGACGCTCCCTGTGCACACCACTCGTCCCGCCGTTGCTTGGCTTTGACGAAAAATTCCTCGATGGCTTTCACATCGCCATTGTTCAGTGCGAGCTGGAACTCCTGCAAGTCCTCGATGAACACGCCCAGCACGCGGGAGAGCTGCTCGCGGTTTGCCACCGAGATATCCCGCCACATCTCCGGCGAACCGGAGGCGATGCGGGTCATATCACGAAAGCCCGTCGCGCAGAGTTGCGCCTGATGCTTCGGCAAGGCAGGGCTCAGGACGTAGTTCGCCAGCTCCGCCGCCACCACGTGCGGCAAATGACTGGAACGGCTCACCAGCTCATCATGCAGATCCGGTTTGAGACGCAGCGGCTTGCCTCCCAATGCCTTCCAAAACTCTTCCAGTTTCTTGACCTCAGCCACAGGCGACTTCGGCGTGGGTGAAACCACACACACTGCATTTTGAAACAAATCTGCCTTGGCCGCACTTACGCCCATCTTTTCCGCACCAGCCATCGGATGACTGCCGATGAAACAGCCGCCGCCGTTGGAGACGAGCGTGGTCAGTTCCTTTGCTGGCAGCCCTTTCACACTGCCCACATCTGTCACCACCGCGCCGCGCTTCAGATACGGCAGCATCTGCTTGGTGAGTTCCAGCATCTGGCCGATAGGTGTGCAGAGGATGACGAGATCGGCATTCTCCACCGCCTGCTCCAGGACCAGCGTGGCGGAATCCACCGCCCCGGCCTTCACGCATTCCTCGATGCTCGCCTGACGCCGGACATAGCCGACCACCTGCTTGGCGAGACGACGCTGCCGGACGGCCATCCCGACGGAGCCGCCCAACAAACCGACGCCTACCAACGCTATCTTCTGCCAGTGCACGCCGTGAAGATAAAGGAATGGCCCCCCGTGAAAAGCGCATTATTGTCCCGTAGCCGCCGAGATACGAAGGCGGAACCAAGTTTACTTCCCCACCATCTCCCGCACCCGCTCCAAAATCACATCCGGCATGTGCGGTTCATTTCCGATGCTCGCGGAATACCACACTCGTTTGCCGTTCTTCTCGGTCGGATTTGGCCAAGTCGGTTGACCAGCAGCCAGGCGTGCCCGTACCACCTCCTCCGGCTCACCCAGCATCATCGGGATGTCCTCATACGAGTGCAGCCCGTCGCTGATGAAGAATGGCACCATCACAATGTCCCGCGTCTGTGCCAGCTTATAGCAATCTGCAATGCGCGGCTCCTCTTCCATGAAGATCGAATGCACGCCCGCGTAGAGCCCCATGGCCTGGATCAACGCCACCTGATGCTCGATCGCTTTGCGCGAGTTCTCATTATTCCCCGTGCCATGCCCTGCGATGAACAGGGTGATCTGCTTGGGCTCCGGCAGATTGGGTGCCGGATGCTTCAGCACCACCTCGCGCGCCCGCGCGAGTAAGACCCCGGTCATGCTGTCATGCGTGCCGACTGGACCGCAGTAATGCAACGTCTGATCGCCGCGTTTTTGCACGCGGGGGAAATTCATCTCCCCGTTCTGACAAAAACCTAACTCACGCGGGATCACCTGCTCTGTGAAGTAACCTTCGCTGATGAATAGTGGCACGATAAAAACACGCGGCAGAAAAGCGCCGCGCAAGACGGCACAGATGGCCGGCTCCTCTTTCCAGAAGCACACCAACACCTGCCCGAATATGCCACGACTTCGCAACTCATCGGCATGTTGGTGAGTCGGGGCGGCGGATTCGGCATTGAGCGTCGAACCGTGGCCCACCAGCACCAATGTGGCGTCTGAAAAATCTTCCGGCATAGCGCCACGGGTAGCCTAGGAATGGTGTTTGTGCAAGTGCGAGAAAAAGAAAAAGCCCGCGTCCATTTCCGAACGCGGGCTCTTGAAAACATCGATCCCTTACTTCACCTGCTTCACCTTCACCCACTTCTTTGTCTTGGCGGAAGCGAGCACGGCGTCCACGACGTAATCCGCCGCAAGACCATCCTTGAAGTCCGGCTTGCAGCCCTTGCCGCTCTCCAGACCTTTGACGAACTCCACCATCGCATGGATGAAGCTGTGTTCGTAGCCGAGCTGCAGCCCTGGCACCCACCAGTTGCCGCAGTACGGATGATCGCCATCGGAGACATGCACGCTCTTCCAGCCGCGCTCCTGGCTTTCGTCATTATAATCGAAGATCTGCAAGCGATGTAGATCATGCAGATCCCACTTGAGGGACATCTTCTCGCCGTTGATCTCCAGCGTGTAGAGGGCCTTGTGACCGCGCGCATAACGGGTGGACTCGAACAAGCCGAGCGAGCCGTTGTTGAAATGGCAATGGAACAAGCAGGCGTCGTCGATGCTCACCTTCTCGACCTTGCCCGTGAGGTTGTGCTTGCGCTCCTTCACGAAGGTTTCGGTCATGGCGCTGACGTCTTTGATTCCGCCGTTCAGCCACATGGCCGTGTCGATGCAATGCGCGAGCAAGTCACCCGTCACGCCGGAACCGGCCACCTTAGCATCCAAGCGCCAGAGACCCGTGCCACCTTGGGGCAAGTCCGCATTGATGGTCCAGTCCTGCAAAAAGTTCGCGCGGTAATGGAAAATGCGGCCGAGCTTGCCGGAATCGATGATCTGTTTGGCGAGCACCACGGCCGGGCAACGGCGGTAGTTGTACCAAACCATGTTCGCGACGCCCGCCTTCTCGATGGCTTTGAGCATCTTCTCCGCTTCTTTGGAGTTCAGGCCCAGCGGCTTCTCGCACAAGATCATCTTGCCCGCTTTGGCGGCGGCGATGGCCTGTTCAGCGTGCATGTTGTTCGGCGTGGCGATATCGACCACGTCGATATCATCGCGCTCGATCATCTTCTTCCAGTCCGTCTCGATGCTCTTGTAGCCCCACTTGTCGGCAAACTCCTGCACCTTCGCCGCATCGCGACCGCACACCGCCTGCGGCACGAGCTCGTAGCTGGAGGGGAAGAAATGATTCACCTGATGGAACGCATTGCTGTGCGCGCGCCCCATGAAGCTGTAACCGATCAGACCGATGCGTAATTGTTTCTTAGCCATACTCTCTTGTGTGTTTTAAGGTTCTAAAAGTTTATCAAGCCTTCCAGCCGTGGTTGTTCCGCACCTCGATCATTGCCGCGAGGATGTCGTTCCACGTTTGCTGTTTGTTCAGCACTTCGTTCGGGAACATGCAGCCATCCCAGCAGATGTGCTTCATCTTCTTGGTGACCTTGCCCTGCTTGTCGCGCAGCCAGTAGCCTGAATCACGCGTGATGTTCAGCTTGCCCTTCGGATCCGTAGCGAGGCAGTGACGGCCAGTCTTCTCGTGATCGCCGGAGCCGAAGACGGAACCGTCATTCTGAGCCACATGGAAGTCGATCGTCCACGGACGGAGCGCATCCGTCAGCTTCGTCATCGCCTTGTGGAACTCCGCCGGCTCGTAATGATAATTCTTCGGCACGATGCGATGCGCCTCGGCATTGTAACCGAGCGTGTAGAGATGCGTGTGGGACATGTCCGCCTGGAAGCCGACCACCTTCGGCATATCCACTTCTTCGAGCAGGTTCACCATGTGCTTCCAAGAGTGCATACCGCCCCAGCAGATTTCGCCTTCCGCGGCGAGACGTTCGCCCTCGCCCTTCGCGATCTTGCCCGCTTCACGGAACGTCTGCGCGATGAGCTTCGTCGTGCCTTTCGGATCTTTGTCCCAAGCCGTCACACTGGTGGCGCTGTCGATACGCACCACGCCGTAAGGCCGCACCCCGAGGTCGCGGAGCTTGCTCGCGATGCGCACGGCCTTCTTCACATGCGTCACGAAATTCGCGCGCGCCTTCTCATCACCACCAGCGGAAGCGTCAAACCACACCGGTGCCACCACCGAGCCGACCACGAGTCCCTTGGACTTGATCTTGTCCGCGAGCTTCTTGATGCCTGCGTCATCGATGTCGATATCCGTATGCGGATTGTAGAGGAAGAGGTCCACGCCGTCGAACTTGATGCCGTTCACTTCCGCCTTGGCGGTGAAGTCCAGCATCGTATCCAGATCGATGAACGGTTCCGCGCCGGGACTGCCCTTGCCGACGAGGCCGGGCCACATGGCGTTGTGAAGCTTGGGAAAATTATTCGCGATGACTGCTGCTGTGCTCATATCAGTTGAAATGACGTGATTGCCTAAAACCTTAGTGGTACGAGCCCAAGAAATTAATCTGGAGCCCCGGCCAAGGAAAGTCTTTCTTTGCCATAACCTCCCATAATCCTGCACATCAGCCCAAACCGCAGAGCCAAGCACCAGCCACCCCGAATACTTCCACCCGGGAGGGACGGCGTGCCGCCGCACGTGCCCAATTCTCCCCTCCCCCGCTTCATTCGGCCTGACTACGCCGCTGCCCGCCTGTGCTGCAGCACCATATCATCCGGCCCTGACCTCCCGAACCAGCCCCTCGCCAGCCAATCCAACAAGCAATGCAGAAACACGGTCCTTTGCCCTGACCCTGTGACTGAACTGAAACGAAGCTCGGCCCCCCCAAATAAAGACCGCTCACTTGGTTGCTGCCACGCGTCCGCGGTTTTATTTGAACCCCTCCAGCCCCGCCTCCCACTACTCCTTCACGGCCCTCACCCGAAAGAAACGCTTGGGTTCAGTGCTGCCGTACGATCCGGGCAATGCCGGCGTCCAGGTGACCAAGTCTGCGCTTGATTCGAGGATGACATTCACCGGCCCCGTCGCATCGGAGGGGATCACGACCGCAGTGCTGGGGATCGAACCAGTGGGCGAGGCCACGGGCGTTTCAAATTTCGTGATCTTCACCACACACCGCGCATACCTCATCGTGCCACTTGAAGTGGCAAAGTATCTGAATTGCACTTTCCCAGGACCGGCACCCAGCGGCTTCGTGAGATAATCTGGCGTGGTCAGCAGGCCATACGCCAGCATGGAAACCCCGTTGGTTCCCTCGTGATTGATGCTCACGCCGATGTTGTTTGGCTTGGCATACCAGATCAGCTCGGCGAATTCCCCCTCCACCAGATCCAGGTTGTTGGTGCTTTCCGTTGACTGATCTGTTTGCAGGTCCACCACCACGATTCGGGAACTCGACGGGCTTTGTGCTTGGGTTGAAAACGCCGTGAACGAGGCCACAGCGACGAGCAGAGATAAGATGATGCTTCTCATTGGCGAAGAAGCTTTTGCCTGACCCGACGCTTCCCCGTCAAGCGGGTTTTCGTTTCACCTGTGGAACAATGCTTTGCTGGCCAAGTCGGCACGCTCCCGCACTTACTTCCTGGAAGTTGGTCGTTGCTTTTCCCTCTTCTCCTTGGGGGATGGCGAATTTCGACCAGGAGAAGGATTGAGGATGAGGGTTGAGGTTCCCCCGTTCGACGTTCGATGTTTCTTCAAATAATGGCCCAATCGTGCAAGCGGCTCTCAATTCTTCACCCTTTTGTAATCCCCAACCGCCCCTTCCCCTGCCATCCTCCCCTCGTCAGCCGAAAAATGGGCTGGTGACCCGGTCACCCCCTCGGCTATCAATTAACCCATAGGCATGAGTTTCCCAGCACCCAGCGATCGGCAGGCGAAGGTCCTCTGGTTTTCCCTGACCACCCTCGCCATCGGCGTCACTCTCGCCGTGTTCGGCCTCGTCATCTGGGGCCTCGGCTGGCTCGTCAACGCCCTTTCCTCCGTCCTGCTGCCCCTGGCGGTCGCCGCGATCATCGCTTACCTGCTGGACCCCGTGGTCGATTGGCTGGAGCACAAAAAGGTTCCTCGCACCCGCGCCATCATCCTCGTCTTCTTCGTCGCGGTCATGCTCTTCCTCATCATGCTGGCCACCGTCATCCCGCAACTCCTCGTGGAGACCAGCCAGCTCATCGACTTGATCCCGGACTACGCGGCGAACCTGAAAGAACGCCTCGGCAACTGGCTGGCCTCCTCCCGGCTCGGCCAGCAGGCCAAACAGGCGTGGGATGAAGGCATCGGTGCCGATGCCCAGAACTGGGCCACCACCGCCCTGCCCGTCGTCTCTGCCTGGGTGGTGGAAAAGCTCAGCAAAGTCGCCTCCTGGGGCGGGCTGCTGGCGGGCTTCGCCCTCGTGCCCGTCTATGTGTTCTATTTCCTCGCGGAGAAACAGGGTATCGTGGGCAAGTGGACGGATTACCTGCCCTTGCAGGAATCCAAGCTGAAGGACGAGGTCGTCTTCGTCCTGAACGAGATCAACAACTGCCTCATCGTTTTCTTCCGCGGCCAAGTCCTCGTGGCCATGTGCGTGGGCACGTTGCTCACCATCGGCTTCATGGGGGTAGGCCTGAACTACGCCATCCTGCTCGGTGTGGTGGCGGGCATCCTGAGCATCGTGCCTTATCTCGGCGTCATGCTTAGCATCATCCCGGCGCTCGCGCTGGCGGCTATCCAGTTCGGAGATATCTGGCATCCGCTGGCCATCGTCGGCGTCTTCTGCCTCGTGCAGATGGCGGAGGGCCTGTTCATCTCGCCCAAGATCATCGGCGACCGCGTGGGGCTGCATCCCCTCACCATCATCATCTCCGTCATGGCCGGCACCACGCTCATCGGCGGCATCCTTGGCGGTGTCTTGGCGATTCCCCTCACCGCCGCCCTCCGCACCCTCATGTTCCGCTACGTGTGGAAAAAGCCGGTGAAAGAGAGTGCTCAGGCGAAAGCTGATAAGAAGGGGAAGTAGGCTATGCCCCTTAGATACAGCAAAATCAAACTCGGACTATTCTCCGTTCTGTTTGCCAGCTTGGCAATGGCGGCAGATTTTTGGATAAGTGGTGGTTTCTCGAATCAGGAAGAAATCATTTCAACAGGAATAATAGGACTGGCCTGCCTTATCGTCTCGATGATCATCTGGCTGGTGGGCGTCAAAACCAGCTTTGAAGAAGACGGTGTGAGACAGTGGATCTTCCTCTCTGAACGGTTCATCGCTTGGGATGAAATCTTCGTTGAGGAGTTCACATGGTTTCGCACTGTTTTGAAATCCACCAAATCGGAAAGGTTTGTCTTTTTTCTCGGGACATACTTTTGGTCAGAAAAAGCCGTCGTGCTGGAATTATTGAAACAGAAACGGCTGATTTAAGCACTCTCTTTAGGCTACCGCTTATACATCGGTCGCACATCCACCACGTGCATCCCTGCCGCGCGGATCGCCTGCAAGCCCAGTTCAGCATCTTCATACGCCCGGCAATACTTCGGCTCCACGCCCAATTGCCGCGCGGCTTCTAAGAAAATGTCCGGTGCAGGCTTCTGGTTCTTCACATCCTCGCTCGTCACCACGGCATCGAACATGTGGGCGATGCGCAGGTGTTCCAGCACTTGAGTGATGATCTGTTTGGTGCCACCGGAAGCGACTGCCATCGGCAACTTGCCGTGATGCTGCTGCGCGATGGCCAGCACTGCGGGGATCGCGGTCACCTGCGGCAACAGCGGCAGATAGGCGTTCTCCTTGTCATGTGAAGCCTTAATCGGGTCCAGCTCGATTCCCTGCTCCTCGCCCAGCATCTTGAAGATATCGCGCGAAGGCACGCCGCCCAAGGCGTAGAAACGTTCCTCCGTGAAGTGCAGACCGTATTGCCGCGCCACTGTATCCCAGGCGACCCAATGCAAAGGCATCGTGTCCGCCAAGGTCCCGTCACAATCGAAGATCAAACCACGAATTTCCATGAGACAAAAAGTTCAGCCGCATCCAGCTACTCAAGACCGCGGGTCTGTGACCCGCAGGACCATCTGCTTTCCCACAAGTCCTAAAATGAAACAAACCCCTAAACTTTATCACCTTCCTGCGGGACGCAGTCCCGCGCTCCAACAAAATCACAGCTTCAACTGCGCCAGCTTCTCGTTCAGCTCATTTGCCAGCAGCGGCTGCACCAGCCCGTCGATATCCCCGTCCAAGAATTGCGTCAGATTGTAGAGCGTCACCTCGATACGATGATCCGTCACGCGGTTCTGGGGAAAGTTATACGTGCGGATGCGCTCATTGCGCTCGCCCGTACCCACTTGATCCTTGCGGAACGCCGCGTACTTGGCCGCTTCCTCCGCCACCTTGATCTCCAGCAGGCGCGAACGCAGCACCGTCATCGCCTTCAGCTTGTTCTTCTGCTGTGAGCGTTCATCCGCGCAACGCACGATCATGCCCGTGGGCTTGTAGATGATCTGCACTGCCGAATCCGTGGTATTCACGCCCTGACCACCCTTGCCGGAAGCGCGGCACACATTGATCTCGATATCCTCGGGCTTAATCTCCACGTCCACTTCTTCCGCCTCCGGCATCACCGCCACCGTGCATGTGCTCGTATGGATGCGGCCTTGCGCTTCCGTCGCTGGCACACGCTGCACGCGATGCACACCGGACTCATGCTTCAAGCGCTTGTAAACATCATTCCCCGTGATACTGAAGATGACTTCCTTCAAACCGCCCAAGTCGGAAACGCTGGAATCCAAAGGCTCCATCTTCCAACCCTGATCCTCCGCATAACGCGTGTACATGCGGTAAAGGTCCGCGGCGAACAGGGCTGATTCCGCGCCACCGGCACCGGCACGGATCTCGAAAATCGTATTGCGCGAATCCACCGGGCTCGGCGGAATGATGCCATACTGCACCGTGAGCGTGAGCTTCTTCACCTCTTCTTCCAGACGCGCGATCTCTTCCTTCGCCATCTGCGCCATCTCGGAATCCGGCAATTCGTTGGCGTAGATCTCCTTGTTGTCCGCCAGATCGGCTTCCGCTTTGAGCAACGCCTTGCCCGCCGCCACCAAGTCCTTCAGGCGCGCATATTCCTTCGTCAGCTCCTGCGCCTTCTGCGGGTTGTTGAAGGCGTCGGGGCTGCTCAGCAAGGATTCCACCTCGGCGAAACGCCGGGTGAACTTCTCGATATGTGGACGCAGATCCATGGTCGTAGCTCAGTCGGTAAAAAATAAATGGGAGCGGGCCGTTCGCA
>JAEYXS010000065.1 GCA_023431185.1 Verrucomicrobiota bacterium
CCCTTTTGCTTTGTTCAAATAAGTTTACTGCTTGTCGAAGCGGTGGACACGGCCCGTGAGGCTGTACTCGGCCACGTAGATGTTGCCTTTGGCATCGAAGGCGACGCCGTGAGGCGCGGTCACGATGCCGGGACGCCATTTGGCGGGCTCGGTCTTGTTCGTGCCCACTTCGTCGGCGGCGGTGTTCGTGCCGAGCCTGGCCACCACTTTGCCGGCCTTGTCGAGTACGGTCACTTGACCCTTGATCTCGCCGATTAGGGCGTATTCTCCCTGGATGGCCACGGCCGCGGGCAGGAGCAGATCGGTGGCGATGACGCCGAGGAATTCGCCGTCCAAGGACATGTGCACCACGCGCATATTCGCGCGATCACAGCCGATGATGCGGGCGGGGGTGAAGCGGGTGTCGATGGCGATTTTGTGCAGGGTGTTGAAGTTGTAAGGTTCTTTTTTTCTGCCGCCGAAGGATTTCAGATACTTGCCGGACTTGTCGAAGCGATGGACGTAGTCGCTGGAGTAGCCATCGGTCACGAAGAGGTCGCCATTGGGGGCGACGTCCATGCCGGTGAGGCGGACGACAGGCGCGCCTTCCTTGCCATCTTTGCCCTTGGGCTTGTTCTTGAATTCATCGGGAATGGCAGAGGCCGGTATGGTCAGCACGTTTTTGCCCTCCAGCGTGAGCTTCACGATGGTCTGGGCACCGAGGCGGGAGCCGTAGAGGAATTCACCATCCTTGTCCTTATGGATCACAAAACCGTGGAAATCAGCCGGAGCATCGGGCAGGGTGCGGAGGAATTTGCCATCCGCGCCATAGACCTGGACACCAGCCTTGGGATCTTGGGTGCTGACGTAGATATCGCCCTTGGAGCTGACGGCAATGTCGCCGTGCATGTTACCCAGGGCGGGGCGGCCTTCGGGAAGTTTCAGCCAGTCGGGTACGGGCTTGTATCCGGCGGCATAAGAAGAGGAGGTGAGGGCGACGAGGGTGCAGAGTACGGCGATGGCTTTACGCATAGCGGTTCGTTTGGTTCAACGGGTTCACTCACTACGGGACAACAGATGGGGGAGACTGTCAACGGTGAGTTTGGCCGACCGAAGAATCTTTAACAGGAGAAGGGGAAAATCCCAAATCCAAAGCTCCGACGAACAGCGAAGCAGCGAGGATCGAGCTGGAGAGGCAATCGCAGATGTGACGCCGGGCAAGACGCGCAGGCGGCAGGCGGAAGACTGGCTACGGCTGGACCAGGACGGCGTTGTTCTCGATGAGGTATTTTTCGAGGGCAGCCCGAGCGGTGAGGGATACGGGGGAGCGGACGGTGGTGCCGCGGTAATGCTTGTAATGGACCAAGGTCTTGCCGATGGTGCCGATCTGGAGGCGTGATTTCTCCATTTGCCAAATCTGCCCGGTGGCGAAAGGCGGCAATGCTGGACGATTGACTGGCTTAAGCTTCTTCAAGTGGGGCATGATAGCAGTAGAACCGGCATTTACCATAGAAGATTCCAAAGAATTTTCGGCCAGGCAGAAAACGATGCGGCGGAAGCCCTGACCGGCAGTTCCTCAGTCATCCCAACCGGCGCGATGCGGCCATTGTTCGAGGTAGGCGAGCTGGGCTTCGCGGTCGGGGACATCGGGGCGTTGGGAGCTGGTAAGGAAACGCTTGGTATAGGCGGCATCGAGGGCTTGGATGTTTACCACATTATCATCCACGGTGAAGACGGCACGCCAGGCGCCGCAGCCGATCTCGAAGACGCCGGTGCGCCGGCGTTTGATGCGGCGGGTGCGGTGAGGTGCGGGATCGCGGGAAAGGAATTCCGTCATGCGAGGGCGGAAATCG
This sequence comes from Verrucomicrobiota bacterium, assembly GCA_023431185.1. Classification (GTDB taxonomy): domain Bacteria; phylum Verrucomicrobiota; class Verrucomicrobiia; order Limisphaerales; family JAEYXS01; genus JAEYXS01. The sequence continues at coordinate 1,833 of JAEYXS010000065.1, forward strand.
ATGCGCCAGTTCTTCAGCAACCACTCTGCTTGCGTCTGGGCCAAGGGGGAGAGCACGACGGTGAATTGAGGCGGAGCTTGTTCCAGTGCTTCCACTTCATCGGTCCAGCCCGCTTTCTCGCCGGGGAAGATATCGTAGGCGGGGATGTAGGGCTTGATGTCGAAGACGGGGGTGCCGTCCACGAGATCACACGCACCGAGGATGAGTTTGCGGCCATCCACGCCGATGAGTTGCACGGGGGTGAGGCCGAGGGGATTCGGGCGGTAAGGGGAGCGGGTGGAGAAAACGCCGCGTCGCTTGGAAGGACCACGGGGCGGGAGCACGAGCGGTTTCCAAGCGTTATTCCGATGAAACCACCAGATGAGCCAGATGCGGGAGAAACCAGCCACATCCTGCAAAGCCTGTTCGTAGCCGCTATCGGGCAAGAGCTCGAGAATGTTACGCTCCGGCTCTTTTTCCAACGGTTGATGGCGCGCGTGAAACTTGAGCGGTTTCTGCGTGGCGATGTAGCCGATGGGTTTTATGGTCAGGCCGTTATCCAAATGTTTGTCCCTTCAATAAGCGGTAATTTTCGATGACGGCTCATGATGGGACAAGGGAATTATCATCCCGAAACAAAAATCCAGCGGAAGCAGACTTCCGCTGAATGCTTATCTGGAAAAGGCAGGCATATCAGTCTTTGCCTTTACCTTTCTCACCTTTTGGTTGTTTCGATGTTTTTGGAGGTTTGCTCTTCTGTGCCGGACCTGATGCTTTCCCGCTGGGGCCGGGTTTGGAAGGCACCACTTTGCCTTGACCGGGTGTCACATCCTGCACCGAAGGGCGATCAGGTGATCCGGGTGCGGGCCTGGGTTTGGGCAACTCAGGCACCGGTTTGAACTTGGGTTGCTCGGGATTGACCGGCGGCTTGGGCAGTTCCGGTGGCGGAACTGGCTTCGGCTGATCTGGTGTCGGCGGAGCCGGGCGCTCCGGCGGTGGTTTCGGTTTGGGGATCTCTGGAGTTACCGGGTCCTTGTCTTTGGGCGGATTTGGCTTGGGGGCGGGCGGATCTTTCTTGTCCGGAGTTTTGGTTCGTGCCGGTTTCTCCTTATCAGCAGATTTCGCGGGGTTGGCTGGTTTGGTCTTCACACTTTCTGGCACGGCGGCTCTGGCAGCGACTTGCTGGATGGGCAGCGCTTGCGCTTTGCGGCCGGTTGCTTTTTCTAATTCATCCGGCTGTGGTCCTTTGTTCACATAGACTTCCTTCCGGGAACCTTCCACGGTGCGGGTTTCTCGCACCGGTTCCCGGGACACGATCTTGGTTTTATTGATGATGGTCGTGTTGTTCACGATGACGGTGTTATGCCGTATCGGCTGGTGGAACCGCGCGGACTGTACGAAGACGAATTCCGGATGACGGAATCCGAAGCTGACGGTCAGACGCGTGGGTGGCAATGGGGCCCAGCCCACGTAACCACCACCGCTGCGCCAGGAGACCCAGGCAGGTGCCCATTCAGTGCCGGGCACCCAGACCCAGTAATGCCGCGGGTGATAGACCCAACGGCCATAATGGTAAGTCGCCCAAGCCCAAGGTTCATCGCTTTCCCAGTACCAACCGTGGTCGGTCCAGACCCATTCACCGTGGCAGTAAGGCCGCCAAGTTACGGCGATGCCAGAGGGGCGCCAACAGCGCCCGTAGGTATCCACTTCCACCCAGGCACCGTGGGGTGCCAGAGGAACGTGGAAATCGGCTGCGGCAGAGATGGTCACGGAACCTGAAACTTCCAACCGGGCCGAAGCCCGAGGTGTCGCCAGTAACAGGAAACCGATCAAGCCGAGCAAGAGGCAGTTTAATGATGCTTTCATGCCATACTATGCCGCACTAAGTGTGCAGGGGACTGCAAAGGAGAGAACGTCTGAACGCAAGTTGTTGGAGATGATGGTGTTCCTTGTTTGTCGAAGGGGAGCCAGTGGCGTTGGCCTCAGGTATAATGAGGCAAAGAAACTTTGCAGATAGCGGGGGGAGATGAAACGGGTGGGAGAAATGCAATGTGCCAGAGTCCCGAGTTTTTGTGGGGAACGGGGCAATCAGGAGACAGGTATGACAGGTGATTCAAGACATTGGTCTTGAAATTGTCTGTTGACCGGAGGTTAAAAGGGTTGGTAGTGTCCGCGCCCGATGCTTTTGCGGACCATTGTAGCTTTGCCGGTCAGCGTAGTCGTAGCCGACTAACGCGGCCCGAGGCTTTTGGTTCCAAATGCTCGCAGGCCGCCCGCAATTCCCCCACGGGATGCGGGTTTTTAGTTTTGGCAGGGCAAGCATCGACCAGAAGCGTTCATCGGGCAGAAGTAGTTCTGACGACGGCGTTTGAGCAGCAGCGGTAAGCGGTCAGGTATCTGTAGATATGCGACATATCATTTCCGTGTTGGTGGAGAACAAGTTCGGCGTGTTGACGCGGGTGACGGGCCTTTTCAGCGGCCGCGGGTACAACATCGATACGTTGAACGTCGGCCCGACCCAAGATCCGGCCAAGTCACAGATGACGATCGTGACGCGGGGCGACGAGGCCACTGTGGAGCAGATCGTGAAACAGCTTTACAAGCTGGTGAATGTATTGGCCGTCTATGACTTCAAGGACGACGAATACATCGACCGCGAACTGGTGCTGGTCAAGGTGGGCGTGGACTCCAAGGCGCGCGCCGAGGTGATGCAGATCACGGATATCTTCCGCGCGAAGATCGTGGATGTGCAGGCGAAGACATTGACCATCGAGATCACGGGCAATGAATCCAAGGTGGAGAAGTTCATCGAGCTGATGGGCAACTTCGGCATCAAGGAGCTGGCGCGGACGGGCAAGATCGCGCTGAAGCGCAACTAACGGAACAAGCAACCTCAATTTAAACAGTCAGAAAAATTATGGCAAAAGTCTATACGGATAAGGACGCTGATTTAGGCGTGTTCAAAGGTAAAACGCTCGCGGTGCTGGGCTTCGGTTCCCAAGGCCACGCGCACGCACTGAACCTCAAAGAGAGCGGCTGCAAGGTCATCATCGGCCTGTACGAAGGCAGCAAATCCATCGCGGTGGCGAAGGAAAAGGGTTTCGAGGTCTTCACGACGGGTGAAGCGGTGAAGCGCGCGGACGTCATCATGGTGGCGATCCCGGACACGAAGCAGCCTTCCGCCTACGAGAAGGACATCGCCCCGAATCTGACGAAGGGCAAGACGCTCTTGTTCAGCCACGGCTTCTCGATCCATTACAAGACGATCGTCCCGCCGAAGGATGTGAACATCATCCTCGTGGCGCCGAAGGGCCCCGGCCACATCGTGCGCCGGCAGTACACGGAAGGCAAAGGCGTGCCGTCCCTGATCGCGATCTACCAGAACCCGGGCAAGGATGCGAAGAAGATCGCGCTGGCCTGGGCGAAGGGCATCGGCGGCACCCGCGCGGGCGTCATCGAGACGAGCTTCAAGGAAGAGACGGAAACGGATCTGTTCGGCGAACAGACGGTGTTGTGCGGCGGTTGCAGCGCCTTGGTGCAGGCCGGCTTCGAAGTGCTCGTGGAAGCGGGTTACTCCCCGGAGATGGCTTACTTCGAGTGCTTGCATGAGCTGAAGCTGATCGTGGACTTGATGAACGAGTCCGGCATCAGCGGCATGCGCTTCTCGATCTCCGAGACGGCCAAGTGGGGTGATGTGTCGGTCGGCCCGAAGATCATCGATGCGAGCGTGAAGAAGCGCATGAAGCAGGCGTTGAAAGAGATCCAGAACGGGAAGTTCGCGAAGGACTGGGTCGCCGAATACAAGGGCGGCTACAAGCGCTACAACGCGTTGCTGAAGGCGGGCGAGAAGCATCCGATCGAGAAGACCGGTGCCAAGCTGCGTTCGCTGATGCCGTGGATGCAGAAGCGCACGATCAAGGGCGCCCAGGCGTCTTACTAAGATCGCAGGAATTCAAGAAGAGCCGTCCGCTTCACCGCGGGCGGCTTTTTTGTTTGAGGGGCGAAACGGATGGGTGGTGGTGGTGTTTAACTGGTTGATGTTAGACATGGTATTCAAGCGGAGTGTTTTGCTGGCCTGCGCGTTGCTCGCGGGAACAGTGCGGGCGGATAATCCTTATCAGGAGATCGTGACCAGGAATGCTTTCGACCTAAAAGCGCCAGTCGTGATCGAACAGAAGGTTGAGACGGCACCACTGGAAGCACCGGCTCATATCGTTCTGAGCGGGATGGCGTTGGTGGACGGTAAGAAACAGGTTTTCCTCAGCGTGACGAAACCGGGGGGGAAAGTGGCGAAATACCTGCGGCTGGGCGAGTTGGAGCGGGAGGATGGCATCGAGGTGGTGGAGATCGATCTGAAAAATGACCGGGTGCGGATCAAGCGCAATGGGAGGTTGAGTGTTATGACATTTGCGACGCATGGTGCCAAAGCGGCGGCAGTGGCCCCGGTGATGGCAGTTACGCCGCCTTTGCCACCCCCAGTGATGGTTCAGCCGAAGGTAAAGTGAGTGGAGGAGGCGGACATTTGCGGAAGCCGTTTTTCGAACGGACAGCTTTCCTTTTTGCCGGGAGGCCTGTATATTGCGAAACCGAAGCCTGATTACGGTGTTAAACATTGCACAATGTCCGATATGCTACCATCTCTCCGCCAAGCAGTTGTGACCGCCACTGCCTGTGCTTGGGTGCTGAGCGCGTCCATGGTCATGAGCGTGGAGGACGGCGGCAATCCGTATGCTGACATTGTGACGCGCAATGCATTTGGGCTCAAGCCGCCCGAGCCGCCCAAAGCACCCGAGCCGCCCAAAGAGGAGGTGGCCCCTTCGAATATTTTCATGACGGGAGTGACGTCCATCGGGGGCAAGAAACAGGTGTATCTCAAGGTGGTCACCCCTGGTGAAAAAGAACCCAAGTATCTGCGATTGGGTGAAAATGAGCGGGATGGGGCGATAGAGGTGACGGAGATCATCCCAAAGACCGGACGAGTTCGGATCAAGAATCGCGGAGTGCCCTCGACCATATCTTTTGAAACCCATGGAGCGCAGATGTCCATGGCGGCACCAGTTGCGCCCGTGGTCGCCGGTCGCCCCGGGGTGCCATCCCCGCCAGGGGTGATGCCAAGTGTGCCGGGAGCGGTTACCGCATCTCCAGGTGTCTCCGTCACAACGAAACCGGGTGCTTCGACCTTGCCAGTTTCACCGAATAACACGGGTATTAGTACGACGGGGCGTCCCGGTTCAACTTCCGCGTCGCCTTACACCCAGCCGGGCTCGACTCAGCCTGCTTCCAGCCCGACCCGGACGATTCCTACCAGACAATTGCGCATAGGGCCGACCGGGGGTGGAGCGACTTATGTGGCCCCCTCCAATCCAGAGGTACCCTTTGCAAAGGAGGCGGGAAAGCTCACGCCGCCGCCAGCTCCTGAGTAGCACTCCAACCTCCTCCGAGGAGGGGCAATGATTCAAGTAGCTGTGTTCTCCTAAATCGTTGCATTCGCGGGTTTTCGGTTTCTAGCTACTCATGAGGTTAAGGGGTGGTGGTTATTCCTAATTCCTGGATGGCATTGATGAGGAATTGGAACGCGATCGCCGCCAGCAGCAAACCCATCAGACGCTGGACAATTTTCAGGATCAGCGGACTTAACTTCTTTGCTCCGTGTGACGCCCAGCGCAAAATCATATAGGCGGCGAAGCAAACCACTGCGATCACCACATAGAGTCCGATCTGCTGAGGCAGTCCGTCCGCGCGGCCTTGCAAGAGCATCGTGGTGGTGATGGTGCCGGGACCGGCGAGCATGGGGATGGCGAGCGGCGTGATGGCAATGTCTTCCTTGGCCATGCCTGCTTCGGCTTCTTCCGGGCCTTCCTGCACGGTGGAGCGCTTGGCGCGTAGCATGTCCAAAGCGATCAGCAGGAGCACTACGCAACCGGCCATCTGGAAGGCGGGGAGGCTGATGCCTAAGAGTTTGAAAACCCATTTGCCGCCCAAGGCGAAGATCATCAGCACCCCGGCGGCGACGATGGCAGCAAGCCGCGCCATGCGCACACGCTGCTCCACGGTGTCCTGCGGCGTCATGGCGAGGAAGAGGGGAATCAATCCCACCGGGTCCATGATGACGAAGAGGGAGCTGAGCGCGAGCAGGAGATATTCAGAGATGCTCATGCCATGCAGGGGGCGAGAATGGCGTCATCCATGCCGTGGATGATCTTCTTGTCCGCCGGACAGATCGTGGCCAGCGCTCCGCCCAGATTGGTTCGGGCAGCATCACCCTCGCCATGGACAAAGTAATACGGGCACAAGCGCACCCGGCCATTCATACTGTGCACTGCGTTGGCCTTGAAATCAAACCACTTGGCTTCGATGGCCTTGGGCTTGTGATAACGCTGCAGGATGCAGGGATTCTTCTCCGCTGAACTGATGGCCTGATCCACGGCCGCGCTCCAATCCGCCACGGACATATCACTACCGAGTGACACACCGCGTGCGCCCCAAGCATTCTCCGAGAAACCGGAAACCTTGAGGATCAAATCGCGTTCCTTCTGCGAAAGTGTTTTGAGCTGTGTCCAGTCGGTGAGATTCAGTTCCGGGAATGCACCGTTCGGCGGGAGCGGCGTGGGATCGATGATCCAGGTGTAAGGGACGATTTGGAGCAACTGCTTGAAGAAGCTCTCCCCGAGCTGTTGCAACCAGAAGGGGCGCAGGTTGCGATTCCATAGCAGCGCCAGCGTCAGCTTTTCTTCGAGGAAAGGCTTGGGCGGGGGCGTGAGGCGGATCTGTTTTTCCTGCGCGAGGGCGAAGAGGGTTTTCGCAGCGGGAATGTTCTTGAGGTCGAACATCTCGAAGAAGCGATACACCGCTTCGCCGGGCTTCACATCGGTGAAGGAAGCATCAACGACTTGGAAACGTTCGCCCAATTGCGCCGCCAGCCAGCACATCTCCGGGCGATAGGTGGCCGATTCATCGGACACCATCAAATGCACTTTGGAGGCGTCACCGAAGATGCCTCGAAAGCCCTCGATCATCCCATTCGCGCTACCAAGCACATTGAAGCCCGCGTTCGCGTAAGATTGATTTAACCATCCTGTCAGGCCCACACCACCGGGTACGCTGTCCAGTTCGCTCGCGGCAAAGCCTGTTTCCGTGATGATAAGGTCAGGGCGGATGACGCGGGGCAGTTCGCCTTTCAGCGCGGAGGAGCGTTGCAGTTCGATGAGGTCAGCAGGCTTGCCGCGTTCGAGCCAGTCGGCGACCCACGGGGGTTGCTTACCATCGACGCTCTGGCGGTAGAGCAGATTCAGTGCGCGATAGAATTGCAGGAAGACGCGACCGAGTTTGTCAATACGGGTGACGACATCTTCACCGAGTGCCAGTGGCTTCGTGGCGCATCGCCAGGTTTCGCCCGCGAACAAGCCCTCAGCGGGCAGGGCGGCGCGGACGGATTGGGCAACCGTTTCAGGTGATGGAACGGAAGTGGTATCACTCATATGCTCAGGAACGTATCTGCCCGTTCCCGATGCCTATCCACTTGTAGGTGGTCAATTCATCCAGGCCCATGGGTCCACGGGCGCCGATCTTGTCGGTGCTGATGCCGATCTCCGCGCCCATGCCGAACTCGCCACCATCCGTGAAGCGCGTCGAGGCGTTCCAATAGACGGCGGCAGAATCCACTTCCTCGAGGAAGCGGGTGGCCGTGGCTTCGTTGCGCGTGACGATGCTGTCCGAATGCGCGGAACCGTAATGATTGATGTGCTTGATGGCCTCTCCGACCCCGTCCACCACGCGCACATTCAACACGTAGTCGTTATACTCGGTGTAAAAATCTGCTTCGGTGACGTCCTTGAGCTTGGCTTCCGGAGCTGAAGCAGAGCCGTTCAAGTTGCTGCGAGTGGCGGCATCGACACGGAGTTCCACGTTCTTATCCCAAAGCTTCTTGGCCATGGCGGGGAGGAACTTGGGGGCGATGGCCTTGTCCACGAGCAAGGTTTCCATCGCATTGCAGACGGAGGGGCGTTGGACTTTTGCGTTCAGGGCGATTTCTTCGGCCATCTGCAGGTTTGCGTCTTTATCCACGAACACATGGCAGACGCCTTTGTAGTGCTTGATGACCGGCACCTTGGAGCACTCGGTCACGGCACGGATGAGACCCTCGCCCCCACGGGGCATGCAGAGGTCAACGTATTGCGTGAGCGAGAGCAGGACCGGAATCGCTTCACGGTCGGGCACGGGCACCACTTGGATGGCGTGCTCGGGAAAATGGGGAATCGTTTTGCGCGCCGCTGCGACCATCACATCGCTGATGAGGCGGTTCGAGTTCAGCGCTTCTTTGCCACCGCGCAGGATGGTGGCGTTGCTGGTCTTGAAGCACAGGCTCGCGGCATCCGCTGTGACGTTCGGGCGGGACTCGTAAATGATGACGACAACACCAATCGGCGTGGCGACCTTCTTGAGCTTGAGACCATTCGGGCGGGTGCGTTCGTCGAGCAAACGGCCGACGGGATCGGGCAGGGCGGCGACTTCACGGAGTCCTTGGGCCATGGACTTGATCCGTTTGTCATCCAGCTTCAGGCGTTCCAGCATCGCGCCGGAGAGGCCGAGTTGCTGACCCACGATCATGTCCTTGGCATTTGCCTCTTTCAGCGCTTCTCCTTGCTGCTCAACGGCATCCGCCATCGCCAGCAGGCAGCGATTCTTCTCGTCCGTGGTCAGCTTGGCCAGTTCGCGCGAGGCGGCCTTGGCTTGCTGCGCCAGTTTCGTCATTTGCTCCGTCAGAGTCATATCAGGCGGCTATAATAAGCACACAACTGGGGAAAAGCGAGGGGTGAAGTTCAATGTAAGAAGTGAGGTTTTTTCCGCAACAACGACAAACTTTGTTGATTGCTACTGTTGGGCAAATTAATTTGCGAGGCGAACAACGGTTAACAACAAGGACAAACAACATGGGACTATTTGATTCACTACTCGGAGGTCAGTCCGCTCAACAGGGACTGAGCAAACAAGAGGCGTTCTTGAGCGTGATGCTCATTTCCGTGGCTGCGGACGGGAATGTTTCAGAGGATGAGATCGGTGAAATTGCAGTGCGCTCCAAGCGCATGCAGTCGCTCAAACAGATGAGCAACGATCAACTGGGGTCAACTATCCGCAAACTGGTCAACCAGGCCAAATCGGAAGGCGCTGATGCACTCCTCAAGAAGGCAGTTGAGGCGTTGCCTGCGGATTTGCGTCCTTCGGCTTTCGCCATCGGTGTGGATCTAATGCTGGGAGACGGCAGCGTACAGGGCAACGAGATGAAGGCTTTAGAGGTTTTGCAGCAAAGATTGGAAGTGCCCAACGACCTGGCGATGAAAATCGTCGAGGTGTTCCAGATCAAGAGCAAAGGCTGACAGTATCAGGGGGAAATCCTTCCCTTTTTTGATCCACCATCCCACCACGGGCGGTGGATTTTTCATTTGTCCGCACCCGGTCCGATAAAGACTCCGCCGTTGGAGCTGTCGGGCAACAGGAAGAATCCGGCCCCATGATTTTGCTTCTGCAACAATACCCCTTCCATGAGGACAGGTTTCTCGTGGTCGGGGTGGATGAATTGGCCGGTGAAAAGTCCGTTCTCGGCATTTATTTTCAGATTCAGTATCTCAGGCTGGACTTCTGGCAGCACCACCTCGTGGTTAGCCTTGAACTGCAGTTTGAAGGCAATGAGATCAGGCAACCCGCCGCCTTGCAGTCCGAGCAAGCCATCCGACCAGCCGAGCATGGTTTGCTTGCGGGGTGGGGTGACATATCTGGAGCCGATGACGGTGAGGCTGCGTTGGAATCCGAGTGCATTCGCATTCGTGCCGGTGGTGCTGGGGCGAATCCAATGCAGGCTGCCGTGCAGATCGGCGAAGGATTCGTGGCCGAAGCGCAACCAACCGGTGAGCAGGCCGCGATTGCCGTATGGGGCGAGGTAGAGCGGCCACAGGCCATCTGTTGAAATCTGAGTGGTCTGCTCGATGGGTGTGCCGTCATTCAAGCGGCCTTTCATCTGGATGCGGCCATCCTCGGAGACTTGCACGAGGGCATAGCTGCTGCCAACGGGACCGCTCACATCGGCAGGCAAAGAAAGACTGACGGTGTAATGGCCGGCGTAGCGTGTGCGCTTCTCCTTGCCATCGAAGGCGCGCCGGTCGCCCAAGACTTCGGCGGTGCCACCTTCGGTGTAGAGGCTGCCGGTAATGAGGTCAGGGGTCTTGAGCCAATTGAGATTGAACTTGATGCTGAGGGCTTGCTGGCGCTCGTTGAGGATGATGGCACTGGCTTGGCCATCGGCATCGAACTGGCCGCTGAGATTGTGGGCGGCACCGCCGAGGATGAGGCGGACTTTGAACGCACCGCGTTCCGAAGTGGTGAGGGTGAAGCGACCGCAATAGTCGGCGGAGACGGTGTTGGTCTGGAAGATGAGGCCGTGAAAATCACCGGCGATGACCTTGAAGGGATTCGGCTTGAACTCAGCGCGCAGGGACATGTTCGTCTGCATGACGAAGGTCAGTTTGGCGCTGTTATTCGTCAGGCTGCCGGTCCAGCCAGTGAAGAGCCAGCCTTCAGCGGGTTCAGCGGTCACGGTGTAGGTATTGCCGACCTCGAGTTCCTCGCGCTGTAAGTTAGGTTTCACTGAGCCTTCGCCCAGAATGGATAAGGACAACGGGGCCATGACGAGGCGGCGGAAGGAACGCTTCTCCTCAGAGGAAAAGTTGCCCGCGGCATCTACGGCGCGGATGAGGATATAGTTCTCACCGGCGGCGAGGGAGATGGGAATAGTCCAGTTCGTGGTGCCGATGGCGTTCTGCCAGACGTTGCTGTTTAACTGATACTCGACCCGGGCAAGATGCAGATTGTCCTCGGCCGTGCCGGAGACGGTAAGTTGCGGGATCAACACACGCGTGTTGGAAGAAGGCGCCTTGATGTCCAGTTTGGGTTTCACCGTGTCGCTCATCATGCTGGCGGACTGGACGGTGACGGTCTGCGTCAGAGAGACCAGCATCGGGCGGGATGGAAAAGTGGCTTCAGCGGCGAAGTGATAACTACCGGTATTGGTTTCCTGCCAGGTCCAGGCAAAGGGAGCTGCGTTTAGTTGGGAGAATTGTCTGCCATTGACCAACAATCGAACGGCTGTGGGTGTCTCGATAACTCCGAGCGGTTCGGCCAGCAATTTCACACTGGCGGGTGCGGTCAGCATTGCTCCGCCGGGTGATAAGCTGAGGCGAATTTCTGCTGGAGGGGCGGAGAGAGTTGCCCTGCCGTTACGCCGGGTGTTCCCGCGAAAGGCAGACCACGTGTCGGTCGCTGGGCCGCTGGTGCCGGCGTAGGCAGAAACCTTGCCATCCCACGAGCCAATGACGATGGTGCCGTTGGGTTGGATCAAAGGCGAGCCGGAGATCTTATCACCAGTCTTTTGCGACCAGAGCAATTGGCCGTTTTCGGCAGAGACTCCGTAGAGGTTGCCATTGTAACTGCCGAAGACCACGGTGCCATCCTGCGTGACGGCAGGCGTGGAGCGGATGGTGGTGTCTGCTCCCGGAAGTTGCAGGGACCAGAGCGTGTCGCCGTTCTTCCCCAGGCAAAACAGTTTGCCTTCATCCGTGCCGATCAGGATGCGTCCACTGGCTGTCAGCACGGGTGAGGAGCGGATCGGGCTGCTGAGTGGTTTTTCCCACAAAATGCTTCCAGCCGGTGAGGCGGCGACTGCTTTGCCCGAAACGGTAGCGACATAGACCGTGCCATCAGGCGCGATGGCGGGCGAGGCATTGATGCGGTCACCCAGGCTTTGCTGCCAGAAGAGCGAGCCATTGCGGCGCAGGGCGTAGAGGTTGCCGTCCTGACCACCGAAATAGATGATGCCTTCCGCACCGATGGCTGGGGAAGAAACGATCGGCTCATTGATGGTGTAGCGCCAGCGCTCGTTACCCGAGGCATTCAAGCAGATAACGAACCCCTGCGTCGTGGCGATGATGATATCATCCTCTTCTGTGATCGCTGCCGAACTGGCGATCTCGGCACGCAAGGAAGTGAACCATTTCCCGCGACCATCCGGATTCACTGCGTAGAACAGCTTGTCCATCGAACCGAAATAGATGTTGCCCTTGTCATCCACGGTCGGAGTGGAGACCACGGCTGCTTCACTGCGACTGGTCCAAGCGATGGTGCCATCGGGTTTAAGGGCGTGGATGAAACCATCATCTGTGCCGATACAAACAGTGCCATCGGGACCAAGGGCCGGGGATGACTGGATGCGATGACCGAGATCGGCCGTCCAGAGCAGTTTAGGTGCCTGAGCGTGGAGCGTTGAGATGGCGAGCAGGGTGAAGCAAATGACCCAAGCCCACTTACGGGAAATCAGCCAATGGACTGGGTTCTGCGACAACACGGGCGCAACGTAGCAGGCCCTCATGGTTGAATCCAGACCAGTGTGCCTTCGGGCAGGCGGTCATAGAGCGGCATGATGTCGGAGGAGGACAAATGGATGCAGCCGTGGGAATCGGGTCGGCCCAAACTGGGCTCATTGCCCAAGCCGTGGATATAGACGTAACGCTTGAACGTATCGACACCCTCCCCGCGATTGAAGCCCGGCTCCAAGCCCTCAAGCCACATGATGCGATGGGCGATGGGCGCCATCGGCATGCCCTGCCAAGTGCTGCCGATAGGGATGCGGCTTTTGAAAGCAGTACCCACCGGCCAACCACCACCGACTTTACGACCCACCTTGTGCAAACCACGCGGTGTGCAGTTCGAGTTCTCCTTCTCACCGATACCGAAACGCGAGGTGGAAACCAGATAACGTCGGGTGAACAAGAACGAATCCCACGTCGGGCGCAACGGCAGATTGGCGGAGAACAGATCCATCCGTTGCTCGCGGATAGAGGTGCAGAGGATGAAGCTCGTAGGTGCGACATTCAATCGCTTGGCCCGTAATGGCAATTCTTTCGGCAACCGTCGCCCGGAAGCCAGCGCGGACGGATAATGAAAGACGTTGCCGGGAGGAAGTTGCATCAACTAACTGGCTTTGGCGATCGCCACAGGCACCAAAGGCTTGATCAGCACTTTGGAGTTACGACCGCTGGAATCATATTTCTCCCGGCGCGTCGAAGGCAGATCGGCGGGTGTGCCTTCGACGAAGCCGCCTTTGGACTGGAAGTAGCTGAAGGCCTGGGTCGAGAGGGTGATCAGGGTATTCAGACCCATCTCCTTCGCCTTGTTCTCGACGAACTGGATGAGCTTCCGGCCGATGCCCTGGTTTTCGTGCGAAGGACTGACGAACAGGAACGCGAGCTCGCCCTTGCCGAATTCAGGGTAGGTGTGCAACGCCACGCAGGCGACCGGGTTCTTATCGATCTCGAAGATGTAGTAGTCGCCCAGATTCTTTTCGATCATCGGGCGGGTCCGCTTCACCAGTTCCGCATTGGCCATCGCGTTCTTGGACAGCGCGAGGATGCTGCGGATGTCCTTCTTCATCGCCTTGCGAATCTGCTGGTATTCATTGGCATAGACCAGTGTGCCGATGCCTTCGTTGGAAAACACTTCGGCGAGCAAGCCCTCATCCACTTCGCCGTTGATGACATGCACACGGGGAATGCCCGCCCGGCAAGCGGCGGCGGCATGCACCGCTTTGGAAAGCAATTCGGGATGAAACTCTGCCCGGTTCGTGGCCAGCATCTTGTCCAGATCACCAACTTGCACTTGCCGGATGACCTGGCCTTGGCGGATCAAACCGTCGTAGCTGGTGATGAAGATGATCTTGGACGCCTTCAACGCTTCGCCCAGTGCTCCAGCGACAGCATCTGAATTCACGCGATACGTCTTACCATCGCCATCGAAGCCCAAAGGCGGGATGACTGGAACCATGCCTTGCGTGAGCAAGGATTGCAGCATCTCGACATCGATACGCTCCACCTTGCCGGTGAAGAGGTGGTCAATGCCGTTGATGATACCTTTCGGATGCGCGATGACGGCGTTCGTGCAGACGGCGCGGATGTCATGCGTGCAGAGACCTTCTAGGATCTCGTGCGTCAGACGATTCGCGGCGGTCAGGGACAGTTTGAGCGTCTCGGCGTCCGTGATGCCCGAGCCGTCGAGGTCAGAGGCAGGGACGCCTTGCTGCTCAGCGAGCGCGCGGATCTGGGCGGCGGCACCGTGAACGAGCACCACGCGGATGTTCAGCGAGCGCAGGACCGCGATATCCAGCAGGATGTTGGCAAAGTTCTCGTCCGTGACGATCGCGCCATCGATGCTGATGACGAACGTCTTTTCCCGGTAGCGCGGGATGTATTGCAGGATGCCCCGCAGATCCGTTGGTTTCACTCTGGAATCAATGCGGTCGGAAGGTAGCGAGACCGGTCCACCCGGGGTTGTTACTCGGACGCTGCCGAACGCACGCCCATTAATGGACGTTAATCCTTGGGATTCAACTGGAAAAAGCGATTGTTGTTTATCCAGCTTGCGCAATCTCGCTTGAACCTTTTTCCTTCTGTGGTGTTCCAATTGTGGGTTCTGGGGTCAGCCCAACCCTTAAATCGCCAATAATTTAAGCACATGGCCCGTAAAAAGAGTTCAAAAGGGTGGTGGATATTCTTCGCGCTCGTCGTGGCAGGCGGCGGTGCCGGATGGTGGAAGTATTCGCACCAGGAGGAAAAACCCGTTGAGATTCAGGTGGAGAAGGTGCAGCGCCGGGATCTGACGGAGCTGGTGGTGGCCACCGGTCGCATCCAGCCGGTGCTCCAGGTGAAGATCAGCCCGGAGGTCAGCGGTGAGATCATCGAACTGCCGGTGAAGGAAGGGCAGATAGTGAAAAAGGGCGATCTGCTGATGAAGATCAAGCCGGACTTCTACGCGGCCAGCCGCAATTCCTCGGAGGCCAACCTGAAAGCCGTGCTGGCGAACAAGGATCTGGCCGCGGCGAATCTGGAGAAGGCCCGCCTGGAATACAACCGCAGCAGCGACCTGATGAAAGCCGCGCTCATCTCCGAATCGCAGTTCCTGGAGGCGAAGACAGCCTACGATGTGACGAAAGCCCAGCTCAACGCCTCGACGCATCAAGCCGATGTAGCTCGCGCCTCACTGGCCCGGGCGGAGGAGGAACTGGCCAAGACGACCATCTACTCGCCGCTGAATGCTGTCGTGACCAAGCTCAATTCCCAGGCGGGCGAACGCGTGGTTGGCACGGCGACGATGGCGGGCACGGATGTGATGACTTTGTCCAACTTGGAGGACATGGAGGCGCGGGTGGACATCGGGGAGATCGATGTGGTGTTAATCGCGGTCGGCCAGAAGGCGCGGCTCGAAGTGGATGCTTTTCGCAATCAGAAATTCACCGGCGTGGTGACCGAGATCGCCAATACGGCCAAGACTTCCGCTGCGGGCACGCAACAAGAAGCGACGCGTTTTGAAGTGCGCATCCGTGTGCTGGAGAAAGAGATCTTTCGCCCGGGCATGTCGGTGACTGCTGAGATCGAGACGCGTTATCGCACGAATGTCATTTCCGTGCCGTTTCAAAGTGTGACCACGCGGCCGCCCAAGGGTGCCGGGACCAATGCAGTGGCCACCGCCACAACGAATGCTCCGGCGGCGAGCAAAAAGGACAAGGAGAACGCCAACAAACCTATCGAGGTGGTCTTTGTAAAAGAGGGTGATACGGTGAAGATGGTGCCGGTGAAGCGCGGTATCAGTGACCAGTATCACGCGGAGATCACCGAGGGGCTTACGGAGGGGGCTGAAGTGGTTTCCGGCAGTTACAAGGCCATCAACCGTGATCTGGAGGATGGCAAGAAAGTGGTCATCGGTGTGGGTGATCCCAAGTCGGCCGATGAGAAGAAGCCCTGAGGCAGTGTTATAGCTACAGCCATGAGCCTCATCCGTCTAACTGACATCACCCGCCATTATGACATGGGCGCGGAGACTGTGCATGCCTTGCGCGGAGTCTCGCTGTCCATCGAGCGGGGTGAGTATGTCGCCATCATGGGACCGTCTGGGTCCGGCAAATCCACAATGATGAACATGCTGGGCTGTCTCGATACGCCCAGCGCTGGCCGTTACGAGCTCAATGGCACCGACGTGAGCGAGATGGATGACAATGAACTTGCGGAGGTGCGCAATCGGGAGATCGGGTTCATCTTCCAGAGCTTCAATCTGCTCGCCCGGGCGAGTGCGTTGCGCAACGTGGAATTGCCCATGGTCTATGCCGGTGTGCCGGCGGATGAACGGCATGAACGGGCCTTGGCAGCTTTGACACAGGTGGGACTGGCGGACCGCATCGAGCACAAGCCGAATGAGCTTTCCGGCGGTCAACGCCAACGCGTGGCGGTGGCGCGGGCCCTGGTGAACAAGCCTTCCATTCTGCTGGCGGATGAGCCGACGGGGAATCTGGATTCACGAACCGGCAAAGAGATCCTCGCACTCTTCGATCAGCTCAGCCGAACCGGGAATACCATCATCGTGGTCACGCATGAGGAGGCGGTGGCACGACATGCGCGTCGGGTCGTGCGCATCTTGGACGGGCTCATCGCCAGTGATGAGGTGCTGGTGAAAGATTAAACCGTGAAACTTGTCGCTGAACTGCTGGAAGGTTTGTGGATCGCACTGGATGCGATCCGGGCCAACAAGCTGCGTTCGGCGCTGACCACGTTGGGCATCGTGGTCGGTATCGTCACGGTGAGTTTGATGGCGGCGGCGATCGATGGATTGAACCAGGCGTTTCTCAAAAGCATCTCCGCCATCGGCGCAGATGTGGTGTTCATCGATAAATACCCCTGGTTCAATGATGAGCCGTGGTGGAAGGTGCGCAACCGCAAGGATATCACGATGGCCGAGGCACGGGCGCTTGCGCGGCAATCCCAATACGTCCAGGCGGTGGCGGCAGAAACCTACTCACGGCGGACGATCCGCTATGGTGATGCGCTGGCGACTTCGGTGACGATCATCGGGACTACGGAGCAGGCGGCGATCGTGTCCGGGCTGAATCTGACGGCGGGACGTTTTCTGACTGCCGCAGAAGTGGATGGGGCGCGGCCGGTCTGTGTTCTGGGGGCGGATGTGGCCGCCAACTTTTTCCCGTTTGAATCACCCTTGGAGAAGCGTGTGCGCATCGGTGACAGCACGTTTGAAGTAGTCGGTGTGATCAGCCGACGCGGTAAGTTCCTGGCGATGGAGAGCTTGGATAACCAAGTGTTCCTGCCTATCACACGCTTCAATCAGGTCATCAGTTGGCGGCCGAATGTGAACATCCGGATCAAGGTGACGGACATCAAGCTGATGCCAGAGGCACGGGAGGAGTTTCGTGGCATCCTGCGCCGCATCCGCAATGTGGCACCCGAGGATCCGGATGATTTCGCAATCAACGAGCAGCAGGCATTCATCAACACGTTTCAGCGCGTGGGCGGCGTTATTGCGGCAGTAGGGCTGTTCATCACTGGGCTGTCACTCTTTGTCGGCGGCATCGGCATCATGAACATCATGTTCGTCAGTGTGGCGGAGCGCACGAAAGAGATCGGTTTGCGGAAGGCGCTCGGAGCCAAGCCGCGGGCCATCTTGCTGCAATTCCTCTTGGAGGCGGCGCTCATTTGTCTGCTCGGCGGGTTGATCGGCTTGGGACTGGCCTGGGGTGCTGCCGCCGGAGCTTCCAGTGTTCTGCCCATGACCATTTCACCGATGGTGGTGGGGCTGG
The DNA here is from genome assembly GCA_023431185.1 of Verrucomicrobiota bacterium. Classification (GTDB taxonomy): domain Bacteria; phylum Verrucomicrobiota; class Verrucomicrobiia; order Limisphaerales; family JAEYXS01; genus JAEYXS01. Next base: position 19,492 of record JAEYXS010000065.1, read on the forward strand.
CCTTGGGAGTTTCCCTGGTGACGGGCATCATCGCCGGATTCTTACCCGCCTGGCGGGCGGCGAAGATGGATCCAGTGGAGGCATTGCGGGTGGAGTAGGTCTGTTCCGTGATGCGTAACTGGAATTCGTAACTTTGGCTGTTAACAATAAATCTAGGAAACGTGCGTTACTCGTCCTTTGGGGCGAGGCGGTGGAGAGTTTTCGCATGGCGATCGCGGCGGTCGCGGCGCATAAGCTGCGTTCCACATTGACCTTGGCAGGCGTGGTGGTCGGCGTGTTCTCCATCATCGTGGTGATGACGGCGATGCGTATCCTGCAGCGCAATGTAGAGACGGAACTTAGCGCGTTGGGTACGCATACGTTTGCCGTGAGCCGCTGGCCGGGCATCAATTTTGAAGGGCCGAGCGGCTGGGAGAAGTATCGTCGCCGGCAGAACCTGATGATGGAGCATGTGCATGCTTTGGAGCGGCGGGCGTCACTGGCCAAGACCATCGGTGCGGAGACGGGCTTTATGAGCGGAGAGGCTTCTTCCCGTTACTTCACCACGAATCCAGATGTGCAATTGAACGGGGTTACGCCGGGAGTGTTCGTGGCAAAGAATTTGATCATCGAGGAAGGCCGGGCGTTCAGTCAGGGCGATCTGGAAAGCGGGCGACCGGTCTGTGTGCTGGGTAATTTCCTCGCGAAGACTTTATTTCCACACAGTTCGCCCGTGGGCGAGGAGATCAAGTTTGATGGTGTGCGTTATCTGGTGGTGGGGTATCTCGAAGCCAAGGGCGGCATGGGCGGAACGGGGCAGGATAATTTCGTGGCCATCCCGATGACCGCCGGGCTCAACCGCTACGGGGCACGCTGGCGCAGTCTTTCCATCTTGGTGCAAGCCACGAGCGCAGAGACGTTCGACGACACCATAGAGCAGACGCGTGGCATCCTGCGGTCAGTGCGGAAGGTGCAGCCGGGCGAGCCGGATGATTTCGAGATCATGTCGAACGATTCTCTTATCGAGCAGTTCCGCAACTTGACCTTTGCCGTGCGGGTAGGGGTGACGGTGATCAGTTCCATTTCGTTGCTCGCAGCGGGCATCGGCATCATGAACATCATGCTGGTCTCGGTGACTGAGCGCACGCGGGAAATCGGGGTGCGGCGGGCCATCGGGGCGAAGAAGCGGAACATTCTCACGCAATTCATCCTGGAAGCGGTGGTCATCTGCCAGATCGGCGGGCTGATCGGGGTGGCGCTGGGATTGGCGGGCGGGAATGGCGCAGCCATCTATTTCGGGACACCGCCGGTTGTGCCGATGGATTGGGTGGTGCTGGGGCTGCTGATCTGCTCGGCAGTAGGGATTGTTTTCGGCACTTATCCGGCGTTCAAGGCGGCGAATCTGGATCCGATTGAGTCGCTGCGTTACGAGTGAACCTGGGCAGGGTGGTTGACGCTGCGGCCGTTTTTTCCTGACGAACTGCTTGTCGGGTGGGTGCGGTTTCGGGTATTGACGGAGCAAGTTTCACCCGCATTCAGGATTTGAAGAAGATTCTAGGCATACTTGGGCTGCTGATCGTGGTCTGTGTGGCGACGGCGCTGATGAGCGACCGTTTCCTCACGCCGTACAATGTCGAGAACCTCATCCGGCGCACGGCGCTCTTCGGCATCATCAGCATCGGGGTGGCGTTTGTCATCATCACGGGTGGCATTGATCTCTCTATCGGCTCGGTGGTGTGTCTGGTGGGGTGCGGGTTGCCGTGGTTGCTGACGGTAAAAGGGGTTTCCGTGCCGGTGGCCTTGATCGTGGTGGTATTGGTTTCCGGGGGGATAGGTCTGCTGCATGGGACATTGATAACCAAGCTACGGATACAACCGTTCGTGGTGACCTTATGCGGGTTGCTGATCTATCGCGGCCTGACGCGCGGGCTGACGCAGGACCAGACGATGGGGTTTGGGAATGAGTTCAAGGGCTTGCGCATCCTGGCGACGGGCAAGGTGCCAGTGCCGTTCATCGAGAATTTCAGCATCCCGGCACCGTGCATCATCCTGCTGGTGGTGGCGGTCATCGCGGCGGTGTTCCTGAACAAGACGATCTACGGGCGCTATCTGCTGGCGCTGGGGCGGAATGAACAAGCGGCGCGGTTTAGCGGCATCAATACGGATCGCATGATCATCTTGGCGTATGTGATCTGCGGGTTGTTGTCCGGTTTGGGCGGGATGCTTTTCGTGCTGGATGTGAATTCGGCACAGCCGGTGGATTTCGGGAATTTCTATGAGCTCTATGCCATCGCGGCGGCGGTGCTGGGTGGGTGCAGCTTGCGCGGTGGGGAAGGGGCCATCACGGGCATCATCATCGGCGCGGCGCTGATGCAGGTGCTGCGGAACATGATCACGCTGGTGGATTCGATGCCGAAGAGTATTGAGTTCGCGATCATCGGGGCGGTGATATTGGGCGGGGTGGTGGCGGATGAGCTGATCAAGCGGTGGGCGGCAAAGCGGCGGGCGCAGAAGAACGCGGCGCTTTAAGGCTGGGCCTGGACTTTTGACTTGCGGGAAATCAGGTCTAACTTGCGCCGATTGCGCATGACATATTCATTCAGTTCACTTCCTGTCACAGCCAAGCTGTGCGTATTGGCTGCCACTCTGATCGCCTCAAATCTTTGGGCGCTTGCTGATACCGCCACTTGGTTGCAATGGCGCGGGCCGACCCGTGATGGGCTGGTGACCAGGACCAAGTGGCCGGAGAAGCTGGATGCGGATCATCTCAAGCAGGTGTGGAGGGTGCCGCTGGGGCCGAGCTATTCCGGCACGGTCGTGACAGTGGACAAGGTTTTCACCACGGAGACGAAGGACAAGAAGTTCGAGGTGGTCCACGCCTACGATCGCAAGACCGGCAAGGAACTGTGGACGGCGCAGTGGGAAGGATCCTTGTCGGTGCCGTTCTTTGCCAAAGCGAACGGAGACTGGATCCGGAGCACGCCGGCGAGCGATGGCGAGACGCTCTATGTGGCTGGGATGAAGGATTTGCTGGTGGCCTTGGAGGTGCAGACCGGCAAAGAAAAGTGGCGGGTGGATTTCATGAAGGAGTTCAAGACGCCACTGCCCTCCTTCGGTTTTGTTTCGTCACCGTTGATCGATGGTGAGGCCATCTATGTGCAAGCCGGGGCGGGTGTGGTGAAGCTCGAGAAGCGGACGGGCAAAGTGCTCTGGCGCAGCTTGCAGGATGAGGGAGGAATGTGGGGCAGTGCCTTTTCCTCACCCATTTTGGCGGAACTCTGCGGGCAGCGCCAGTTGGTGGTGCAATCACGAACGGCGCTTGCCGGTTTGGAACCGACGACGGGAGCGGTATTGTGGACGCAACCGGTGGAAGCTTTCCGGGGGATGAATATCCTGACGCCGACAGTGATCGGCGATGGGGTATTCACCAGCACTTATGGCGGAAAGACTCTTTTCTTTGAGGTTTCCAAGAAGGATGGCAGTTACAGTCTCAAACAAAAATGGGAGAACAAATCGCAGGGATACATGTCCACGCCGGTCATCATCGACGGCCATGCCTATCACCATCTGCGCAATCAAAGGGCTGTGTGCATCGATCTGGCCACGGGGCAAGAAAAGTGGATGAGCGGGCCAGGTTACGGGAAATACTGGAGCCTGGTGGCCAATGGAGATCGCGTGTTGGCGCTCGACCAAGTCGGCAAACTGTATCTGCTCAAGGCGACGCCAGAGAAGTTTGACGTGCTTGATTCACGCAAACTGGGTGACGCAGAGATGTGGGCGCACCTGAGCGTAGTCGGACAAGAGATTTACGTGCGCGAGCAGAATGCGCTGGTGGCGTATCGCTGGGAATAAGCGCTAGTAAGTGGCGCGGCCGCCGGAGAGGTCGAAGACGCCGGCGGTGGTGAAGGAGCATTCTTCGGAGCTGAGCCAGGCGACGAGGGCGGCTGCTTCATCGACTTTGCCGAAGCGGCCCATGGGGATCTTCGAGAGCATGTAGTCGATGTGCTGCTGGGTGCATTGCTTGAGGATGTCCGTCTGGATGACGGCGGGGGTGATGCAGTTCACGCAGATGTTCGATTGCGCGAGTTCTTTGCCCAGGGATTTGGTGAGGGCGATGACACCGGCCTTTGAGGCGCTGTAATGGGCGGCGTTCGGATTGCCTTCTTTGCCCGCGATGGAGGCGGTGTTCACGATGCGGCCGTAGCCGTTCTTCAAAAGATAAGGGACGACGGCGCGGCAGCAGTTGAAGACGCCGTTCAGGTTCACATCCACCACGGAGTTCCATTCGGCAGGAGTGAGTTCCCAGGTCTTTTTGTTCACGCCGGCGATGCCCGCGTTGTTCACAAGAATGTCGATCTTGCCGAAAGCTTGCGCGGTGGCTTGGGCGGCGGCTTCGACGGAGGCGGGGTCGGTGAGTTGGACGGTGGTGGTGTGGACTTTGCCAAACTGACCGAGGGATTGGGCGGCTTCGCGAAGGGCGTCGGCATCGCGGTCCCACAGGCTGACGCTGGCACCGGATTGGAGGAGGCGTTGGGCGATGGCGTAGCCGATGCCGCGAGCGCCACCGGTGACGATGGCGACGCGGGCTTGGAGGTCGATCTGGTTCATGGGAAAATGGTAAGAAGAAATGACGAATTACCAAGCCCGAATGACGAAGGAATGACAAATGACCAATGAAAAAGGGTTTCCTAGCCACAGATGAAACACTGATCACACAGATGGAAAAGGGATGCATGGGTATGGAATTCTTACAGGTGGAAGAGATTTTGTCTCCAAGCAACGCATATAGCGCATATAGGCCTCACGGTGCATTGATGGAACGGGCACCGTGGCGGCATGAGAAAAGGAACATTTTGTGTGGATGTAGTGGGATGTAGCCGATGGAAGGCTAACAGGGGTGGAGATTTTCGGGTAGATTGGGGGCGTATGAAAAAGAGGATGAAGGCAAGTGAAGCGACGGATGGAGATGAGATGTCTCAAACCAGCGGTTCATTGGACGTTGCTGCGGGCGGGACGCCCTCGCTCCAAAAGTGCATTGCGGGGTCAAGAATCTTGCATGGCGGAGGGGCGGGGGAACGGATATGTTTGAAGACAATAAATACCCTATGGTGAGTCGAGATGTCATATCAGGCTTAAAGCGTTTGAGTTTGTTAATGGTTTTGCTGTCGCTGGTGCCTGCGGGGTTGGCGGCGGAGAAACGTGGCGGCAAAGTGGATTATCAGCGGGATGTAAGACCTATCATCTCGGCCAAATGCTACCATTGTCACGGACCGGATGAGGGGACGCGCGAGGCGAAGTTGCGGTTGGATATCCGCGAGGAGGCGGTGAAGGACCGCAAGGGGACCTTCGCGATCAAGCCGGGTGATCTCAAGAAAAGCGAGGTGTATGCGCGGATCATCACGAAGGATGAGGATGACATCATGCCGCCGCCGAAGACGGGCCATCCGCTGACGGCGGAGGAGATCGAGACGCTGAAGCGGTGGATCCAGCAGGGCGCGGTGTATGAGGATCATTGGGCGTTCACGAAACCGGTTTTGCCGAAGGTGCCAGAGTCGCGGAGTTCCAGACGCTGGGCGGTGAATGGGGTAGATCATTTCATCTATGAGCGGTTGGATGAGGCGAAGCTTAAACCTTCGGCGCAGGCGGATCGTTATACGTTGATCCGGCGGTTGTCGTTGGATCTGGTGGGATTGCCGCCGACGCCGCAGGAGGTGGAGGCGTTCGTGAATGACAAGTCGCCCAATGCGTATGAGAAGGTGGTGGATCGCCTGCTGGCCTCGCCGCATTACGGGGAGAAGTGGGCGCGGATGTGGCTGGACCTGGCGCGGTATGCGGATTCAGCGGGTTATGGCTCTGATCCGTTGCGCATGAACATCTGGCCGTATCGCGACTGGGTGATCAATGCGTTCAATCGCAATCTGCCATATGACCAGTTCACGATCGAACAGCTCGCGGGCGATCTCTTGCCGAGCCCGACGCGGGAGCAGTTGGTGGCGACGGCGTTTCATCGGAATACGATGACGAACACGGAGGGCGGCACGGATGACGAGGAGTTCCGTGTGGCGGCGATCAAGGATCGCGTGGGCACGACGATGCAGGTGTGGATGGGCCTGACGATGAACTGCGCGCAGTGTCATACGCACAAGTACGACCCGATCTCGCACAAGGAGTATTATCAATTCTACGCGTTCTTTAACCAAACAGAGGACACGGACAAGCCGGATGAATTTCCGACGATGCCGCTGCCGACGGCTGATGAGACGGCGAAGACGGAAAGAATTCAGGGTGAGATCGCGGCATTGGAGAAAGAATTTACGGCGACTTCGCCGGAGTTGTTGAAGGAATTGGCGGCGTGGGAGAAGGCACAGCAGGCGGGAGTGAAGTGGACGACACTCAATGCGGTGGAGGCAAAGGCGAAATCGGGTTCGGCACTGGCGGTGCAATCGGATCAAGCTGTGCTGGCGACGGGTGAGGCGGCGGACACGGATACTTACACGGTGAAGTGGCGCTTGAGTGAGAAGGGTGTGACGGCGTTGCGCTTGGAGACGTTGCTGGATGCGAGCTTGCCGGGGCAAGGGCCGGGCCGTGCGAGCGGGAACTTTGTGTTGAGCGATGTGAAGGTGACGGTGAAGGCATCGGAAGTGAATGCACCGCAGGCGCGGTTTGTGCGGGTTGAATTGGCGGGGAAGGAGAAGATTCTTTCACTCGCGGAGGTGCAGGTGTTCAGCGGTGGCAAGAATATCGCGCAAGGCAAGGCGGCGAAGCAATCCAGCACGACTTACGAAGGCGCGGCGGCGTTTGCGGTGGATGGGAAAACGGATGGTAAATTTGATGCGAAATCCACATCGCACGCGGGGCCGGAAGAGAATCCGTGGTGGGAAGTGGATCTAGGTGAAGTGCAAACGGTGGAGAAGGTGGCGGTGTGGAATCGCACGGATGGAAATGTGGGCAATCGCCTGAACGGCGCACGGGTGATCGCGCTGGATGCGGCGCGGAAACATGTGTGGGAAACGGCGATAGCCGAAGCGCCGAAGACGAGCACGGAACTGGCGACGAATGGAGAGAGAAGCATCACGCTGAAGAATGCATCGGCGGATCATAGCCAGCATGACTTCGAGGTGACGAAGGCGATCGATGCGGACAAGAAGACGGGTTGGGCGGTGGGTGGTGAGGTGGGCAAGACGCACGCGGCGGTGTTTGAACTGGGCAGTGCCTTGACGGAGGGCGAGGGGGCGATCGTCACGCTGACGCTGGAGCAGAATTACGGCAGCAAGCATGTGCTGGGGAAATTCCGTTTGCAGGCGACGACGCAGAAGCCGCCGGTGCGGGAATTGCCGAAGAATATCCTGGCGGTACTTGCGGTGGAGAGCGGGAAGCGGACGGAGGCGCAGCAGAATACTTTACTGGAATATTACCGGCCGATGTCGGCAACGTTGGCGAAGGTGAATACGCAGCTCGTGCAAAAGCGAAAGGATTTGGCGGCGATCAAGCCGTTGGTGCTGCCAATCATGAAGGAATTGAGCGCGGACAAGAAACGCACGTCTACGATCTTCAACAAGGGCAACTTCCTCGATCCGGGGGCGAAGGTGGAACCGGAGTTTCTGGCGAAGTTCGCGCCGCCGAGTGCCTCGGTGCCACGGAATCGCCTAGGTGTGGCGGAGTGGCTGGTGAGCAAGGAGAATCCGCTGACGGCGCGGGTGCAGGTGAATCGTGTGTGGTCGCAATTGTTCGGTCGCGGGCTGGTGCTGACGGAGGAAGATTTCGGTACGCAAGGGACGTTGCCGACGCATCCGGAATTGCTCGACTGGCTGGCCGTGGAGTTCATGGACAAGGGATGGGATATGAAGGCGTTCATCAAGACGGTGGTGATGTCTTCGACATACCGGCAGTCTTCGGTGGTGAGCGAAAAGGCGCGGGCGAAGGATCCCTTGAACGAGTTGCTCTCGCATTATCCGCGTCGCCGTCTCGATGCGGAGGGCGTGCGGGATCAGGCGCTGGCGTTGAGCGGATTGTTGAGCGGGAAGATCGGCGGGCCATCGGTGTATCCGCCGCAGCCGGATGGGTTGTGGCGCGCGGCGTTCAACGGACAGCGGAACTGGACGACGAGCACCGGTGAGGACCGGTATCGGCGCGGGATGTATACGTTCTGGCGACGCACGGTGCCGTATCCGAGCATGGCGACGTTCGATGCGCCGAGTCGCGAGAATTGCACGTTGCGGCGGTTGCCGACGAACACGCCGTTGCAGGCGTTCGTGACGATGAACGATCCAGCGTTCGTGGAGATGTCACAGGCATTGGGACGTCGCGTCCAGAAGGAAGGCGGCAGCACGGTGGAGGAGCGGGTGAGGTATGCGCTCACGCTGTGTCTCGCGCGTCCGCCGCAAGCGGAGCAGGTGAAGGCGCTGGTGGAATTGTATCAGAGCGAGCTGGAGCATTATCGCAAAGATGCAGAGGGTGCGAAGAAACTGGCGACGGGCGCGGATGGCAAAGCGATGAGCGGTGATGCGGCGGAACAAGCGGCGTGGACGGTGGTGGGGAATGTGTTGCTGAACCTGGATGGAGTGCTGGCGAAGGGGTAGAAATTTTAACCGCAGATGGACGCAGATAAACGCAGATGGGGAATCTTTAAGTGAGTTGAAATGAAAATTGAGCCAACATTGAAATCGAGATTCGTGCTGATAGCACTGAATTTCTTTTTGGTTTCAGCGGCGTTGTCGGCACCTTTCATATGGGACCATTTCAAGGCGAGAAAATCGCAGCAGGAATGGCGGCAGAAGGTTACTGTTTTGCAGGTTCTTCTCATGGCGCTTGATAACTATCAGATGCGCGAAGGGCAATATCCTAAGAGCCTACATGATTTGGATATGGAGCTGATTGGGAAAGATCCCTATCTAGCAACGGGGCTTGCACGTTTTAGTTATGAGAAATTGGCTGATGGGGGCTTCGAGTTAAAATGTGATGGTGATTCGGTGACTAAGCGAAGTAATCCTCAATTTTCCGCCAAACCTTGACAGATATTTAGCACATGAGTGATGACATTTTAAATCCTCGGTTGGCGGAGATGCGGGCGATGACGCGGCGGACGTTTTTTGGACGCGCTGGCTTGGGGCTCGGGGCACTGGCTTTGGGGCAGATGGGGTTGAACGCGGCGGGACCGAAGCAGCCGGTGGTCGCGGGCGGGAACCCGTTGGCGGTGCGGGCGTCAATGTTTGCGCCTAAGGCGAAGTCGGTGATTTACCTGCATATGTCGGGCGCGCCGCCGTCGCTGGATCTTTTCGATTACAAGCCGAAGCTGAAGGAGTTGAACATGCAGCCTTGTCCGCAATCGTTGCTGGACGGGCAACGGTTCGCGTTTATCAAGGGTGTGCCGAAGATGCTGGGCTCGCCGTATGAGTTCAAGCAGCACGGGCAGGCGGGCATGTGGGTGAGCGAGACGTTGCCACACTTCTCGAAGATCGTGGATGACGTGTGCCTCATCCGCTCGATGAACACGGACCAGTTCAATCACGCACCGGCGGAGCTGTTTCTGTATACGGGTTCATCGCGTGCGGGCAGTGCCTCGATGGGTTCGTGGCTCACGTATGGTTTGGGCAGCATGAACCAGGATTTACCGGGATTCGTGGTGTTGCTTTCGGGCGGCACGGATCCGACGGGGGGAAAGAGTTTGTGGAGCAGCGGGTTTTTGCCGTCGGTCTATCAAGGTGTGCAATGCCGTTCGCAGGGGGAGCCGATTTTGTTCTCGAGCAATCCGGAGGGCATGAGCCGGGAATCGCGACGGCGCAGTCTGGATGCGTTGGCGAAGTTGAACGAGATCGAGGCGAAACAGTTCGGCGATCCGGAAACGCTCACGCGCATCCAGCAATACGAACTGGCGTATCGCATGCAGATCGCGGTGCCGGAGGTGTTCGACATCGCGAAGGAGCCGGGGAGCATCCGCGAGGCATACGGGGCGAAGCCGGGCGAGGCGTCCTTCGCGAACAACTGTTTGCTGGCGCGGCGATTGGTGGAGAAGGGCGTGCGGTATGTACAGCTTTATGATTGGGGCTGGGACATCCACGGCACAGGCGCAGGCGATGACTTGATGACGGCGTTTCCGAAGAAGTGCCGTGATGTGGATCAGTCAGCGGCGGCGTTGATCACGGATTTGAAACAGCGCGGGATGCTGGAGGATACGCTGGTGATCTGGGGCGGAGAGTTTGGTCGCACGCCGATGAATGAGGAGCGGAATGGCTCGAAGCTTTTGGGGCGCGATCATCATCCGCACTGTTTCACGATTTGGATGGCGGGTGGCGGTATCAAGGCCGGGCATATCCACGGTGAGACGGATGAGCTGGGCTACATGATCACGAAAGACAAGGTGACGATACGCGATCTGCAATCGACGATCCTGCATCAGATGGGCATGAACCCATATCAGTTCAGTTATCGTTATCAGGGATTGAATCAGCGATTGATAGGGCCGACGGATGAGGGGGTGGTGGTGAAAGGGTTGCTGGCCTGAGGGCGGCATGGTCGGTCAGATGCGAGCCGGAGGTGGGGCGAAAGCTTTCGCTGGTGGGAGTCTGGAATACATTGTTTGTAACCGGAGGTGGTTTGCGGCGTTACCATTGATGAAGCTGGCAGATGCCGGTGAGAACCAACCCAATACTTAACTGACCTTTAGGTTTATGAAGAAAACGTTTTTGCTGATACCCATGCTGGTCGTGGCCTTTGGCTTTGCCCGGGCGCAAGAGGTGGTGCCGAAGGAAGAGGCCCTAAAGGCGTCGATCGCCTTGTGGTATGCCTCGGGTGATCTGAGTGAATTGGCGCTCAAGGTGGACCCGGATATCAAGTTTCCCTACGGTCGCGCTAAGAATGATCTGGGGATGATTGTGGTGCCGGAGACGAAGGTGGCGGAGGTGGTGGCGAAGGCGGGGGAGAAGCCGCTGCCGCTGGGCCAATTGTGGATGAAGGGCCTGGTGCCGGAGGTGGACGGGAAAGCGGTGGCCGCCGGGGATCTGAAGAAGATCGAGGTGACGGTGAAGGAGGAAAGTGCAGCGGTGATCCTCTGCACCTTGGGTGTGCGAAAGACGGAGAAGAAGGGACTGGAGCTGCTGGTTTACGGGAAGGGGAAGGAGCCGGTCATCACGGTTCCGTTCAAGACGGTGAAGGGCGGCAGTCTGGAATTCCCGATCGAGCTGGATATCGTGCCGGGCAGTGGCAATGCGGAGGTGGTCCTCAAGGTGCTGGGGCAGCACGAGGCGAGCATCACAGTGGGGAAGGAGTAGCAGGCGAAAGTGCAGAACGGAAGGCTTAGGACGTGATTTCGTTCAGGCGACGATAGGCTTGAATCACAGCGCTTTCACTCATGGGGGTAGCGTCCAGCCGTTTTCGGATCTGATTCTCCGTCAACATGTCCCGGGCAAGCAGGTGGCGGCAAAGGACCAAATCTTTATCCCGCCCCACCTGTAATTTGACGACCACTACGTCTTCAGGAGACAGGGCTGCGTTGTCACCAGGGAGTTCCAGTTTTATCAATCGTTCTTCCCAACCGGGAGACAGGGTTTCGATGATGGCCGGACGAAGGATGTCTGCGTGATAGCCGGTGCGTCCGGAAAAGAGGCTGCCTTCGCCCAGGGCCTCATGAAGCATGGCAGCAAGTTGCTCGTCAGAAGGCTCGATCAACAGATCGGCGTCATAAGAGACTTCGAGCGGCTGGCCAGAGTCGCCAAGCTCAGGGAAAGAGACCAACAAAGCGCTGGAACCCAGGACGCGGATGCGGTCGCACTGGCTGATCGAACGGGCAGCCGCCAGGAGATGGATCAGTGCCGGTAGCCGCATAGTTCCTTGGTGCGACGGCGTTCTTCACGGGTGAGGATGCCGGCGAAGGGGTGGAAATCACGGAGGCGCTGGCTCTGAACATCATCACTCTGCAGGATGTGCAAGAGGGCCTTGCGACCGGTCTCGCCGGCCTGCGCGGCGGCAAGGAGATTGTCCCATTCCATCAGCCGGTGAGGAGCGCTCTGGCCTTGTGCCAACCAGCGGACGATGTTTTGCCGGGCGATATCCAAGGCGGCGGGAGAGGTGCTGACTTTCTGGGCGATCAAATCCCAGAACGAGCAAAGTTCTTTTTCATCAGCCACTAGCGGAGCCATACGAGTAATATGAAACGGGAAGGCCGGTAAAACAAGGGGATTGAGGGGCAATACCCAATGACCAGCTGGGTGCCGCAAAAAGGCGCAGAAGGCGCAAATTGGTTTCAGGCAAAAAGCCGCCTCGGGTTGAGGCGGCTTATTTCCATTCAGCAAGGGAACGCGGAGCACCCCGACCCAGTGCCGGGGCGGGCCGCGTCCCTACCGAGATAGGGTTACAGCAGGCTGGAGGAGTCGGTGTCCAGGTACAGCGTGCATTGCGGCTGGGTACGCAGGTAGGAGGCTGGGCATTCGGTGGAGATGGGGCCTTGCAAGGTGCCCTTGGTCGCCTTGGCTTTGCGCTTCTCGGGGCAGAGGCAGACCATCTTCTTCGCGCGGCAGAGGGCCGGGATGGTCAGGGTCAGCGCGTAGAGCGGCATCTGGTCCACGCCGGGGAAGTGGCCTTCATTGACCTGCTGCTGGCGGCAGGCGAGGTCGAGCTGGACGATCTTCACAAGGCGTTCGTCCTTGAAATTGGCGACCGGGGGGTCGTTGAAGGCGATGTGGCCGTTCTCACCGATGCCGAGGCAGCAGAGGTCGATCTCCTGAGCGTTCAAGAGGGCGGTGTAGCGCTCGCATTCCACGATGGGTTCGAGGCAATCGCCTTCGAGGTAATGGAACGCCTTGGGCTTCAGGCGGGACTCGACGCGTTCGCGCATGTAGCAGCGGAAGCTGGCTTTGTGCTTGGGGTCGATGCCGAGGTATTCATCCATGTGGAAGAGGGTGACCTTGGACCAGTCCACACCACCGAGGCGGATGACTTCCTCGAGGAATTTGATCTGAGAATTGCCGGTGGCCAAAATGGCGGCAGCGGAACCTTTCTTGGCGATGACGGCGGCGAGGTAATCGCGCACGGTGAGGGCGGCATCGGCGGCCATGTCCGGCTGGTTCGCATAGACACGGACGGGGAGGGAATCCACGGTGTACGTCTTGATCGGTTGTGACATGAACTTTTTACTTTTGCTTCAGGTTCCAGGTTATCAGAGCATCGGGGCAATCCACTTTAGCACGAGACTGCCGAAACGAAGGGGGCAGATTAGGGGGTGAAAAGGGGGCGCGCAAGTGGACAAATGGACGAGGGGAACGGGGGAAGATTTAAGTTCAAAGTTCAAAGCTCAAGGTTCAAAGTCCCTGAGAAGTAATGCGAGATGCGTAAGGCGTAACTGGAAAGCGGTGGGTGTAGGCAGAGTTTTCTGGTGATTTTGTTTCCATGGAGCGCACCGGGCGCACCGAAGGCTAACGCTGGGATCGAAAAGATGGCAGGGTGGGGCGTGAGGATGAGAGATTTAGTTCGAGAATAGTGAGGAATAGCGAGGCTAAGGATAACGGAGGTGAAAGCGATGTGGCAGAGTGAAGGCATGGAAAAGAGCGAATTTTGTGTGGATGTAGCGGGATGCAGTGAGATGCATGGTGTGCAATGCGAGAGGGAAAGTGGAATGATGGGCGTGTTGAAAGAGCCGGTGGATGAAAGGCTGGGCGGTGGCGGAATGAGTTAGGGACGGGGTGGAACCCGTCCTTACCAATATGAGGTGCCGGATGTCTTCTCTTTGAGGCGCCGAATTAAAACTTTGCGACTGCTGCGGCTGGTTCCCTCGGAGGGAACACAGCCGCGGTCCAAGAAAGGGCGATGATTATTAAAGTATGAATGTGATTGCGAGAGATTATCGGACGGGGAAGCCGGTAGAGCTGGCTTGGGAAGGTGAGAAGATCACGGGCATCGTCCATTTGGACGAGGGGACGGCGACGAGCCTTTGGCTGGCACCTCTGCTCATCGATGTGCAGGTGAACGGCTATGCGGGGGTGGATTTCCAGCAAGATAACCTGACGGAAGCCGACCTGCTCAAAGCGATGCGCGGATTGCAGGCGGATGGGTGCGGCCAGATTCTGCTGACGCTCATCACGGATGAGTGGTCGCGGTTGCTGGCGCGGTTGAAGCATATCCGGGCTTTGCGGAACGCGAATGCGGAGTTGAGAGCGGGCATCGTGGGCTGGCATATCGAGGGGCCGTTTCTTTCACCGGAGCCGGGTTTTAAGGGTGCGCACAATGCAGCGGTGATGTGTGATGCGACAGGCCAGCATATCGATGAATTGCTGGCGGTGACGGAGGGAGACCCGGTGCTGCTGACGGTGGCTTCGGAGCGAGCGGGGGCGATGGAGGCGATTCGTTATGCGGCGAGCAAGGGCATCAAAATCAGTCTAGGGCATACAAACGCTTCGGCGGAATCCATCGCGGCGGCGACGAAGGCAGGAGCGGTGGGGTTCACGCATTTGGGCAATGGGTGTCCGCGGACCTTGGACCGGCACGACAATATTGTGTGGCGCGTGCTGGACCAGCAGGCGCTTACGGTGGGCATCATCCCGGACCGTATCCATGTGTCACCCGAGCCGTTCCGGCTGTTTTACCGGACCTTGGGCGTGGATAAGATTTACTACACCACGGATGCGATGGCGGCGGCGGGGGCGCCACCGGGCAAGTATCGCATCGGCGCGGTCGAAGTGGAAGTGGGCGCCGATCAGGTAGTGCGGCTGCCGGGACAGCAGAACTTCGCTGGATCGGCGTTGAAGCCGATCGAGGGGGTGCAACGTACGGCGGATATGCTGGGTGAGGCGTGGCAGACGGTCTGGCGCTGTTTTTCCACTGTGCCAGCGCAGTTGATGGGGTTGGATATCGCCTTGGTATCGGGGAAAGCGGCTAGTTTTTGCCTGATCGAGACGGATGAAGCAGATAGGCCGAAACACATACAAGTATATTTGAACGGAGAGCAGAAAGGGCAGTCGAATTAAATAAGTCATTTGGTCGCGGTCCACATTGGCTTAGTTCCACAAACAGGGTATATTTCCGGGAGAACCATCACATGAGCGAAACACAAAAACTGGCACCGCGGGAGGTGGTCCAGACGATCGCGGGAAACATCGAGCAGGTCATGCAGGGCCAAAGTGCGGCCATCCGCAAGCTGCTCGCGGCCCTCATCAGCGGCGGGCATGTGCTGCTGGAGGATTATCCGGGCACGGGCAAGACGACGCTGGCTAAGGCGCTGGCGCTCTCCGTGCAGGCGCAATTCAAGCGCATCCAATTCACGCCGGATCTGCTGCCCTCAGACATCTCGGGTGTGTCCATCTTCAACCAGCGCGACCAGCTCTTTCATTTCCACGAGGGGCCGGTCTTCGCGAACATCCTGCTGGCGGATGAGATCAACCGCGCCTCGCCCCGCACGCAATCAGCCTTGCTGGAAGCGATGGGTGAAGGGCAGGTGAGCGTTGAGGGACAACAGCGCAAGCTTTCCGAGCTGTTCTTCGTGATCGCGACGCAGAATCCGGTGGAATTTCGCGGAACATATCCTTTGCCGGAAGCGCAGATGGACCGGTTCGCGCTGCAATTCACGCTGGGTTACGTGAGCAATGAGGAAGAGGTGTCCATCCTCTCGGCGCAGGAACGGAAGCATCCGATCGACACGTTGAAACCGTGCGTGACGATGGCGGACGTGCTGATGACGCGGCAGGCGGTGCAGGCCATCCGCATCAGTGAGGAGTTGAAGCGGTACCTTGTGGATTTGGTATCCGCGACACGCAAGGCACCGGGTGTGCAGTTGGGCGCGAGCCCGCGTGCATCGCTTTCGTTGATGAAGGCGGCGCAGGCGTTGGCGCTCTTCGACGGGCAGACCTTCGTGACGCCGGAGAACATCCAGGAACTGGCGGTGGAGGTGATCGCGCATCGCATGGTGATGGAGCCGCAGGCCAAGTTTAGCGGGCAGACGGCGAAGGGTGTGGTGGAAGAGATCTTGAAGACGGTGAAGGTGCCGGCGTGACCGGCAGAGTATTGTGAAGTGGGCGCATGACAATTTTCGCAGACGGTCGTACCGCCAGTACCGCTTTTACTATGTGATGCGGCGGTGGTTCCTGCGGCGCATCGGGAAGGTGGGTTTCCTGATCCTGGCCTGCACCTTGGTGCTGGCGATGTTCGGACTGGATACGAACCTGACGGTGGCTTATCAGGCGTTTTCCTTGCTGCTGGCCTTGCTGCTCATTGCCTGGCTGACGCTGCGGCTCGGGCGGACGAAATTCAGCGCCCAGCGCATCTTGCCGCGCTTCGCCTCGGCGGGTTCGCCGGTGAGATACCGCATCCGGTTCAAGAACCTCGGGCGGTTTCAGATACGGGATGTGGAGTTGCTGGAGGAACTGGCCGATCCGCGGCCCACGATGGAGGAGTTCCTGAACACCCCAGAACCGGGTGAGGAGAAACGTAACTGGATCGACCGCACCTATGGCTTCTACCGCTGGCAATGGCTGATCGAGATCAACCAGCGCGGTACGGTGAACACGGTCAATGTGCCGCGCTGTCTGCCGGGAGCGTCGGTGGAGCTCGAATTGGAACTGCTGCCCAAGCGGCGCGGGGTGCTGCACTTTGAGCAGCTCATCGCGGCGAGCATGGACCCGCTCGGTATATTCCGCCAGATCTCGCCGCTGAAGCTGCCGGACAAGCTGCTCATCCTGCCGAAGCGCTATCCGATCCCGCAATTCGTGCTGCCGGGCAGCTTGCGGTATCAACAGGGCGGGGTGGCGCTGGCGGCGTCAGTGGGGGAATCGGAGGAGTTCGTTTCCCTACGCGATTACCGGCCAGGTGATCCGATGCGGCACATCCATTGGCGCAGTTGGGCGCGTTTGGGCAAGCCGATCGTGAAGGAATTTCAGGACGAGTTCTTTGTGCGGCACGCGTTGATCCTCGATACTTTTGACACGGTGGCCTACAGCGAACGGTTCGAGGAGGCAGTGTCTGTGGCGGCTTCGTTTGCCTGCACCATCCAGACACAGGATTCATTGCTGGACCTCATGTTCGTGGGGTCGCAGGCATATTGCTTCACGGCGGGTCGCGGGCTGGCGCATACGGAGCAGATGCTTGAGATTTTGGCCTCGGTGAACCTGTGCCAGACCAAGGGATTCAATTCATTGGCCAACGTGGTGATCGAGCATATCCCGGTGGTGAGCGGGTGCATCTGCGTCCTGCTCAAGTGGGATGAGCCGCGGCGGGAGTTCATCCGGAAGCTGCGGGGTCTGGACGTGCCGGTGGCGGTATTCGTGGTGACGGAACGGGGCGCGGCGAAGATCATAGAACTGGGGCCGATGGCGGATGTGCCGGAGCAATTCCACCAATTGGAACCGGGCAAGATCGGGGAGGCGCTACGACAGCTATGAAGACGCCACCATTATTGCTGGGTTTGACGCTGCTCTTCTGGGGTTATCAGTCGGGCATGCTGTGGGTGGGCGGGGCCATGGCGGTGCTCATCGAGCTGTCGCTGATCATCAAGCAGCGCTGGGACGTGGAGCGCGGCGACTATTATCGGGTGTGGGATTTCTGTGCGATCTTGTTCGCGGCGTCCGCCATATACTGCTTTGTCTCGCGCGACACGACGAACGACCTGATGGAGTTCTTCCAAGCGACGAACTACAGCAAACGCAACCAGGTGTTGAACAACGCATTTGCCACGGCGTTCATCTTCTTTCAGTGGATGCCGATGGTGTTCTTCCCCATCGCGCTGACGCAGGCCTACGGGGCGAATCCGGCGGTGCCCTACAGCACCTTCTCGTGGATCTGGCGGCGGCAGTTGAAGCAGGGGGTGCACAAAGAGAAGGGGACGTTGAACATCTCATATCCTTTTTTCGCCATCACCTTGTTCTCGACGGCGCTGGTGAATGAACGTGACCCGGTATTCTACATCGGGCTCAGCATCTTGGTGCTGTTCGCGCTGGCAGCCATCCGGCCGAAACGTTTTTCACCCGCAATCTGGGCACCGCTGGCCTTGACGGTGGTGATATTGGGGCACTTCGGTCATGTAGGCTTGCAACGGGTGCAGGGAGCGGTGGAGACGAGCTTTTCCCAATGGCTCTCCCGGATCATCAACCGCACTTCGAATCCCTACGAGAGCCGCACGGCCATCGGACGGCTGGGGCGTTTGAAGCTGTCCGGTGAGGTGGTGATGCGGGTGGAGATCCAAGGGACACCGGTGGAATTGTTGCGCGAGGCGAGCTATGACACGTTCGTGAGCCCATCATGGATTGTGACGCGGGGCAAGTTCGAGGATGCGGTTTCCGATAACGAAGCCACGACGTGGGAGTTGCTGCCGGAGAAGAAGATCACCGGCACGGCGGTCGTCTCGACGTATTTTCCACGCGGGCGGGGCATGGTCTACGCGCCGAACGGGGTGGGGACGATCGACAAGCTGCTGGCGGCCCAGATGGAGACAAATTTTTACGGCGGCATCCGTGTGTCCAATGCCACGGCCTTTGCGCGCTATGAGGCCAAGCATGGGCCGGGGATGACCATAGATTCGGAACCGATCGATGCGGACCGGGCGGTCACTGACAATGAGCGGGAAGCCATCCGCGTAGTCGTGGCGGAAACTGGCTTGAAGCAGGCGGATACGCTGGAGAAGAAGCTGGCCGGCTTGCAGCAATTCTTTGTGGAGAAGTACCGTTATGATACCTGGCAGCGGCCGGCGGACCGAAGGGCACGTGAGACCATGCTCGCCAATTTCCTGCTGAAGAGCCGGGCGGGGCATTGTGAATATTTTGCCACAGCCACGGTGTTGATGTTGCGAGAATTGGGGGTGTCGGCACGTTATGCGGTGGGTTATGCCGTGCAGGAGGCGGAGGGTCCAAACCAGTTTGTGGTGCGGGAACGGCATGGGCACGCCTGGGTGCTTTATTACGATGAGGGGGAGAAGGTGTGGAAGGACTACGACACCACACCGCCGGACTGGTTCGCCGTGGAGGAGAAAAAGAATGCCTCGATGTTCGAGCCGATCAAGGATCTGTGGTCCAAGTTCCGTTTTCAGATCTCGGAATGGCGCTGGCTGACAGACCGCGAGAAACTGCGGCGTAACATGATCTGGGTGATGGTGGTGCTGATCGCTGTGCTGGCGTGGCGACTGGTGCGGCGGAGCCGGATCAAACGTTCAGGGGATGACGGCAAGAACACAGGCAAGGCGGTAGATTGGCCGGGGAGTGATTCGGAATTTTACGCGGTGGAACAGAAACTCGCGGCACTGGGGCTGGACCGGCTGGAAGGAGAGAGCGTGAGCCAATGGCTGAAACGCGTGCAGGAATTGAAACCGGAAATGGTGAAGGAACTGCCGCCGCTGGTGCAGTTGCATTACCGATACCGGTTCGATCCGGACGGGCTTTCCGCTGAGGAGCGGGCGAAGTTGAAGGAAGGCGTGGCGGGCTGGATGGAGATGCAGAAGGCTGGCACGAAGACTTAAGGAGTGAGGCGAAATCCCACGTTGGGAAAACTATGCCCGCCGGAAACTCGGGCGAAGCTGTTCCGACAGCATTCACCCTGGCGATTAAATGTTTCCGACGGGCATGTGGGCTCCCCACCCAAAAGAAATTCTGCAGGGGACCGGCTGATGGCGGTAGTCACATGTCCCTTTGTACGGCCCCGAGGTCAGTTGGAAGTAAGCCGACATCCCCAAGCTGCCACGTCCACCCAGACGGTGCTTGCAGATGCCGGCTTCAGCCGCGTTCCCCTGCAGGAAGATGTTCATAAAAATTTGGTGCGACAGTTCAATGAGCTTGCGGAACGACCGGCAAAGCGGTTGAACCGTGATCTTTGTTCCCAGACTTATGCCAACGATCCCGCGTTAGCGCATAAGCGATGCCGCTGGCGAAGAAAGCGAACGCACCCAGCACCACCAGGTAACCGGTGGGCGTGATGCGCAGAACTTCTACGGCGTGGTTGATGCCCACGGTGCTGACATTGCCTGCCGCCGCGACCAACAGTGCTTTGGTGGCCCAGTGTCCTTGAATCAAGCGCGCGAGCACATAGACACCGGCGATGAAGAGGCTTGCCAGCGAAATCAGCAGCGCGGCATCCAGCCCGGCGATGGAACCCCAGCGGAATGAGTGCATGGGCAGGGCGATGGCGAAAGCCTTCCAAACGGCATTGGCAAAGGTGGTGCGTTCACCGATCCAGAAGAGGCTGTGCGCCAGTCCGAAGAGCAGCGCGTTTTGGAACGCGAGCTGTTCGACGTAATCAAAGTGCGCGAAGAGATATTGTGAGCCGAAGCCGACGATGACCGCACCGGCGATCGCTCCACGTGGATTCCGCGCCCGGCAGGTTTGCAGGAAGGCATAGGCACCGATCGCGAGCAAAATGATCTTCTCCCGGCTGAAATCCGGGATGTAACGGTGGCCCAAGTGATGCGGCACGGCGGCGAGCAAAGCCATGCAGGAAGCGAACAGAAGTTCTTTCGCTGTTTCATTGCGTTGCACGAAGGTTTGCCAGCCGAGCAAGGCACAGTTCAGAGTGGTCAGACCGAGGAATAGCCGGGTGTCTGCCTGGATGGCGAAGGCGGTGGCGAGTATCGGCAAGACGAGCATCCGGGAGCGAAGGTCTTCGGCATGTGTGACGAAGTCGGACAGGCGCAGGTTGATTACCCAAGCCAAAGCCCAGAGCATCGGCGCTACTGTCCAGAGACGGAAACGGATGCCGTCCAGATAATCCATGGAACGCAGATGCACCGCGGTGGCGATGATCCAGATGATGGCCGCCGCCATTGGGGTCCAGCTGCGGGTGAGGGAACGTTCCGTGAGGTCTTCACTACGAGGAAAGGCCAGTAACGCCAGCAGCAACACCGGCATGAACCATCGCCAGAGTTGCGGGCTCAGTTGCGTCCACGACTGGCTGTCCTCGCCGATGACAGCGCGGAAGTGGAGCGGGAAGGCGAGATTCGTGATGAGCAGCACGGCTCCCAGCGCCAGTCCGGCCGCCGGCAGGTTCAGCGGACGCAGATATAGTTTCCAACTGGTGAAACGCAGAATGGTGAATATCGTGGCCGCGAGGCAGAGCGAGGTGGTCCAGACCGCGCGATTCTCCATCATGGAAGCCTGGCTGATGAGGATGAAGGGGACGAAGACGAACAGGTTCTCCAACCAGAAGAGCAGGGCGGTATCGTGCCAAAGCTGGCGGCGGGCAAGGAACAGCGCGGTCAGGACGAGGAGGAGTTCATAGACTTGCAAAGAGCTGAAATTGAAAGCGAGCTGGGATTGTTCCTGACCGAGCATCTGCGGGTCCACGGAGACCAGGTAGATGCCTTGCAGCATGAGCAGTGCGCTCAGGAGAAAAAACGGGTTGCTGGCGATCACCAAGCTCAGGAGTTTCTTCCAAGGGATGCTGCTGAGCAGGTCAAACAGGCCGCGCTCCCAGATGGAAGAGGGTTGTTTTGGAATAGGTGGAATAGTTACCGGGATGGGACTTGGGGTGCCCGGAGCCGGTTCCGGGCCTTTCTGCGAACCGTCTGAAGGGGAGTTTTCAGCGTTCATAGTTTGCTCCTTGGTTGGTTGTTTAGTTATCAATTACTATTATAGACTATCATTGTAAATACTTTTCTCTCAAAAAAGTTGCTTTTTATCATTTCTTGATAGTTAATGATAATCAATGAGCGCAACGACTGATGTTTCCACCTCCAGCCCGCAATGGTTCTCCATCAAGGAAGCCGCCGAATACCTCTCCATCAGCGAGCCGACCCTCTATCGGTGGATGCAGGATGGGAAGATCACGTATCGGAAGGTGGGCGATTCCACGCGCTTCCTGAAGGGCGATCTGGACGCCGTGGTGGAAGTGCATCCGAGTGAGAAGGAACTGGTGAAGGTGGAGCTGACCTGTCCGGCGTGTCATCATGATGCGATGGTGGAAGGGCGGCTGGAGAGCACGGGCCGCAGCTATTTCGTGCCGAAGAAGACGAAGTTCTGGACGCTCAAGGACAGCAACGTGGAGACGAGGGCACGCATGTGCGAGCGTTGCGGCTATGTGATGCTGTTCGGCGATACGGCGAAGCTGGGGGCGCTCATCGAGCATAAGGAACGGATGGAAGCGGCGGAGGAAGCGAAGAAGGAGAAGGCGTGAACTTAAAAGCTAAGAGAATTGCTTTCGAAGTGATGGCGGTGCTTTCGTTGTTTTTTGGGGCTGTTGTTTTGGTGTTTGGAGGATTGTTGCCGGTTATCAATCCGGGTTTTATGGAGGCTGCACTTAGTCGAGACAGCTCGTTTGGAGTTGAGAATGCAATCTCAGTTGCCGTTGGTATTTCGATACTACTGTTTGCCAGGAGGTGTGCACGGAGGGCTGAGATTCTGAAATGAAACGTTTGTTATGCAAACCGGAACGAAAGAGATTGGAGTAATTCTGGCGCTAGTTCTGTTTGCCGGGGTGGTTGTGATGGTTGCCAGTACGGAACCGGCTCCGGGTTCCCGGAGGTTTTGCGGTCATCAGGATGACAGATTCAAAAGTGTGGGTGGTTTTCTCGATTGGGTCCAGGGAGTCAGGCACCATTGCAAAGGTCAAAAGTTGATCGCGGATCTCAAGATGCTGCAATTGGCGCAGAAGATGCACATTATTGATACTGGCAGGTATGCGACAAATGGGGGTGAACTGGTTCCGTATCTTGGAAGCTGGTTCAAGACGAACTACTATATCGTAAACTATTCTGCGGGCGCCAATCAGTGGTCGGTTGCGGTGGATAGATCACCGTATCTGCCAGGACATTATTTGCTGGCTGGCGGAAAGGTCTATTTCCATGAGACCAATCCAGCGACGACCAATGATGTACTGCTGGCCGTAGCAGAAACGGATCGGTGAGCTTTTTGCGGAGGTTTTATGTTTGGGTTGATGCTATTGATGCTGGTGACGGCGCTGGCACTCCTTGCGGGTCGCAGGCTGGCGTCTGGCTGGTCGCGCGGTGCGCGGATGGCGGGAGTGCTGGTCAGTCTGCTGACGGCGCTGGCGTTTTTCCGATGGGCATATGATACGGTTGCCGTGGTGTTGCTGGTGCCACCGTCATGGTTGCCGTTTGCGGCGGAATGGCAGGTGCCGTTGGTGGCTTTTGGAGCAGGGATTTTCATGCGTGAGACGGCTTTGCCATGGTGGCGAAGAATCGTCCTGGGCAGTTTGTTGTTGGTTGTGGGTTTTCTGCCGGTGTTAAAGGTGAGCTTTGGGAAGGTGCCGCGCAGTGTTGATCTATGGAATGGCATGGTCTGCCGCCAGACGCATCCGTCCACTTGCAGTGCAGCGGCAGCGGCCACCTTATTGCAATATCACGGCATCGCGGCGTTGGAGGGTGAGTTGATCATGGCCTGTTTTACACGGAAGGATGGGACATCGCTTGGCGGCCTTCTGCGCGGAGTTGAGTTGATGGCCCGCCCACAGGGATTTCGAGTCAGGGTGGCAACTGTCACCTTGGATGATCTGAGACAGAAGGAACTGCAACCAGCCATCCTATTGGTGAATTTGCGGCCGGAAGTCGCGGCAAAAGAGCCACGCTACGAGAACCACTGGGGCTGGGTTATCGGGCAGAGTCATGCGGTTGTCCTGCTTGGCTTTAATGAGGCCGGCCACCCGATCATCGGCGACCCTTCGGTGGGCAAGGAAGTGTGGAGCAGCAAAGGATTGGAGGAACTGTGGACGGGGGCGGCGGTGTGGTTGGTGGAGAAGGAGGGGTGATTTGAAGAAAACATCGAACGTCCAACTTCAAACATCGAGGGATGGGACGCGCGAGATAGAGTCCTAACGATTTAGAACGGTAAAAAAAACCTAGCTCCACCCGGCTCCATCATTTTTAAAACTCTCTAATGCTTTCCGTGTGCTGCCAGGGTCCCCCGTTACAAACTCACTCCCGTACTGGAATCGCTTTCCTTTGTCATTTATCCAGTTTTAGGCAGGATACCTTCAACGAAGGGCAGACATCCTATGGAATGGTACTACGCGATCGACAAGCAGCAGCATGGACCGGTCACCGCCGAGCAATTGGCCGAACTGGCCCGGCTGGGCACTGTGCAGGCCTCTACTTTGGTCTGGTGCAAGGGCATGACGGACTGGCAGCCGTATGAAAAAGTGATGGCTGCTTCCGCTGCCGGAGGCATTCCGCCATTGACACCCGGCTTGTCTATGCCGGGCGGTGCACCTTCGCCAGACGAGTGGGCCGCCCAGGTCAAAGACACTCCCGTGAGCCTCAACGTCGGCGAATGTTTCGGCAAAGGTTGGGAGATGTTTCAAAAGAACATGCCAGTCACGATAGGCGTCATTCTGCTGTTTCTCCTGGTGAATCTGGCCTTTGGTTTTGTGCCGATCCTAGGTTCCCTGGCCTCGCTATTCCTCACGGGGCCGTTGATCGGCGGCTTGCTTTACTACTTTGTGCTCATGGTGCGGGGGCGGGAATGCATGGTCGGGACTGCTTTTGCCGGTTTTGGACCGCAATTTGTGCCGCTGATGCTGGCAGGTTTGCTGATCACTCTAATCACCGTGCTGTGCGTATTGCCCATAATCGGGATTGTCATCGCTATCATCATCTCCTTCGGATTGGTTGGGGCAGCCCCTGCGAACATGCAAGATGTCGTCGCGTTGCTCTCGGGCTCCATGCTGATCCTGTGCATTATCGCCGCGTTTCTGATCGTCCTTGTCGCGATGCTGATAACCGTTCTGTTGCAATTCACCTATCCATTGATTTTGGACAAAGGCGTGGATCTCATGGTGGCTGTCCGGCTCAGTTTGCGGAAATGCTACAACAATCTGTTCTCCCTGCTATTGATGTTCTTTCTCGGTTGGCTCCTGCTTGTGGCTGGTGGTCTGATGTGCGGGGTGGGCTTGTTGTTTACCGCACCGTGGTTTCTGGCCACCATGGCTGTTGCCTATGACCAGCTCTTTCCCGGAGTTACTTCTCAGAGCCGGTAACACCAGCGGGCGCGAACTGACAAGGAGGGGGCCTCGTTAGCCGGTCAGGAAGAAGGTAACCTGTTGCCCTAATGCCAATGGCGATAGGATGTCTCCAGCTTCGGCCAAGGCTGGTGGGGGAAAAATCCCGAACTATTTTTCCAGTATGACAGCGGATGTCATACTGGGTGTGTTATACCGGTGCCAGATGAATACAACTAAACAGTCTGGTAGCAAGCCGGGGAGGGGATTTACCCAATCATTGCCACCGCCCGTATCCGCTGATAGAACTCCCGGCGTGTCAACGAGTTCGCCCGCAAGTTTGTGGAAAGCGTTAAGCTCCGGAAAGAAGTTCATTCTGATCTCCGGACCCTGTGTCATTGAGAGTGAAGCGCTCTGCTTGAAGATCGGTTCCAGTTTGAAAAAGACCTGTGATCGGCTCGGCATCCAATATGTTTTCAAGGCCAGTTACGACAAGGCCAACCGCACTTCCGGCCAGTCCTTCCGCGGACCCGGCATTGAAGAGGGCTTGGCCACCCTGCGCCGCATCGGTGACAAACTCGGCGTGCCTGTCCTCACGGACATCCACACGGAAGAGCAGGCCAAGCTCGCCGGGCAGATGATCGATATTCTCCAGATCCCTGCCTTCCTCTGCCGCCAAACGGATTTGATCCAGGCCGCCGTGGAGACCGGTCGCGTGGTGAATGTGAAGAAAGGCCAATTTCTTTCCCCTAAGGAGATGGGGCAGGTGGTGAAGAAAGCCGGTGAATTCGGCGGCAACAAGCTGCTGCTCACCGAACGCGGCACCACTTTCGGCTACAACAACCTCGTCGCCGACATGCGCTCCATGCCCATCATGAAGCAGCTTGGTTTCCCGATCATTTTCGATGCCACGCACTCCGTGCAATTGCCCGGTGGCGGGGGAGACAAATCCGCTGGTCAGCGCGAGTTCGCCCCCGTGCTCGCCCGTTGCGCCGTAGCCGCCGGTGCCGACGGAGTGTTCATGGAGACCCACCCGGAACCGGACAAAGCCCTCAGCGACGGCCCCAACACCGTCCCCTTGGCCGACATGCCTAACATCCTGAAAACGCTGCTGAAAGTCCGGGAAGCAGTTCGGTAATTATTAGCATGAGCCTTTCCAAAGCAGCACAAACGAAACGCCTTAAATCCGTCCGTCTCTTCCTCTGCGACGTGGACGGTGTCCTGACCGATGGCACCGTCATCATGGGGCAGGGCGTGGAACTGAAACGTTTCCATATCCAGGACGGCCTTGGCCTGCGTCTTTTGCAGAAGGAAGGCCTCAAAGTCGGCTGGATCTCCAACCGTCCTTCCCATGCCACCATTGAACGGGCGAAGGATCTGAAGGTCGATTATCTGCATCAGCAGAAAGCCGGCACCAAGACTAAGGCAGCGGAAGACATGATGCGAGAAGCCGGGGTGACTTGGGCCCAAGTTTGCTATATGGGCGATGATATCGTGGATCTGGCTGTCTTGAAACGCGCCGGGTTTGCCGTGGCGGTGGCAAATGCCATTGCCGAGGCCAAGGATGTCGCGCACTATGTCACGAAAGTTCCTGGTGGCGAAGGTGCCGTGCGCGAGGTCTGCGAACTGATCTTGAAGGCGCAAGGCTACTGGAAACCGCTGGTGGCAGAATATTCAAAATGATGACCCGGCTAAACAGACGGACACGGCCTGCCTGGCTCCTGCTGGTGCTGGGGGTGATGTCATTGGGTCTGCTCTGGGTCGGTGCCCAGCCGCAGATGGGCGGTCGCGGCAAGGATATCAGCCTGCCGGGCTATGACAGCCAGAACCGTATAAGTTCACAGCTCTTCGCCAAGGAAGCCGCGCCCAAGGGCGGCTCACTGACAGAGCTTAAGGGCGTGCGTGCGGAGACCTACAGTTACGATAAGGGTGTCAAGATCACCAACCTCATCGTCAATGCCACCAACAGCATCTACGATCAGAAGTTGAAAGTCGCCACCTCCGACCAACCCGTGGAGGCGCAGACGGGGGATGGCAACTTGAAGCTGTCAGGGGTGGGCTTTCGCTACGAGCAGGCCCAGGGTAATCTAGTGCTTTCAAATCAGGTCCGGGTGATCATCCGCAAGGACATGTTCGATCAAAAAAAGGGAAATAAATGAGATTCAGCCTGTTGATTTTTTTAGTTCTGTTCGGGGTGAACCTGTACGCCCAAGCTCCGAAGAAAGAGATTGAGGAGATTGAGATATTGGCGGATCACTCTGAGCTCAGCCTTACCGCTCACACGGCGCTCTTCAAAGGCAACGTCATCATCATCGACCCGCCGGATACGCAGGTGAAGTGCGATCAATTGCTCATCAATCTTTCCACCAATAATTCCGAGATCAATATGATCTTCGCCGAGGGCAACGTGGTGATCACCTTGAAGAACAAGGATGGCCTCTTCACCGCCACGGGCAAAAAAGCGGTGTTCGACTGGAAGAGCAACATCCTGACGCTCACGGGTGACCCGCTCATCACCACGCCGATGGGACCATTTTCGGGTGCGGAGAAAGTGATTTTGGATCGGAACAAAAGCACTATGTTTGCTAGCGGCGGACGTCAGCGGTTGGGGGTGGACACCTCCAAAATGAACCGGGACGCCGATAAGAAAAAAAACGCCGAAGAGCCTAAGAAGCAGTAGCATCGCATGAGCCTGTTGCGTACTGAGAATCTGGCAAAGGAATACAGCCGTCGGCGCGTCGTCAATGGCGTGTCCATCAAGGTGGAGCCGGGGGAAATCGTCGGCCTGCTGGGGCCTAACGGCGCAGGCAAGACCACGTCGTTCAACATGGTCGTCGGGGTTGTCCGTCCTGATGAAGGCAAGGTCCTCTTCGAGGACAAGGAGATCACCAATCTGCCCATCCATGAGCGCGCTCGTCTGGGCATCGGTTACCTTACGCAGGAGCCGTCAGTCTTTCGCAAACTGTCCGTCGAGGATAACATCCTCGCCATCTTGGAGACGTGCAAACTCTCCAAGGATGAGCAGAAGGTCCGCCTGAAATACCTGCTCGAGGAACTGGACCTGACGTCGTTGGCCAAGAGCAAGGCGTATCAGCTCAGCGGTGGTGAGAAACGCCGCTTGGAGATCACCCGTGCGCTTGTCACCAGCCCGAAGTTACTTTTGCTGGATGAACCGCTGGCGGGCATCGACCCGATCGCCCAGTATGAAGTAAGCAAGATCACCAAACGCCTGAAAGACCGGGGCTTGGGCGTGCTCATCACGGATCATAGTGTGCGCGAGATGCTGAAGCTCATCGACCGCGGCTATATCATCCACAAGGGCGAAGTGCTGGTACAAGGCTCGGCGGAATTCCTCGCCAACGACCCGAAAGCACGCGAGATTTACCTCGGTCCGGAATTTAACATGTAGCAGGCAAGCCAGCGCCAGACATCATGGAAAAGAAAATCAATCGCGATGTCGTCACCGTCGAGCAGTTTTACACCGGTCACCGGGGCGAGCTGGACTTGCGCCTCATCGCCGGCGCCAGCGGGTTGAGGAAGGTGATCAAAGAGCCGACGGTGAACCGTCCGGGGCTGGCACTGGCTGGGTTTACCCGCTACTTCGCCAGCAAACGCATCCAGGTCATCGGCAGCGCGGAATCCACCTTCCTGAAGTCCCTCACTTCCGAGGAGCGCGAGCAGCGCTATGAAAAGCTGTTTTCCTATCGCGTGCCGTGCATCGTCTATTCGCGCAATATCCAGCCAGACAAACAGCTCTTGAAGGCGGCGGAGAAGGCGAATGTGCCCATCTTCCGCACGCCGCTCATCACCATGCGATTCATCAACCTGGCCACGATCTCGTTGGAGTGGATGTTCGCCCCACGCGGCACCGAGATGGGCAGCATGGTGGACATCCTCGGCATGGGCGTGATCGTTAAGGGCGAGAGCGGCATCGGCAAAAGCGAATGCGTGTTGGCCCTGATCGAGCGCGGTTACAGCTTGGTGGCAGATGACATCACGAAAGTCACGTTGCTCGATGGCCGCCGGGTCATCGGCACCAGCGCCGAGGTCACCCGGGACCACATGGAGGTGCGCGGCATCGGCATCATCAATGTCGCCCAGATGTTCGGCGTGAAGGCCATCCGCCGGGAGAAACAGGTGGACCTCATCGTCAGCTTGAAGGCTTGGAATGACGTGCCCAATGTGGATCGTCTAGGCATGGAGGATGACCTGGTGAAAGTATTAGGGGTTGAAGTGCCGCACATTACCATTCCTGTCCGGCCGGGGCGGGATATCGCCCGATTGGTGGAAGTCGCTGCCCTGCAACAACAATTGAAAGCTGCCGGGCATAATGCCGCCCAAGAATTGAACGAACGGCTCATTGCCCGGATGACGAAGGGGGCTGCTTTGTGAAATCGCTTGGCAGTCACCCCCAGACACTTACATATTAGCGCCGTAGATGAGCAGCACGCGGAAATCATCCGAAAAAGACGACATGGTGACGAAAGAACTCACGGTCATCAACAAGTTGGGCATTCACGCACGGCCGGCGGCCATGTTCGTGAAGGTTGCCAACCGGTTTGACTGCGATATTTTTGTCGAGAAGGATGGCGAGCAGGTGAACGGCAAGAGCATCATGGGCCTCATGATGCTGGCGGCCGGCCCCAGCAGCCGCATCGTCGTGCAAGCTCAAGGCAACGACGCCGAGCAGGCCGTGCTGGAGATCGAGGCATTGCTCAAGCGCAAGTTCGACGAGGAATAAGTAGCCGCCGAGGTTAGGAGACGGATCTGACTTTCAGTGGTTGGGGTTCTTGTCCCTCAAAAGGCTTGGAACTTGTTTTCCCCCTCCCTAATCTTCGCCGCATGTCTGCGGATTTTAAAATCCATTACGTGGCCAATCTGGCCCGCATAGCGCTGACTCCGGAAGAGGAAGCGAAACTGGGGTCCCAACTGGGTGGCGTCCTGCAATATATCGAGAAGCTCGGTGAACTGGACGTCAGCGCGGTGGAGCCCACGGCACATTCTTTTCCCTTGGTGAATGTGACCCGTGCCGATGAAGTTCGGCCCTCGCTACCGCATGAAGATGCCATGAAGAACGCCCCTTCCAAAGGCGGCGGCCTGTTCCTCGTGCCGAAGATCGTGGAGTAACGTAGAGGTCTTTTCCCATGTTGAACCGACTGACCATTACAGAAGTCACCGCCCAACTGTCCCGTCGCGAAGCCAGTGCCTGCGAAGTGACCCAAGCCTGCCTCGACCAGATCCAAAAGGTGGACGGCCAGGTGAAAGCTTTCCTGAGCTATGATGCAGCTGATGCGCTGGCCCAAGCCGCCGCTATCGATGCCGCCATCGCCACTGGAGCGAACAATACCGACAAGCCTTTGCTCGGCGTGCCCATCGCCATGAAGGACGTGCTGAGCGTGAAGGGTCAGCCGCTCGGTTGTGCCTCAAAGATTCTGGAAGGATTCACTTCCGTTTATGATGCGACGGTGGTGGAGAAATTGAAGGCAGCGGGTGCGATCGTCTTTGGCCGCCTGAACATGGATGAGTTCGCGATGGGCAGCTCCACGGAGAACTCGGCGTATTTCACCACGCGCAATCCTTGGGACACGTCCCGCATTCCGGGCGGTTCCTCCGGTGGCTCAGCGGCTTCTGTCTCGGCGGATGAGTGCATCGCCAGCTTGGGCTCGGACACGGGCGGCTCCATCCGTCAACCGGCGGCGCTATGCGGTTGTGTCGGCTTGAAGCCCACGTATGGCCGCGTTTCCCGTTATGGCCTCGTCGCTTTTGCGTCATCGCTCGATCAGATCGGGCCTTTCACCAAAGACGTGCGTGATGCAGCGACGTTGCTCGAAGTCATCAGCGGTCATGATCTGCGCGATTCCACGAGCATCCCGCAACCCGTGCCGCATTATCGCGGTGCGCTGACGGGAAACATCAAGGGTCTCAAGATCGGTCTGGCCAAGGAATACATGGTTGGCGGTCTGGATCCGGAAGTGAAAGCTTCGGTGGATGCCGCCGTGAAGCAGCTCGAATCCATGGGCGCAGAGATCGTGGAAGTCAGCCTGCCCCATACGGAATACGCGGTGGCGACCTACTACATTGTGGCCACGGCGGAAGCCAGCGCGAACCTCGCGCGCTTTGACGGCATCCGCTACAGCAAGCGCGTGGAAGGTGTCTCGCCTTCGGACCTTTACAAGAAGACCCGTGGTGCCGGTTTCGGTCCGGAAGTGAAACGCCGCATCATCCTCGGCACGTATGTGCTGAGCAGCGGTTATTACGATGCGTTCTACCTGCGCGCCCAGAAAGTCCGCACGCTCATCCGGCAGGATTTCGACAAGGCGTTTGAAAAGGTGGACGTCATCGTGACGCCTACGACACCGACAGCAGCGTTCAAGGCGGGTGAGAAATCGGCCGACCCGTTGCAGATGTACCTCTCGGACATCTTCACCATCTCCTGCAATCTGGCGGGCAATTGTGGTATCAGCCTCCCGTGCGGATTCACCAAGGAACCGAAACTGCCCATCGGCCTGCAAATGCTGGGCAAACCTTTCGGTGAAGAAACCCTGCTGCGCATCGCCCATGCGTATGAGCAGGCGACCGGCTGGCATAAAGAAAAATCTCCTTTTAGCAAGTAACGCACATGGAATACGAAGCGGTCATCGGGTTGGAGACACACGTCCAGCTCAAAACGAAATCGAAGATGTGGTGCGGGTGCGCGAACAGCTTTGGCGCGGAGCCCAATACCAACGTGTGCCCCGTATGCCTCGGCATGCCTGGCGTGTTGCCGGTGGCGAATGAGGAAGCCCTGCGTCTCACTGTGCTCACGGGTTATCTGCTGAATTGCGAGATCCCCGGTCGCGCGAAGTTCGATCGCAAAAACTATTTCTATCCGGACGTTCCGAAGAATTACCAGATCACCCAGTACGAGCAGCCGTCCACGAAGACGGGTTACGTCGAGTTCGAGCACGAAGGGGAGATAAAGCGCGTGCGCATCACCCGTGCGCATTTGGAAGAGGACGTCAGCAAGAACTTCCATTTGGACAACCGCAGTGGTGTGGATTGCAACCGTGCCGGCGTGCCGTTGTTGGAGATAGTTTCGGAGCCAGATATCAACAGTCCGGACATGGCCTATGCGTATCTCAATGCGCTGAAGGACATCCTGTCCTACGGCGGCGTGAGCGACTGCGACATGGAAAAGGGCATGGTGCGCTGCGATGTGAATGTCAGTGTGCGGCCCAAGGGCTCCAAAGAGCTTGGTGTTAAGATCGAGATCAAGAATATGAACACCTTCAGCGGAGCCCGCAAGGCGCTGGAGCATGAGATTCCTCGTCAGATCGCCGAGATCAAAGCAGGCCGGAAACTGGTCCAATCCACCGTGCGCTGGGATGATGTAGCCTGCATCACAGAAGAGATGCGCAGCAAGGAAGACGCGCACGATTACCGCTATTTCCCCGACCCCGATCTCATGCCGTTCGAGCCCACCGAAGCGTGGCTTTTGGAGGTTCAGAAGCGCGTGGTTGAGCTGCCGTTGGTGCGCAAACAGCGTTTCATGGTGGATTACCAGTTGCCTGCCGGTGATGCCGAAGTCTTCAAGAATGACGTCGTTCTGGGCAACTACTACGAGCCGATTGCCAAGAAGTCCAAGAACCCGAAAGGCGTGGCCAACTGGGTCATCAACAATCTCAGCGCAAAATTGGCAGAAGCGAACGAGAAAGCCATCGCCGAGCAGTCCGCCATGGGCATTGAAGCGGCGGACATGACGCTGCTGACGGTCAAGGATCTGAAGTTCCCGCCGGATGCCCTCGCCGAACTGGTTGAACTGGTGGACTCCGGCAAGATCAGCAACAAGATCGCGCAGGATGTGTTTGCTGAGATGTTCGCGACGGGTGCTGCACCTATGGTCATCGTGGAGAAGAACGGCTGGATACAAGTCAGCGACACCGGTGCCATTGAAAAATTCTGCGATGAAGTCATCGCGGCCAATCCGAAGATCGTGGAGGACTACCGTGGTGGCAAAGTCGCAGCCATCAACTCCCTCAAAGGCCAGGTGATGAGGCTGAGCAAGGGCAAGGCGAACCCAAATCTGGTCGGTGAGATCTTGGAGAAGAAGCTGAAGGCTTAAGGCTTTCCTTTGTCGAGATCACCAAGGCAATCCGTGGAAACGGGTTTGCATGGGAGCGTCGTCACTTAGTTCCATCGACAGATATCCGCCATCTCGCAGTAACTGCATCCCCGCCAGTGAGGGACAGAGCTGGACGCGGAATGGCTTCCAAACCCGTGCCCGGTTCAATGCTTGGGTATTGCGGGTAACGGTGGGACCGAGAAAACGTATGGGCGGCAGACCAGCCATGAGCTTGGCCTGGCGGAAAATCAGATTTGAGTGCAGGTGCCCGATGATGGTGTGCTCGATTTGCGGTGCCAATAGCCTTATTTCCTCAAGTTCCCAAAGAAAGGGCAGGGCGGTGGGGTCGTGACAGAAGAGCAGGATGCGTTGGGTGGAATTGATGCCACGGAACAGTTCACGCACTTCGGTCAAATGCCGATTATGCTCCTCCAGCCAGCCCGCTTGTTCATCAGCAGATTGATCGTCAGCCAGCGAAGGCGCCGCGGCGAGCGAGGAAGTCATGCCGATGACGACATGGTGACCGAGCTCCAACCGCCAACTGGTGGGCAGTTTCAATCTATCCCGCGTGGCATGCAGGCTGGCGAGCTTCATTCCGCCCGCCCCAGAGCCTAGGCTGCGCTTGCCGAATTCATGATCGCCTATAGTCGTACGAAGCTGGCTGTTGAAACGTCCTCGAAGTTTACCCAGGCATTCCGCCGCACTGGCGCAGGCGGCCTCATCGCTCACGCCGATGAAGGCGGAATCGCACGAATAATCTCCATTGGCCACGACGAAGTCAGCGGACGGGCATTCGGCGAGGAAGCGGTCCAATTGGTGATTGTGGCCAAAGGGGTCACGCAGCCACAGGTGCCGCCGCCACATGCGGACCAGCCAGCGCTGGCCCGGAGAGGTTATGGCACGGGTCTCATAATCACTGCCGCGCGCCTGCTCGGCGGCACCGGCATAGTGAATATCGCTCAAGATCACGAGACGATGTCTGGCCATGAGCGGTCAAAATGACGTGATTACAAGCATAGGGCAAGCTGGGTGTTGCGCCTGCGCTGCTTACTCATGGCTGCAACCGGCCTTGCGCTTGGACGGGTTAAGCGCATAATAGCCAGCACAATGCAGTTCATACGGGACATCCATAAGGCGTGCGCCAAAGCGCAGCGTCCGGCCATATCGTTCGAGTTCTTTCCGCCCAAGACGACGGAAGGTGACGCGTCTCTCTTGGAGAAGACGATCCCCGAACTGATGTCCCTGCGTCCTGATTACTGCTCCGTCACCTATGGTGCCGGTGGCAGCACGCGCGACAAGACGCTAATGATCGTGGACCGTATCCAACGGGAGCATAAGCTCACGGCGATGTCTCACCTGACCTGCGTGAACAGCACCAAGGATGAACTCGCGGCGGTGCTGAAGCAGGCGAAGGACTTGGGCATCAAGAATATCTTGGCCCTGCGCGGCGACCCGCCGGGCGGCACGGGAGAGTTCAAAAAGACGGAAGGCGGATTCGAGTTCAGTTACGAACTCGTCGCGTATCTGAAAGAGCTGAACGAATTTTCCATCGGTGTGGCGGGGTTTCCGGAAGGCCACATCGCCTGCAAGGAAGGCAAGCATGTGGACTGGCAGCGCTTGAAGGCCAAGATCGATCGTGGGGCGGATTTCGTGGTCACGCAGTTGTTCTTCGACAATGCGGACTTTTTCGAGTTCCGCGATTACCTGACCAAATTGGGGGTAACGGTGCCGATCATTCCGGGGATTATTCCGGTGATGAGCGGTTCCCAGATCAAGCGTTTCACGGCTTTGTGTGGTGCGCAGTTGCCGTCGAAGCTCCTCTCTCGCTTGGACCCATTGGGTGACAACGATGAGGCGGCGAGGGAATTCGGGATCGATTACGCCACGGAACAGTGTCAGGAACTGATCCGTGCCGGGGTACCGGGCATCCATTTCTACACGCTGAACAAGGCTTACTCCACCAGCCGCATCGTGAAAAATCTGAATCTGGTGACACCAACTGCTGCTGTTTAGCGGACAGGGTCTGAGTTCAGTAGTTCTGCGGATTTAATCGGCTTGGGCAGGCTATGGCTTGCCTTTACCATATTTTGCCTTTAAAAATGCATTTAGCGTTGGGGCAGCGCTTGTGGGGATGTCCGTACCTTTTATCTCTTTTCATGAGCAAGACAGCCGATCCATTGAGTCCGTGGTTTGTGGCCGCGGAAGAGCTGGGGGAGTTTGTGGGCATCCGTTTTGGCCGGGTGGCTCCGGGGGCCAAGGAGCCGGAATGGATCTACCATAAACACATCAATGTGGATGGCATCGGCGGGTTTGTGCAGATTTTTCGTGACCGGGGGGTGACGTTTGATTGTCTGCCGCAGATCAAGCACCCGTCTTCGCCCTCTGCTTTTTCCATATTGCAGTCACTGCCAAAATTCGTCCGACCCAAAAAACGGCTCAAGTGGGCTAAGCTCGATGGCCAGCCCAAACCCACTGTCAACACGGAAGCGCCGACCACAGTGGCGTGGCATGTGTTTGATGAAGCGCAGACTGTGGCGATGCGCCATCTGTGCCGCAATCAAGGTGTCACCGTGAATTCGTTTCTGGTGAAGCACCTGACGAAAGCAATCCGCCCTTTCTTGGAGGATCAATCAGCCGTAGTGCCTTGGATGCTGCCGGTGAATGTGCGGGGCAAGGTTGATTTGGGGCGTGATACGGCGAATCACACAAGCTATGTGACGGTGAAAGTGAAATCCTACGAGACGGTGCAGGATATTCACCAAAATATCTACACGGCTTTGGGGAAGGGGGAGCATTGGGCCAACTGGCAGGCATATCAACTCTGCCTGCCGTTGAGCCACGGAATGAAGAAGTATCTGCTTGATTCAGGTAACGCCATGCCGGAGTGGTATATCGGCAGCTTCTCAAATCTGGGTGACTGGGATGCCGAGAAAAAAATCAACGAGCCCAAGTGTGCCGGGGGGTGGTTGTTTGCCCCGCCGGTCTTGCGCTGTCAGTTGCTGGGGTCCGGCTGTGTGACGTATCAAAACCAACTGGGGCTCGTGATCCAGGCACACCCGGAACTGACCACCGGTCCAGATGCCGCCAAAAAATGGATGCACAACTGGGTGCGTGAGATCCAGATGGACTTGGGCGGTGATTGAGCCACCGCCCAGCCGTGCTGGTTATTTCAGAACTTGTAGTTCAGGGAGATGTTCACCGCATTATTGAAGGTGCGGTAACGGCCGTCGCCACTTTGCCCCGCCACTACCGGACTTCCCGTG
Source organism: Verrucomicrobiota bacterium (assembly GCA_023431185.1). Taxonomy (GTDB): domain Bacteria; phylum Verrucomicrobiota; class Verrucomicrobiia; order Limisphaerales; family JAEYXS01; genus JAEYXS01. The sequence goes on from JAEYXS010000065.1 coordinate 55,684, forward strand.
ACCGTACGCCCGGGGCCGTAGCCGAAGTGATATGCGACCACCCAGTCGAACCGCTCGCCTTTGCGGCCAAACCCCGCGCTGCCCAGATGGAGGTTGGCATCGGGCACGATGGGGTTGAAGTTGGCGTCCGGGCTGGAATTCTCACTGTAGAAATAGCCGGTGCTCACAAACCAGCCGTTCTTCAGTTTTCGGGTGATGCCGAACTCATACATGAAGCTCGTCTTGTAGTTGAAGATAAAGGGCAGGTCGCCGATGGCGGTGTCGCGGAACACCGTCTGATTGACGTTGTCCCAGTCCGTCCAATCGAGGTTGAACTCAAAGTTCCAGTTTGGCGTAGGGCGGTAAGAGACGCCGATCACGGCAAACTGGGGGAATTGAAAATCCGCCGTGGATTGAGAGCGAAATGTGTCGAAAATCTCCGCGTTGCCCTTGTATTCAACCTTGGTGGCCGAGCGATAAGTCGCCCCAAAGGACCACTGCTCATGCGGTTGCCAGAGGACGCCGGCGTTGAAGCCGAAGGCCATGCCGTCGCCTTTATAACGCAGGACATTGTTGACCAGTGTGGCTTGGGAATAATTGAGAGTGGGCCCGATGGCGAGTGAAAGTTCCGGCGTGGCTTTCCAGGCAATGACTGGATTCACGGTAGCGTAGGCTAGCTTTCCATATTCGGCGATGAAGTTGAACGGATTGTTCTCACCGTAGTCCAGCGAGAGACCGTAGGGAGCATAGACGCCGATGCCCAAGGTGAATGGTTTGTCCTCGAACGACCGCACGTAGTACATCTGCGGCACGGGTTGAAAAGTTGTGTCCGTTTTGGCGGATGCGCCCGTTGGCGAGGTGTAACGCGTGCTGGCTGAGACGTAATAGAGCCCGGCCTGAAAGTGTTGTCCCTGCAACTGGCTGATGCCGGCTGGATTGTAGTAGATTGCCGAAGGATTGTCGGCCGTCGCCACAAAAGCGTTACCGCGGGCGATGCCTTCGGGGTCTTGGTTGGGCAGGCGAAAACCTACGGCGTGCGAATTGACCGCCCAAGCCAAACTGGCAGTGATCAGGGTCAAGTGGACGGGGGTTGGGTGGTTAAACATAATCTTTAGACCCTAATAAACTCGTGAAAGTTTTATGTATCGGTGAACTGAAGCGTTGAGGCTGGGTAAAAAAGTGCAAAACAGTCATCCTCAGCGCAAGCAAATTAGTCGGGGTTATGAAGTATTTTTTGGCATGCCAAAGGCAATTGCTAGATGATGATTTGGAAGAACTTCCATATTTTCCAACGCGAGGACTATAAAAACGTTGCGGTTAGGTTCTGATTGGCAGGCGAAGGTGGCTTGGTTGTTCAGGAGGTGTGCAGTGTGTTGCTTTTCAAAAGGTTGGGCTCAGTTGTTGGGTGTGATTAGCCAAGGTTGGGTTCCGTACGGACACTGATTTTGCAAGTTCTTGCAGTGCAGGGAAAAAAACAGTAGTCGGGCCATGCATATTTTGCTATTCCATTCCCTGTCCGAGAAGGGGGAGGAGACATGCCAGTATCGTTGTCCCTAAATTCTAGGGATGGCACTCGCAGCTGTATCAAATGGAAAACGAAAATATCATTACGCAGCCATCCCGTGAAAGGGACAGCTTCATCGTATGCCGTAACAGCCAAGGAGCGGAGGTGCGGGCTACCCTCTTGCGACTGACCCGCTACTTGGTGGTCTTCGAGGTTTACAACCCCTACAGCATCCTTCAGTTGTCCGAGGTACTGTCGGATTTCCGCATCATCATCCGTGACCGGTTGGTCTATTCCGGCCGGGCCGTGGTCAGCAACTTGGTGAACACCGGTATAGTGCTGGTCTGTGAAACCACGCTGGATGAAGCGTGGGTCGATGTTGATTTTCTGGTCTCCAGCACCCAGCCGAACCGTTTGCGGGATGAGTTCAACGATTTCATCAGCGAGTGGGGCAAGAATCAGCGGGTGACTCCGGACTTCAAGGTGGTCGTGGCGGACATGCAAACTTTGCTGGCGGATTTGCGCCGCTGGCTGGAGCAGGTGGAGTTGAGCATCCGCTCCGATCCGGGCGGAGACCGACAGCGAAGGGAACGTGAGGTCATCGCCGAACTGAGCAGTCCGATGTTGCCGGTCGTGAATGACTTGTTCGTGCGGTTTGAGGACATCGCCCAAAAAATCGATACGGAACTTCAGCCCATCCATCGCACTTATGTGAAGCGGCAGTTGCACCCGTTGCTGCTATGCTCGCCTTTCATGTATCGCATCTATCAAAAGCCGCTGGGATATGCGGGCGATTATGAGATGGTGAACATGATCCTCCGAGATCCGCATGAGGGCAGCTCGCTCTTCGCCAAGATCCTGAATGTGTACATCCTCACTCAGGCTCCTGCCGAAGCGCATCGCAATCGTGTGAAGTATCTGACCCAACGGCTGGCGGAGGAAACGCGCCGGGTGACCCGGTTGGGGCGGCCCTGCCGGATCTTGAACTTGGGCTGCGGACCGGCCAAAGAGGTGCATGATTTTCTGGAGCAGGAAGACATCTGTGACCGGGCGCAACTGACGTTGCTTGATTTCAATGATGAGACATTGGAATCCACCGGGATGAAGCTGAACGAGGTGAAGGCCAGGTTCCGTCGTTTCACCGGCTTGCAGTTCACGAAGAAATCCGTGCATCAGGTGCTGAAGGAGGGCGGCAAGCCGATGGCTTTGGGGCAACAGTATGATTTCATCTATTGCGCCGGCTTGTTCGATTATCTGAGCGACCGCATCTGCAAGCGGTTGATGACCATCTTCTATGAGCAGTTGGCACCGGGCGGCTTGGTGGTGGCCACGAATGTAGATTCGTGCAATCCTATCAAGAACATCATGGAGTATATCTTTGAATGGCACTTGGTGTATCGCGACAACAACCAGTTGGGGAATCTGATTCCGGATGACAGTCCGCAGGGGATGTGGTCGGTGAAAGCGGACCACACCGGGGCGAACATCTTTGTGGAAGTCCGCAAGCCTCTCTGACCTTGTGAACCAGCAGGACGTCAAGACAGCCTTTGCCGAGTACGACAAGCAGGTGCGAATCAGTAATTCGCGCTTGGGGGCGATTTGGGCCATGATCCTGATGCCGGCGGGCATCACGCTGGATTATCTGGTCTATCCCGATCAGGTCTGGGAGTTTTTCCTGTTGCGTGTCCTGTGCTCCTTGTGCGTCTGGGGGGTGCGGGCCTTGTTCAACACGGAGTTCGGCGATCGAAACTACCGCTTCCTGGGGATGTTATGGTACATGCTGCCCGCCTTCTTTATCTCGGGCATGATCTATGCCTCGGATAGCGTGACTTCCCCTTATTATGCGGGATTGAACCTGGTCCTGATCGGTGCGGGGTTGTTTCTGCCTTGGACGTATTTTGAAAACCTGCTGGCCTCGCTGCTGGTGACCATCATGTACGCCAGCGCGGTGTTGCTGATCGGCCCCACGCATGACTTTGCCTTGGTGTTCAACAACCTGTACTTCCTGATATTGACCGGTCTCATTGTCGTGGTCTCCAGCTACTACACGGGCGACACACGGTATCGCGAATTTGCCCTGCGCTTTGAACTGGACCGGAACAAGCAGGTGTTGGAGGAGGCCAATCGCAAACTAAAAGAGCTGGATGAGGTGAAGACGCGGTTTTTTGCGAATATCAGCCATGAACTGCGCACTCCGCTGACCTTGTTACTGGCCCCTATCGAGACCATGAGGCGGCAGAAGGCGCACATGTTTGACGAGCAGACCCGTGAATGGCTGGCGACCATGGAGGCCAACGGGTTGCGCCTGCTCAAGCTGATCAATGACTTGTTGGATTTGGTGAAGCTCGAATCCGGTCACATGGATGTGCGCCGGGATTCGGTCAATCTGAACGATTTTCTGAAAGGATTGCGCAGTTCGGTGCAGAAGATGGCGGATGACAAGCGGGTTCACCTGTCCGCCGAAGTGGATCCGGAAGTCAGTTCGGTAGTGACGGACCGGGATAAGCTGGAGAAAATCCTGCTAAATCTGGTCTTTAATGCCATCAAGTTTACGCCCGCCAAGGGCCAGGTCACCATCCGGGCCAAAAAATTCGGGGATTATGCCCAGATCGAGGTGGTGGATACCGGCATGGGCATAGCGGAATCAAACATCCCCTACCTGTTTACCCGGTTCTGGCAGGCAGACACCTCGGCCCAAAGAAAATATCAAGGAACAGGTATCGGTCTTGCCTTGGTGAAGGAATTAGTTGAAGTTCAGGGCGGATCAGTCGCCGTAACGAGTAAGGAAGGTCAGGGCACCACCATGACCGTGCGCTTGCCGGTGACTGTGGGAAGGGAGGAAAAGACTGTACCAGTGTCTTCACCGATGACTGTTTCACCTGCAGATGCCGATGTGCCGACTGATGAGCAGCCCGCTCCTTCGCCCCAAGGCGAGTGGTTGCAGGGGTTGTATCGTCGTGCGGAGCTGTTCCCGTCGTTGACCGCGTTGAAGGACAGTATCAGACCCTTGCAGCCGATCGGGGCCAATGGCCATCGGCCCAAGGTGTTGGTGGCGGATGATGAACCGGACATGCTGCGCTATCTGAAGTCCGAACTGGTCAACGAGTATGAAGTGCTTGAGGCAACGGATGGACGGCAGGCAATCGCACTGGCAGCACAGTTCCAGCCGGATATCATCCTGTGCGATATGATGATGCCGGAGATGGACGGCATCCAGGTATGCAAGGAATTGCGCGTGCAGAGCATCACCCAGAGCATTCCGGTGCTGTTGCTGACGGCGCGGGCGGATGAAGACACCAAGATGAACGCGCTCTCCAACGGAGCGAGCGATTTCCTCAGCAAGCCATTTTCGGTGACTGAATTGCATGTGCGGCTGCGCAATCTGGTCGGCTCCTACCAGATGCAACGAAAGCTCGCGCGGCAAAACAAGGTGTTGGAGGCGACCTTGGAGCAACTCAAGGAAACCGAGACCCAATTGGTGCAGACCGAGAAGATGGCCTCGCTCGGTCGCATGAGTGCCGGAATCATCCATGAGATCAACAACCCGCTGAACTACGCCAAGACCGGTCTTTTCACTTTGCGCAAGAAGTCCAAGCATGTGCCGAGCGACCAGCAGGAAGACTTTGCTGAGGTGCTGAAGGATATCGAGGACGGGGTGGACCGGGTGAAGGACATTGTGTCGGATCTGCGCACCTTTACGCATCCGCGGGAGGACAAGCTGGACGAGGTGGAGGTGGGCAAACCGGTCGCCGCCGCGTTGCGTTTCCTCTCCAGTGAGTGGAAGGACAAGGTGCCGGTACACCAGCAATTCAATGCGCATCAGATCATCAAGGGCAATGAAAGCACGCTGTTGCAGTTGTTGACCAATCTGCTCCAGAACGCACTGGACGCGCTGAAAAGCCGGGGCGAGCGCACAGATGAAGCGGCCATCTGGATCGAGGACAAGATGACTGAGCACACCTACGCCTTGATCATCCGCGACAGCGGTTCGGGTATTCCTGGCCACGTCCTGGACAAGATATTCGATCCGTTCTTCACTACAAAAGACGTGGGGCAGGGCATGGGGCTGGGGCTCAGCATCTGCTACCGGATCATGCAACAGCACGAGGGCCGGATCAATGTCCGGACCGAGCCGGGCAAATTTACCGAGTTTACGCTCGAATTTCCTTTGAAAACAGTCAAGCATGAGGCCTTAGAGGCCGTATCCTGATTTTACCTATATGATGCAGAATCCGTACGATTATAAGAAATACGCGGTCCTCTACGTGGATGACGAAGAGAAGTCGTTGAAATACTTCTCACGTGCCTTTGCGGATGAGTTTCGCATTTTGACGGCCACGAATGCCGCCGAGGGCCTGCAGATCTTTGAAGCGAATCGTGACCAGATCGCCGTTTTGATGACCGACCAGCGCATGCCGGGAGAAAAGGGTGTGCAGTTGCTGGAGAAGGCCCGCCAGATCAGCCCGCGCGCCATCCGTATCTTGGCGACCGCCTATTCCGATCTCGATGCGGCCATCGATGCCGTCAATACCGGCGCCATCTACAAGTATGTCACTAAGCCGTGGGACATCCCACAACTGGAGACGACGCTGAAACGCGGGATCGAGTTCTTTATCGTGCAGCATGAGCGCGACCAGTTGATGCGCGAGAAACTTTCCGTTTTGCACAATATGATGATCACCGATCGCGTGGTCAGCCTGGGTGTGATGGCGGCGGGCTTAAGCCACCATCTGCGCAATCCGCTGGTGGCTGTCCGCACTTTTCTGGACCTGGCTCCAGCCAAGTTGCAGGAAGAGAAGGTCGCGATGGATGAGCTGCGCAACCCGAACTTCTGGCGCGATTTTTATGAGCATGTGCGGGTGCAGGTGGAACGCATCTCCGCCCAACTCGACAATCTGGGCCTGCTCAATGCCAACAGCGGTGCCGTCCAGCCGGTGAATCTCGGTGAGTTGGTGACGGAGGCGGTCAGTGCCTTGGGGCCGGTGCTGGCCGACCGCAAGATCACGGTGACCAATAACGTGCCGGCCAACCTGCCGGCCATGACCACTGAGCGGCCGCAACTGGTGCGCATGCTGCAATTGCTTTTGCAGGAGACGATCGCCCAGCTCGGGGCGGGCGGACAGATCACGCTTTCTGCCGAGCCGCATGAGAACGGGCTGAAACTGGTGGTGGAAGACGATGGTCCGGGACTGCCGGCCGAGGCTTTGCGCCGCGTGTTCGATCCTTTCTTTGCTCGTAGCGGGCATCCGGAAGATTTCGGCATCAACCTGATGGCATTCTACTTCCTGGCTTATCACTTGGGCGGACGGGTGAGGGCCGAGTCACGGGTGCCGAAAGGGGCCAAGTTCACCTTGACCTTCCCCTTGGAGAAATCGGCCGCCATGATCGGCAATGATGACCGTGATTTCATCAACAAGGTGCTGCTGAACGACGCCTTGTGGGAGAAGCTGCTTTCTGGAGAGTGATAGGCTAGCAAACTGTCAAAACCATGAACAACATGACCAACAACGAGGAGGTATTTGTGGAGCGCCGTTCCCAGAGTGATGCCTTGACGGGCGGTGTCTCGCACCGTCGCACGTTGTTGATCGTGGATGATGATGAGAGCCCGCGCCAGGCGCTCTGCATGGTCTTCGGCGATGATTACGAACTTTTGGTGGCGGAGAACGGCGAGCAGGCGCTGGAGCTGGCCCGCAAGCATGTGGTGGATACGGCCATCGTGGATATCCGGATGCCCGGGGTTTCAGGCATCGATGTGCTGGCCGGCTTGAAGCAGATGGACATGGCCATCGAGGTCATCATCCTGACCGCTTACCAGACGCTGGAGACGGCGCGGCAGGCCTTGCGCCTGGGCGCCCGGGATTATCTGGTGAAGCCCTTCGGCGTGGAGGAGATCCGCAAGGTGGTTTCCGCTGCGATGGAACATCGTAACGCCGCCGGTCGCATCAAAGAAACGGCGCGGTTGTTGAACTTATTGCAGGAGGAGTTGGAAAACCAGCGGAGCGCGGTGAAATCCTCCCAGGTGAAGGGGGAGCTTTATGCGGGCATCATCCATGATTTGAACAGCCCACTGACAGTCGTATCTGGCATGTCGGAGATGCTCAGCGAGCGGTTGAGCGGTGTTACCTTCATCAATGGCGATCAACTGGCCGGTATGCGCAAGGAAGTGGCCCAGCTCTCCAAGCATGTGGAGCGTTGTCTGGAGATTTCGCGGCGCTACATGGAGCTGTTCCGTCAGCGGGCCCATAGCGAGAAAGAGGCGCATCTGGGGGCGGTGTTGAAGAACATCCAGGAGCTGCTTTCCTTCCATCCGGCGATGAAGAAGAACGAGCTTTTATTCGTCAACCAGGCGGGTGATCTCTTGCTGCCGGTGAACGCCTTGGACCTGGAGCAGATACTCATCAATCTGATCCTCAATGCGTTGACCTGCACGGGCAAATACCATCACGTCTGGGTCACCGCCCGGATCGAACAATCCGTGCTGCCGGAGGAAAAGCTGGTTTCGTCTGAGGGTGCAAAAGTGGTGAACGAGAAGCGCTTTGTGAACGCTCCACCATTTGTGGTGATCGAGGTGCGGGATGATGGTGTGGGCATCCCGGAAGCGGTCTTGGGCCGGATTTTTCAGCCTTACTTTTCAGTACGCGAGGCGGGCCAAGGCACCGGCTTGGGGTTGTCGGTGGTCAGGCATCTAATTTCAGAGACGCACGGTCTGCTGCGCGTGGAGAGCCAGCATGGGCAGGGGGCAACCTTCACGCTGACGTTGCCAGTGGTGCCGCAGCCTTAATTTGGGGCTTGCTTGCTTTTCTCGGGAGTATTGTCTGTAGGACATTCATGAAGCTTTACGGTTTGACCGGCGGCATTGGTGCGGGCAAAAGCGCGGCAGCGGAGATTCTTCGCAGTCGGGGTGTCATGGTCACGGATACCGATCAACTGGCGCGCCAGTTGGTGGAGCCCGGCCAGCCCGCACTCGTGGAGCTTGTCGCCCGCTTTGGCAACGGGGTGCTGCTAGGTGATCATCTGGACCGTCGGGCCATGGCCCGGCTGGCATTCACGGATGAGGCCGCGCGCAGGGACTTGGAGGCTATTCTGCATCCGCGCATCAGAGAGGCATGGCAAGCCCAGACCGAGCGCTGGCGGGAGCAAGGCTGTCCGGTCGGAGTGGTGGTCATCCCCTTGTTGTACGAGACGGCGGCTGAGGAGTGCTTCGACGCCGTCATCTGCCTGGCCTGTTCGGCAGAGACGCAAAAGCAGCGTCTCTATCAACGGGGTTGGTCGGATGTCGATATCGCCCAGCGCCTTGCTTCCCAATGGCCGCTGGAGAAGAAGATGAACAAGGCGGATTTCGTGATATGGAACGAAGGCGACTTGTCCATGCTGGCCGAGCAGTTGGATCGTATCATCCCGCACGTCAAACCGGCTGATTACTTTCTGGAAGAGGTGGAGGGCGCCTGAGCCGCGTTTGCTTTTCTGTCGCAAGTGCGTTTCCTTTGATACATGGAAGAAGATGCCTCCGTCGCGTGCCCTTACTGCGGGCAGGAAAGCACACTGATGCTGGATACGACCGTGCGCCAACAGACCTTCACCACGGACTGTGAAGTGTGTTGCCGCCCTTTCAGTGTGCAGGTGGAGTGTTCCGGCGGAGAGATTCTAAGCTTGGATGTGACGTCCGATTGATTGAGAGTCCTGACCGACGTTTGATTCTATTATGTCACCAAATAATGTTTTGTGGGTCTATATCGTGCTCCTCGTTGCGGGTGGAGTGATGGGTTTTGTCAAAGCGGGCAGCAAAGCCTCGCTGATCGCCTCGAGCATTTTTGCCGCCATTCTGGCCTTGTGCGCCACGGATATCATCAAGTGGGCGCACGCGGCGGATGTAGTGCTCGCTTTCCTGCTGGTCTTTTTCGGGATTAAATTCGCCAAGGGCAAGAAGTTCATGCCTTCAGGCATGATGTGCATCCTGACGGTGGTGACGCTGGCCTTGCGGCATATTTAAGTCCGCTATGCGATTAAATGGTGAATCGTTAAAACGGGAGAAATCCCACTTTAACGATTCAACGGTTTTAACCTTTTAAGGGGCTCTGGTCAGATCAAGCCGGACGTCTCCGGGAAACCGCCGAGGATGTTAAAGCTTTGCACAGCCTGACCGCTGGCACCTTTCACGATGTTGTCTTCTGCGCTGATGACGATCAGGCGGCCTGTGCGGGTATCAAGGCGCCAGGCGAGTTCCACCATGTTCGTGCCCACCACGTTCTTGGTATCAGGCAGCGCTTTGCCTTCCAGCACACGGACGAATGGTTCATCTGCATAGGCTTTTTGATAGCAAGCTTTGATCTGTGAGTTCAGCTCCGTGGTTTCGGCTTCCGTGCTGAAATGCTTGGCCGGAGCGAGATAAAGGGTGCTGAGAATACCCCGGTTCACCGGGATGAGGTGAGGCGTGAACTGGATGGTCACCGGTGTGCCGGCAGCGAGGGACAGTTCCTGCTCGATCTCGGAAAGGTGCCGGTGCTTCGGCAGGCCATAGGCACGAACACTTTCGTTGCACTCCACGAAGAGATAATCGATTTCCGCTTTGCGTCCGGCTCCGCTTACGCCGCTCAATGAATCGGCGATGATGCCGGCCGATTTGATCAATCCCGCTTTGATTAAGGGAATGATGGGCAGCAGGATGCTCGTGGGATAGCAACCAGGTGAAGCGATGAGCTGCGCGGACTTGATCTCGTTTCGATAAGCTTCCGGCAGGCCATAGACCGATTTGGCGAGCAGATCTGGCGCGGGATGGTCATGCGCGTAGAATTCTTTGTAGACCGTCGCGCTCTTGAGGCGGAAGTCGGCGCTCAGATCGATGACCCGGCAACCGAGATGGAGCAGGGGGATGGCGAATTCCGCGGCCACACCGTGGGGCAGGGCAAGGAAGACCACGTCCGCTTGCTTGGCGAGCAGTTCGGTATTCGGGTCCGAGAAACGCAGTTCCCGCGCTTTCGGATAATGCGCGAATTTCGGAAAAACCTCGGCGATACTCTTGCCCGCAGATTGGCGGGAAGTGACGGCCGTCAGCTCGGCGTGGGGATGACGCAGCAGCAGACGGACGAGTTCCTCACCGGAATAGCCCGAGGCTCCAACGATGGCGACACGAACAGTATTCGACATGGCGACAATCAATTTCCTGCGGCCTGATTTGGCAAGCAGAGTTTACACAGATTTGCGTGCGGCGGAATGGTGGTAACAAAAAACCCCGCTGGAGGCCAGCGGGGTTGGTGAAAGTCGATTTCCAGATTAACGCTTGCTGAACTGGAAGCGCTTACGGGCACCCGGTTGGCCGTACTTCTTGCGTTCTTTCATGCGCGGATCGCGAGTCAGCACGCCTTCCGCCTTGAGAGCAGGGCGGAGGTTGGCGTCGAACTGCAGCAAGGCACGGGCGATGCCGTGACGGACTGCGCCAGCCTGACCGACCGGACCGCCACCCTTCACGTTCACATTGATGTCCACCTTGCTGGCGGTATCGGTGATGCTGAGGGGTTGCAGCACCAGGGAGCGCTGCGAATCCGTATGGAAATAAGCCTGCAATTCGCGACCGTTCACGGTGATTTTGCCGGAACCGTTGGCGATGCGCACACGGGCGATGGACGACTTGCGGCGACCAGTGCCTAAAAATTCAGAAGTAGTAGCCATATCTGGGGAAATTATGAATTACTTGGCGGCGGTGAGGGCGGCCGGTTGCTGCGCGCTGTGCGGATGGGCCGAACCTTTGTATACCTTCAACTTGGTCAACATGCGGGCGCCTAAGCGGTTCTTTGGGAGCATGCCTTTGACCGCGTGCATGATGAGGCGTTCGGGATGGTTCTCGCGGACTTGGGCGACGGTCTTGTACTTCTCGCCACCTTTCCAGCCGGAGTAGCTCATGAACTCCTTGTCGGTCTCTTTTTTACCAGTCACGGCGATCTTCTCGGCGTTGATGACAACCACAAAATCACCAGCGTCAAGATGGGGGGTAAAGACAGGCTTGTTCTTGCCGCGCAGGATGTTGGCAACCTGGACAGCGACACGACCAAGGACAGCTCCGTCGGCATCCACAACATGCCACTGCTTCTGGTCCTGATTAATCTTCGGCAAATACGTTTTCATCCAATTTCGTTCTCGAAAGAGCTGGGACAATATCAAACAGCTTCTTTGAGTCAATAGTCATTTGCAGAAAATATTAAATAAGCTACTGAGGGGTAATACGTTTGTGGGATGGCTGCTTGCTTGGGAGATAGAAAACACTCAGTTGTGGTTTTTCGCCCGACAGCTCACTACTAATGGTGGCCGTCATTGAAGATGCGGGCATTTTGGTTTTCGCAGCTTAAACCGGTATGCGTTAAATTATCTGTAATTCGAGCTTGCATACCCAGTGGGGTCGCACGTATTGTTCGCGTTCTTTTAACAGATTAAAAGTTAGAGTATATGTCGAAAATTTGCGAACTGACAGGCAAGCGCCCCATGAAAGGCAGCCATATCTGGCGCTCAGGTAAGGCCAAGAAAAGCGGCGGTATCGGTACCCACGTGACGGCGATCACCAAGCGCCGTTTCCTGCCGAATCTCCAGCGCGTCAAGGCGGTGATCAACGGCGAAGTGCGTTACATACGGGTGACCGCCAAGGCGCTCAAGGAAGGTCTCGTGACCAAGCCGGTCAAGCGCACTTGGAAGAAGCCAGCGGCGACCTAAGCGGCTGTCAAACTGGTATTTTCAAGGCGAGGAGCAATCCTCGCCTTTTTCTTTTCCGGGATTGGTTTAAGACGGAGAAACGGGAGAAAGCAGTGAAATGAAGCGGGTGGGAATCCCGGTTCTAGCGTCCCTTCAGATACTTCATCGTCACCCGTTTCATCTCCCGCTCGTCATCGCGGCGCTTCAAGTCTTCGCGCTTGTCGCCCACTTCCTTGCCCTTGCCGGCACCGAGCAGTACCTTCACCTTGTTGTTCTTCCAGTAGAAGCTGAGGGGGACGAGTGTGTTGCCCTTGATCGAGGCCAGTTCGTGCAGCTTGCGGATCTCGGTTTTGTGCAGCAGCAGTTTGCGCGGCGCCTTGGGCTTATGGTTGAACTGGTTGGCTTTGGTATACTCGTCGATGTGTGAGTTGTAGAGGTAGACCTCGCCTTTTTCCACCCGGGCGAAGGCATCACTGATCTGGCCCTTGCCGGCACGCAGGGCTTTTACCTCGGTGCCATGCAGCACGATTCCGGCCTCGAAAGTATCGAGGATATGATAATCGCGCCGGGCCTTCGGGTTGGTCAGTATGTCAGCCATGGAAATAAAAAACAGCCAGGAGAGTGAACCTCCTGGCTGCCGGAAAATTGCCGGGGTTCAACCCCTGTTATTCGAACACGGACATGTCGGACGTCTGCTCGAAAGCCAGCTTGTCCTCGGCGATCTCACGCATGGCGATGTCAGCCGCACCCAGTCCGGCCGCATCGACAATCAGAGGGCGACCGCTGCCGCCACCCGAGTTCAACTGTCGCACCCGGCGTGAAACAACATTGATCAACACATTCGGGTTTCCGACCTTATCCAGTGCCTTGCGAGTCAGTTCTGCGTTCATAGTATCTATCTTCGAGAGCAGCGGAGCTTAAAGGCTGTCCGGGCAGACGCAACAGGAAAATTCACTCATCGCTTGCGCTGGCACGGCTCTTTCCGTAGAAAACCACCCCATGCCGACCGCCTCTGACAAGTCTGCCAGCAAAACGGCGACTTTTGACCTGAACGCGTATCTCGCTGAGCGTACTGCCCAAGTGAATGATGCGATGGATAAATTTCTGCCCAAAGCGAAGACCAAGCCCGCCGTGCTGCATGAATCCATGCGCTACTCCATCTTCGCCGGTGGCAAACGCATCCGTCCGGCGGTGTGCATCGCCGCAGCGGAAGCCTGCGGTGGTAGGGTCGAGCCCGCCTTGCCGCTCGCCTGCGCTGTGGAATGCATCCACACCTACTCGCTAATCCATGATGATCTCCCCGCGATGGATAACGACGACTATCGCCGCGGCAAACTCACGAACCACAAAGTCTATGGCGAAGGCATGGCCATTCTCGCCGGTGACGCTCTGCTCACGCAGGCCTTCGAGATCGCCGCCTTGAGCAAAGGCTGGCCGCGCTATTCGCACAAAGACCTCATACTGGAAATCGCCAAGGCCTCCGGCTCCCTCCAACTTATTGCCGGTCAGGCGGCTGATCTGGAAGGCGAGGGGAAGAAACTCTCCGTGCCCGAGCTGCGTTACATCCATGAGCGCAAGACATCCGCGCTCCTTTGCTGCTCCGTGCGCCTCGGCGGCATGAGCGCGAACTGCACACCTGCTCAGATTAAGGCCCTCACCGATTTCGGCTACAACGTTGGTCTGGCGTTCCAAGTCATCGACGACATCCTCGACGTCACCCAGACCAGCGAGAAACTCGGCAAGACCGCCGGCAAAGATACCGCCGCCCAAAAAGCCACCTATCCCTCCATCGTCGGCCTTGAGAAATCTCAGAAGATCGCGAAGCAACTCACCGACAAAGCCTTCGCCGCGCTGAAGCCCTTCAAAGGCAAAGCCGTGGCGCTGGAAAGCATTGCGAGCTATTTGTTGAAGCGGGATAACTAGTTGCCTTCACCGGCATGTCCCGGTGTCATTTTGCGACCCAGCTTGTAGCGCAGGTTGGCAGCCTGCTGCCTGTCCCGCGACTGCGGTGATGTCGCCGACTGGCAGTCGGCAGGCTGTACGACTATTTCATCGCTCTTGGAAAACAGTCTGTCCTCAAACTTGGTTTGCGGCAGAGTCGACTGGCCGCGAAGCCGTTTTGCAGTGCCGTTAGGCACGACCCGATGGCAGCCGTGGGTGAAACCCACGGACAAATGAAGAGAAGGGATCGCGTCACGTAGTGACGCTCTGATTCTCAGGCGCAAACAGCTTCAATCGCTATCGCACCAAAAGCAAAAGGCCGGTCCAGCTGGACCGGCCCCTTCTGTTTAGATTGTTCGTAGCTTATTTCTTCGCCGCGTAATACGCATCCACCTTGGTGGACACATCTTTGTAGCCGATGTCCACCTCGTAGATGATCTTGAATTGTTCGATGGCCTCTTCGCCTTTGCCCATCTTCTCGTAGAGATCGCCCAGCAGATAGAGGATGTCCTTCTTCTCCTCATCCATGCCGACCTTTTCCTTGAGCGCGTCCTGCAACCGGGCGATGGCGAAATCATTCTTGCCCGTAGCCGCAAAGATGCGGGCCATGTTGACGAGGGAGGGGACCCGGCGATTGCCGTGATTGCGCGTCTTCTGGAATTCCTGCAACGCCTCATTGTAACGCGCCAGCTTGAACAGCATGATCGCGTAATCATAGCGGATGAGCAGATCGTTCGGATACTTTTCCACGCGCCGCTTGACGTCCTCGATCTGGAATTCCGCCTTCTGCTTCTCGATCTCCGCCCGCTGCTGGGCGTAATCCGGTGATTCCTTGTCCAGCGCGATGATCTGCTGGTCGAACCGTTTGACCTTCAGTTCGTTGATGATGCGTTCCATGTTAGCATCACCCGCGCCGACTTCCATCAACATGCCGTAATACTTGATGGCCTTGTCGTAATCTTTGGCCTGGGCATAGAGCTCGGCCACGATCTTCGCTTGCTGGAAGTTGGAAGTGTCCTCCTTGAGTTTTTCCACCGCTTCATCCAGCAGCTTGAGCGTTTGCTCGATGGAACGGACCTGCTTGTTTTCCTGCTCCAGGGCGACGGCTTCTTCCTTGTTCTTCAGGATGTCGCGATAAGAACCCTTGCCGTCCGCCAGATTTTCGTAACCGCCTTCCTGCAACGTCTTGTTCGCGGAAAGGTTCTTCAGCAGCACGGCTACCTCGGTGTCGTTCCGGTCCTTGTTCAACAGCTCCTGGTAAATGTTCTCCGCTTTGGAAAACATCTTGGCAGCGATGTAGGCAGTGGCTAGCGACAGGGCGACCCCGCGATCATTGGGGCTGTTCTTACGATTTTGCTCGAGCGAGAAAATGGCCGTCTTCGGCAGATCAGCGTTCAACGCGGCTTCCGCTAGGAGACTATGTGCGGAACTGTTGTTCGGGTCGGTATTGAGGATTTGCTCGCAGGTCGCGATGGCATCCAGCGGGTTCTTGGTTTTCGCCATGGAGGCCTTGGCGATCAGCGGAGAGCTGCCCGCTGTGCCCATGACTTTCTTGAAAAAGCTGGTGGACCGGTTCGCCTTGGAGACTTGCGCAGCCCGCAACGCCTGGCGGCACTCGAGATATCCCGGTTCCTTTTGCAGGGCCTGCAAATAAAAGAGAAAGGCATAATCCCAGTTTTCCCGCTGAACCGCTGCATTTCCTTTTTCAAACAAATCCCGCACGTCCCGTGGGATCTCGCTAGTGTTCTTCTCTGGCATGGCTTGAATCTTATTTTCATCCCGTGAAAAAATCCATTAGGAAATCCCGCACCACCTCCGGGAAATCGTTTCAGACAGTTCATCGGGTTAGTGATAAATTCAGCTTGCACTGGAAGAATTTCAAGGTTCAATTACGGCCCGGTTGCGGTTATGGCGAAATTGGCAGACGCGCTACCTTGAGGTGGTAGTGGGGAAACCCATGCAGGTTCAAGTCCTGCTAACCGCACCAAATTTTTCAGCAGCAGATTTCAAAGAATGGCTTAAAGGCCAGACCTAGAAGCTTGCGCTGCAAGAGGTTGCTTTTATTCCTGAATAAAATGAGCGAACAGGGACTGATCCCGGTCTGAGATGATGAAAGCGGATGCTTTCTACGGGGTGTATGGTATAGTGAGAGAATAATACAAAAAACTAGTTGCAATTGTGAATTATTAGGTTTAGTTACTGCCGCGTTGCAGGTACTAACCGGCCCAGTCAGTTTTTCCCAGTTTCAATGTTCTTGGGTTCCGGTTCTCCCTAGACGATTCATCGTTCCAAGTGGACTTCATCATTGATTGATGTTTTTGGGCGGGCCGTCAGGGTGGCACTCTTTTTTTAGTCGATACATCTATGAACAAACCGTCAGTGAATACACCGGAAACAGGTTCCGGTTATCTGGAAATATCAGAGAAGGGCTTTGGCTTTCTTCGTTCCCCGGACAACCGTTTTCAACCCAAGCCCTCGGACATCTTCGTCACGCCCGATACCATCAAGCGGAGCTTCCTGCGGGAAGGCGCGCTGGTCGGTGGTGCCCTGCAGCCGCCCCATCGCGGCAACAGCCCGCAGCTCCGCGAAGTGCATCAGGTCAACGGCATGCCGTTCTCCGATTACACCAAGCTCGTGCGCTTCGAGAACCTGACGTCCATCGACCCGACCGAGAAATTCACGCTGGAAACGGCCCCTGACATCTTGGAAACCCGGATCATCGACCTCGTCACCCCCATCGGCAAAGGCACGCGCGGTCTGATCGTCGCACCGCCTCGCACGGGTAAAACGACCATTCTCAAGCAGATCGCCAATGCGGTGACGACGAATCATCCGGAAGTGCACGTCATCGTGCTGCTGATCGATGAGCGTCCCGAGGAAGTCACCGATTTCCAACGTTCCGTGAAGGCTGAAGTGGTCGCCTCCTCGAACGATATGGACCTGGAAACGCACGTGCGTCTCTCCCGTTTCATGATCGAGCGCTGCCGTCGTATGGTGGAATGCGGCAAGGACGTGCTTGTGCTGCTGGACTCCATCACCCGCGTGGCCCGCGCTTATAACAGCGTGCATGGCGGCAGCGGTCGTACGATGACCGGTGGTGTGGATGCTCGCGCCCTGGAAATCCCCCGCAAGATGTTCGCCGCCGCGCGTAACATCGAAGGCGGCGGTTCCCTCACGATTCTTGCCACGGCACTCGTCGATACCGGCAGCCGCATGGATGAACTGATCTTCCAGGAGTTCAAAGGCACGGGTAACATGGAATTGGTGCTCGACCGCAAGTTGTCCGATCGTCGCCTGTATCCGGCCATCGACATTCCGAAGTCCGGCACGCGCAAAGAAGAGAAACTCTTCGCCGCGAAGAATCTGGAATCCATCCGCAAGCTCCGCCGCATGATGGTGGACCTGAACCCGGTCGAGGCCATGGAGACGCTCCAGGCCGCGCTCAAGAAGCACAAGACGAACGACGAGTTGCTCGCGAAGCT
The DNA here is from genome assembly GCA_023431185.1 of Verrucomicrobiota bacterium. Taxonomy (GTDB): domain Bacteria; phylum Verrucomicrobiota; class Verrucomicrobiia; order Limisphaerales; family JAEYXS01; genus JAEYXS01. The sequence continues at coordinate 73,267 of JAEYXS010000065.1, forward strand.
GATCGGCTAAGCACGCGTTGTCCGCAGACGCGGCCAAAATATCCCGGCATGTTTGGGTATTTTAAACGGCGGCGGCACGAACAACTGAAGGCCCAGCCTTTTCCCCCGGCGTGGCAGGACATCCTGCTGCGCCGGTTTCCTTTTTACGGGCGGTTTGATGCCGCCGAACGCGAGTCCTTGGAAGATCTCATCCAAGTTTTTCTCGGTGAGAAAGTCTTTGAAGGCTGCGGCGGCATGGAGATCACGGATGAGGTACGCGTGGTCGTTGCCGCGCAAGCCTGTCTGCTGCTGCTAAATCGGGATACGGATTGCTATCCCAAGCTGAAAACCATTCTCGTTTATCCCTCCGGCTATTTTGCCAAGGGTGCAGGTCGTCATGGCGATCAGCAAGTGGAGCATGAAGAGCAGGGGCGGCTGGGGGAATCATGGCAGACTGGCGTCGTGGTGCTGGCTTGGGATGCCACGCTGGCGGGGGCTGCGAACGTGGTGGACGGACAAAACCTCGTCTATCATGAGTTTGCTCATCAGCTTGACCAGGAAGACGGGGTGGCGGATGGCGCACCGTCGTTGCCGGGGAGTTCCTTTCGTGAACGGTATGGCCGACATATGGCTTGGGCACGCATCTTGGGTGAGGAATACCGGGAATTGCAGGAAGCCATCGAAAAGGGGCACAAGACGGTGATGGACGAATATGGCGGGAGTGCTCCGGCAGAGTTTTTTGCAGTGGCCACGGAATGTTTCTTTGAAAAGCCCCGGCAGATGAGGAAGAATCATCCCGCACTCTACGAGGAACTGAAGAAGTTCTATCAACAGGACCCGGAGACGTACCTAGGGAAATAGCATGGCCAAGCGTTCCACGAAAAAGAAAGCACCCGCACCGCGTTCTGTCCCCACGACGCGGCCGCCGCTGGACCGCATGATGCGCATCCACCAGGAGATCCAGGCCGGCAAGTATCCGAACGGTCCGGCTTTGGCGCGTGAACTGGAAGTGAGCGCGAAGTCCGTTCAGCGTGATCTGGAGTTCATGCGCGACCGGATGAACCTGCCGCTGGCTTACGACCAGTTGCGCAATGGTTACTATTACACGGAAGAGGTGGGCGCATTTCCCACTCTGCAGATCACCGAGGGCGAGTTGTTCGCGTTGCTCGTGGCGGAAAAAGCCTTGCAGCAGTATCGCGGAACGAATTTCGAGCGGCCATTGGTTTCGGCGTTCAAAAAGATGGCGTCCTCGCTGCCGGACACGGTGTCGCTGAATCTTGCCGATTGGGAACAGACAATCTCTTTCCGCACAAGCGCAGAGCCGATCTTGAATCTGGAAGTGTTCGATCTGCTGGCAAAAGCGGCAGCTGAGCGCAAACAGCTCAAGCTGGAATATCGTAAAGGTGGCCAGCGTAAGACGGAGGAGCGGGTGGTGGACCCGTATCATCTGGCGAATATCAACGGCGAGTGGTTTTTATTCGCCTTTGATCATCTGCGGGATGACCTGCGGACGTTTGCGCCAGCGCGCATTGTTAAGGCGGAGCCGACGGGCAAGAAGTTCACGCGACCGGAGAAGTTTTCCCTGGAAAAGCGTCTGCGTGACAGCTTTGGTGTTCACTCCGGCCAAAAGGAGCAAACGGTAGTTATTCGCTTCGATGAATTTGCGGCGGATTACATCCGCGAGAAGCGCTGGCATCCCTCGCAACAGCTAAAAGAGTTAGAAGGTGGCGGTGCGGAATTGACGATGAAGCTGTCCAGCCTCATCGAGGTACAGCGGTGGATCCTCGGTTGGGGCGGTCATGCGCAGGCGGTGGAACCGAAAGAGTTGATTGAATCGGTTAAGAATGCGGTGGCGGCATTGGGGAAGAGTTTGGGGTGATAAAGTGTTTCGTCAGAGCATAACTCTGATACCTAGGGACATTCTGGTTCTCGCTTTAGCGAGAAAAGATTCTTGGCCACGGGTTTTAACCCGTGGTGATCGAACAAAGGTGGTAGCGTCACGTCGTGACGCAAGAATTGTGGTTTCCGAGGGCAAGATTCTTCCGTCACTACGTGACGGTGATATTTTTTGCCTCACGGCGGCTTCAAAGCCGCCGCTAAGTATCTTTCGTGCCTAAAGGCACGGTAGCTGGGTGTTTTATGGGTTGGTTGACTTCTCGGAGATGCTTCAGGACTCCCGGTTGCGTTCCCGGCAAAACAGAGTAGTGTTGCTTCATGGCTGGGCAAAAGAAGCAGCCGGGGACGCCACAGTCTTCCCCGTCACCCAAGCCGGAAACATCTGTTCCCGGCGACCCCACGTCTCAACCGCTGGCCGACCTCTTGAGCCGCGAGGATCTCGATTCCCTTTCCACGCTCCAGTTGCTGGACCTCATCGCCACCAAGATGCCCGCCCGCAGCAGTGTGCTGCTAGATCTCGTCTATCTGCGTGACCGCATCACGATGATGGAGGAGATGAGCGATCAGGCTCGTGCGGTCATCGAGAAGCTCGATCAGGCGGTGGAGAAGTTGCGCGCGCCCGCCTTGCGCATCGGAACTTTCCTGTCGGCATTGAAGGATGAACAGGCGCATGTTTGTGTCGGCGGCACGGACTACGTGTGCAAGGTGGACCCTGAATTACCATTAGCCAGTTTGCAACCGGGGCAGCGTGTCTTGTGCAACGAAGCGTTTGCGGTCACTCGCAGTCTGGGCTTCGATCAGCATGGCCCGATCGTGCGGGTGGATGAAACGCTTTCGGATGGACGGTTACGTATCGGCCAGGAATCCGGCGTGATGCCGCTGGTGGTGCAACGTTCCGCACTTTTGCAGAAGGAGAAGTTGAAGCCGGGGATGGAAGTGCGGCTGGATGCGAATCAACGCATCGCACTGGAAGTCATCGGTCATGGCAAACGCGTGGACCGCACGCTCGATGTTGTGGGCGAAGTGCCTTGGGCGGCGATCGGTGGGCAGGCGGAAGCGGTGAAGTCTATCCGTGATGCCATTGAGTTACCGTTTCTGCATCGTGATCTCTACAAGCGTTTCGATCATCGCATCCCAAAAGGGTTTCTCCTGCATGGACCGCCCGGTTGCGGCAAGACGCTTTTGGGCAAGGCCACAGCGTACAATCTGCGCCAGCAATTGAAGCAGCAAACGGGTGTGGATCATCCCGAATTCTTCCTGCATGTGAAGGGACCTGAGTTGCTGAACATGTGGGTGGGTGAATCCGAGCGGCAGGTGCGCGATCTCTTCCAGCAATGCCGCGAACGCGCTGCTGAAGGATATCTCGCTTTCCTCTTCATGGATGAGGCGGAGTCATTGTTGGGTGTGCGGCATGGTGGACGGTTCAATTCTATGTCCAGCACATTGGTGCCGATGTTCTGCGCGGAGATGGATGGTCTCGAAGCGTTGGCGAATGTTGTCGTCATTCTGGCCTCTAATCGCGCGGACTTGATTGATCCGGCGATATTGCGTCCCGGTCGCGTGGATCGGAAAATCAAAGTGGCCCGTCCGGATAAGGAAGGGGCGCGGGCGATCTATGAGATTTATCTGCGCGATACGTTGCCGCTGGCTGAACCGGGTGCGGAACTGGCCAAGCGCATGGCTGATATTCATTTCGCGAAGACAGATGAGAATGCGTTCCTGGAAGTGAATTACCGCAGCGGACGTAAAGAGACGTTTTATCGCGGTGACTTTGCAAGTGGTGCGATCATCGCGGCGATCGTGGAACGGGCGAAAGCGGTAGCGATACAGCGGTCGATTGCAAACGGTGCAGAGTCGCCGATCAAGTATGAAGATTTGCTGGCATCCATGCGGCAGGAATATGTCGAGAGCAGTCTGTTCCCGTCGAATGATATGACGGAGGATTGGCTGAAGCTAACCGATCTGGAGCCGGATAACGTAGCGCGGTTGACGCCGATCCGGCCGCGTCAGGCGATGGGGTACGCGGGGCAGATTGTGTAGTAAGTTTCTTTGGATGTAGCCGCCGACGTGAGTCGGCGCACGCTATGATGATGTCAGCGCGGACTGACGTGCGCGGCTACGGTTAAGATATGGATACGCTGCCGATTTTGTTTGGTATCGAGACGGAGTACGGCATCGCGCGGGATGGCGCGGAGGAGCTGGACGTCGTGCAGGAATCCATCGATCTCGTGCGCAGTGCGGCCATCACGGGCGTGCGACAACGCTGGGATTACTCGGCAGAGGATCCGCATCTGGACATGCGCGGCTTTCGTGTGCTGGAGCTGCGGCAGGATTACGACGAGGCGAACTACACCCGGCAGGATGAGGAACGCGAACTGAGTTTCGAGGAGATCAAGAGTGACCTTGTGTTGCCGAATGGCGCGCGCTTCTACAACGACCACGCGCATCCTGAATACTGCACACCGGAATGCCGCTCCTTTGCTGATATCGTGTTACAAGACCGGGCAGGTGAGCGCATCGTGGAGGCCTGTGCACAAAAGCTTTCTGAGCGGCGTGAGGCAAAGGTGCGGGTGTATAAGAACAATACGGATTTCTGGGGGCATAGTTACGGTTGCCATGAGAATTACCTGCTGCCGCGTTCCTTGGCTTGGGCGACGTTGGCGGAAGGCATGGAGGCGTTTCTCGTCACTCGCCAGATATTTGCCGGTGCGGGGAAGTTCGGCATTGAAGCGGAAGATTCTTTTGAAGGGCCCGGATTTCAGATCGCGCAGCGCAGTGATTTCTTCAGCGAGTTGCAGAGCGTGGACACGATGCAACGGAGGCCTATCATCAATACACGTGATGAACCGCACGCAAATGCACGCTTATATCGCCGTTTCCACGTCATCATCGGTGATGCAAACATGTCGCCCTTTGCCACACGCTTGAAGGTGGGGACAACGGCGTTGGTGTTGGAAGCGCTGGTGCTGGACCCGAAGAAGCGTCATCCCCGGTTGGATGATCCGCTGCTGGCCTTGCCGGTGATCTCGCAGGACTTGAGCTACAAGTGGGAAGTGAAGTTGCGCGGGAATGAGCCCAGTACGGCTCTGGAAATTCAACGGCATTATCTGGAATGCGTGAAAGCGGTATGCGATCTGAGTTCGCCTGAACGCGTTGAATTGGTAACGGATTGGGAAGCGGCGCTGAACGATCTGGAACAGGATTACCGAAAGTGCCGTGATCGATTGGACTGGGTGGCGAAGCTGATGCTGGTCCGAGAATTTCAAGCAGCGGAGAATGTGTCTGATGATGATCCGTGGTTGCGGAGCTTGGACTTGGCGTATCACCTGGTGGATGAGGCAGAAAGCTTGCATGCAGGATTGGAACATGCGGGTGTGATGCGCGGGATGCCGGAGGAGAAGGCGGTGATGGAAGCGGTGAACCTGCCGCCTAAAGACACGCGAGCATGGATAAGGGGGCGTTGCGTGGCGAAGTTCTCGGAATCCATCATCTCGGCCCAGTGGGATCATGTGACCTTGCAAGGCAGTAAAGGGCGCTTGCGGATTTGCCTGCTGGATTTATTCGCGCCGGAGGACATTTTGCGCTATGCTCAATGCATAGAGCGGGCGGTGACGCCTGATGACCTGCAAGCCATTGCGGAAACCTAGCTATCGATATGCCTGATCAAACCCAGAAACAACGTCCGGCCCCGCCTTCACCCGGCGGTGGTGGTGGCGAGGGACCACGGGAACCCCAGGTGGAGAAACCGAACACGGAGGAACTCCTGAAGCGGATGCGCAAGGTCGATCCTGACCAAGCGCGACGCTATCGGCAACGTACCGGCCAATAATAGCATGAACACCGGGATAGCAGGGGATTTCCTTGGATTGCTCGCGCAGAACAATCTGCGGCCCTTGGCGGCAGAATCTTCCACGCGCGCACCGGAGCAGACGCACGCCACGACGGTCTTTGCATTCCGCTATCGTGATGGCGTCTTGGTGGCGGGTGACCGGCGGGCGACGGCGGGCAATGTCATCGTGGCGGATGATGTGAACAAGATCATCGAGATCGACCGCTATTCCTTGCTGGCGATCGCCGGTGTTCCCGCAATGGCGTTCGAGATGGCGCGAGTGATGCAGGTTTCGTTTGCTTACTATCGCCGCAGCCAGCTTCAGCCCTTGAGCCTCAAGGCCAAAGTGCGGGCCTTGGCGCGATTGCTGCGAGATAACTTGCCGCTGACCTTGCAAGGCGTGGGCGTGGTTGCGCCGGTCTTTGCGACGGTTGAAGCGCAAGGGGACAAGATGGTGCCGCGCATCTATTTCTACGATCCCTTGGGCGCGCAGTTTGAAGCGGTGGCTTTTGCAGCATCTGGTTCTGGTTCGGGCACGGTGCGGAGTGTGCTGAGTTATCAGGAAAGGTTTGGTGACGTGAAACCTTCCTCCATGACGCTGAGTCAAGCCATCCGGTTCGCGCATAATGTGCTAACGGTGGCCTCGGAGTTTGATGCGGCGACGGGTGGTGTGGACCCGCAGCGCACCGTCTGGCCGGTGATCAAGGTGCTGGATGCGAATGGAGCGCGGGATGTACAGCCTGCGGAACATGTGGACGCGCGAAAGGAGGAGGTATGACCGAGGAACCATTTCGCTGGTTGGAGGCGATTGCGAATCGCCGGGATTACGTGCAGCAGCAGATCGCGGCAGGTTCACCGGTGTTCGCGGTGAGTCTGGAGTCGGGCATCCTGTTGCTGGGCGTCGGCAGCGGGCAATCAAAGGTCTTCGAGATATTTGATCGCCAGGCGATGGCGGCACTCGGGCATCCAGCAGATATTGAACGCGTGCGGCAGATACTCATTGATGCCGCCCATCTGGAGGCGTTCACGCGCGCGGGTGCGGATGTGAATGTGCGCCGCTTAGTGAGCTTCGGGCTCAGCCCGCAATTGAAGCAGAGCTTCGAGCAGATATTTCAGGCACCTTTCATGATCAACCTGTTGCTGACGGAAGTGGCCGAGAAGCAAGCTCAAGACGTGCTGGTGCAGGTGCAGTTTGATGGCGGCTTCCAGATCCAGCATGCGGGCGTGATGGTGGCTTTGCCGAAACCGGAACTGGTGCCAGCCACTGTGGAGTGGTTGCGCAAACACATCGATCCCAAGCTGACACCGGATAAGGCTACCTTCGTCCTGTTGCAAGCGTGGGATGCTTTGATGCGTAACGAAGCGTTGCCGGAAGCACCGGACTTTTCCGGCGCTTTACCCGCTACCTGCCGTGAACGGCTCACCGGCAAAGTTGTGGAAGCGGCGTTGCTGGAGCGGCAGAGCGGCAGCGCGGCGCGGTATGTGCCGTTGATACCTTTTGCGAGCGGCTAAAGTTTATGAATCGCATCGTCGGCCTGGAGACCGAGTATGGCTGCCTGCTGGATGAAGCGGGCGCGCCAGCGGGATTGATTGGCCGGGTGCGCAACTGGCTCTTCGAGGGCAACCGTTTCGGCCTGCCGGATCTGCATCAACGCGATTGGGATGAGCCGGCGGGCAATGGCGGGTTTCTCTTCAATGGTGGCCGTGCCTATGTGGACATGGGGCACTTGGAGTACTGCACCCCCGAGTGTCTGACCGTGCGTGATGTCATCAAATATGATCGCGCAGGTGATGCGATGATCAACCTGGCCTTGCAGGAGCTGGGTTTCAGTGAGGCGGCCGGGTTTGTGCGGAACAATGTGGACCATTACTCCGGCGCCACCTTCGGCTGCCACGAGAACTATCTGGTCCGGCGGCATGCACCCCTGACCGAGAAGAACGTCCTGTCGCTGCTGGCATTTCTGACTGTGCGGCTGGTGATGGTGGGCGCGGGCAAGGTCGGTGCTTCGCCCGGAGTGGAGCAGGGGAATGCGCCGTTCCCCACAGGCAAGGTACCAAAGTTTCAACTCAGCCAGCGCGCGGACTACATCAATAACGATTTGTTCGAGTGGGTGCAGTTCAACCGAGCCATCATCAATACCCGCGATGAACCACTGGCCGATGGGCGTAAATACCGCCGTTTGCACCTATTGCATGGGGACACCTCTGTGTTGCCTGCGACCTTGGCGTTGAAGGTAGGCACGACGGCGCTGGTCCTTGATCTTTTGGAAATCGATCATTTGCCGGAGATCGCCTTGGCTGACGCGGTAATGACGTTTCATCTGCTTTCTCACGACGTTGAGGGACCTTGGCTGGTACAGTTGGCGGATGGGCGGCAGATGGATGCGCTGGAGTTGCTGGATGTTTTCCGCCGCAAGGCGCAGAGCGAGTTCGGCGGTCGTGATGAGGAGACAGATGGGGTTTTGAAGCTCTGGCAAGGGACCATTGAGCGCCTGTGCAAAAAAAGAGAAGAGTTGGTGGGCGTGGTGGATTGGGTGACGAAGCGCTGGCTGTTCGAGCAGTTCATGGCAGAGCAGAAACTGGATTGGGATGATCCGTGGCTGAAGTCCTTAGACCTTGAGTTTCACCATGTTTCACCGGGCCGCAGCCTGGCTTTGCCTTTGGACAAGACGGAGGCCGGCTGGTCACCTGCTGCCGAAGAAGTGATCGAGGCCATGCAAACTGCACCAGACAATACCCGGGCAGGATTGCGGTCCCGGCTGATGCGGGAGCTAAGTCAAAGGAACTTGCGCTACTATGTTGATTGGGAGGTGCTGGATGCGGCGGGAGCGAAGACTTTGGAGCTTTCGAGTCCATTTGAGGTGAATTCCGAGGCTTCAGCGTTGTGGCTGAAATCGTTGGAAGAGCCGGGGGACGCCTTTTCGCCTTAGCGGGCTTGGTTCCGGGCGGGCAGACAAGAAAGCCAAAAGATTTGGTTATTTGGCCGGAGATGGTTGACCAAGGCAATTTTTCCCAAGTAATCCTGCTGCAATTTACTTGCCGCTTTGTGCGTGGGTTCCCTAATCTGCGCGGAAATGGGTTGGGAGTGGATAGCCACTGCAGCCCTATTACTGTCAGTCAGCGCGCGAGTAGCTCAACTGGATAGAGTGACGGTCTCCGAAGCCGTAGGTTGTGGGTTCAAATCCCGCCTCGCGCACCACTGACACGAATAATCCGAATCAGCCGCAGCTTGCGGCCCAAGCATGAGCATAAAACGCTTCTTTATCCCCGGTCAGGAGAAAACCCACGAGGTGCCCGAGGATGAACTGCCGCCGGACAAGCGCAAAATCCTGGTTTTGGACGATGACAAGGATTTCATTTTCCTCCTCCGCGAGTTTTTGCTGGGACAACATTTTGAGGTGGTAGCGGTGGAGAACGGGGTGGAGGGTGTGAAGCATGTGATGGCCACGGATTTTGATGTCATCCTATGTGACATGGCCATGCCCAAGCTGCCCGGTGACATGTTCTATCTCGCCGTGGAGCGGACCAAGCCGCATCTCTGCAAGCGTTTCATCTTCATGACGGGCCACCGTGGCGATGCGAAGATCGATGAGTTCATCCGCCGGGTCAAGGGGCTGATGCTCTGGAAACCCTTCGAGATGTACATGCTCACCGAGGCCATCCAGACGGTCTTGAAGAAGAACAAGTGACATGGGGAAATCCCCAATCCCAAGCTCCGAACACCAGAGAAGCCAATGGCATCGAGGCCCAAAGTCGAGGGGTTTCCCTTGGTGATTTTGAATGTGGGAACATTGCTTGGGGCAGGAGCTTTGCTTTTCGTCTTTTTTCCTGCTTGTTTCAGCCGTTTCCTCCGCTAGAAATGACGCCTCGTGTCGTTGAAACCGAAAGTCAAACTGGGTGTTTTAGGGTCTGGTAAGGGCTCCAATATGGTGGCCATCGCCGAGGCGTGCGCGGCCGGGAAGCTTAATGCCGAGATCGTCATGGTGGTGAGTGACGTGGAGACGGCGGGCATCTTGGACCGGGCGAAAGAGCGCGGTTTGCCGGCGAAATTTGTCGCGCCGGGCAAATTCCGCACCAAATTGGACGAGGTGGCAGAGAAGGAATACATCGCGGCGATGCAGGCGGCCGGGGTGGAATGGATCGTTTTGGCAGGGTTCATGCGCATCTTGAAGGGTGATTTTCTCCGTGCATTTGAGGGCAAAGTCATCAATATTCACCCCTCTTTGTTGCCGTCCTTTCCGGGATTGGAAGCGTGGAAGCAGGCGTTGGACTACGGCGTGAAGTACACGGGCTGCACGGTTCATTTCGTGGATTCAGGCATTGATACGGGTGCGATCATCGCGCAACGCACGGTACCGGTATTGGATAATGACACGGCGGCGACGTTGCATGAGCGGGTGCAGGTGGCGGAGCGGGAGCTGTATCCCGAAGCGTTGGGGAGGCTGGTGAATGGGGGCGTCAAGGTGATTGGGCGGAAGACGGTGAGGCTGTGATTTGTGGATGGTTTATGGTGGATAGTGGATGGGAAGACGGGCAGGCGGGGACGCCTGCGGTACGGCCCGTGAGACGCGTGCGCTACGAATAAGAATTTTTTGAAATGAGCAAACAGGTATTAAAGTTCGGATTGCCGAAGGGCAGTTTGCAGGACGCCACCATCGAGAAGATGGCGAAGGCGGGTTTTAACATCCAAGTGAGCAGCCGCTCGTACATCCCGTATGTGGATGATGTGGAGCTGGACATCCGGTTGATCCGCGCGCAGGAGATCAGCCGTTACGTGGAGCATGGCTATCTGGATTGCGGCATCACGGGGCATGACTGGATCAAGGAGAACAACTCTGACGTGCATGAGGTCGGCGAGTTCATTTTCAGCAAGATTTCCCGACAGCCGACGCGCTGGGTGCTCTGCGTGCCGGAGCAATCGCCGGTGAAGACGGTGAAAGATTTACAGGGCAAACGGATCGCAACGGAAGTGGTGAATCTGACTAAGTCCTATCTCCGCAAGCACAAGGTGAAGGCGGAAGTGGAGTTTTCTTGGGGTGCCACAGAGGTGAAGGCGCACGAGTTGGTGGACGCGATCGTGGAAGTGACGGAGACGGGGTCTTCGTTGCGCGCCAACAAGTTACGCATTGTGGATACGCTTTTGACCTCGACCCCGCGGCTCATCGCGAATCATGATTCGTGGAAGAATAAGTGGAAGAAGCAGAAGATAGAGACGATCTCATTGCTGCTCCGGGCGGCCATGGAAGCCGAGACGAAGGTGGGAATGAAGCTCAATATTGCCGAGAAGAACCTCGCAAAATTGTTGCAAAGTTTGCCCGCTTTGCGTAATCCAACAATTTCCAAGCTGAGTCAGGATGGCTGGGTTGCGGTGGAAACGATCATTGACGAGCACGTTGTTCGCGAATTGATCCCGCAGTTGAAGGCGGCCGGCGCAGAAGGAATCATAGAGTATCCGCTGAACAAAGTGGTGTACTAAACGAAGCAAAAAATATGGGTTCATTGAAGAAACGTCGTAAGTCGAAGATCAACAAGCATAAGCGCCGCAAGCAGCTCCGCGCCAACCGCCATAAGAAGCGTACCTGGCAGAAGTAAGCCTCCCCGGCTTGCTTCTTTGGAAAAAGAAATGCCTTTCACCGCCGTCCCGCACTTGCGGGACGGCGTTTTTATGGCACAGAATAGGCAGAGATGCGTTTCTGTGTGCCATATCTGTGCCTGAGTGTAGCCGTCAGCCTGCTGCTGACGGGTTGTCAGACCCCTGCTGACAAGGGCACGGCTGCCAAATCCAAACAAGAGAAGGAAGACAAACCGCCCATTCCGGCGGAGCAGTGGACTTTTGCCTTCTCCAAGGAAGATGAGTTGAGGATCGAGGCCTTTGCGCGGTTTGCCGCCGGGGTGAGCAATGAGCTGCAGGAAAAGGGGCCCGAAGCCATGGAAGAGTTCTTCCGTGCGGCCTTGGCGGATTCCACGAATGAGAAGCTGGTGCTGGATGTGGCCCGACGGCTGGTCCAAGGGAGGCAGTTGGAGAAGGCGGCCATCTTGCTGGGAAAATCGGGCGAGAACCCGGACGCTTCGGCAAGTCTCCTGACTTTGCTGGGGCTGGTTTATGCCGATCAGGACCGGGTGGAGGAGGCGATAGCGGTGCAGCGTCGGGCGATCAAGAAGGCACCCAAGTCAATGGCGCCTTATCGAGGTCTGGTGCAACTCTACCTCAAGAAGGACAACGGACCGGCGGCGTTGCTGGTGCTGGGCGAGGCGGCCCGGATGGAAGGTGTCAGTCCCGAGTTCCAGATGGATCTGGCCGAGCTGTATGGCTATTACCTGCGTCTGAAGCCGGATCAGTCCGAATTAGTCAAGCCGGGCATGAAGGCGGCGCTGGACAAGGTGATGGAGACGAAACCGGAGAAACCGGAGATGTTGGTAAAACTGGCGGAGGGGTATCAGTTCATCAAAGATCTGCCCAGCGCTACCCATGTGTATCTGGAGTTGCTGAAACGCTTTCCCGATGCGCCGGGAGTGCGGGAGCGGCTGACCAATCTGTTCTTGCAGGGCGGGGAGAAGGGGAAGGCGGTGGAGCTTTTGCAAGCATTGATCCGTGAGAATCCCACGCGACATCCGGAGGCCTATTTCATTTTGGCAAACCTGTTGCGTGAGGAAAAGAAATATGCCGAGGCGGCGGAGCAGTTGGAGCGCATGTTGATCGTGAAGGATGACGTGGAGCCAGTCTATTATGAACTGGCGGAGGCCCATAACCTGAACGAGAAGCCGGAGCAGGCACTGAGTGTGCTGGACAAGGCCAAGGGGAAGTTCGGTGACAGTTTCGTGAACCGGTTCTACCGGGCAATCACCTATAACCGGCTGAAGAAGTATGACAAGGCGGTGGCGGAGCTTACGGCGGCGGAGGTCATGGCCCGGGCGACCGCGCCGGAGAGATTGACGCCCCAGTTCTATTTCCAGATGGGCGCGGCGTATGAGCGGAACAAAGACTATGCCGAGGCGGCCAAGTATTTCGAGAAGTGCCTGGAGATGGAGCCGGACTTCGCAGAGGCACTGAATTATCTCGGCTACATGTGGGCGGAGCGCGGGGAGAATCTGGAGCGCGCGAAGATCCTGATCGAGAAGGCGGTGAAGCAGGAACCGGAAAACGCGGCCTTCCTGGACAGCATGGCGTGGGTGCTCTTCAAGCTGAACCAGCCCAAGCCTGCGCTGGACTGGATGCTCAAGGCGATGAAGCATGTGGAGGAGGAGGACGCGACGCTCTACGATCATCTCGGCGATATCTATGCATCGTTGAAGGATTATCTCAAGGCGCGCGAGGCATGGGAGAAATCACTCAAGATCGAGGTGAGCGAAGAGGTGAAGAAGAAGCTGGAGTCGGCACCAAAGGAATGAGTCTGGTGAGGGTAAAGGCGGACTGAGAGGGGCGGTTGCTTTCTGTGAATGGGGCGCAGACATTGATGTTTCCTGATGCCCGGCCGTTGGTTGAACGGTTGGGGATAAATTTTTTCCGGCAACTGCCAAGGCGGCCCGGCGTGTACCTGATGCGGGATGGGGCGGAGGCGATCGTGTATGTGGGCAAGGCGAAGGATCTGCGGCAGCGGTTGGGGAATTATCGCGTGGCGAATCCGGACCGGGTGCCGAAGCGGCTGCTGCGATTGCTGAAATGTGTGGTGCGGATCGAGTATCAGGAATGTGCGGATGAAGCGGCGGCACTGGCGCGGGAGGCGGAGTTGTTGCGGGAATTGAAACCGCGCTTCAACCGGGCGGGGGTGTGGCCGGCGCCACCGAGGTTTTTGCTGTGGCGATTGCGGGAGGAACGGTTGGAGCTAAGGCTGGTCGCCGAGGTGGAAGCGGGCTGGGAGGTGCAGGGACCATTGAAGGGCGGAGCGGCGGTGATGTTCGCGACGCTGGTGCGGGTGCTGTGGGTGATGGCGTGGCCGGGGAGGGCGCTGCAGGAGATGCCGACGGGGTGGTTTCATGGGCGAGTGCCAGAGGTGGTGGAGTTGCCGGGGGAGACGGAGGTTTTCCTGAACGGGTTATTGTGCGGAGAGTTTTCCAGTCAGGAAAGTGCGGAGCGACTGAGCATGTCCTGGCAGCGGGAGGTGTTTCAGGAGGATGCCGAGGCGGTAGTGAAGTATTTCCGGCGCAAGGCGGGCACTTGACTTGGTGTGGTGGCTCTTCGCATCCTTTCAGCCATGTCCATCACCAATCTCTGGCGGGAGCTGGTATTGTTTCGCGGCTGGCGAGATCATATCTAATACTGTGGGGCAAACTTGAAATTTTTATGAACACGACACGGCGGAATCTCATCACATGGCTCGGGGTGGCGGTTTATGCTTTGGCGTTTTCTGCCAGTGCGCAGAAGCTGCCGATGGATTCACCGCAGGGCATCGCAAAGAGTTTGCTGCCGTTCGTGGAGCAGAACGCCTTGGCGGGGGCGGTCACCGTGGTGGTGAGCAAGGACAAGATACTAAGTGTGGAGACGGTGGGGTATGCGGATATCGCGAAGCAGAAGCCGATGAAGGCGGACAGCATCTTTTGGATCGCCTCGATGACGAAAGCGATCACGGGCACGGCGGTGATGCTGCTAGTGGATGAGGGGAAGATCGATCTGGATGCGCCGGTGGAGAAGTATCTGCCGGAGTTCAAGGGGCAGATGGTCATCGCGGAGAAAGATGACAACCATGTGCTGTTGAAAAAGCCGACGCGACCGGTGACGGTGCGCAACATGCTTTCGCATACGAGCGGGATGGCGTTCAAATCAGGCATCGAGGAGCCGACGCTGGACATGCTGCCGCTGGCGACGGTGGTGCGGAGCTATGCGATGTCGCCCTTGTTGCATGAGCCGGACAGCAAGTATCTCTACAGCAATGAGGGGATCAATACGGCGGGAAGGATCATCGAGGTGGTGAGCGGGATGTCTTATGAGGAGTTCATGAACGCGCGGCTGTTCTATCCGCTGGGGATGAAGGACACGGGGTTCTGGCTGACAAAGAAGCAGGTGGAGCGGCTGGCGAAGACGTACAAGCCGAATGCGGCGAAGAACGGATTGGAGGAGACGCGGACGCAGTATCTTTTTTATCCGCTGGATGAGCCGCGGCGGCAGCCGATGCCGGGTGGCGGGTTGTTCTCCACAGGACATGATGTGGCGCGGTTCTGCCAGATGATCTTGAACGGGGGCGAACTGGACGGGAGACGTTATCTCTCGGAGAAGGCCGTCGCGGAGATGTCGAAGCGGCAGACACCGGCGAATCTGAAGGAGAGTTACGGGCTGGGCTGGGCAGTGCAGGGGAATGGGGAGTTCGGACATGGTGGTGCGCTTTCTACAAACATGACGATCCATAAGGATAAAGGGCTGGCGACGATCTATCTGGTGCAGCATCAGGGTTATGCTGGGCCGGATGGGGGGAAGATCCAGCCGGCGTTCCGGAAGGCGGCGCTGGAGAAGTTCGGGAAATAGCCGACGCAATGGGGAGAAAGATGGCGTTTCTTTGGAATTGCCCGCTGACGCTCCAGCAGGTTTTCTTAGCGGTGACAAACCTGAGGTTGAGGGAACGCCATGTTATTGCGCCAGGTCGCCACTGATTATTCGAAGCACCCATTGCTGCCGGGGGCGGTGTTGGTCTGCATTTCGGGTGACGGTCAGACACGGCGCTTGAGCCAGTTCACGGCGGATGACCTGGCGGATTACAACAAGTTGACGGTCAAGGAGATCGTCGCGCACTTGCGCCAGTCCGGAGTGCTGGGGGAAGAGCAGGGGAATGACCTGCTCCAGCTCGATGCGGATTATCGTCAGTGGCACAAGTATGTGCAGGAGCATATACCGGAGGTCTGCCGCATCACGGAGTGTCATCAGGAATCGGTGTTGCGGCTGCAACGGGCCCTGTTCAGTGCCAAGCTGCTCGCGGAGTTCTTGGAAATCCTGACCCCGCCGCAAGTCTCCTTTGAGAAAACATCGCAAGGGACGACTGATCTGCTGGCGAGCCTGAATGAATCCTTTCGCAAGATCGTGGGCGGTATCTGGTCGGTGATGGTGGCGGAGGATGACCGTTCGCTGGTGGCGGATGCTTCGGCGCAGTTTTGGGTGGCATGCCTTTATAGCAACGGCCCGCAGAAGATGGCCGGTGGTTTCATCGGACTTTTCCAACGGCATAATCGGGAAAGATTCGAAGCGTTGACGGGCCGCATCAATGGTACGGGACCGTTGCGGGTGAAGGATGAGGTGTCGGACTTCATGCACCAGACGGCGGAGCGATTGCAGCATTTGCGTGAAGCAGTCAAAGAGACGGTGAAGGCCGGGCTGGATCAACCATTCCGCGAGATCGCGCGGGTCATCACCAAGCTCGAACTGCCGCCGTTGGTCATCTTGTTCTACGATTCGCTGCTGCGTGAGGTATGTGATGCATTGGCGGGCATTGATGGCGATTTTTCGGCGAAGGAGAACCGTTTCGTGCAATACCTGCTGGAGCAGACTTCGGCCATTTGCCACGAAGTGCAACGTCAGGCGGCGGAATCGGCACAGGTGGTGGGGCATGACCGGCTGGATGAGATTCTCAAGGAGTTGGATGACTTGGTGGGGCTGGACGTGGTGAAGCAAAAGGTGCGGGAGGTGGCGAACTTCGCGCGGCTCCAACAGATGCGCATCGGGCAGGGGATGCCCGCCATCCCGGCCACGTATCACACCGTCTATACCGGCAATCCGGGCACGGGCAAGACCACGATGGCACGATTGATGGGCCGCATTTTCCGAGTGCTGGGCGTCTTGAAGAAAAGGCATGTGGTGGAGTGCGATCGCGCAGCGCTGGTGGCAGAGTATGTGGGGCAGACGGCGCCGCGCACGAATGCCGTGGTGGATTCCGCACTGGATGGCATCCTGTTCATCGATGAGGCGTATACGCTGGCGAAGGAGGGCGAGGATTTCGGGCGCGAAGCCATCGATACGCTACTGAAGCGCATGGAGGATAATCGGGACCGGCTCATTGTGATCGTGGCGGGCTATCCGGAAAACATGCGGACGTTCATTGATTCCAATCCGGGCCTGAGTTCCCGTTTCACCCGCTACATCGAGTTCCCCGATTACACGGTGCCGGAGCTGTGCCGCATCTTCGCCAGTATCTGTCGCAAGAATGCGCTGCACCTCACGCCGGGCTTGCGGGAGAAGCTGGTGCATCATTTCACCTATCTGCGTGAGCGGGCGGATGAGCAATTCGGCAATGCACGGCTGGTGCGAAATTGTTTCGAGGCGGCGATCAATGCCCAGGCGATGCGCCTGGCAGCGAGCGGTGATTTCAGTCCATCGGCTCTGAGTAATCTGTCGGAAGAAGACCTGAGTTCACCCGCGCAGGAACAGTTGCAGGCGTATCGGGCGGCGGGGAAGTATTACGAGGTGAAGTGTCCGAGTTGTGGCACGGTGTATACGTGGTCGCCGGATCTGAAACTGAAGGAGGGCGTCTGCACGAATTGTGGGAAGCAGTACAGTTGTGAGTTTGGCGAGATAGTTAAGTAGCAGTTTCCTGCTATCATTTCAGTAGGTTTGGGGTATGCTAGGCTCACTGAATTTTTGGCGATGCGTGTAAGAATCAAAATTTGCGGGATCACGTCGGTTGGTGATGCCCAGGCGGTGGCGGAGGCCGGAGCGGATGCCATCGGGCTGATGCTTTGGGGGCCGAGCAAGCGGTTTGTGACCAATGCGAAAGCGGCGGAGATCGTGCGGTCATTGCCGCCGTTCGTGAGCAAGGTGGGTGTGTTTGTGGACCCGACGGCGGAAGAAGTATTTCGTGCCGTAAAGGAGATCGGGCTGGATACCATCCAATTGCACGGGGAGGAGACGCCGGAGTTTTGCCGGCAATTCGCGCCGCTGAAGGTGATGAAGGCGTTTCGGGTGAAGGATGCGTCTTCGCTCGTCACGTTGACGGATTACAATACGGACGCGTGGTTGCTGGACAGCTATGTGGCGGGTCAGCAGGGTGGCACGGGCGCGGTTTTTAACTGGGACTTGGCGGTGCAGGCGAAAGATTCCGGGAAACCCATCGTGCTGGCGGGCGGGCTTACGCCGGAGAATATCGCGGAGGCGGTGCATGAGGTGTGGCCGTATGGGGTGGATGTCTCGAGCGGTGTGGAATCGGCTCCGGGGAAGAAGGATGCGGAGTTGATCCGGCGGTTGGTGGCGGGAGTGAGGAGCGTCGAGGTGAGTGAGGGGGGATAAAGAAGGCTTACTTCCGCGCACTGAGGAACCAGCCTGGTCATTGGGCAGACACTGAATCGGAACTCCCAATCGTAGGGAGGGAGGAAACGGCACTGCACTCGGGGAAACAATTTAGAATTAAGAAAGGAGAATGAAGTAACAGTGGATTCGATTAAAGGCTTTGGTGGTTCCAAGTTCCTGCTGGTGGTTGGCGTTAGCGTAAAGGTGAAGTTTGGGACGGCGTGGAAGCCATCCTTACCTGGTTTAGTTTTAGCCTGCTAACGTCGGTTGCGGTTGTGAGGGATAACATCTCATTGAATTTGTCCATTTGGTCACCATAATCGGGTGCATTCAATCTATGCGCCTGACATCTGTTTTTGTTCTCGCTTCGTCATTGCTCATCGCGGCCAGCGTGTTTGCGGCGGATGAGTATCCGGTCCACCCTGATTCCAAGAAGCAAGAGGGGGTGCCGCAGGGGGAGTTGATCAAGTTCAGCTTCGAGAAGAGCAAGGTGTTCCCGGGGACGATACGCGATGTGACGGTGTATGTGCCGAAGCAGTATGACGGCAAGACGCCCGCGTGCGTGTATGTGAACCAGGACGGGGTACAATGGGGCGCGCCGACGGTGTTCGACAATCTCATCCACAAGAAGGACATGCCGGTGACGATCGGGGTCTTCGTGGTGCATGGCCGGGTGAAGGAGGCGAACACGAATGCCTTGCCGCGGTTCAATCGCAGTTACGAATACGATGGTCTCGGTGGGGATTACGCCAAGTTCGTGCTTGAAGAGTTGCTCCCGGAAGTGGAGACGAAGAAGACGGCGGATGGAAGGGTAATCGTGCTCTCCAAGAACGGCAATGACCGGGCGATCGGTGGCTCGAGCAGCGGCGCGGTGTGTGCCTTCACGGCGGCTTGGGAGCGGTCGGATGGGTTCAGCCGGGTGTTCAGCACGATCGGCACGTATGTGGGTCTGCGCGGGGCGGATGAGTATCCGATCCTCGTGCGCAAATTTGAGCCGAAGCCGTTGCGGGTGTTCCTGCAGGATGGCAGCAATGACTTAAACATCTACGCTGGCGATTGGTGGATCGTGAATCAGGCGATGCAGCGGTCGTTTGCGTTCGCGGGTTATGAGCATTCGTTCGTGTGGGGCGAGGGTGGACACAATGGCAAGCACGGCACGGCGGTGTTCCCGGATGCGATGCGTTATCTGTGGAAGGGCTGGCCGGAGCCGGTGAAGAAGGGGCAGGGCTCGCCGCAGTTGAAGGACATTCTCATCCCGGGTGAAGAGTGGCAGGTCGCGGCGGAAGGCTACAAGGGCACGGAAGGTGTGGCGGTGAATGCGAAGGGTGAGGTGTTCTTCAACACGGGCGGGATGAAGAAAACGATGAAGCTGGTGGAGGGCAAGGCGGTGACGTTCGTGGAGGATAATAACTTGGGTGATGGCCAGCGTTTCGGACCGGATGGGCGGCTCTACACGGTTTGCGCGGCGACGAGCAACATCGTGGCGTATGCGACAGATGGTAAGGCGACGGTGATCGCATCGGGCTTCAAAGGCAACGACCTGACGGTGGCGAACAATGGGAACATCTACGTGACCGAATCGAGCTGGGATCGCGTGAGTCCGAGCAAGGTCTGGCTGGTGAAGCCGGATGGCACGAAGAAGGTGGTGGATTCGGGATTGATCTTCGCGAATGGCATCACGCTGTCGCCGGACCAGACGCTGCTCTATGTCTCGGACATGAAGACGCGCTGGGTATATAGCTATCAGGTGAAGGCGGATGGCACGTTGCAGCACAAGCAGAAGTATTACTGGCTGCACGAGCCGGACAATCGCCAGGATGCGGGCTCCGATGGCATGCGCGTGGATCGTGATGGCCGTCTTTGGGTGGCTACGGCGATGGGACTTCAGGTGTGTGATCAGGCGGGTCGCGTGAACTGCATCATCCCGACACCGAATGGACGGGTGTCGAATCTGGATTTCGGTGGTGAGAACTTCGATACGCTCTATGCCGCGTGCGGGCCGGTGATCTACAAGCGCAAGATCAAGGTGAAGGGGGCGCCGAATTTCCTGGCACCGCATAAGCCAGCGGCGCCGAGACTCTAATCAATCCGAATATGAAGACCATTTCACGCAGAGCTGTCCTTAAAGGCAGTGTGGCATTTGCAGCGTTGGCGTTTGCCCAGCGGCCATTGTCGGTGTTCGGTTTTGGTGAGCCCGAAGAGGGGGCAGTGCTGGTGCCGTTCACCACGCCGCAGCCGAAGAATCCCAACCGGCCGATGGTGCAGTGGGAAGAATTGAAGACGTGGACCACACCGAACGAGAACGTTTATGTGGTGAGCCATTACAACACGCCGGTCATTGAGGCGGACCAGTGGAAGCTGGAGATCGGCGGGTTCGTCGAGAAGCCGATCACGTTGACGCTGACGGACCTGAAGAAGCGGCCGCAGAAGGAAATCATGGCCACGCTGGAATGCGGTGGCAACGGGGCAAGCCCAAATTTCATGGGAGCGGTGGCGAACGTGAAATGGAAGGGCACTCCGCTGGCCCCGATCCTGAAGCAGTGCGGGATCAAGAAGCGGGGTGTCGAGGTGGTGTTCATCGGCACGGACGAGAAGCGGGAGAAGATCCGGGAAGCGGAGTTTGACATGCGGTTCTCGCGGAGCCTGTCCCTGACAGATGCGATGCAGGACAAGATCATGCTGTGCTGGGAGATGAATGGGCAGCCGTTGGCGAAGGAACATGGGTATCCGTTGCGGCTGATCGTGCCGGGCTGGTATGGTGTGGCGTGGGTGAAGTGGTTATCGCGCATCGAAGTGCAGGACCGGCGGTTCATGAGCAAGTACATGGCGCGTGAATATGTGACCATTCGCGGTGAGGAACAGGCGGATGGGGATGTGCTGTATCGTGAGACCTCGGTAAGTTTCATGAATGTGAAGAGCATCGTGGCGCGGGTGTTGAAGCTGAAGGACGGAACCTTGCGTGTGCAGGGGGCGGCGTGGAGCGATGGCACGCCGATCAAATCGGTGGAACTCAAGCTGGATGATGGGACGTGGCAGAAGGCGACTTTGGACAAGACGAACCATTCGGAGTATTCGTGGACGTTCTGGAGCTATGACTGGAAGGGTGCGGGGGAAGGGGAGCATACGCTGATTTCTAGAGCGACGGATGAAGATGGACGCGAGCAACCGGCGGCGGATGATCCGACGATCAAGTTGAAGAAGACGTATTGGGAGGCGAACCAGCAGGTGGTGCGGAAGATCAAAATCTGAAGGGCGAGGTAAGATGCCGCAGAACATTGACAGCGGGGCCAACTCGCGCAGTATTCAGGGCATGCAATTTCTCCGTATGCGTGCTGCTTTGGTGGCGTTTATGTGTCTCTCGTTCACGGCTGTCGTGCTGGCGGCGGATGATTACAAGTTAGGGCCGGATTCGCAGGTGAAGGCAGGAGTGCCGCAAGGGAAGGTGGAGAAGTTCACGCTCAAGGACAGCAAGGTGTTCCCCGGTACGACGCGCGATTACTGGACCTACGTGCCGGCGCAGTATGACGCCGCCAAACCCGCGAGTCTCATGGTTTTCCAGGATGGCGGAGGCATGGTGAGTGCGACCGGTTCCTATCGGGTGCCGGTGGTGTTTGATAACCTGATCGCCTCGAAGGAAATGCCGGTGACCATCGCACTTTTCATCAATCCAGGGACTTATCCGGCGGCGGAGAAGGGGCAGCAGGCGCGCTCGAATCGCAGTTATGAGTATGATTCAGTGACGAACCTGTACGCTCGGTTCCTCATTGAGGAGATGCTGCCCGATTTGGAGAAGAAGTATAACCTCAGCAAGAGTCCGGCGGATCGGGCGATCTGCGGGAACAGCTCGGGAGCGATCTGTGCTTTCACGGTGGCATGGGAGCGGCCGGATGTGTTCGGCAAGGTGGTGAGCCACATCGGCAGCTTCACGAATATTCGCGGTGGCCATGTCTATCCGTCATTGATTCGCAAGACGAAGCCGGAGAATGCGAAGAACTATTATCTGCCTTCCACGATGAATTTGCTCGAGGGCCGCCGGAAAATCCGGGTCTTCCTGCAAGACGGTTCAACGGATCTCGACAATATGCACGGTAACTGGCCGCTGGCGAACCAGGACATGGCGGCAGCGCTGAAGTACGCGGGGTGGGATTACAAGTTTGTGTTCGGCGATGGCGGGCACAACGGCAAACACGGCGGCAGCATCTTCCCGGATACGATGCGGTGGTTGTGGCGGGATTCGCCGAAGTAGGGTTCAACCACAGAATATACAAAATACACGGAAAGGGCAAAGGGAGAGAGCTGCAGTTTAGAGCGGTTTAAAAAATACTGTAGCCGATTGTACAGGGAGCGAAGCGAGCGGTCTTTTTGGGTGGTGGCGTCGTTTCGGCTCAGTCACAGGGTCTTTGGAACCTGCCCCTTCGCCAAAGCCTCGTCACCACCCAAAAATCCTCGCTCCAATCGGCCGCATTATTTTTTAAAACGCTCTAATCTTCGGTGATGAACTGCCACTGGTTGTCCAGGCTGATCATGGACCAGAGGTTGAAGGGGATGTGATCAGGCGTGGTCTGAACGAAGCCGGTGTTGCCGCCGGGACGGGGAACTGTCCAGAGGCAGACGATACCGTGAGAGGAGAGTTCGGCTTTGGTCACCCGGAAGAATCCAGCTTGCACGGGAGTGGTGATTTTTTCGCCTGATTGGATGCGTTGCGCCAAGGCGTGAAGCGAAGCATGCGAGAGAGCGTAGGTGAGGCGCATGGGCCAGAGCGTGAAGCAAGAGGAGATAATCAGGGTCAGACTGGACAGGCCCACCAACAGATGGGTGAAGCGGCGACTGGTGGAGATCGTTTGACCCAAGAGAGTCAATGCGGCGGTGACTATAAGCAAAGAGGAGCAGAGCAGATAGGCGGGGAGCAGCACATCCCCAAAACCGATAGCGGTCAACACTACAATTGTGCATGCGGAAAGGAGGCAGTAAACGAGGCAGATGTACTCCCAGCGGGGTTTATAGCCGCATGGTTTCATGAGGGCATTTGTGGTTCATGGCGTGAGAACTTGTGCCATACTATGTGCTGGCTGGAAGGGAATGGCAAGAGAGGGAGTTATCCTAGAAGATGCACCACTAAGGGTGCTGAGGGTGAAGATTTCTTAGCCACGGATTAAACACGGAAACACACACGGATTGGGGAAATATGCTTGTGAGTGATTCTGTCTCCATGGAGCTCACCGGGTTCACCGAAGGCTAGCGGTGACGGGAAAATCGATGGCACGATGGCGGCAGGAAAGAGAAGGCGGATCGAGGCGGTCCGGGCGGGAATGATGAATTTTATGTGAACGGATTGGAACGTAGTGGAACACAAGGTTAGCGGTCAGACCGAAAAACAGGCATGGTGAAGGCGTGATAGATGAATTTTGTGTGGATGCAGTGGGATGTAGTGAGATGCATGGTTAGCGGTGGCCGGGATAAAGGGACAGGATGAGGGGCATGAAAACGAAATTTTGTGCAGTTGTACGTGTTATAGCGAGCGTAGTGATACCGGAGGGCTGGAAGCTGTGATTGGATGGGGGCGTGATGAAAGGAACATTTTGTGACGATACAGCCGATGTAGCCGATGGAAGGTTAACGGAGGCGAGGATTTGGTGGCAGGATGAGGGCGTATGAGAAACGGAAGTGGATGGAAGATGGTGGATTGTAGATGGGGGGGAAGAGAAAGCCCTTCCAAACATGATGTCGATGACGACGACGAGGACGAGAACGAATGGATACGGCAGGATTTTACAATGAGAGGGACCGTTTCATCCATTGCGATGAGGGCAAACTAAAGGTATCTAAGTAACGATGCACACGATGGGAAAAGGAATGACCGCGATCTGGGCTGCTTTTATCAGCCTGTGCGTGGGCTCTTGGGCGGTGCTGGGGGCAAGCCCGGCGGGGAAGGTGGACTTTGCGAAAGATGTCTTACCCATCTTGTCGGACAAGTGTTTCCATTGCCACGGGCCGGATGATGAGGGGCGAAAGGCGAAGCTGCGGTTGGATACGGAGGAGGGGGCATTTCGCGTCAACAAGGGCGTGGCGAACATCGTGAAGGGCAAGCCGGAGCAGAGCGAGATGATCGTGCGCATCCTGAGCAAGGATGAGGATGACGTGATGCCGCCGCCGTCGTCCCATCGCACACTGACGGAGGAGCAGAAGCAGACCTTGAAGCGGTGGGTGGAGCAGGGCGCGCCGTGGGGCAAGCATTGGGCCTACACGGAAATCGCGAAGGTCACGCCGCCCAAGGTGAAGAACACGCGGGCGGTGAAGAACCCGATTGACCAGTTCATCCTGGCGCGGCTAGAGCAGGAAAAGCTGAAGCCCTCGGGGGAGGCGACGAAGGAGCAATTACTGCGGCGGGTGACATTTGACCTGACGGGGTTGCCGCCGACGTTGGCGGAGATGGATGCGTTCCTGGCGGATAAATCGCCAAAGGCATACGAAAAGGTGATCGACCGCTTGCTGCAATCACCCGCATACGGCGAGCAGATGGCGCGGGAGTGGCTGGACCTGGCGCGGTATGCGGACACGTTCGGCTATCAGGCGGACGTGGACATGAACATGTATCCGTGGCGCGACTGGGTGATCAAGGCGTTCAACGAGAATCTGCCCTACGACAAGTTCGTCACGTGGCAACTCGCGGGGGATCTGCTGCCGAAGCCGACGCGGGACCAGTATCTGGCCACGGCGTTCAATCGTCTGCACCGCCAGACGAATGAGGGCGGAAGCATCGATGAGGAATTCCGCGTGGAATATGTGTCGGATCGCGTGCACACGATGGGCACGGCGTTCCTGAGCCTGACGCTGGAGTGTGCCCGGTGCCACGATCACAAATATGATCCGATCAGCCAGAAGGATTATTATTCGCTCAGCGCGTTCTTCGATAATATCGATGAATCGGGGCTGTATTCGCATTTCACGAAGGCGACACCGACACCGGCATTGAGCCTGTATAAGGATGATCAGGAATCGAAGCACTTGTTGCTCAAGACGCAGATCGCTGAGGCGGGGGCGAAATTGAAGCGGGTGGAAAAAGAGGCGCAGGGACGGTTTCAGCAATGGAAGAATCCGGGTGCGGCGATGCCGGAGGTGAAGCCCGTGGCACGGTTCTCTCTGGATGAAGTGAAGGATAACAAGACGCCGAATGCGTTGGGAACGAATGTGGCGGTGCTGATGGATGCACCGAAAGTGGTGGCGGGCAAGGCGGGGCAGGCGTTGCAGTTCAGCGGGGACAATGAGCTGGAATGCAAGGGCGTGGGCGAATTCAAGCGCACGGATGCGTTCTCCTTCGCGCTTTGGGTGAAGCCGACGGAGAAGTTGCCGCGGGCGGTGGTGTTCCATCGTTCCCGGGCGTGGAGCGATTCGGGAAGTCGTGGATATGAGCTGGTGCTGGAGGATGGCAAGCCGTTCTTCGGACTGATCCATTTCTGGCCGGGCAATGCGATCGGCGTGCGGGCAAAGGAAGCGTTGCCGTTGAATGAGTGGTCCCATATCACGGTGACATATGATGGATCCAGCAAGGCGGCTGGCGTGGCGCTGTATGTTAATGGCAAGAGACAGGCGATGGATACTGTGCGGGATGGTTTGACGCGAGATATCATCCACCGTGCTGAGTGGGGTGATGCGGAAGCCGGAAACATCCCGCTGACTTTGGCGGGGCGGTTCCGTGACAATGGGTTCAAGAACGGAATGATCGACGAGTTCACGGTGTATGACGTCGCACTGACGGGGTTGGAGGTGGAGAATCTGGTGGCGGTGGCTGGCCAAGCCAAAGTGGAATCGGATGAGCGATTGTTCGTATACTATCTGAACCGTCACGATGAGTTGTATAGGAAAGCGCAAGAGGAGCTGAAACAGTTGCGTGTGGCGGAAAACACGCTGGTTTATGGCGTGCAAGAGATCATGGTGATGAAGGAACTGCCGAAGCAGCGCCCGACGTATCTGCTGAAACGCGGCGCGTATGATGCGCCAGCAGATGAAGTGTTTCCCGGGACGCCAGAGCGCATTTTTGCGATGCCGAAAGAGTATCCGAAGAATCGTTTGGGTTTGGCGCAGTGGATGACTGATGCGCGGAATCCGCTCACGGCGCGCGTG
Source organism: Verrucomicrobiota bacterium (assembly GCA_023431185.1). GTDB lineage: Bacteria > Verrucomicrobiota > Verrucomicrobiia > Limisphaerales > JAEYXS01 > JAEYXS01. Next base: position 99,294 of record JAEYXS010000065.1, read on the forward strand.
GCGGTGAACCGCATCTGGAAACTACACTTTGGACGCGGTCTGGTATCTACGGTGGAGGACTTCGGCGCGCAGAGCCAACGGCCGACACATCCAGAGTTATTGGATTGGCTGGCACGGCATTACATGGAGTCGGGTTGGAATCGGAAGGCGTTGCACAAGCTCATCCTCATGTCGGCGACTTATCGACAATCCTCGGTGCCGACGAAGGAGCAGATGGCGAAAGACCCGGAGAATCTGTTACTGGCACGCGGTGCGCGGCATCGCCTGGCAGCGGAGCAGATAAGGGATGCGGCACTGGCGGTGAGTGGGTTGTTGAATCCAACCATCGGCGGGCAAAGCGTGAAGCCGTATCAACCGGCGGGGCTGTGGGAAGAAGCGGGCACGGGCAAGACGTATGTGCAGGACAAAGGCGAGAAGCTGTATCGGCGCAGCCTCTACACGTTCTGGCGTCGCACCTCGCCGCCACCATCCATGGTAAGCTTTGATGCGACCTCGCGCGAGATCTGCACAGCGAAGCGGGAGACGACCTCGACGCCGTTGCAGGCGTTGGTGCTGCTGAACGATCCGCAGTTTGTAGAGGCGTCACGGGTGCTGGCGGAGAAATTGGTGAAGGCGGAGCCGCAAGCGGTGGATAAACGAGTGGTCAACAGCTTCCGTTTGTTGGCGGGACGTGTGCCGGACAAGGAAGAGGTGAAGATTCTTGAGGGATTGTTCACGGAGCAGAAAGAGCGTTTTGCGAAAAATAAAGAAGCGGCGCAGAAGCTCTTGAAGACAGGCGAAGCGAAGGCAGGCACGACGTTGGATGCTGCCGATGTGGCGGCGACGACGATGCTGGTGAGCACGTTGATGAACTTTGACGAATTTGTGATGAAGCGATGAATACGAACCATCAACCACTTTGCACGGGATCGTTGGATGCGCTGGGCTTGAGCCGGCGCCAGTTCTTGAACCGTTTCGGTCTTGGGCTGGGCGGAATCGCGCTCGCGAACTTGGTCAATCCGGTGAGTTCATTTGGTGCGGCGACACAAGCGGCGGACAAGGGCATCTTGAACGGGCAGACGCATTTTCCGGCGAAGGCGAAGCGGGTGATCTACCTCTTCATGAGCGGCGGTCCGTCGCAGTTGGAAACGTTCGATTACAAGCCGTTGCTCAATGAAAGGAATGGCGAGCAGTTGCCGGACTCGGTGCGCAAGGGGCAACGGCTGACAGGCATGTCGGGTAATCAGGCGTCGCTGCCGCTGGCAGGGTCCATCTACAAGTTCGGTCAGCATGGAAAGAACGGTGCGTGGGTGAGTGAGTTGCTGCCGCATACGGCGAAGGTGGTGGATGACATTTGCATCGTGCGCTCGATGTTCACGGAGGCGATCAATCACGATCCAGCGATCACGTTTTTGCAGACGGGTTCGCAGCTTTCCGGCAGGCCGAGCATCGGCGCGTGGCTGCATTATGGCTTGGGCAGTGATAATGAGAATTTGCCGTCGTTCGTGGTGCTGATCACGAAGGGCAAAACGGATCAGCCACTTTACTCGCGCTTGTGGGGCAGCGGGTTTCTGCCGTCGCGGCATCAAGGCGTGCAGTTCCGCTCGGGCAAAGATCCGGTGCTATATCTGAACAACCCGGAAGGCATCGATGGCGAGGGGCGTCGCATGATGCTGGATCGCTTGCGTGAACTGCACGAGCACAGTGCGGCGAAGGTGCAAGATGCGGAGATCGATACACGTATCGCGCAGTACGAGATGGCGTATCGTATGCAGACGAGCGTGCCGGATGTGATGGATCTCTCGAAGGAGTCGCAAGCAACACTGGATATGTATGGGCCGGATGCGAAGAAGCCCGGAACCTTTGCGGCGAATTGCCTGCAGGCGCGGCGTTTGGCCGAGCGCGGGGTGAAGTTCATCCAACTCTATCACCAAGGTTGGGATCAGCACGGCGGTTTGCCGGGTGGCATCAAACGGCAATGCCAGGAGACGGATCAACCGGCGGCAGCGTTGCTCCAGGATTTGAAGCAGCGCGGGATGCTCGATGATACGCTGGTGGTGTGGGGTGGTGAGTTCGGGCGCACGAATTATTCGCAGGGCAAGTTGACGCCGACGAATTACGGGCGTGATCATCATCCGCGCTGTTTCAGCATCTGGATGGCGGGCGGCGGTATTAAGCCGGGTGTGGTGTATGGCGAGACGGACGAATTTGGCTACAATGTGACGAGCAAGGGCGTGCACGTGCATGATTTCCACGCGACGATGCTGCATCTACTGGGCATCGATCACGAGCGGTTGACGTTCAAGTATCAAGGGCGTTACTTCCGGCTCACGGATGTGCACGGGCATGTGGTGAAGGATATTTTGATGTGAGTTAGGAGAGTTTTTATCGAGGTGGCGTTCCGGGGCGAATGCTGCTTAGGTAGGAGGCGATATGGGTTCGCGTTTAAAGAATAGAGTCATCGTCATCATCGGCGGCACGAGTGGCATCGGGCTGGCGGCTGCTGAGGCGATTGTAGCTGAGGGAGCGAAGGTGGTGTCGGTGGGATTGGACCGGGTGACGTCGCTAAAGGCACAGAAGCTTTTGGGCAAAGCGGCGAAGGTCCTCACGGCGGATGCTTCGCGACCGGATACGGCAGGGAAGGCAATCAAAACTGCACTTAAAAATTTCAAAGGATTTCACGGGCTCTATCACGTGGCGGGTGGCAGTGGCCGGAAGATGGGCGATGGGCCCTTGCACGAATGCACGGATACGGGCTGGTCTTATACGCTGGGGGTGAATCTGGATTCCCTGTTCTACTCGAATCGCGCGGCGGTGCAGCAGCTTCTCAAGCAAGGGTCGGGCGGTGTAGTGCTGAATCTCGCCTCGGTGCTGGCGTGGTCGCCGTCACCGAAATTCTTCAGCACGCATGCGTATGCTACGGCGAAGGCGGGAATTGTCGGGCTGACGCGAGCTTCGGCGGCTTATTACGCGACGCAGAACATCCGCTTCAACGTGCTTGCACCGGGATTGGTGGCGACGCCGATGTCCGAACGCGCGCAGACGAATGAGGCGATCATGAAGTTCATTCGGACAAAGCAGCCTTTGGATGGCGGACGTATCGGGCAGCCAGAAGACTTGAGTGCGGCGGCGGTTTTCTTGCTGTCGGACGAGGCGAAGTTCATCACCGGCCAGGTGCTGGCGGTGGATGGCGGCTGGGAAGTGACGGAAGGAGGCGCATAATTTCGCGGTTGTAGTCCGGCGGAATGGCGGCAGATTGGAGGTGTTGATGAAAATTGAACCTTACGCGTTAGGTATCGATCTGGGCGGTTCGAGCGTGAAGGCTGTCGTGGTGACGGCCCGGGGAGAAGTGCTGGTCAAGCGGCAGGAAGATTTTGATGCTAGTGCAAGCATGGACTGGGCGAAACGCATCTCGGGGATCGTGCGGGGATTTACGGCAGAGCAGGGTAAGGATCCGATTGCCATTGGGCTTTCTGCACCAGGACTAGCCGCGGCGGATGGGAAATCCATCGCGAATATGCCGGGGCGTCTGGCGGGATTGGTCGGGCTGGACTGGACAAAACATTTGCAGATGGAGAAGACCGTGCCGGTGCTGAATGACGGGCATGCGGCCTTGCTCGGTGAAGTGTGGATGGGCGCGGGCAAAGGCTGCCAGAATGTCATCATGCTGACACTAGGCACAGGCGTGGGCGGAGCGGCGATCGTGGATGGGCAACTTTTGCGCGGGCGCCTAGGGCGGGCAGGGCATTTGGGGCATACGAGTCTGGATCCCGATGGAGTAACGGATATCTGCGGCACGCCGGGCAGCTTGGAAGTGGCCATCGGGAATTGCACCATCAGCGAACGCTCAGGCGGACGGTTTGCCACTACGCACGATCTTATCGCGGCGTATAAATCCGACGATGCGAAGGCGAAAGAGATTTGGTTGAAATCGGTGAAAGCACTCGCAGCGGGTGTGTGTTCCTTTATCAACATCCTGGACCCGGAGGTGGTCATCATCGGCGGGGGTATCGCCCGGGCGGGAGAAGCTTTGTTCAAGCCGTTGGAAGAATTTCTGGAATCGATGGAATGGCAACCCACAGGCACTCGCGCGAAGATTGTGCCGGCACAGGTGGGTGAGTATGCAGGGGCGTTGGGAGCGGCGTATCATGCGCTGTGTTTCAATAATAAGCCGCAACGTCAGGGCAAGTGGCGCATCGACCTCGTGCCGTACGTGCACAAGGCGGGATAAACGTGCGCAACTGGATTTTAATTCTGGAGGACAATCAGGAACGCAGGGATGGTTTCATCGAAGTTCTCAAGGAGTTGGCTCACGGATCCGAAATCATTTTCTGGAATAATGCACGAGTAATGATCAGGGAGTTGCCCGCTCACCTCGGAAATGCCCGGTTGATCTCACTGGATCATGATCTCAATGAAGTGCCTGCTTCAGAGGATGCGGCTGACGGATTGCTGGTAGCTGAGTTTCTTGCCAGACAAACACCTGTTTGCCCCTTGGTTGTGCATTCATCCAACTACGAACGCTCTCTGTCCATGGTGAATGAGCTTAACTATTCCGGCTGGCAAGTGGAACGCGTGGGACCAGTCTGCGCAGACTGGATCACCAGTCTCTGGAGGCCGGTCATCGCCCAATTACTGATCAGGAGCAAAGGAGCTTAAGGCAGCTCTTTCAGCCGTATCCGCCGGTATTCCATGATGCCGCGGTCGCCCTCCAGGCCGATGGGGCCGGTCGCCGGCACCTTCATCGCGGCGTTTAGCACCTCGCCATTGCTGGTGCAGTGGGCAACGCCATTGGTCACCGTGACCACCACCTCATTCCAGTCCTGCGCTTTGTAGTTCTTCAGGTCCTTGTAAGGGCCGGCGATAGGGTAGTCTCGGCATTGCAATTGTGGTTGGCGGATGAAGATACCGCTGTCCGCATTCACTCCGGCACGGAACTCGAGCTTGAGGATAAAATCCTTGGGGAACTGTTGCGTGGTCCAGATCTGTTGAATTTTCCGATAATCGGGCGGATAGTTCACGATGAGCACTCCGTTCTTGGCCGTGTAACGTCCGTCGATGCTCGCAGCTTTGCCATCAAAGTTATTGGTTTTATAACCCCAGCCCGTGAGGTCTTTTCCGTTGAATAGACGCTTGAAACCTTCCTCTGGCTTGAACGTGTCGGTGGGAGATTCCAGCAATCCCAGCACAGAGAGGGCAGGGCGCAAAGCACTGGCCCACTTCGCATAACCCTCCTTGTTCGGGTGCAGAAGATCCGGGAACTCCTCTTTCTTCGCATCACCTTCGGCATTGGCGAAGAGCAGCCAGGTCTCCACCAGCGTCACTTGCGGATTGCCCTTGATCGCCGCCTGATACAGCTCGTTGATCTTCTTGATCTTGTCCGCCGGACGTTTCTTCGTATCGGAACTCGGGAACACCTGGTTCAAGATGACCGGCATCTTGGGATTGTGTTTTTGAAATTCGGCCAGCAGCAGCCTGAGATTCGCAGTGATCGTTTCGGGATCGGCTTGCTCTTCGAGATCGTTGGTGCCGATGAGCAGGACGATCGCCTTGGGTTTGAGCGAGAGCACATCCTCTTCCAGACGGATGAGCACGCCACGCGTCGTATCCCCGCTGATACCGCGGTTGGCGACTTTCATGCCTGGAAAACTGTTGCCCAGATTATCGCCCCAGCCTTGCGTGATAGAATCGCCCAGGAACACCACGGCGTTCTGATCCTGCTGCACACGTTGTGCCCACCCCGTGCGCTTTTGCACCCAGAGTTTCTTGAACCAATCGTATCGCCGGATCGGTCCAGCACCGGGCAGTCCATCATCCTTCTCGGGAATCTGGTAATGAGCCGGGTCTTTCGTGGCTGCTGGCTGCGCGGGCAGGGTGGTGATCGAGCCAGCCAAAGCGAGAACGAGCGCGAGTGAACGCAAAGTTTTCATGTGTATGCCCGGAATGGTTTGCTGATTTCGTCCTACGAGGCAATAACGATGTCACCACCATCGAGTTGAAGCCGTCGGACTGATCAATCCAGCGTCTGCCTGTAACGCTTGATGCCGATCGTCATCACGATGACGAGGAATACGGCGATGGGCCAGATATGGGTATAGGCTTCGGTCAGCGTGTTGCCCTTCAGCAGGATTCCGCGGACCAGTCGCAGGAAGTGGGTCAGCGGCAGGGCGGAGCCGATATGCTGGGCCCACTCCGGCATGCCGCGAAACGGGAACATAAAACCGGACAGCAGGATGGATGGCAGGAAGAAGAAAAAGGACATCTGCATGGCCTGGAGCTGGTTCTTCGCGATGGTCGAGAAGGTGATGCCGACGGCCAGATTGGCCGCGATGAAGACGAGCATCAAAGCGAGGAGCAGGGGAATGCTGCCCAGCATGGGCACATTGAACAGGAACTTGGCGGCTACAAGTATGAGTCCAGTCTGGATATACCCGACCATGATGTAGGGGATGATTTTTCCGAACATCACTTCGGCTGGCCGGGCCGGGGTGGCGAGGAGATTTTCCATGGTGCCTCGTTCGCGCTCGCGGGTAATGGCGAGTGCCGTGATGACGATCATGGTCATGGTGAGCACCACGCCCATGAGTCCGGGAACGATGTTGTATTGCGTCTTGCCCTCTTGATTGTAGTGGCGGTGAATCTGCATCTCCACCGGGCCGGGTTTGTTGCGCAGCTTCTGCAAGGGGCCTTTCAAGTCACGGTCGAAAACGCCAGTTACCAGCGTGTTGATGGCCGCGATGGCATTGCCGGTGGCCGCAGGATCCGTGGCGTCCGCCTGCAAGAGCAGCTTGGGACGTTCGCCCCGCATGAGCTTGCGCGAAAAGTCTTCCGGGATGTGGATGACGAACTGCACATCGCCTTCATCCAGCAGGAACTGAACTTCGCGCTCGGATTCCGCCACCGTCACGAGATCGAAGTAACGGCTGTTCTTCAAGCTCCAGATGAACGTGCGTGTGAAAGGACTGTGATCCTGCGCTATGACCGCCGTGGGCAGATGCTTCGGATCGGAATTGATGGCGAAACCGAAGAGCATGAGCTGGATCATTGGGATGCCCACCATCATGCCGAAGGTGAGCCGGTCACGGCGCATCTGGATGAATTCCTTCACCACCACCGCCCACAGACGCTTGAATGAGAAACGAGTGCCGCTCATTTGAAATTATCCTGTGCGCGCTCCATCAGGCTGATGAAGACATGTTCCAGGCTGGACTCGACCTGATGCCAGCGGTAAGGCGGTTTCATCCAAGGCTGGATGGCCGCCCGCAGGGCCTCACCCTGATGGCTGCTGACATGCAGCGTATTCCCGAAAGCGACGACTTGCTCGATGCCGGGCAGCTTGCGCAATTCATTCGCGAGCTTGGCGAGATCGGGCCCGGCGACTTCCCAAGTGGTGAGCTTCGCGCCGGAGACAACGTCATCGACTGTGCCGCTCGTCAGCAGGTTTCCATAAGCAATGTAGGCGAGGCGATGGCAGCGCTCGGCTTCATCCATATAATGCGTGGTGATTAGCACCGTGAGCCCCTCGGCGGCGAGTTGGTGGATCTCTTCCCAGAAATCACGGCGAGCCTTCGGGTCCACACCTGCTGTGGGTTCGTCCAGCAGGAGCAGTTGCGGGGTATGAATCAGCGATGCGGCGAGGGCAAGCCGTTGCTTCCAGCCGCCCGAGAGTTGTCCGGCCAATTGCTTGCGGCGCGCATGAAGACCGAGTTTGTGCAAGCTGTCGCTAACGGCTTGTTGACGATTCGGCACTTGATAAATGCGAGCGATGAAATCGAGATTCTCTTCCAGATTCAGATCCTCATAGTAACTGAACTTCTGCGTCATGTAGCCGACGTGTTTCTTGATTTCATCGGATTGCTGGAGGATGTCATAGCCTAGGCAAGTGCCTTGACCCGCATCAGGTTTGAGCAAACCACAGAGCATGCGGAGGAAGGTAGTTTTGCCGCTGCCGTTGGGCCCGAGGAAGCCGTAGATCTCACCGCGCCGCACCTGCATGGCGATACTGTTCACCACCGTCTGCGCACCAAACCGCTTCGTGATGCCCGAGACATCGATCACGAGTTCAGTGTTGCTCTGTACGGTTTCCGTCATGGCGCGATGCGTGTGATTCTAGGAACCAGGACGGACATCCACGGGCTGGCCGGGATGCAGGGTGGTGCTGTCAGCCGGGTTGAATTGCGCCTCGATCATGAAGACCAGCTTGGAGCGCGTCTGCTGGCTGTAGATGACTGGGGGAGTGAACTCCGCTTGGGTGGCGATGTAACTCACGGTAGCCGCATAGACTATATCGGTTCCATCCAAGGTGACTTGGACGGGAGTGCCGGTCTTGAGCGAGGGCAGCTTGTCCTGCGGCACAAAGAAACGGACCTTGATGTTCTGCGGCGGGAGCAGGGATACGATGGGGTTCCCGGCGCTGACGAATTCTCCGGGACGATAGAGTGTGTCATTCACGGCGCCTTCGACCGGCGAAACTTGCTGTTTCTGATCTACGGACCATCGGACTTTTGCCAGCGTCGCTTGCAGCATGGTGATCTCCAGCTCAGCCGCTTTGATCTCATCCTCACGGGCGCCGAGCTTGGCGGTGGCGATGTCCGCTTGGATGAGCCTGGCTTCGGCCTGATAGTTCTCGAATTTCGAACGGGCCTGATCTAGCTGCTCTTGGGAGATGGCGCCGCTGTTGCTCTTCTGCAGTGTGGTCAGGCGTCCCAACTCGCGTTCGGCGAGAGCGGAGGAGACTTTGTTCTGCGCCAGCCGGGCTTCGAGGGCGGCGATTTCGGTAGGGCGACGGCCTTTGAGCAAGTTGTCACGTTTGGCCTTCGCTTGCGCTAGCTTGTGTTCGGCTTCCTGCAGGGCTGCCGTTTCTGCGGCGCTCTCCAGGGTGAACAACGGTTGATTGCTCTTCACTGTGTCCCCGCGTTTCACATTCAGTGTCGTGAGCGTGCCGCCAAGCGGAGCGGAGATGTAAACGTATTCGCCCTCGATGTAGCCTTGCCACGAACCGTTGGGCTTTGGCTTGCAGCCGGCCAAAAGCAGGACGGCAAGGCAACTCAAGGCGAGGGTAGAGAGGTGGTTAAATCGTTTCATGGCAGCCTCAATCCTTTTGTTCACCGAGGTTCAGGTTCAGCAAATTGGTCTGGATATGCGTCAGCGTCCGCATGGTGGTTTCGACATCCTTGGGGGACAGGCCATCGGTGGCGTGCTTGGCCATCTGCATGGCTATGGGCAACAGGCGGTCGCGCAGTTGCAGACCTTTCTTGGTGAGCCAGGTGCAGACCTTGCGCCGGTCATCAGGATGCCCACGCCGCTCCACAAAGCCCTTGCGCACGAGCCCGTCCAGCAGACGGGTGGTGGTGGTGCGCTCGCGGATAGCGGCGCTGGCGAGCTGGCTCTGCGTCTGGCCGTCCTGCTGCCAGAGATGGTGAATGATGGCCATTTCCTCCGGCGTGAGTGAATGGCCCTCAAGCTTAAGCCTCTCGCGCATGCGCACGCGGATCAGATAGGCCGTCCGGTTGACGATGAAGCCCAGCGGATGATTCAGGTTGTTGATGGCGATAGCCTCAGCCGTTCTTTGCACAATACAATATGTGTAATATGCACATAATTTTGTCAAGACCTAGTGATGTGGTCGTTTTTCACCTTCTTGCTAAGCAGAGGTTGAAGGGGTAAGAAGTGAACAGTGCGCGATGCCAGTTGGGTGAAATCACGGATTGCCGCCCGTATCTTATTGCGAGGTGAGCGTGGAACTATCTCTGCCCGTGATCGGCGCTTTGCTCGTATTTTGGCCAACGATGCAGCCGTTACGGACCGATTATTGGGGCAAGCTTTATCCTGCATTTTCGCCGAAAAGAAGATAGGACTCAAAGAACAAGACGACATACGCAAGCGTATCCTTGCTCCACCTCCTGATAAGATTAAATTTTTAAAAACTATGAGCGACATCATTTATCCTCGCAGTCCGCGGGAAACCATGAGCGGCTGGATGCATCTGCCGCGTTATATCGACAAGGTGCGCCTGCATCTTGCGGGCAAACTTCATGCTGATTATCAGCCGAACTTCGGCAAAGGCTTCGACGGCACGTGGCTGAAGGCCGCTGGTCTTGTTCACGAGCAATTCATCGAAGTGGTGAAAGGGACGATCACAGACGGGGAGGTGGCTGATTGGGTGGCCAAGAACGTGAAGAAAACGGATGCGGAAAAGAAAGTTCACGCCGATGGCATGATGAACTATCCCAAAGCCGATGATGCCGCGATGCAAGACCGTCTGAAGCAGCGTAAGGAAGCCGCTGGCCTAGCTCATCGCGATGATATCAAGACGTTCGTTGATTTCATCGATGCGGATGAGAAGCGGAAGTGATTGGTTTCCCGCTAAACACGCGAAAAGGCGCTAAAATTTAAGACAAGAAAAAACCGGCTGGTGATGAACCTGCCGGGTCTTTATTTTCCCAAATATTTGGCGTCTTTTCGCGTGTTTAGCGCGAAAAGACCTACTGCTTCGGTTTCAACTGCGGGAACAGGATCACGTCGCGGATGCTTTCCTGGCCGAGCAGCATCATGCACAAGCGGTCGATGCCGATGCCGATACCGCCAGCGGGCGGCATGCCGTGTTCCAGCGCCACGAGGAAGTCCTCGTCCAGCTTCTGCTGTTCGCCACCGGCCTGATGCTCCAGCGTCTCGCGTTGCTGGATCGGGTCATTCTGCTCGGTATAGCCGGGCGAAATCTCCTGACCGTTGATGCAGCACTCGAAGACTTCAACCGTGGTCGGATCGTCCGGCGTCCGCTTGGCGAGGGGAACGAGTTCCTTCGGCAAGTGAGTTACGAAGGTCGGGTTGATGAGCTTTGGCTCGATCAATTTCTCGAACACAGCGCCTGTCACTTCGAAATCCTCGTAACCAGCGGCGATATCACCCGCCAGCTTCAAGTCTTCAATCGCTCGACGACGGCGCTCTGCCGGTGTTACGTCGAACCAATCGTTACCAGCGACTTCGCGCACGAGGTCCTTGTACTTGGCCCGGCGCCAGTTGGTCAGGTCGATGGTCTTGGTGACTTTGCCTTCGGCGTCCTTGTGTTCGATCACCAGTGTGCCCAAGACTTTCTCAGCGATACCCTTAATAAGGGATTCCACCGTTTCCATCATCGTCTCGTAATCACCGAAGGCGCAGTAGGCCTCCAGCATCGTGAACTCGGGATTGTGACGGCGGGAGAGACCTTCATTGCGGAAGTTCTTGCCGATCTCGAACAGACGGTCGATGCCGCCGACGAGCAGGCGCTTGTGATACAGCTCCAAGGCGATGCGCAGGTAGAACTCGCAGCCCAACGCATTGTGGAAGGTCTTGAACGGTTGTGCGGCGGCACCGCCGGGGATCGGCTGCATCGCGGGCGTTTCCACTTCCACATAACCACGGGAGTGGAAGAAATTTCGGATCTCATGGACGATGGCGCTGCGTTGCAGGAAGACCTTCTTCACATCGTCATTGGCGATGAGGTCGAGGTAGCGCTGGCGGTAGCGCACTTCCATGTCTTCCAGGCCGTGCCACTTGGCCGGAGGAGGGCGGAGTGACTTGGCGAGGATGGTGAAGGCCTCGAGCTTCACGGAAATCTCACCGGTCTTGGTGGTGAAGAGGGTGCCCTTCACGCCGATGAAGTCGGCGAGATCGAGATGGCGGAAGATGTCGAACTGTTCTTCGCCGATGACGTTCTTCTGGGCGTAAACCTGGATGCGACCGCTTTGGTCTTTGATGTCGATGAACATGGACTTGCCCATGTCGCGATGCGCGGTGATGCGGCCGGCGAGTTCCACCGGGCGGCCTTCCGTGTAGTTCGCGCGGGCTACAGCGCATTTCTCCGTCGGCGTAAACTTGTTACGGAACGGGTCGATGTTCTTGCTGCGGAGCGAGGCCAGCTTGGCCTTGCGCTGTTCAATCAACGAATTTGTCTCGTCCATACTCAATCCAGTCAATCAATAGAGCCTCGTATAGAACACGGAAGCGCCGGGGATGTCCAAGGTTTTTGGCAGGACCAAAAACCTTGGAAATGACGAATGACCACGCCCGGATGACGATGAATGCCTAAATGATGCGAAGCTATGCTCCATTGCTCATTTCCGCTCCGTACACTTCCTGATTTCCCGTTCTATTGAACAAAATGGGGCCTTATCCTGTCCATTGATACAGAGCAAAAAGGCTGTCAGGATGGTCCGACAGCCAGAAATCCGGGAACTAGCCGGACCATGAATAGAGATCAATTTATGAAATACTTGCGCATGTCGTTGGCGGGCCTGACGGGAGCCATAGTCGGGGGGATTTTGGTGTTTTCTGCCTATGAAGGGGTCACCCAGGAAAAGGCCGTCGCCAAGAAGAATGAGGCCCCCAAGTTCAATATTCAAGAGAAGGCCGTTCAACGGACTGGCCCGAATGCCCTGACCTTCGCCCCGGTGGTCAAGAAAGTGGCCCCCAGCGTGGTCAGCATTTATTCCACCAAGACCGTAAAAGTGAATGCCCGGCGTAATCCGCTGTTCGATCACCCCATGTTTCGTGATTTCTTTGGCGAAGATGGCGAGCCTCAGCAGCCCAATAGCCGCCCCCGCAAATTTGAAGAGACCGGCTTGGGCTCAGGCGTGATCGTCTCGGAGAACGGTTACATCCTTACCAATAATCACGTGGTGGATGGCGCGGATGAGATCAAAGTCAGCCTGGCCGGGCGCAAGGAAGAATACGTCGCCCAAGTCATCGGCAAGGATGAGAAGACGGACATCGCCATCTTGAAGATTGAAGCCAAAGGTCTGCCGGCCATCACGATGACCAGCAGCGACAATCTCGAAGTGGGTGATGTGGTGCTTGCCGTGGGCAATCCGTTCGGCGTCGGCCAAACGGTGACCATGGGTATTGTCAGCGCGACGCAGCGCCGCGGCTTGGGCATCGTCGGCTATGAAGATTTCATCCAGACGGATGCTTCCATCAATCCGGGCAATTCTGGTGGCGCACTTGTGGATGCCGAAGGTCGCCTGGTGGGTGTTCCCACCGCGATTTTTAGCCGCAGCGGTGGCAATCAAGGCATCGGTTTCGCCGTGCCGGTGAACATGGCCCGTTTCGTGATGGAGCGGCTGATCGATGGTGGCAAAGTGGTGCGCGGCTATATGGGCTTGTTGCCGCAGCCGATCACGCCGGAGCTGGCCAAGCTTTTCAAGCTCAAGTCGCAGAACGGCGCCTTGGTCGGTGAAGTGGTGCCTAACAGTCCGGCGGCAAAGGCCGGTCTGAAAGACGGCGATGTGATCATCGAGTTCAACAACCGTAAGGTGGGTGATGATAACGAACTCCGGTTGATGTCTTCGCAGACAGCTCCTGGCACCAAGGTGCCGGTGAAATTGATCCGCGATGAAAAAGAGAAAACCATTGATGTGGTTCTGGCCGAATTGCCGACCAATACCCGGGCGTCCATTTTGCCGAATGGCAAGGAGGCTCCGGCGCCGCGTGAAGACGCACTGGAAGGTGTGGAAGTCAGTGACTTGGACGCGGCCGCCCGCCGTCAGTATGGCATCCCGAACAGTGTCCAGGGTGCCTTGGTCACGAATGTGGATCCGGATTCTCCGGCGTTCCGCGATGGCCTCCGGGCTGGTGCCGTCATCCTCAGCATCGACCGCAAGCCGGTGAAGAATGCGGACGATGCAGTGAAATTGAGCGAGGGAATCTCCTCCAAGCTGGTCCTGCTGCAGGTCTGGTTCAACGGCGGCAGCCGGTTCATCACGGTGGATGAAAGCAAGAAGTGATAGTGTGCATGGTTGGTTGTGAGTGCGGCGGTGCTGTCGGAGGATGGCACCGCCGTTTTCTTTTGATTCATTTGCGGCAAGATTGGAGTAGTGATAATTGTGGAGACAGCGTAGGAATAGTCATGGATTGGAGACGGCAACACGTCGATCCATGACGGGGAAATTTGGGAAATAGCAGCTATGTCAGTGCAGTATAAGGACTATTATCAAGTGCTGGGGGTGGCGCGCACGGCGTCAGAGGACGATATTCGCAAGGCGTTCCGCAAGCTCGCCCGCGAGTATCATCCGGATGTGGCCAAGGATAAAAAATCGGCCGAGGACAAGTTCAAGGAGATCAACGAGGCCTACGAGGTTTTAAGCGACCCGGAGAAGCGCAAGAAGTACGACGAACTGGGTGCCGACTGGAAGCAGGGGGCGGAGTTCCGTCCGCCGCCTGGCTGGGGCGGGCAAGGCCAGCGCCGCCGTCGTCGCGGCAATGGCGGCGGTGGGACCAGCGCGCAGGATTTTGAAACACATTTCGGAGGCACCGGCTTCAGTGATTTTTTCGAGCAGTTTTTCAGTTCCGGCGGGCAGGGACGCAGTTACGGATTCCGCAATGCGGAGGATTTTGTTGATGAGCAGACCTCCCAGCGTGGCAATGATCTCGAAGCTGATATCATGGTCACCCTGGAAGAGGCGGTGCGCGGTTCCGTGCGGACAGTGAATTTACGGCGCAACGTGCCGTGCGGCCAGTGCCAAGGCACCGGCGTGCTGAATGAGTATGCCTGTCCGCAATGCCGGGGTGAAGGCTATGTCACCAAGCTGGACAATTATCAGGTGAAGGTGCCAGCCGGTGTGCGTGCGGGCCAGAAACTGCGTTTGGCCGGCAAGGGTGAGGTAGGACATGGACGCGGCCAGGCTGGCGATCTGTATCTGAATGTGCGTTTTGCCCGGCACCCGGACTTCACGGTGGACGGTTCCGATCTGACCTATGATGTGGATTTGGCTCCGTGGGAAGCAGTCCTGGGTACGAATGTGGATGTCCCGACCTTGCATGGGAAGGTCGCCATCAAGATTCCCGCTGGGACGAATAACGGCCAGAAACTGCGTGTCCGCGGCAAAGGTCTGCCAGTGAAGGATGGCGGCCATGGTGACCTCTACGTGGTGGTGCAGATCAAGATCCCGGCCAAGGTGACTGAGGTAGAGAAGGAATTGTGGGAGAAACTGGCGAAGGCGTCCGACTTTAAGCCGCGCGAGTGAACTGATTTCGGCATAAGGTTCTGCTCATAACAGAACTTTGATTGCGTCTCCACATTGCAGCTTCAACTGCTTTGCTGCTGAGCCGCCATTCACCGCGATTTCCAGAAAACCCGCTGAACTCAGGATAGCCAGCAGTTTGCCTGGTTTCGTCGCTGCATAGCTACTGTTGGGCGCGCCCAGTTCACGACTTTTGACCACGACGATTGCTTTGCTCCATTCGTCTTCACGCAACAGGTCATGCGCCAGATTGGTGATGGCATTGCCGAACCGGTCGATATGGATGATTTCGCCCGTCAGACTTTTTCCTGAGTGCTGAGGATTGGGCCAGGGCAGTTTTACCCAGCTGTTTATCTTCGGACCAACTTGGCTGAACTTCTTCCCGGCGCTCAGGTGAGCAGCCGAGGGGGTAAAGATATCGCGGCCATGGAACGTACGGCTTACTGGACGTTGGAAGAACTTCTCATTCGTGATCTGCCGCACCTCCAGGATGCTTTCTTTGCGCAGAGCCCAAGTGAGAACGCCGTTATCAGGTCCGATGAATATCGCGCGCTTGGTTTGCACGGCAATGGCCTTTCGCTCGCTGCCGACACCGGGATCGACTACGGCGACATGGATGGTGCCTTTTGGAAAATAGGGAGCTGCTGCCATCAGGGCAAAGGCACCCGCGCGGATATCTCCGGGGGCGATCTCATGAGTGATATCGACTGGCTTTGCCTTTGGCTGGATGCCGAGGATGACACCTTTCATGGTGCCGACAAACCAGTCTTGCGTGCCGAAATCTGTGGTCAGGGTGATCACGCTCACGGAATGGATTCTATTTGCGGAAAGCGAAATTGAAACGAACATTATCGCTCAAGTATGGCTAAAGCTGAACGCAAGGTAGTGGTGATCACGGGCGCAACGCGCGGGCTGGGGCGCGCGATGGTGGATGAGTTCATCTGGCAGGGGCATACAGTAATGGGCTGCGGCCGGTCAGTCGAACAGGTAGAGGCGCTGACCAATGCTTACGGCCCGCCGCATCTATTTGACGTGGTGGATGTCACGGATGACTTGGCCGTGAAGCGTTGGGTGGCCCGTTGTGTGGATCATGCCGGTGCGCCGGATCTGCTGTTGAATAATGCGGCGGTCATCAATCGTTCCGCTCCGCTCTGGGGTGTCACTGCGGCAGAATTCTCCGAGGTCATCGACATCAACATCAAGGGCGTCACGAATGTCATCCGTCATTTCGTGCCGGACATGATGGAGCGGGGGCGGGGGGTGATCGTGAACTGGAGTTCGGGCTGGGGACGATCCACTTCGCCGGAGGTCGCACCGTATTGCGCCACTAAATGGGCCATTGAGGGACTGACCCAGGCGCTCGCACAAGAGCTGCCGGAAGGATTGACGGCCGTGGCTCTGAATCCGGGCATCATCAATACCGAGATGCTGCGCAGTTGCTTGGGCGGTTCGGCGGCATCCTATCCCTCCCCTGATGAATGGGCGAAGCAGGCGGTGCCTTATCTGCTTTCGATCGGCTCACGGCACAGCGGCCAGCAGTTGACGGTGCCGGGGACGCACACCTGATTCACTCGATGAGCGTTGTCGCTTCAGAAGTGCACGAGATATTGCCCGGCGTCTTTCGCTGGGAATGCTTCTCGCGGGAGCACAAGGTGGAACTGACTTCGTATGCCGTGCTGGCAGAAGGGCAACTCTACCTCTTCGACCCGATTGAGCTGATCGGTGAGGCAAGGCTGCGTTTGCTGTCAAATCACACCGTCGCGGCCATCGTGCTGACGAATGAGAATCATGAGCGGGCGACGGCGGTTTGGCGTGAGCTTACCCAGGCACCGGTCTGGTTGGGGAATGGAGCCAATGTTGAACTATCTCTTGTGCATCGTTTCGCGAATGAACCAACCCAATGGGGGCCATGGACGGTCACGCCGCTGGCAGGTGGTCCGGGCGGTGAAGTGGCTTTGCGCTGGCCGGAACGTTCTTTGGTCGTGTTAGGTGATGCCGCCTTCAATCTGCCGAAGTACGGTTTCGGACTCTTGCCGGAGAAGTATTGCGAGGATCAGCGCAGGCTGGGGGAATCTTTGCGGCGATTGACGGAGGAGCCGTTTGAGACGGCTTTATTGGCGCATGGGGCACCGATCTTGACGGGGGCTTCGGCAAGTATTTCCGAGCTGGTGAAGAAGTAGAGCGAATGGTGAGGCGAGTTAACCACAGATGGACACAGATTCACACAGATGGGATTGAGGTTCCCCTGAAGTGGTGGATAGAGGAGGGATAGCCATGCGTGTGTGACCCCTTCAAAGCGAAGGGACAATCGCAGACTGGCTGCAACGGATAGCGGTGAAAGGGATTTACCTAGGTGGAAACAGGAGGGAAAGGATCATGAGTGGCAACTTTTCAGTTAAGAGGGAGCATCCCCATGCGAAACCAACTGAGCGGTTTGCAGAAGCGCCTCGACGGTCGGGCCAACCTTCTCCTTGCGATGAGCGATGGCGACGACGGCGGGTGGAGGCGCAGGGTGTAGCGGCACGAAGACCAAACGGTGCCCAGCGGTCGCAACAAAGACGGAGGCACAAATGCAAATTCCTTTGCCCGACTCAACAGCCGCCCTGAGGCTGGTCCCGCTGTCGCATTCCTCGACGATGTTAAGTTTTTTCGCCTTCGGACCGATGCTGAGGGAGATAAAATTGTAATAGTCAGGGTATTCCTTCCGAGAATAGGCAATGACCGGCTGGGTGCAGGCATCCGCCAGCGTCACCCGGCGACGGCGGGCGAAAGGATGATTTGCAGCCACGGCGACACCGACCGGATAGCTCTGTAATTCCATGAAGGCGAGACCTCGCCCTGCCTGATGTGAGGGTTGCATCATGAGCGCGGCGTGCAACCGGCCTTCGCGTAGGCCGGCCAGCATCTCGGGAGAGGAGTGGTCGTGCAGAATGACGCGGACAGCGGGGAAGCTCCGGCGGAAAGATTGCAGCAATTTCGGCAGGATCTCCATCGTGGGCGTCGGCGCATAGCCGAGGTGCAACTCGCCTTGAGAGCCGGTGGCGACAGCACGAACCTTCTGGACGGCTTGCTCCACGCGCTTAAGCGAAGCCCTCGCCTCATCGAGAAAGACGCGTCCGGCGTCCGTAAGCCGGATCGACTTCCCGCTCCGGGCGAACAAGGCGACGCCCAGTTCCGCTTCGAGGTCGTGGATCTGCCGCGTCAGCGGCGGCTGCGAGACGTGCAAGCGCGCGGCTGCCCGCGTGACATTCTGTTCTTCGGCCACGGCGACAAAGTAGCGGAGATGGCGCAATTCCATTTCAGCCCCAACGATACCCGAAAGGTATTACGACTCAAGGAACATGATATTTCCGGACCGCAGCAGGGCGGGTTTATCGTCGATCTGAAGTTCGAAACGATGAAACCAAAAATATGAAAGACATGAAAACAACAACGGCAAACAAAACGATAATGACTGCTACATCTCTCCTGCTCGCGGGACTGCTCGCCCTGCAAAGCTCCTTTGCAGAGCAACCGGAACGGGTCGGCAAAAGCCCGTGGGGTGCGGATGATCAAATCGGGGCGCTCAACCTGATGACGCCGGAGTCGCGACTCGCCATACTGTCGCGCATCGCCTCCGGCGAGACCTACGATCTGAGTGTGGAGTATTTTGTGGGGATGCCGAGTTTTCACCATCTGGGCGACCCCGGCTACCAGTACTGGCTCACGCACACGCCGCGCGGCACGGTGGTGGACAATCCCAATGGGCTGGGCGAGCGCATGAACTCCAAGGTGAGTTACACCGGTGACGCCATCTCGATGTACACCCATATGGGCACGCACATCGATGCGTTGAATCATTTCGGTCTGGACGGGAAGATCTGGAACGGTTTCACGCCAGACAAGCATTTGGGGGACAAGGGATGGAAGAAAACCGGCGCGGAGACCATTCCACCCATCATTGCGCGCGGCGTGATGATCGATGTGGCGGCCTACAAGGGTGTGGCTGCATTGACCAACAACTATCGCGTCAGCGCGGATGATCTGAAGGGCGCACTGCGCAAGCAGGGTGTCCGGCTGGCGAAAGGCGACGTGGTGCTTATCCGCACCGGTCAGGCCCGTCATTACCATGAGGCTGCCAAGTACCTGCATGACTACCCGGGTGTGAGCTTGGAGGCCGTGAAATGGCTCGTGGAGCAGCAGGGCGCGATGCTGCTCGGGGCGGATAATCTCAGTCTGGAAGCCTTCCCGCCCGAGCGAACGGACAATTGGGTGCCCGTGCACACGTATCTTCTGGCCGAGCGTGGTGTGATGTTCATCGAGCAAATGTTTCTGGAAGATCTCTCGCGTGACCGGGTCTATGAATTTGCCTTCATCGCGGCATCCTTGAAGTTGAGGGGGGCGAGCGGCTCACCGATGCGGCCGATCGCGCTACCGGTCGTGAAGTGAGCGCAGACCGTAGTGCCCACGCCAGCCAGACAAGTGGAAACTTTGCTGCACAACGTGAAGGTGCATGGGAACATCCGCTGGCTGCCGCAGGGCGGTGATTGAGAGAATACTGAAGCAAACCTATGAAAGACTCATCTATGAATGTTGAAGCGCGTCTCCAGGAGATGGGCCTGAAATTGCCCGCACCACCCAAGCCCGCCGGAAATTACCAACCATGGCGGCGGGCGGGCCAGTTACTGTATCTCTCTGCGCAGTTTCCCATCGAGGACGGCCAATTGCGTTACACGGGTCAGGTCGGCGCGGACTTGACGGAAGCCGAGGGTTACGCCGCTGCACGACTGGCCGCTCTGAATGTGCTCGCGCAAATCCAATCAGCGCTGGGCGGATTCGATCAACTCGAAACGCTTGCGCGGGTGGAAGGTCATGTGGCCAGCGCCAACGGCTGGCTCAATGCGCCGCGCGTTTTGGATGGCGCTTCCGACCTGTTTGTCGCCGTATTGGCGGAACGCGGGCAGCACACACGTGCGGCCTTCACGCCCGCGCGACTGCCGCTAGACCTTACGGTCGAGCTCGTCGTCACCGCAGTCATCCGGCAAACAGCAACCTTGCCTCACTGATATGCTCCGGCCAACGCACATCGCCGAGACCGCCCTGTATGTGGACGACCTCGATCGCGCCATCCAGTTTTACAGCGATCTGTTGGAATGCCCAATTATCCGCCGCGATGAACGCTTCGGCGTGCTCCGCCTCGCGGACGGGCAAGTCCTGCTGCTGTTCAGGCGGGGGCATTCCCGGCAACCCATCCGACTGAACGATGACGCGATAATTCCTGGCCACGATGGTTCTGGCCCCCTGCACGTCTGTTTTGGAATCCAAGCCAGCGAGCTATCCTCTTGGGAACGCAAGCTGGAGCAACTTGGCATCGCGATCGAGAGCCGCGTCCGTTGGCCCGGGAGCGCCACGAGCCTTTATTTACGGGACCCAGACAATCATGTGGTGGAATTGGCCACGCCGGGTTTATGGGGCTGACTGGAGAACTGAAAGGCGGTTAGGAGTTGAAAATAGAACCGTCTAAGCATGAAAGGAAACAGCACTGATATAATTGCCTCACACTGGAAGTGAAAATATTTTCGGGTGCAAGTTTTTGAGAGGGAGGGGATTAGGGATTTTGGTTTTTTGGATGTGGAAAATTTATTGTGGTGACGGGTTTTTGTGATAGTATTTAGGGGCTGGCAGCTCGCTGCTGGTAAAGGACGGGGTAAAGCCCAGTTTCAGGTTTCTGGTCTCAAGTTTCAGGTCAGGAACACGAAGAAGAGGGCGGTAATCCCAGGTCACTAAGCATGATGATGCATGGCATTGTTGTGTCCTGCGTTGGCGGGGAGGTGACGAGTCCTTATGGGGCCATCATCAGGGATGTGCGAGGTGAGAGGGGCGAAGTGCGACTCTCGCTTCGGAGTCTCTGTTGAAGTTCGGTAGGGCAGTTGCGGAAAGAGTTTGGGCGGCGGAGCACCTCCGCCCTACCGGACTAGAATAGGATCTGTGGGTGTGTCGGGTGTTTGGGTCGGGGCTCGTAAGCTGGAGGGGGAACGGGACGTCGGGCGGCGTAGGATGTTATGACCGACCGGGAAATCTCTAGGTCGAAGTTCGACTGCCGTACCCACTGCGGAACCAGCCGGGCTTTGGACAAATGCGAGGTGTGAAGTTCGAGGTGCGAAGTATGCACTGCGAGGTTCGGCGTCGAATTGACTTCTTGAATGAGGAGGGTTGGACGGGATGCACGCACAGGGGTCGGGTGGTTTCATTGCTCTTTGAAATAAGTTCTCTGTTTAACCGCAGATGGACGCAGATAAACGCAGATGAGGGAGAGGGGGTGTTAAAGCTCCTCCTCTCCCTGGCCCTCTCCTCCATTTATCAATGGAGGAGAGGGGAATGGAACTGTGCGTATGTGAGTCTTAGGTGGTTAATGGAGTGGCTGGCGAGGGTTTGGTTTCGGGAGGTGTGGACTAGTGGCTAGAGTGCCGCAGGACAGGATGCTATCGCGGAGTGTCACATCAAACAAACTGGATGGTAGGCTGCTTCGAGGGAACGTGAAATTGGAGAATGGGATTGGGAGCTTGGTTCTGGGGAGTTCGAAGGTGAAGTTGCTGGTTGGCCGGGGTCACTCCGTGCGTTACAAGCGCGGAGTGATACCGGCAGGCCGGGGGAATTGAGTGATGTTGATTGTGCCTTGCACTTTGACTGGTCGCATTTACCTTTGGCGTCATGGCGAATGCGCCCAAGAAAAAAAGCAAAGCCAAAGCCATGATGCTTGGCGTGGGTCTGGATACGGATGGTCACAAGCGGGTGACCAAAGGGGATAACTTTACCCTCGTGGGCGGCAGCAAGGATACCCACGAGGAGATGACCGAGAAGGCCATCAAGATCAATGAGAAGCTCAAAGCCCGTGGCAAGACGTTGGAATCCGTGAGCCATGAGGAGTTTGATGACATCGCGCACGCGGTCGGGTTAAGGCGGAACAACAATCAGGCGAACTGAACGGGCGAGTGATTTTGCCGCCAGTTTCTTGACGTGTGGCCGGTGCATGGTTAGTTTGCACCCAAGATTCCACTCGAGGCGTAAACTGATGTTGGCGGTCGCATACCATCCTTATCTGTTTCTGGCCGTTTTACTTGGGATAGCCGTCATCTTCCCGCTCATACCGCTGGCGCTCGCGAAGCTCTGGTCCAAGAAGTTTTCCCCGCCCAAGCCCGGTCCGGATAAGAATGCGACTTACGAATGCGGCTTGGAGTCGAAAGGTGATGCCTGGGTGCAGTTCAAGTCGGAGTATTATCTCTACGGCATCCTGTTCCTGATCTTTGATGTGGAGACGGTTTTCCTGCTGCCCTTCGCGGTGGCGTTCACGAATCTGTCGGCTGGTGCTTTCATCGCCATCATGTTTTTCCTGCTCTTGCTGGCGGAAGGTTTGCTGTGGGCGTGGAAGAAGGGTGTCTTGAACTGGAAGTAACTCATGGATGAAGGGCTGCGTAACGAGTTGAGCAAACAGGGCGTGTTCACCACGACCTTGAGCGATATCTATAACTGGGGTCGTCGCAGTTCGGTGTGGCCGCTCCAGTTCGGGCTCGCGTGTTGCGCCATCGAGATGATCGCGGCGTCCATGGCGCGATATGACCTGGCGCGTTTCGGTGCGGAAGTGTTCCGGCCCTCACCACGGCAGGCGGATCTCATGATCGTGGCCGGCACGGTGACCAAGAAGATGGCACCGCAAGTGGTGCGGCTCTACAATCAGATGCCGGAGCCGAAGTATGTCATCGCGATGGGTGCGTGTGCGATCTCTGGCGGACCGTTCAAGCAAGGTTACAATGTGCTCAAGGGCATTGACCGTTATATCCCGGTGGATGTGCACATCCCAGGCTGTCCACCGCGACCAGAAGCGCTCTTGCATGCGTTCATGACCTTGCAACGCAAGATCGATGAGCAGGCGATGAGCGGTAAGGCGCGGCCCCGTCATCTCGATCCGGATGCACCCAGTGAATTTCCCGTCCCACAATTCGGTGAGCATGACTTGGTGCCGCCGAAGAATGAGAAGGTGTGGGAACCGGCAACGGTGATTCGGAATGGCTGAAGAACCATGAAAGATATCGAGTCCATCAGGCAACAGATCGTCGCGAGCGTGCCCGGCGCGCTGGTGACGCTGGTGCCGAACGACTCGCCGGCGAACCAGCCTTCGTTGCTGGTTGATGCATCTCATGCCATCGCTGTGGCGACTTATTTGCGGGATGGTTCGGAGTTGCACTTTGATTATTGCTCCAACGCCACTGGCGTGGATTGGCTTGATACGGAGCAGAAGGTGAAGATCAAACAGATGGTGGATGGCGTGGAGAAAGAGGTCGAGCAGGTCACCAAGAAGCCGGGCTATCTGGAGGCGGTTTATCATCTCTACTCCATCGAGAAGCGGCATGGCCCCTTGGTGATAAGGCTGCGCACGGTCAATCGTACGGATCAGACGGAGTTGCCTTCGCTCACGCCGGTCTGGCGCAGTTGTGAATTTCAGGAGCGGGAGATCTACGATCTTTACGGCATCATTTTCACCGGGCATCCAGATCTGCGACGCATCCTCATGTGGGATGGCTTCAAGGATTTTCCGATGCGCAAGGATTACGTTGAGCCGGATGACTACGAGTATGAGCCGACGCCGCACGATGAGGTGCTGGAGAAGGCGAAGGCGCACTATCAAACGGGGGTGAAACCATGAACACGGAGATCATGGCCGAGCCGCCGAAGAATTATGAAGTGCATCCGAAGGAGCCGGGGCACTTCGATGGAGATGTGGGCGATCTGCTCGAGGTCTCCATGGGGCCGCATCACCCGTCCACGCATGGTGTCTTCCGCATGGATGTGGTGCTGGATGGCGAGCGCGTGGTGAAGCTCAAGCCGGTCTTCGGTTACCTGCATCGGAATCATGAGAAGATCGGGGAAGGGGCCAGCTACCTCGCCTCGATGCCTTACACGGACCGGCTCGATTACTTTTGCTCGATGACGAACAACTGGGCTTACGCCTTGTCCGTCGAGAAGCTGGCCGGTTTGCAAGTGCCAGAGCGGGCGGAATATATCCGTGTCATCACGGCCGAATTGACGCGCCTGGTGAATCACACCTGTCTCATGGGGTTCCTCGTGCAGGACATGGGTGCACTGGGGACGCCGCTCATGTATGCCTTCCGTGAGCGGGAGAAGATCCTGGATCTGTTCGAATCACTGAGTGGTGCGCGCATGATGTGCAATTACATGCGCTTCGGTGGCTGCCGTTGCGATTTGCCTGCTGGCTGGCTGGAGCAAGCGCAGCAAGTGGTGGATGAGTATCCGCGTTTTCTGGATGAATACGAACATCTGCTCATGGGTAATGAAATCCTCATGGCGCGCAGCCAGAACGTGGGTGTGTTACCGAAGGCGTTGGCCATCAGTGCAGGCATCACTGGCCCGATGTTGCGTGCGAGCGGAGTGAACTATGACATCCGCAAAGTGGATAAATACGGTATCTATGACCGTTTCACGTTCCGCGTGCCATTGGGTGAGCATGGCGATGTCTATGACCGCTTGATGGTGCGTTTGCTAGAGATGCGTGAATCGGTCGGCATTTTGCAACAAGCGTTGAAGGCGATCCCCGAGGGGCCGATCGTGGATCCGAAGGCCAAATTGCGCGGGTTCAAGCCCAAGGCGGGCGAGGCGTATGGCCGCATCGAAGCGCCAAAAGGGGAGTTGGGTTTCTATCTCATCAGTGATGGCACGCCGAATCCGTATCGTTATCGGGTGCGTCCACCGAGCTTCGTGAATTTGACGGTGCTGGAAGACATGTGTCTCGGTCATTCCGTGGCGGATGTGGTGATCATCTTGGGCAGTGTGGATATTGTGCTTGGCGAGGTGGATCGATAAGTTATGCACTGGAGACTGAAACAGACCAATTTGCTCGATGAACCAGCAGACGTCCTCGTCTGTTCGGCGAACGTCAGTCTTAATCTGTCTGGCGGGGTAGGGGCGGAATTGCTGGGGCGTTATGGTGACCGGATGCAGAAAAGTTTGCATGCGATCTTGCACCAACGCAGCCCACGGGCGGCGAAGTGCGGTGAAGTGTTCGCTTATTCAGGTAAGGAGATGCCTTATAAAGCGGTGCTTCATGCCATGGCGATCGACGGCTGGTATCAGAGCAGTCCGCAGATCATCACCGACATCACCCGCAAAGCGCTGAAGATGGCGGCGGAATTTGAGGCAAGGAAAGTGGCTTTCACGGTCTTGGCCACAGGTTTTGGCAACCTTTCCCTGGCTGATTTTGCGCAAGGTGTGCGACCGATCTTGAATGATGAATTTCCTCCTGTTGAGGAAGTGATTTTTGGCTTGCTGCTGGATTTTCAAGTGGCGGAACTGGCTAAACATTTTCCAGAATTAGAAACTTGTAGCGTTTAAAGAACAAATGCTCGGCGAAGGCATACTGAAAGGCATGGTGGAAACGGCGAGAAATTTCGCCGGGAGCTACGTGTCCAAAGATCGCCTGACGACGGTCGAGTATCCCGAGCAACGCATCGCCCCGAAAGAGAATGCGCGGCAGTTCCCGTTTCTGGTGTTCGACGGTAATGATCCACAAGCGGGCTTGCGTTGTGTGGCGTGCCAGATCTGCGAGAAGGAGTGCCCGCCCAAGTGCATCTACATCGAGAAGAGCAAAGACAAGAAGCCGGACTTCGTGGGCAAGCCGCAGATTTATCCGGCTACGTTTGATATCGATATCTCCGTCTGCATGAGCTGCCAGATCTGCGTGGAGGTCTGTCCGTTTGATGCCATCAAGATGGACCAGGCGTATGAACTCTCGAATGATGACCGGTTCGGAGGGTTGCTCTTGCGCAAGATCGATTTGGCGAAACCAAACGACTATTTTCGCAAGCTGCATCCGAAGGATGCAGCCGAGATCGATGCAGCCAGGGTGACGGCCAAGGAACAGGCCGAAGCCAAGGCGAAGGCAGATGCGGAGGCGAAGGCCAAAGCAGCGGCGGAAGCAAAAGCGAAAGCGGCAGCACCACCAGTGCCACCAGCGGCTCCGCCCACGGGCGCATAAGGGATCACGGGCATGGATATTGGCGAACTGATAAACCTCATCTTAAAAGACCCCGACCAGGTCTTCGTGCTGACGAAGGCCTTCGTCGTCGGCAAGTTCCCGGAAGGTGCGCAGCCCCTCGTCTCCATTTTGCTCTCCATCATGCCCATTCTCAGTGTGTTTCCGGGCTTGTTCGCGCTGACGACCATCTTGGAACGGAAAGGGCTCGGACGCATTCAGAACCGTCTCGGGCCAAACCGTGTCGGCCCGTTTGGCATCCTGCAACCCGTCGCGGATGGCATCAAGGCGCTCATCAAGGAGGATGTGGTGCCGCGCGCGGCGGATAAGGTGGTGCATTTCTTGGCCCCAGTGGTGATCGTGATTCCAGTCATCCTTTCCTACGCGGTCTTGCCGGTAGGCCGAAACATGGTGGCTATCGATCTGGATGCCGGGCTGCTCTTCTTCTTCGCCGTTGGTGCTTCAACGGAACTCGCGGTGTTCATGGCGGGATGGTCGAGCCGGAACAAATACTCGCTGCTCGGGGCCATGCGTGCCATCGGGCAGATGATCAGCTATGAGATTCCGCTCATCCTTTCGGCCATCGTCGTGGTCATGGCTGTCGGATCGCTTTCCACGACTTCCATCGTGGATGCGCAGGCGGGCTATTACGGATGGTTGCCGAATTGGTATGTGTTCACGCCTTGGGGTTTCGCCGGTTTTCTGCTCTTCGTGACGGCGGCGACGGCAGAATCAAATCGCTCGCCGTTTGATATCCCGGAAGGGGAATCGGAGATCATCGCGGGTTATTTCGTGGAGTATTCAGGTTTCAAGTTCGCGCTCTTTTTCCTGGGGGAATACCTCGGTCTGTTCGCCGTGAGCGGACTGGCCATCACGCTGTTCCTTGGCGGCTGGCATGCGCCGTTGCCGTTCTTGGAGTGGATACCCTCGTGGTGCTGGTTCTTTGCCAAGCTGATGTGCTTCATCGTGCTGTTCATCTGGGTACGCGGTACGTTGCCGCGCTTGCGGCAGGATCAACTCATGAACTTTGCTTGGAAATTCATGCTGCCGCTCACCCTTATCAATATCTTCGTGGCGGGTATCTGGCGCTTTTTGGAGCCGGGCATGATGCGCTGGCTCGTTTGCGCAGGTATCTTGGCGGCGGCTTACTTGGTGTTGGGCCGGGGTTTGACGGCTGCCCGGAATGTGGCACCCCGGGAATATCGTTACGCGGAAAATTGAACTGAGATGGAACTGGCCTTTGTAATCATAGCGACGATCACGCTCGGGGGAGCGGTGGCGGTGATGTCTTTGCGTCACTTGGTGCATTGCGCGCTGGCGCTGGTGGTGACGTTCGCAGGTTTGGGGGCGATGTATCTGTTGCTCAGTGCGGAGTTCGTCGCCTTTGTGCAATTGCTCGTCTATGTGGGCGCAGTGGCGATCCTGATTGTGTTCGCCTTGTTACTGACGCGGAGTGCAGCAGTGGAGCCACATCAAAGTCTGTTGCAAAGCAAAGTGGCCGGTATCGGTGTGGCGCTGCTGGCATTCGGCACCATCGTGAGCGCACTGGTTTCCAGTGGCCGCTTTGACAAGACCCAGCTTGCGGCACCAGCGCTGACGGTGCGACGCATCGGTGAAGAACTGATGACGCGTTACGTGCTGCCCTTGGAGGCCATCGGTCTGTTGCTCACGGCAGCAACGATAGGAGCGGTGGTGATCGCCATGGAAGAGCGCAAAAGAGCGGACCGGTCGAAGTCCGGAGAGGAGACGGCGCACAACCTGGAGGACAAGCACGGATGATCCCGCTGCATTACTACCTCATCGTGGCCGCGATGCTCTTTTGCATAGGGCTTGCAGGCGCGTTGATCCGACGCAATGCCATCATGGTGCTGGTGGGCATCGAGTTGATGTTGAACGCAGCGAATCTGAACTTCATCGCGTTCTGGCGTTACTCGCCGAATCCGGATGGTAATCAGGGTGTGATGTTCGCGATCTTCTCCATCGCCATCGCGGCAGCGGAGGCGGCGGTGGGGTTGGCACTGATCATCGCGCTTTATCGGCACTATCGCAGCACGGATGTGGCGAAGGAGGATAAGAAGTGATGGATAATGCCGCCTCTATGCTTTGGTTAATCCCCACGCTGCCGCTGCTGGCAGCGGTGGTGACGACCTTTTTGGGCAAGGAGCAACGTAGCTTGGCATCGGGAGTAGCAATTGGCGGCATGGTGGGGGCTTTCTTGCTGTCCGTGAAAGCATTCATGGCGGTATTGGGGCAGCATGGTGTGCCAGTGGTGCATAATTTTCTCTGGCTGGAGTTCGGTGAAACGCAGATGCAGCTTGGCTGGGTATTAGACCCGTTGAGCGCGATGATGCTGGTGATGGTCACTTTCGTCGGCACGCTGATCTTCATCTTCAGCATCGGTTACATGGCGCATGATGAGCGGTTCACGCGGTTCTTCTGTTTCCTTTCGTTGTTCGCGGCGGCGATGCTGGGCCTGGTCATCGCGAACAATCTGTTGCTGCTCTTCATGTGCTGGGAGCTGGTGGGGCTCGCGTCTTATCTGCTCATCGGCTTTTGGTATCAGAAACCTTCGGCAGCGGCGGCGGCGAAGAAGGCGTTCATCACAACGCGCATCGGTGATATCGGATTGTTCCTTGGCTTGCTCTGGCTGTATCGCGAAACGGGAACATTGCTCTGCTATGACAATGGTGCCGGGTGCCTGGAGCAATCGGCACTGACGAAGTTGGTGGGGCAGATCGCTTTCGGCGGCATGGCGGTGAGCACGGCTATTTCACTGCTGCTCTTCTGCGGGGCAGTGGGCAAGAGCGGTCAGGTGCCGTTGCATGTGTGGTTGCCGGATGCGATGGAAGGCCCGACACCGGTGAGCGCGCTCATCCATGCTGCGACTATGGTGGCGGCGGGTGTGTTTTTGATGGCACGCGTGTATCCGCTGCTGGCGATGACACCGGATGGACCGGCGAATGATACTACGGCTTTGCAGGTGATTACTTGGGTGGGAGCGATCACTGCCGTGTTCGCGGCGTTCATCGCCATGGCGCAGACGGACATCAAACGCATCCTGGCTTACTCTACCGTGTCCCAGCTTGGATTGATGTTTGTGGGCTTAGGTGTGGGCGGTGTGGCGGTGGGGATGTTTCATCTCATCACGCACGCATTCTTCAAGGCGCTGCTGTTCCTTGGTTCTGGCTCAGTGATCCATGGCTGCCATGAGGAACAGGACATCCGCAAGATGGGCGGTTTGCGGAAATTCATGCCGGTGACGTTTTACGCTTATGGGGTTGGTATGATCTCGCTGGCGGGCGTGATTCCGTTCGCTGGTTTCTGGAGCAAGGACGAGATCATGCACAAGGCGCATCAATGGCCTGCTTCGGAGATTCCGTATTACCTCGTTTTGGTAGGTGCGTTTCTCACGGCGTTCTACATGACGCGGCAGATGGCGTATGTATTCTTTGGGACGAACAGAGCGGCCTCGGATCATGGGCATCATGAACCGCATGAAAGCCCGGCGGTGATGACGGTGCCGCTTATTGTTTTGGCTGCGTGCGCGACCTTTATCGGGTTTCTCGGGACACCAGCGTGGCCTTGGTTCGAATCATTTGTGCATGGGCATGAAGCGAAGTTTGATTGGGATAAATTGATCCATGCTTTGCCGACGATGTTGACGTCTATCGTTATTGCTGGTGTGGGTATCGCCGCAGGATGGGGCTACTACGGACGGAAGGCAATCGATACGAGCAAAGCAGATCCATTGCAGGGCTTGTTGCCGAATGTGTATCCGGCGTTGGAGAAACGCTTGCTGGTGGATGAGCTTTATGAAGCGACGTTCATCGCGTGGCAGAAGGCTTGGGCCAATGGGTGTGATTGGTTGGAGAAACAAGTTTGGCAGGGTGTGATGTGGGTGGTGAGTATCGTATCGCAAGTCTTTGGCTGGGTGAATCGCATCATCGACGAGATCGTGATCAATGGCGGCTTCAATGCGAGCTGTGCCAAGCTGCAAGAATCGGGTGACAAAGTGGAACTGGCGCACCGGGGCGATATTCAACGGGCATTACGTGGGTTGGGCATCGCACTGACGATTCTGGTGCTCTTACTGTCATGGGGGTGCAGTAAATCATGAACGGCTTCTCTCCATTGACTTTGCTGATGTTGCTGCCGTTGCTCGGTGGGTGCGTGCTTTTGGGCCTGGAAAAGCAGCAGCGGGCATTCGCCCGGCATCTGGCGTTCGGGGTGAGCCTGCTCACGCTGGCGCTGACGTTATTCATCGGCAGCCAGTTTGATTCCACGAGCGGGGAGTTGCAGATGGTGGAGCGGCATGCCTGGATGCCGTCTCTAAACGTAGAGTACTTCGTAGGCGTGGATGGGTTGAGTTTGGTGCTGCTCCTGCTCACGGCGTTGCTGGTGCCGATGAGCATGCTGGCGGCATGGAAGCAAGAGGAGCGGACATCGCTTTTCTTTGCCCTCATTCTATTCTTACAGGCGGGATTGTTCGGAACATTTACGGCGCTGAATTTTATCCATTGGTTTTTGTTCTGGGAGCTGAGTCTCGTGCCGGCGTTCTTCCTCGTGAAGCTCTGGGGTGGGCCGGAGCGGGGGAAAGCGGCGATCCAATTCTTCGTCTATACGATGGTCGGCAGTGTGGCACTGTTGCTGGCGTTTCTGGGAATGTATCTGGCGGTGGGGACGTTTGATTTTATCCGGCTGGCTGAGTTGGCAAAGAGCGGCGAATTGATGGCGCGGATGAGTTTGAATCTGGGCTGGTATGATCTGAGCAAGGAGCAACTGGCATTGGTCATCGCCTTCGGCGTGTTTCTCGGACTGGCGGTGAAGGTGCCGCTGATGCCCTTCCATGGCTGGTTGCCCAAGACCTATTCCACGGCGCCGGCCGCAGTGACGATGCTGCTCACCGGGGCGATGTCCAAGATGGGTGTGTATGGTTTTCTGCGTATTCTTTTGCCGATTTTCCCC
Source organism: Verrucomicrobiota bacterium (assembly GCA_023431185.1). Classification (GTDB taxonomy): domain Bacteria; phylum Verrucomicrobiota; class Verrucomicrobiia; order Limisphaerales; family JAEYXS01; genus JAEYXS01. The sequence continues at coordinate 130,260 of JAEYXS010000065.1, forward strand.
GAGCAAATCCTCGCCGTGCAAAACTGGCTGCTTTGGCTGGCCATCGCGACGATCGTGATGTCCGCACTGGCGGCCTCAGCGCAGACAGATTTGAAGAAGCTGCTGGCGTATTCTTCCATCAATCACTTGGGCTATTGTCTGCTGGGTGTTTTTGCCACCGTGTCCAGTGGGACCGGCAACCAAGGATGGTCGGTGGAGGCATCGGCGGTGCTGGGTGGGACGGTTTTGCAGATGTTCAATCACGGCATCACGGCGGCTTTGCTATTCTGCTTCGTGAGTTATCTGGAGGAGCGGGGAGCCGGGGAAACGAATCTGGCGCGGTTTGGCGGATTACGTGCGGCGATGCCGGTGTTCTGCGGTTTGATGGGTGTGGCTACGTTTGCTTCGCTAGGTTTGCCGGGCTTGAGCGGTTTCGTGGGCGAGTTCCTGATCTTCAAAGGTACATTCGGACTGGTCGCGTGGGCGGCGGTACTAGCGACGCCTGGGTTGCTGATCACCGCCATCTTCCTGCTGCGCATGTATCAGCAGGTGTTTTATGGGCCGCTGCCAGCAACGCATGCAAAGTGGCAAGACCTCGATTTGCGTGAGCGGTTCACAGTATTGCCCGCATTGCTGCTGGTGCTGATCTTGGGTGTGTATCCACAACTGTTGATGGGGCTGATCAATCCAACGGTGACACGTTTGGTAGAAGGGCTGGCGAGGTGATATGAGCGCGCTGCCTTGGACCATCTACGCGACGTTTCTGGGAGCCTTGCTGGTGACTTTATTGCCAGCGGGTAATCTGCGGCACATCCGTTTTGCCGCATTAGGAACTGCGCTGGTGGGGTTGTTCATCGGATTGTATGCGGCGGCAAATTTCGATGCCGCTGAAGGCTTGGTGACACTGAGCAAGCATAAGTGGATTCCGGCCTTTGGTGCCGAATACCATCTGGCGGCGGATGGCATCAGTGTGGTGATGGTGCTGCTGACGGGCATCGCAGCGGTGACGGGTGTGCTGTTCTCCTGGAATGTGACACATCGGTTAAAGGAGTTTTTCGCGTTCTTTTTGCTGCTCATAGGAGCGGTTTATGGGGTGTTTCTGAGTTTCGACCTGTTCCTGTTTTTCGTGTTCTACGAACTGGCGATCGTGCCGAAGTATTTCCTCGTGGCGATCTGGGGCGGGCAGAATCGCGAGTATGCGGCGATGAAGCTGGTGCTGTATTCCTTTGTAGGCAGTGCGTTGGTGCTGGTGGGGATTGTGGCGACGCTGGTGGTATCTGGGGGGCAGACAGCGAGCTTGGAAGCATTGGGGCAGATTCAGTTTACGGCATCATTCCAGCACTGGGTATTTCCGCTGATGTTCGTGGGATTCGCCATTTTGGCGGGCTTATGGCCGTTTCACACTTGGGCCCCAACAGGCCACGTGGCGGCACCGACGGCGGCGTCCATGCTGCTGGCCGGTGTAATCATGAAGTTAGGCGCGTATGGGGCATTGCGCGCAGGAGTCTGCCTGTTCCCGGAGGGATTGCTTGCTTGGCAAAATGTGCTGGGGTGGCTGGCGGTGATCGGGATCGTTTATGGCGCTTCCGTGGCTTTGGTGCAGAAGGATTTTAAGTTTGTCATCGGCTACTCGAGCGTGAGTCACATGGGATTTGTGATCCTGGGACTGGTGAGCATGAACAGCATCGGACTTTCCGGCGCGATCTTGCAGATGTTCTCGCATGGTATCATCGCGGGGCTGCTGTTCGGTGTGGTCGGGCGCATGGTATATGAGCGAGCGCATACGAGGGACTTGAATGCGCTGCAGGTGATGAACCTCAGCAAAGCATTGCCCTTCGCGGCCGTGACGTTTGTGCTGGCGAGCTTGGCCTCGATGGGCTTGCCGGGCTTTAGCGGGTTCGTGGCGGAATTCTCGGTCTTGATCGGGGCATGGGCTTTGGACCCGACGAAGGCAGTGGTTGCTGGTGTGGGAATTGTGATCGGTGTGGCGTTCACGCTACGTGCGTTGCAGACGGCGTTCTTCTCGGATGCAGGGCCGGCTGGTGACAAACCTCACGAGGAGATGGAGCCGATCACCGTCCCGGAGCGGGCAGGGGCAGTCATCCTGCTGGCGACGACTTTGCTCGTGGGTTTGTATCCGAAAATACTCTTGGATCTCATCCAACCGGCTTTGGCTTCGCCGCTTTTTGAGGCGCTCCGGAAAGGAGGTCTGCAATGATCCCGTTGAATTATGGCCAGCTGGTGATGGGGTTGATCCCGGAGCTGTTGCTGGTGGCGGCGGCCTTGGCGGTGTTGGGTGTGGACCTGATGGTGCTGCGGGAGGAATCCAAGCGGACACGGTTTGGTTTCGCTGCCGGTTTCACAGGTTTTGCATCGCTCGCAGCGGTCTTCTGGATCACGACCAGCACGGAACCGATGACGTTGCTCGAAGGCTCCTTCATCGTCAGTCATCTGACGCAATGGGTGAAGGTCGGCCTTTTGCTGCTGACGGCGCTGACGGTGGCCATGTTCGTGGATGGAGAATTCACGGAGCATATCGGTGAATGTGTGGCGCTTATTTTGTTCGCTACAGTGGGCATGATGTTGCTGGTGAGTGCGGGCGATCTGCTGCTGCTGTTTGTGGCGTTGGAACTGGTGAGTCTATCGCTGTATGCGCTGGTGGCTTTCGACAAACGAAGCAAGGAAGGCACGCATGCGGCGCTGCAATACTTCCTCTACGGCGGCATGGCGGCAGCGTTCATGCTCTTCGGATTCAGTCTGCTCTACGGCTTGACCGGCAGCACGTTGATCGCCGAAGTGGGCAAGGGGGTGGCGGACAAGACGGGTGATCCGGTTCTCCTGGTGGCGATGGTCATGGTGATGATGGGGCTGGGTTTCAAGGTGGCTGCAGTGCCGTTTCACCTGTGGGCACCGGCGGTGTATCAAGGGGCACCGGGACCAGCGGCTGCGTTGGTCGCATCGGGGTCCAAGCTCGCGAGCTTCGTGGTGGTGGCGCGGCTAATGTTCGCAGGATTTGCCGGAGTGGAAGGCGATGCGGCTTGGCGCAGTTATGTGCAGGGCTGGATGCCGTTGCTGGCGGGCATCGCAGCGTTCTCCATGGTGCTGGGAAATCTGGCGGCACTGGCGCAAAGCAGTCTGCGACGGTTGCTGGCGTTCTCGGCCGTGGCGCATGCTGGCTATATGCTGCTGGGGATATTGGCGGTGAAGGAAACGGGGTTGCAGGCGGTGTTCTATTACGCCTTCACGTATGGTGTGGCGACGATCGGGGCTTTCGGGGTTGCGGTGCTGGTGGAACGGAAACGGGGTGGGGATTCGCTCGTCAATCTTGCGGGTATGGCGAAGCAGTCGCCGTTAATGGCGGTTTGTTTAATGGTGTTTATTCTGTCACTCGCCGGGATTCCTCCGCTGGCCGGTTTTGTCGGCAAGTTCCATGTGTTTCTCTCGGCGACAGCGGTGAAATCGCCTGACCTAGGTCTGCTATGGCTGGTGGCCTTGGCCATCGCGACGAGCGCGATTTCGCTCTATTACTATCTGCAAGTGCTCAAACAGGCGTGGGTGGTGAAGGGTGATGAGGCCGCGACTGATCTGAAGCCCGGCGTGGTGACGTTGGTAGTGCTGTGCTTGCTGGCAGTGATTACCATCGTGCTGGGGTGTGTGCCGGAAGTGATTCTGGGTCCATTGGGAGAGGCGCTTGAGCAAAGTTGGTAGAAAAGAAAAACGGCAGCCGTAGGCTGCCATTGAATCTTTGATTCTAAATCGAGGTCTTAAAGCTTTGCTGTTTGAGCCGAAGGTTGCGGCTTGAGCTTCTTGTATTCGGCCACCATCGCTTCAACTTTCAGTTTCTCCGCAGCGAGCTCATTTTTGGATTTCTCCACGCGGCTCTCTGCGGTGGCGACTTCAGTCTGGGCTTTCTTGGACTGGACAATCAGTGTCTTTATTTTTTTCTCTGCTTCGAGGGATTCTTTCTCGATGGCCACGAGCTTGGTCTTGGTAGCCTCAATCTCTTCATTGCACTTGGTCAGAGCAGCCTGGGCTTCGGTGACTTTCTTTTGCAACGGCTCGAGTTCTTTGCGCAGCGCTTCGATTTCCTGTTTCAAAGCTTCCAGAGCTTCGGGCTTGGCCTTCGCGAGGGTGGCTTCGGCCTTCTTCAGCTTGGCCTCAATCTTGCCAGCGGCCTTCAGGGCATCCTTTAGAGCGTCAGCGGCCTCATCGGCAAAACGTTTGTCGAACTTGGCGACATTCTTCAGGCCATCCCAGCGGTCAGTGACAATGTTGGCCTGTTTCTTGGCCCGGGCGATATCCTTATCGGCGGTGGACACGATCTCTTTGGCGTCTTCGATTGAGCCAAGCAATTTCTGATGCTCGGCTTCCTTGGTTGCATAAGCATCCTTGGCCGCATAGACCTTTACATTGAATTGAGCGGCTTGAATCTCAATCAGTTTGCCCTTTTTGTGATCAATCTGGGCCAATGCCACCTGAATAGCGGCTTCCGTGTCGCTGATTTTTTTCTTGGCGGCATCCAGCTTCACTTTGTCGGATTGCTGGCCTTCGACAGCGGCCAGTTCTTCTTTGGCCGTGGCCAGATCGGCGGATAGTTTTTCGACGGTCACTTGAGCGACTTCGATCTCCTTCTGCACTGTCTCCAGGCGCTGTTCCAGCGTGGGCGGGTTGGCGCTCAGTTCACCCAAGAGTTTGCCGTCTTCCGCGTTCCAGACGAAAATGTTGCCGGCCCAATCACTGGCGATGGCACGCTTGCCATTGTGCGTGAGGGTGGCGCGGACGGGAATGTCATTGGTGACGGCAAATGAGCGTTTTTTGGCACCATTACCGTCCCAGATGGCGACCTGTTTGTCGCGACCAGCAGTGATGATATTGCCGGTCTGGTCGAAGCTGCCGGAGAGCACGCCACCATTGTGCGCATTGATGCTGCGGACCTGCTGTTCATCTTCCACCTTCCAGGTGCGGGCGGTGCCGTCTTCGCTGGCGGAAAGGAGCAGTCCCGAATCAGCGCGCCAGCTCAGTTGCGTGATGGAGCCGCGATGCCCGCGCATGGAGTAGAGTTGTGTGCCCGTGGAAGGTTCCCAGACGAGAATGCCGCCGACGCGATCACCCGTGGCGAGATACTTGCCGTTCGGGCTGAACTCCGCGGCAGTCACCCAATCAGTATGCTTCTTCAGGCTATATTTCTGCTGGCCATCCGCCGTGGAATAAATTTTAACCAGCTTGCTGGGGCCGCCTAGTACGATCCACTTTTGGTCAGCGCTAAGGTCGGAAGCTAGCACCGTGTCGAACTCTTCACCCACGGTGATGATTTTATCACCGGTCACCACATCCCATACGGTCGCCAGACCGATTTTGGCGCCCTCACCACCAGCGGCGAGGAGCATCTTGCCATTGCGACTGAAGCGGACTTGTGCCGGATGACCGCTGGGGAATTTGACGATGCCGGCCAGCTCCAGCGTGTCCGTGTTATAAACCAATACTTGATGCTGGCCAGTGAGCGCGACGACCGGTGCCCAAGGGCTGGAAGCAATGCCGAGGACGGCGGTAGTGCGGTCGGTGCGGACAGCGGGTTCCAACAACCAATCCTGAGGCAGAGCAGGGGGACCATCGGGCTTGCCGAGCTTCGAGAGATCCACCGTCATGTCCACCTTGGGGGCGGAGGAGGCGATGGCTTTGCTGCCGGAGTTTTCCAGCAAGCCGCCCGCGATCCACTTCTTGATCAGCTCGAGTTCTTTGTCGGAAATCTTGCTGTTTGGCGGCATTTTGGGCTCTTCCGAATGAGCAGCCACCTTGAAGAGCTTGCTGCCATCCGGATCACCGCTCATCAAGCCGGGACCGGAACTGCCGCCGCGCAACGCAGCCCCAAAGGTGCTGAGGTCCAAGTCACCCTTGGAGGAATCCTGGCTGTGGCACTTGAAGCAGTTGTTTCGGAAGATGGGAACGATGTGGTCCTGGTAATTGACCTTCTCCTGGGCACTGGCTTCCGTAACGAATCCAACTTGCAATGCGGCGATGCCTATTCCACCCAAAACGATTCTTTTCCAATGTTTCACCATACCTCAACAGCTTAAATCAATGGTTGAACATGAACTCTTTCGAATTCAGCAATGACCAGAAGAGATCGTTCAGGGATTCTTCCTGCTTCTCCTTCTGCACGAGGAAGGGTTCCAGTTTCTCCAGTTCCATCGGAGTGGGTTTGCGTGCGAGCGTGCGGAGATAGAGATCCTCCACGATTTCGTTCGGCTGTTTGCCCGCGGTGATCAGTTTCTTCACGACACCGCCGCTTTGTACCTTGGTGTTCACGGTGTCACCGTTCAGAAGGTGCAACGCTTGTGACAGATTCGGCTCCATCTTGACTTCACAGGAGCAAACGGTCTCGCGCGTGGCGCGACCGAAGGTGGTCAGGAAGTAGCTGGTCACATTACCATCCGCGATTTGCACGGCGCTCATGCCTTTCGGCGTCTTGTTGAAGCGATCCTGTGATTCGGTGACTTGATTGATGGCGTCCAGCAGGATCTCCGCGCGCATGCGACGGATGCTGCCTTTGGCGAAGTTAACCGTATCTGCGGCATTGCTCTCATTCGCCTGTGTGGCAAGTTGGTAGGTGCGGGAGTTCGTGATGTCGCGCACCAGCGCCTTGAAGTCATAGTTCGATGCGGTGAAACGCTTGGCCAGTTCATCAAGCAGTTCCGGGTTCGAAGCCGGGTTGCTGATGCGGACATCGTCCACCGGGTCAATGATGCCGCGACCGTAGAAATGTGCCCAGACAATGTTCACCAGATTGCGGGCGAAGTAAGGATTCTCTGGTGAGGCAAGCCATTCAGCCAGCACGGCACGCCGGTCTTTTCCTTTGACATCCGCCGGGCCGCCACCAAGGAAGGTGGGCGGTACCGGGCGCCTGGTGACCGGGTGATTGATCTCACCACCGCCACGGTTGTAAACGATGGTGTCACGCGGGTCTTCGCCACGTTTGCGTCCGACCTGCGAGAAGAAGGAGGCGAAGCCGTAGTAATCGTTCATGGTCCAGCGGTCAAACGGATGGTTGTGGCACTGGGCGCACTGGATGCGCATGCCCATGAACACCTGGGCGACATCCTCCGACATCTTCATCACATCCGTCTCCAGCTTGTAATAATTGGCCGGCGGATTGTTGAAGGTCGAACCGTTGGCGGAGACAATCGCCTTCACCATGTCATCCACGGGCACATTGCTGAGGATCTGTTCACGCAACCAGTTGTAGTAGGTCATCGTGTTCTTCTCGGAGAAGTAATCGCCATTGTCCTGCACGCTGCGGACACGCAGGAGTTCGCCCCACTTCATCACCCACATGTCGGCGAATTCAGGTTTGGCGAGGAGTTCATCGATGATGCGCTCACGCTTGCCGGTGCTGATATCGGATTCAAAATCCTTCAGCTCTTGTGTGGTGGGCAGCCGGCCGATTACGTCGAGGTAAACGCGGCGGAGGAATTTGTTGTCAGCCACCAAAGCGGAGGGCTCCACGCGGATTTTCTTCAGCTTGTTATAAACCAGTTCATCAATGTAGTTCTTCGCTTCGATCTCGGGGAATTTAAAGTCCTGGCCTTTCGGAACGACAATCACCTGCGAGCCGACGGTGAAGGTCTCAAAACGGGCCATCACGAAAGCTTCACCACGTTCACCCGCAGTCAGTTGTCCCTGCGGAGTCACTTTCACAGAAACGTCATTGTTGCTGGAGAAAGCGGCCAAGGATGTGACATCGCGGTCCGTGCCATCGGAATACTTCGCGCGGACGACCAGACGTTGCGAAGTGTTGGAGCCTTCCAGCACAGCTTGCGTCGGATAAATCTCCACGCTGACTGGGGAGGGGATGTCTTTAGGGTCTTTGGGGGCGCCCGCCTGGATCCAGCGGAGCACGGTCTGGTACAATTCACTGTCAGTTTCGAAGAGTTTACCGCCGGTGTGCTGGACTTGGCCTGCGCCTTTGGTCAGCAGGAGACTGTCCTCGGGGATGGCGAGGTTGATACGACGGCCGATGATCTCGCGAGTGAGATATTCGTAGTCACCGTCCGCGTCGTAGCCGAAGAGGGAAAGGCGGAAACCGTCTTTGCCGCGGGCAGCCCCATGGCAACCGCCAGCATTACAACCGGCCTTCATGAATACCGGCATCACATCCAGCACGAAGCTGATAGGACGCTCGTCCTGGGCCTTCGAAATTTTGACTGGTACTGTGAGCTTCTGACCTTCGAAGCTGACTTTGAGTTCCGTCTCACCATCGGCCACCGGATGCACGGCGAAGTTCTCGATCTTGCCTAGTGCGGCGTTGGCGAGACTGATTTTGGCCTTGGCCGTGACGTCACGCGTCGTGCCGTTATCATAGCTGGCATGCACCACGAACGACTGGCGGTCGCGCTTGGTGGTCAGGTTGATGTCCGGCGGATAAATCTTGATGTCCACCAATTTACCTTCCTTGGCGGTGAGGGAGCCCACGGCCAGGAGGGTGGCGGTCAGGAATGTCAGGCAACGCTTCATGATCCGGATTACTGCTTACTGATACACTTTAAAGGCATCGTCCTGCGGGAGGACTTGGGAAAAAGCTGGCTTGACGCACGCGCCAAGCCAGCCCTGTAAAGAGCAAACAACATCATCATGCGATCAAGTCGTGCAGCACCTCGCCGCCGTCCACGATCTCGATCGGACGGGCGCCGGGGGCGACCAGTTCCTTCTCGGCATCGATGCCGATCTGGTGATACACTGTCTTGGCATAGCTCTCGACGGACACCGGGTTTTCTTCCGGTTCCGCACCGGTCGGATCAGAGGAGCCGTAAACCATGCCGCGCTTGATGCCGCCACCGGCCATCGCGATGCTGAACACTTTCGGCCAGTGATCGCGACCGGCGGTCTTGTTGATCATCGGCGTGCGGCCGAATTCCGAGGTGACCATCACCAGCGTGGAGTCGAGCATGCCGCGTTCATCGAGATCGCGGATCAACCGGGCGAAAGCCTGGTCAAATTGCGGCATCGTGCGGTCCATCGCACCCTTGATGTTGTCATGGTGGTCCCAGCCACCGTAGGTGAGGGATACAAAACGGACACCCGACTCGACGAGGCGGCGGGCGAGGATCATGCGCTGACCGGCCGTGTTGCGGCCGTACTCATCACGCAGTTTCGCATTTTCCTTTTCGATGGCGAAGGCGTCGCGGGCCTTATCGGAGGAGATCATCGCATACGCGCGCTGATAGAAGGAATCCATGCCAGAAAGGGCATCGGATTTCTCCAGCGAGCTGAAGTGTGCATCCACCGCCTCGCGCATCGTGCGGCGCTGAGCGAAGCGTTCATCTGTGACCCCCTTCGGCAGGGTGAGGTCGCGAACGGCGAAGTTGCCATTGGCCGGATCGCTGCCCAGGCTGAACGGACCGTAAGCCGAGCCGAGGTAGCCGGTGCCGGCATAGGGATTCGGCACGCTGGGCACCGCCACATACGGCGGTAAATTCTCGCGGGAACCCAACTCATGCGACACCACGGAGCCGAAGCTCGGGAATTGCAGGGCGGGGCTGGGACGGTAGCCCGTGAACATGTTGTGCGTGCCGCGTTCGTGGGCGGCTTCGCCATGGGTCATGGAGCGGATTACCGTCAGCTTGTCGGCGATGGCCGCAGTATTCTTCAGGTGCTCGCTGAAATACTCGCCCTCGATCTTCGTCTTCACCGTGCCCAAGGGGCCGCGGTACTCGATCGGAGAACCAATCTTGGGGTCCCAAGATTCCTGGTGGGCCATGCCACCGGGGAGGTAAATTTGGATGACGGACTTGGCCTGGCCAGCTTTGCCGCCGAGTTTTTGGCCTTGCTTGGCCGCCGCTTTCACGGCGTTGGGCAGGGTCAGACCAAAGGTGCCCAATAGGCCGACGAAGAGGAATTCGCGACGGTTGGGACGCCAGATATGGTCACGGCTGTTGCACCAGCCGCCTAGGTTTTGGTTGCTCATATTTACCTATGGTTGTGTTGATTAGGGCTTGGGACAGTATAAAACTTTATTTTCGGCCTATTGCAACTCGCAACTCAGCTTCTTTTTCAATTTTTCGCTGTGTGCTGCTACGTTCATCCGCACACGAGCTCCTTAGATTCGACGGGCCGTGACCCCAATAGGTTACGACCATTATTTGCCCTGTTCCAGACAGGGTGGTGTCAACATAGTCTGACGCACTTCAACCGGGCTTATTCATTCAGTCGTAAAAATTATTCTAAAAATTTCAGAAAACTTTTTGCGACTTGGATTGTTCCCCCAGACTTGTCGCTTAAGACCTACTTAACCAGTTCTACAGCAAAGAGTTTCGCGCCATCGCGCACGTACAGCCTGCCGTCCGAGTAGGCCGGATAGCTCCAAGTCTTGCCGCAGGCTTGGAGGCGTCCCAATTCGTCATATTTGGTCGGATCGATCTTTAAAAGGCGTAATTCCCCGGCATCGCTCATCACCAGTAGTTTATCTTGGAAGGCCATGACCGAGGCGTAATCGCCAAAGCCCGGCTGATTCCACTTCACCTCCCCCGTCTTGAAATCAATGCACAGAAACTCGGTCTTGCTGCCCGGTCCCAATCCATACAGATGGCCATTCACCAGCACCGGGGTGGCAATATTGATTTTCAAGGCTGGGTTCTTCCACTCCTCAATAGCTTGCAACCCATTGGGGCCCTTGGAGATGCGGAATTTTATCAGCCCAATCGAATGAGAAGCTACGGTCACGGTGTCGCCATCAATGATGGGGGTGACGATATGGCGCTTGGCCCCGCTTTTGAGTGGTACACGCCAAAGAATCTTGCCCGTGGCCACCTCCGCGCCGAGCAACGCATCCGCGCTGAACCAAACCACCTGTTTTACCCCTGACAGTGTCGCCACTACGAGCGAAGCATAGGCGGCGTTATCCTGACCGGCCTTCCAGAGCACTTTGCCCGTGTTTTTGTCGAAGCAGACGAGCGCACCGCCTTCTGGACTGCCCACCGGGAGGAACAGGCGGTTGCCATCGATGACCCCGGAGCCATTGTTCCCATGCCGCCGCGCGGCGGTTTCCTTCGCCGCCGGATCGTTCTGGTTCAGGAAGAAGGTCGCCCCGAAATCCTTCGCAAAACTGGTCTTCCACACCGTTTTGCCGTCCTTGAGGGACAGGCAACTGAACTCACCGTTGCACGATTGCACGTAAGCCTTGTCGCCATCAATCATCGGGGTGCAGCGTGGACCAGGGCCGTAAGTATTGCGGAAATCCACCGACTCGGCGAATGGCACCGACCACAGCTTCTTGCCCGTGGTGATGTCCACGGCGTTCGCCACCTCCTGTTTGTTCTGCTCATCCAGATACACGAGGGTCTTCCCGGCGATGACCGGGGAGGCCTGGCCTTGGCCCACATCCAGACGCCAGATCGGGGTGGTGGACTTTGGCAGTGCCGTCAGCGTGCGTGAAGTTTCGGTCACGGCCCCATCCCGGTTCGGTCCGCGCCACTGCGGCCAGTCAGCTGATGCAGTCAGACAGGGCAGGGCAGAGGCCAGGCAAAGCGCTTTTAGGAAGATCGGTTTCATGGTTGGTTGGTGAGTCTTTGACGGGATACCGCCGGGGTGCAGTCAGGTCAAGGCTGGGTAATCAGAATGTGGAGCGCGCCCTCCCCCCTAACCGACACCCACCCCTTCGAATCCACCTCGGCACTTGTACATAAGTGCCGAGGTTTTCTACCAATTCCTTCCTTTGGCCCCTGGCAGCCAGCCTTCACCATGACTAACTACCGCCCCTTCCCACTCGCTCTTACCCCCGCTAAACCTCAGGGAGTGAGCGCTTGCAGTTCTCGCTCATTAGGGATACTTTGACCGTGAAAGCCCAACGGAGTTTCTTATGTCCGCGTGCTGGCTGGTCGGGTCATTTCTTTTGTTCATCTGGTTTGTGGCCCTGCTTTCCGGGCAGTGCCAGAACTGGCTGCTGGAAAGAGAGCTTTACCCCCAGCCTGAACAGACCTCGCTGGCGGATGTGAGACAGTTGATGAGAAGCGGATGTCGCAAGGAAGCCATCCTGCGTTACCGGGAAAAGTTTCCGCAGGTTGATTTGCGGGAAGCGGTGTATGCGGTGGATAGTTTGCAGTGAGGGATTCTTTGGCGGGACAATATCTGTCTCCTGCTGAACCTAAAAACAGCGAACGCTTATGACTCTGGACTATTTTGCTGTAGTTTTATTTTTCATCGTTCTTTTTTGCCAGCTTCGTCAATGGCAACGGAAGCGTGCGTTACGCCGCCAGGGAATCTACCCGCAGCCCGGCCAAGCATCCATTTCGGACGTGGAAAGGTTGCTCAAAGCAGGTTACCGGATCGAAGCGCTAATGTGTTACCGGGAAGTTTTTCCACGTGCTGGGTTGGCAGAGGCTAAAGCAGCTGTAGATGCTTTAAAGCACTAGCAAAACCCCTTAATTTTTTCCTGACAGCACTTGTGGACAACCTCCTGTCTCACTTCTCGCTCACCGGCTGAAAATGTGAGGGCGGGGAATGTTGTGGAGCAGACTTTTGGACTTTTTGAAATGGCATGAGCAGAGCCGTGAGGAGTGTTTTTGGCTTTCGCCGGAGGTGTAGGTACTGTTGTCATGCGTGTCAAAGAATGTCTTTTTGACCATGCTTGATTTTAACCATTCGCAAAGCCATCTTCTTTCCATGCGGCGTTTATCTCTATCCTTGTTGTTGTCCCTTTCGTGCCTGGCAGCGGTGGCCGCCGAGCCCAAAGCTGCCCTGACGGTCATTGATCCCAAGAAAATCGCCGCCGTGAACAATTTCGAGCGCGGCATGCATCTGCTGGATATCGCCACGAGCGAAAAGGAACGCACGGAGGCCACCGGGCTCATCACCGGAGCGGCTGAGTCCGGCTATCCGGATGCCCAGTTTTTCCTCGGCTTGGTCATGGAAACTTCGGATCCCGCCAAGGCACGCGAATGGTTCGTCAAAGCGGCGACGGCCGGCCATGTGCGGGCGGCGGCCAAGGCGGCGACCATGTTCGAGCAAGGCAAAGGCGGGGAAGCGGATAAAGAGCAGGCCCTGAAGTGGCACCGGGTGGCGGCCGCTGGCGGCGTGTCCGAATCCGCCTTCAAAGTGGCCCGGGCCAAGGAAGTCAGTGGCAAGGGCAATCCGTCAGAAGCCCTCGCGCTCTACCAGAAGGCGGCGGCCACGGGCGACAGCGAGGCGAACATGCGCCTGGGCGATCTTTACTTCACCGGCGATGCCGGGGAACGCAATCTCTTCGAAGCGTTCAAATACTATCGCAACGCCGCGCAATTGAAGAACCCCAAGGCCTTTTTCAAGATGGGCTATTGTTATGAGCGCGGTCACGGCGTCGGCCAGAGCAATCAGGACGCCGTCTATTGGTACCAGCGCGGCGTGGATGCCGGTGAACTGAACTGCATCGCCAACATGGCCCGTTTTTATGAAAATGGTTTGATCGTGGACAAGGATCCTGTCAAAGCGGCCCAGCTTTACCGGATCGCCGCCGAGCAAGGGGAAGCTTTTTCCCAGCTCAGCCTCGGCTCGCTCTATCGCACAGGTCAGGGCGTGAAGAAAGATCTGGTGGAAGCCTATCGCTGGACCAGCCTCGCGAGTTCTCGCGGCTTCGGTAAGGAAATCCTGGCCTTGCTCGAAAAAGAGATGACACCGGAGCAGATCAACGAAGCCAGGCAGCGCGCATCGAACAAGTAGAACCTGTCAGGCACTTTCGACCAATAAATTGGCCTCTGGCCAGTTGAATACCCGGTCAGTGACGCAGGAAATTTTCCCCTCTCCCCAAGGGAGGGGGCAGGGTGAGGGGGACGGGAACGTCCCCCGGCGAATACAGCATCCATTCTTTTACACCGCCTGCTTTCCGGTTCTATTTTCCAGCACAGCCTCTACGGATGTGGTGAGCGGGTGGCTTCCTCCAGCCAGTTCAATGCGCCGTCATGGTCGGTGAACTTGCCTTCCAATTGCGCTTCAAACGCCGCTTCCAGTATCCGGCCGAATTCCTTGCCCGGTGACATCCCGCGCGCGATGAGATCGCGTCCTTGCAGGATCGGCTTGGGCGCGGCGGCTTGCAGGCTCAACTCACCCGCTTTCGCCAGCAATTCCTTGGCTCCTTTCGGCAGTCCCGGCGGCTTCGGTGGACGTCCGCTGTGATCCGCTTCAATGACGAGGCATAAACCTTCAATCGTCTCCGGCTCCAGCCGTTTCGCCAGCCGCCGCACACCGCGATCTGACGCCGGATTCAAGTGCGCCAGATGATTCATCACCAGCGGGATGACGCGTTCCCGGATGGCTGCGGGTGCCATGATGCGTTCCAAAAACTTCTCCGCCACCGGTCCGCCTGCTTCCTCATGCCCGGGGGACACGATACGCCACACACCGTCCTTCAAGGCGCGCGCGGTGGTCTGCGGCTTGGCAAAATCATGCGCCAGGATGGCCAGCATATAAACGATACGCGAGGTCTCATCCAGTTGCTGCCACGCAGGCAGGCGCGCCATGGCATCGCAGCAAAGACTTGTGTGCGTGAAGACATCCCCCTCCGGATGCCACTCCGGTTCCTGCGGCACCCCGATCAGTGCCTGCACTTCGGGGAAGTGCTCGATCCAGCCGGTATCCCGCAGGAATTGCAAACCGCGCGCGGGCACGAGGCTTTTGGCCGCCCACTTGAACCACTCATCCCGCACGCGTTCCAAGGCCAGTTCGCGATACGTGTCCTTGATGCTGTGGCAGAGCTTTAGCGTTTCCGGCGCGGTCGTGAGGTTAAAGCGCGCCGCGAATTGCATCCCCCGCAGCACGCGCAAAGGATCTTCCACAAAGGCCGGACTCGTGTGCCGTAGGATGCGCTGCTTCAAGTCTGGTACACCGCCGTAGTAGTCCAGCAACGCGCCCTTGCGCGGGCTGAACATGAGCGAGTTGATGGTGTAATCCCGGCGGGCGGCTGCTTCCTCCGGTGTGATGCCCGGATCAAAGTTGATGGTGAAACCCTTGTGACCGGCGGCGATCTTGGAATCGCGTCGCGCCAGGGAGAAATCGTAAGTGTGGCCCGCTTGGGTCGTCAGCTTGGCGACACCAAAAGAGCGGCCAACAAGGTCCACCCGTCCCCAACGGGTGAGGGCTTTTTCCAGTTGCTCGTATTTGAGCCCGAAGACTTCGATGTCGAAATCTTTTTGCGGCAGGCCCAGAAACCAGTCCCGTACGCACCCGCCCACCAGATACGCTTCCTGCAAGGCGTCTGTCTCCAGCAGAATACGCTCCAGCTCCGCGGGCAGCGGAGGTGTGCTGGTCGGTGGTGCGGCACTCATGGACTCTCCTTAATCTATCCGGCCAAAACTCCCAAGCAGCAATATCTCACTTGGCGGCGCGCAGTTTGGCCCGCAATTCCATCATCAGCACGCCCAGGCGGTTCTTGCCCTGTCCATCCGCGCCATCGCCCCAGTAACCGTCATTCGTGGTGTGCTCCACGATCTCGGCCTCGCCGGTGGCGAGCAACCTTTCGTGCAGGTGCGGATGCTGGGTGAACTTCGCCAGCAACGCCTCCCGCATCAGGTCCTCCTTCACCATCTCCCAGTCCGAGCGCATGGGGTGACTGCGGTCACGGCCCATCTGCGCGGCGGTTTGTGAGGAAGGCTCCTGCCGGATATTTTCCTCCAGCGCCGTGCCGGCAAATTTCTGGGCCTGGAAATAATGTTCCACGGTCGGCCAGGTCTTCCCGTGCAATTCGATGGGATGCGGCGAGTGATTGGAGAATTCTCCGTAGGCGTCTTCCACGCGGAAGAAATAGATCACCGGCTCACTCATAAGATGTACTTTGCAGGTACACTATCTGTGAGCCAGACCCCGTTTGCACTCAAAAAGAACGGATGCCCCTCTGCGTGCATTCTCCCGGCGGCGATCTGGAGAATCACCGGCTGGCCGCGCCGTTCACCCACTTTGGCGGCGGTTTTTACATCTGCTGAAAGATGCACATGATGCCGCTTGCCTTTGCGCAAACCCTCGCTGCCGATGGATTCCAGAAACTTTTCCACCGTGCCATGAAAGAGGATTTCTGGTGGTGTTACGGGAGTCAGACCGAGATCCACTTCCACGGAGTGACCTTGGTTGGCCCGGATCCGCTGGCCATCTTCACTGAAAGCGAAACGTTTCTTATCGCTGGTGGCCACGATCTCAGCGAGATCGGTATAATGCAGAGTGATACCGTGCTGCTCGCAGGCCGTCACCAGGTCAATCACGGGCACCCAGCCGGCTGCGTCCAAGGTGATGCCGATGCGTTCCGGCTCATGCCGCAATACCAGACTGAGAAACTTGCTTGTCTTGACCAGTTCCTTGGGGCTCATCTCCAACGATTCCTTGCCCCGGATAATCTTGGAAACGGGTGGAATGGCAATGGCGAAATATGGTCTCTGACCGGAACGGTTACGCTTTGACCGCTTCCTTTGGCCGCATGCTGGCCAGGAGTTGCTTGGCTTCCTCGTTGCCTTGCTCGGCGGCAAGGTCGATCCAGCGCAGGGCTTCGCTTTCCGTGCCCTTCGGGCCTTTGCCACGTGCCAGGAACTTGCCGAGCAGCAATTGCGCATCCGGGCAGTTCTGTTCGGCGGCCATGCGCAGCCACTTGATGGATAGTGGATAATCCTTCGGCACGCCCCGGCCGGCGGAGTACATCACACCCAGATTATACTGGGCATCGCGATGACCCAGCTCGGCGGCACGGCCAAACCATTGGGCGGCCTTCATGGTGTCAGGGTCGCCCAGTTTGCCCTCGATGTAATAGACGGCCAGCCGGAACTGGGCTTCGCTGTCGCCCGTCTCGGCTTGCGTGCGGGTCTGACGGATCGCATCTTCCGGATTCAGTGTCTTACGTAACCAACCAAACATGATTTATTCATAGCAGGTTGTTTGCCGTTCTCAGGCGGAAAAGCGGTAAAAATGGATCGATATAACCCGCTGTGCAGGAATTGTTTGGGTGAATTTCAGTAAAGCGCTGTGGAAAATGCCCGGTGGAAGCGTTCGGAAATGGGATGCCGGATGCCCAATAACTGAAAGACGGCCTTGCAAGCACTTTTGGCGGCTTCGTTATGATACTTGCGATCGATGTGCAGGACCTTGATCCAGTTCTCCAAGGCAGTGGCGTAATCAAGCTGGGCGAGGGCCGTCAGAGCAGCCGCGAAGGCATCGCGGCCTTTGCCCGCAGGGATCTCGTTGGCGGTGAGGCGCAGTTGGGCGAGTTCGCGGAGGGCGTTGGCCTGGGTGGCGTGATCGGAGGCGTCGGTGATGGGTTTCAAGGTAATGCTGACGTCTGCGGGAGCCAACGCCAACTGACACTCAGCCATCAGCAAGGCGGCCGCTTCATCACCAGAGTCGAGCGCGAGGGCGTTCTCCAATAGTTTCACGGCTTCAGCGAGTAAGCCTTCGCTCACCAGTCGGCGGGCTTCTTTCACCACACCGACGTTGGGCGAGGGGAGATGCTTGGCGAGCCACCGGCGCAGTTCGGCTTCGGGGTAGGCTCCCACGATCTCATGCACGACCTGCCCATGGATGAAGAGCTTCATCGCCGGGATGCTGGAGATCTGGTATTCCATGGCCAGCTCGGGATGGGCCTCAGTATTCAGCTTCACGAGTTCCCAGCGGCCATGGGCTTCATCGGCGAGTTTTTCGAGGATGGGACCGAGCATCTTGCAAGGACCACACCAGGGCGCCCAGAAATCCACCAGGACCGGCACCTGCTGGCTGCGTTCCAAAACGTCTTTCGCAAAATCCTTCAGCTCGTAACTCATAGCCTATAAGTAATGCGTAATGCGTGAGGCGTAAAGGTCACAGGAGGTTTTCTTGCGGCACAAGCGCAGCCTGATAGTCAGCCACGAGAAACTTTTTGCCCTTTTGGATGACCTTGTGGCCCTCGGCTTCGAGATGGGAGCGCAGGAATTCAATGCCGCCGGGATACTTCGGATTCAGTTCGCCACCGGCTTTCAAAGTGCGCCAGTAGGGGGTGATGCGTTGGCGTCCTTCCGCGGCGGCTTCGGCGGCGGCATGGGCCGCGATCCAGGAGAAGATGCCGGTGGTGATGGGACAGCCGACCTCCGTGCCGTGCTGGCGGGCGAGGGCGGCGCGGAGTTCATTGATGGTGACGAGCTTGCCCTTGGGCACCTTCTGCATGAGGGCATCCACTTCGCGCGGCGCAGGGACAACCAAGGTCGCGCCCTTCCATCGCGCACGATCAGCCGGCGCGATGTTCACGACTTTGGGCAGATCCTTGTCATCGGCGAGTTTTTCGCGCCAGGTCTTGCGTGGTTTCATAGGCAAAGCGGATTGTCATCGTGACAATATGAAGAGCCCGGGCAGTTGTCGAAATCAGAATGACGCCGGTGAGTTGAAATGGCTGGACAGTTCGTGGCTTGAACCGCAAAAGAGTTTCCACCGTATGAGCAGCAGCAAGCCATTGCCGGATGTGAAGTGTCCCAAGTGCCAAAAGCGGGGTCCCTGGCTGGCGGGCAAGTATGGTCCTTTCTGCTCGGACCGTTGCCGCTTGCTGGATCTGGGCCAGTGGCTGGATGAGGAGCACAAGGTTTCCGAACCCCTGAAACCGGAGCATTTCAAGGATTACGAGGAACTGCCCCCGGGCGAGTATCTGGACAAACCGGAGCGGGACAATGGCGAATGACCAACCCAAGCCATTCTGCCTTCGCTCATTCCTTTGGTATCTCAAAAATACAACGCTTCGCCGCTTGCTTCTGAAGTGATTCAGGCGTAGTTAGAAAAGAGCGACAGCCCCGGCTGGTTTACCCGATACCAGTACGGTGAGTGCCGTGAAGCCCGATTATGCCGGAGCCCACATCACAGGCCAGCCCAGCAAGCGCATCGAAGCGCTTCCAACCGCAATGGTTGCGTTGGTTGCTGCTGGCGACGCTCATCGTCTCGACTGCCGCGGTCACTTTCGCCCAGCGTTCCCGCGATCCCTATTCCCGTTCGCGCAGCAGCGATCCGCGCATGGGCGTGCCGGAGTGGGCGGTGGACAAGGAGTTGTCCAAAGACATCTTCACCTTTGTGCGGTTGCAATATTCCTCGGCTGGCGGCCGTTATGGCCGTGGTGGATGGGGGGGGAACCGCTGGGCGATCGATTACCCGGATGCGGAGTTGAATCTTTCTTACCGCTTGCAGGAGATGACCTCGCTCAAGGTCAATCCCAACCCCATCGTCTTGGAGATCACCAATCCCGACCTGTTGAACTACCCGTGGTGCTACATGGTGGAACCGGGAGCGTTGCAGTTCAGCGATGAAGAAGTGATTGCTTTGCGCAAGTATCTTTTGAACGGCGGATTCATGATGGTGGATGATTTCTGGGGGCCGGATGAGTGGGATAATTTTTATTACGAGATCAAGCGGGTGTTCCCAGATCGTGAACCGGTGGAGATACCCATGGATCATCCCATCTTCCATTGCGTGTTCCCGCTGAATCTGGAGAAGAACAACATGCAGGTGCCCAACGTGGGCACGGGTACGCAAAGCCAATATACCGGCCGGACTTGGGAGGATGATCGGGACCGGAACGTTCATTTCAAGGCCATCTCGGATGACAAAGGCCGCATGATGGTGATGATCTGCCATAATACCGACAATGGCGACGGTTGGGAGCGTGAGGGCGAGAATGAATATTACTTCCGGGAATTTTCCGAGAAGAAAGCCTTCCCGCTCGGCATCAACATCATCTTCTACGCGATGACGCACTGACCGTACGAATGGACATCAAGCGACACGAATACGGACAGTGCGGCCAGCGTCAGTTTTCAAAACCATTCATCACACGCGGTGTTCACTCTTGGGTGAAGCATCTACCGGGGAAAGGAAGCAACAGTGGAAACAACAACTGAGGTGGCAGCCCCACCAGTCACGGAACCGTCGGAAGAACAGCTTGTCGAGCAGGTCATCAATGGCAAGGTGCGCATCGATGCCGAGTTGTCCAAGGTCATCATCGGCCAGAAGGATGTGGTGGAGGAGATACTGATCGCGCTCTTCGCCGGCGGGCATTGCCTCATCACCGGCGCGCCGGGATTGGCGAAGACACTGCTGGTGAAATCCATCGCGCAAGTATTCCATCTGAAATTCCAGCGCATCCAGTTCACGCCCGATCTGATGCCGGCGGACATCACCGGCACGGAAATCTTGGAAGAGACGGAGCATGGGCGGCACATGGCGTTCGTCCCGGGCCCGATCTTTGCGAACATGATCTTGGCGGACGAGATCAACCGCACGCCGCCCAAGACGCAAGCGGCTTTGCTGGAAGCGATGCAGGAGCATCAAGTGACTGCCGCCGGTGTGAAGCACAAGCTGCCAGAGCCTTTCTTTGTGCTCGCCACACAGAACCCTATCGAGATGGAAGGCACGTACCCGCTGCCGGAAGCGCAGTTGGACCGCTTCATGTTCAACGTGGTGATCGATTATCTGCCGGAAGATGATGAGGTGAAGGTGGTGCTGCAAACCACGGCGCGCCGTGCGGAACCGATTGAAGCGCTGTTCAATGGTGAAGATGTGCAGCGTTTCCATGATCTGGTGCGCAAGGTGCCCATCGCAGAAGACGTGGTGCGCTATGCCGTGCGTCTGGCTTCAGCTTCACGGCCGGGTCAACCGAACACGCCCACGTTTGTGAATGAGTGGGTGAGCTGGGGTGCAGGCTTGCGTGCCGCACAATTCCTCGTGCTGGGGGCTAAAGCGCGGGCATTGCTCCAGGGCCGCACTCATGCCACGGTGGCGGACATCAAAGCGCTGGCCGCGCCCACCTTGCGGCATCGGGTGCTGGTGAATTACCGCGCTGAAGCGGAAGGCATCACCGTGGACAAACTCATCACCAAACTGCTGGAGTCCGTGCCCGCTCCAACGACGCCAGCCTAGTAAACCATGGCTGAAGCCGTCACCAGTGCCGCGGTCCCGACGCCCAAGCAGGCCGGGTCGTTCATCGATCCGCAGGCGTTGATGGCCATCCGCAATCTGGAACTGCGCGCCCGGATCGTGGTGCAGGGTTTCTGGAACGGCTTGCATCGCAGTCCTTATCACGGCTTCTCTGTCGAGTTCACCGAATACCGGCAATACACACCCGGTGATGATCCGCGCTATCTGGACTGGCGGCTCTACGCGCGGAGCGATCGCTATTACATCAAGAAGTTCGAGGATGAGACGAATCTCCGCTGCTATCTCTTGGTGGATAACAGCCGCTCGATGAGCTACGGCTCGCTGACGTACAGCAAAGCGCAATACGCGAACACGCTGGCGGCGACCTTCGCCCACTTTCTCTATGGCCAGGGCGATGCCGTGGGGTTGCTCACTTTCGACGAACGCATCCGCGAATATCTGCCTGCGCGTTATCGCACGGGCCATCTGCGGCACATGATGCTGGCCTTGGAGAAACCGGCAGGCGGCACACAGACTGACTTGGCCATGCCTTTGAAGCGTATCGCTGAACTGGTGCGCAAACGCGGGCTCATGGTGTTGATGTCAGATTTCCTCACGCCCTTGGAGACATTTGAGCGCAGTCTCTCGCAGCTCACCGCCAGTGGCCATGAAGTGATGGTGTTCCAGGTGCTGGACCCGTCGGAGCGTGATTTCGATTTTGAAAAGGCTTCGTTCTTCCTCGATGTCGAATCCGGGCGAGAGTTGTACATTGAGCCGGATGAAGTGCGGGCGGATTATCTGGAGAAGCTTAAGAAACATCAGGAATCCTTGTCGGCGATCTGCCAGAAGCTCGGAGTGGGTTTCCGGCCCGTTTATACGGACAAGCCGTTGGACATCGCCCTGTTTGATTATCTACGCGAGCGCATGCAGCGCGGCAAAGTGGTGAAGCAGCGCAAGGGAGGCACGGGCGCATGAGTTTTCTCACGCCATTGTTCTTGCTGGGCGCCTTGGCGGTAGCCGGGCCGATCATCTTCCATCTGGTGCGGCGGACGACCAATGACCGGTTCACGTTCAGTTCACTGCTCTTTCTCCAGCCGACACCGCCGAAGCTGACGCGTCGCAGCCGCATCGAGCATTGGCTGTTGCTCCTGCTGCGCTGTCTGGTGCTGGGGTTGCTGGCTTTGGGATTTGCCCGGCCTTTCTTCAATGACCCCACCCGTGCGGATGCAGGAGGAAATCTGGCCCGTCAACAGGTCATCCTGCTGGATGTCAGTGCGAGCATGCAGCGTGATGGCGCGTGGAACCAAGCGCGGCAAAAGGTGGAAAAGTTGCTGGCGGATGCCCGGCCTACGGATCAGATCGCGCTCTATGCCTTTGACCAGCAAGCCAAGGCGCTGGTGTCTTTTGAGCAATGGCGGCAGGCACAGGAGGGTGAACGCAAGGCGATCGCCGGGCAGCGGCTGGCCGATACCAAGCCCGGCTGGCGGGCGACCCACTTGGGCAATGCGCTGGCGACCGCAGCGGAAGCATTGGAAGAAGAGGCCACACGCACGGAGTTGAAGCGTTCTTCTGTGCAGCGGGAGATCGTGGTGGTGACGGACTTGCAGGAAGGCGCGAAGCTTGATGGGCTTCAAGGCATGCAGTGGCCGGAGGGTTTGAAGGTGGAGTTTGCGAAGCTGGACTTGGGCAAGCGCAGCAACGCCGGATTACAACTCGTTGCCGAAGGCGAAGAGGCCACCGCAGCAACGGCTGAGCAGACCATCCGGGTGCGCGTGAGCAATGCGAGCGATGCGCGCAAGGAACAGTTTCAGGTCGGCTGGGCGATGCCGGATGGACGGCAGATCTCCGGCGTCGCGGTGAATGTGAATGTGCCCGCCGGGCAAAGCCGGGTGATCGCCGTGCCGCGTTCCATTGAGAATGCCCAGGCGGAGAGGATCTTGCTGACGGGAGATGATGAGCTGTTCGACAACTCGGTGCATGTGGTGAAGCAGGAGGCGGATCGGGCTGCCATCCTGTTCGTGGGTGAGGATGATCCGGCGGATACGAAGCAACTGCTTTTCTATGTACAACGCGGTTTGCAGACGACCCGTTCGCTGGCCTTGGATGTGGTGAACCGCACGGGAGCGAGTTTTCCATCCGCAGCCGAATTGGGCGCTGCCCGATTGATCATCGTCGGCCAAAGCCTGAGCAGCGGGCAGAATGCCGAACTGCGCCGGATGGCCGAGAACGGCAAAACGGTTTTGGTGGCGCTCAAAGATGTGAACATGGCTACGAGCGTGGCCAATCTGCTGAACGTAGCCAGTCTGCCAGCGGAAGAGCGCAGCAGTTCCCGGCATGCGTTGCTTGGGCGGGTGGATTTCACGCACCCGCTGTTCGCGCCGTTCGCCGATCCCCGGTTCAGCGATTTCACGCGCATCTATTTTTGGAAGCATCGGCAAGTGGATTTGACGGGCGTGACCGGGGCCAAGGTGCTGGCCCAGTTCGATGACGAGAGCCCGGCGTTGTTCTCCGTGTCCGTGGGCAAGGGGCAGATCTTCGTGCTGACCAGCGGTTGGCACCCGGCGGACAGCCAGCTCGCGCTATCGTCCAAGTTCGTCCCGCTCCTGTATTCTTTCTTGGAACAAGCGGGGACCGTGGCGGCCCGGCGGTCACAGTTCGCCGTGGGGGATGAGGTGCCCATGCCCTTGGAAGCGACGACGGCGGCCCAGATCAACCGTCCAGATGGGGAAAAATTGGCCTTGGGCGAGCGTAAACTGCTGGCGGGAACGGAACTTCCGGGGATTTACGGCGTTCAAGAGAGTGGGAAGAACTGGCGTTTCGCCGTGAACTTGCCGGCAGAGGAAAGCCGGACAGCGCAGTTGCCGTTGGAAGAACTTGAACGGCTGGGGATTCCGGTTCATAGTTCAAGCCTAGTAACACCCCAGCAGGCTCAGGCACGCCAAGAAAAGTTGAAACATGCCGAGCTCGAGAACCGTCAGAAGTTATGGCGCTGGTTGGTGGTGGCCGCACTGGCCGTGCTCCTGATGGAAACTTGGCTGGCTGCGCGCCTGACGCGCCCGGTCCAAACAGTCACCGCATGATCGCCGCCGAACTGAAACAACGACTGGACCCCATCCTGGCCCGGCACGAGGCCTTGCGCCGGTGGCGGGCATTGATCTTCTGCTGGGTCGGAATCGCGGTGCTCTCCGGCCTTATGCTTTGGCAACACAAGGCGACCGGCTGGACTTCCAATCGTGCCTGGATCGTGGTGGTTGCCGTGGGCGTGGCCGGAGTGTTCGGCATTCTCTGGAAGCTCAGGCAAACAGCGTTGGATTACCGTTGGCTGGCGCGCAAACTGGAGAAGGACCATCCTGAACTACAAACTTCCTTGCTGGCGGCTATCGAGCAGAAACCTGAAGGGGCGAATGGGGATTTCAGCTTCCTTCAGAAGCGGCTCTTCAAGGAGATTGGTGAACGGTGCGAGGAGCAGGCTTGGGGTGTGGAAACAGAGAATGCCCTGGGCAAGTTGCGGGTCGCCAACACAGTGCTTTTCATGATGGCTGCTTTGACGGTGGCCGCCGTTTCTTTCTTGCCCCCGGCACCGGATGGTTACGTGGCAGGTGGCAAGCAGGCGGGTGAGGTCGAGATATCGCCCGGTGATGTGGAAGTGGAGCGCGGAGCGGGCATGGTCGTGCTGGCGCGTTTTCCCGGAGCGGTTCCGTCCGAGGCGACGTTGGTGCTGACACCGGCCACCGGCCAGCCGCAGCGCATCCCGCTGAGCAAGAATCTGAACGACCCCATCTTCGGTGCGAGCCTGCCTTCGGTGCAAGGAGACATGAAATATGAGGTCGAGTATGGCCGGACCAGGACGCGCGAGTTCGCGGTGAAGGTCTATGAGCATCCTGCCCTCCTACGCGCGGATGCCACGCTGAAATTCCCTGAGTATACCGGTCTGCCCGAGCGCAAAGTCGAGGAGACCACGCGTGTGAGCGCCGTGGAGGGGACGCAGTTGGAGTATGTCTTCCAGATGAACAAGCCGGTGACGGAGGCGAAGCTCAAAGCTTTGAATGGTGATGAATTGGTCCTGAAACAGGATGCCGCCAAGCCCAATGTCTGGACCGCGAATTTCCCATTGGAGAAATCCGCGCGTTACAAGCTGCTCTTGCGTGATGCGGACGGGCGCACGAACAAGTCGCCGTCCGAGGTGGTGTTGAACGCCATCGCGAACAAGCCACCCGATATGAAGCTGCTCGCGCCGAAGGGTGATCCGCGCGTGTCGCCGATCGAGGAGCTTCGCTTTGAGGCGCAGGTTGCGGATGATTTCGGAGTTAAGTCGTACGGTCTGGCTTACAGCCTCGCCGGGCAGGAGCCGAAGTACGTCGAGTTGGGCAAAGACAGCCAAGCGAACCAGAAGAAGGTTTTCCAGCACCTGCTGGCGATGGAAAAGCTGACGGTGGAGCCGGATGAAGTGGTGTCCTACTTCGTGTGGGCGGATGATTACGGGCCGGACGGCAAGATGCGCCGGAACATGGGCGACATCTACTTCGCCGAGATCCGTCCCTTTGATGAGATTTTCCGCCAAGGCCAAGGTGGTGAAGAAGGTGGTGGCGGTGGAGGCGGCGGTGGTTCGATGCAGCAACTGGGCGATCTGCAGAAGCAGATCGTCATCGCGACCTGGAAATTGCAGCGCCGCGAGACGAAGGCGACGGTTTCCGAGCCATTCAAGAAAGACGTGGAAGCAATTCGTCAGGCCCAGGAACAGATGCTTCAACAGACGGAAGAGAAGGCGGGCGAGGTCACCGATCCCAATTTGGCGAAGTATGTGGACCTGGCGATGAAGGAGATGAAAAAGGCGGTGGATCAGCTCGGTCAGGCCGAACAGAAGAATTCCGCCAAGCCGCTCCCGCTGGCACTTTCAGCCGAGCAATCCGCGATGCGGGCGCTGGCCAAGCTGCAACCTCGCGAGACGCAAGTCAGCCAGAGCAAGAAGAAGGGCGGCGGTGGCGGTGGTGGCGGCAAGCAGAAGCAGCTCGATCAGATGGAGATGAAGCAGGCCGAGGACCGTTACGAGAAGGAGAAACAAGCCACGGCCATGCAGAACGAGCAGCAGAAGGAACAATTACAGTTCCTGAACCGGCTGCGTGAACTGGCCCAGCGGCAGGATGATCTGAACGAGCGCCTGAAGGAATTGCAGACGGCTTTGCAGGAGGCCAAGAACGCCGAGCAACGGGCGGAGATCGAGCGGCAGTTGAAGCGGCTTCGTGAGGAGGAACGCCAGATGCTGGCGGACGTGGATGAGCTACGCCAGAAGATGGACGAGAGCCAGAGCGCGCAACAGACTGCCGAGCAACGCGAACAGTTGGACAAGACGCGGGAAGATATTCGCCGGGCTTCCGAGGAGATTGAGAAAGGCGCCGTATCACAGGCCTTGGCGGCTGGTAATCGGGCGCAACGCGATCTGGAACAGATGAAGGAAGACTTGCGCAAGCAGACTTCCAGTGAGTTCGCCGAGGCCATGCGCGGGATGCGCGATGAAGCACGCAAACTCTCCGAGAAACAGGAAGAGCTCGCCGGGCAGATGCGGGAGGACACCAAGAAGGGGGCGCGTAAGAGTCTGACGGATGCGAATGACAAGGAAGGCGTGACGGAAGGATTGAAGCAACAGCGCGAGCGCTACAACGAGCTGGTGAAAGACCTGAAAGAGGTGACACAGGCGGCGGAAGCCTCCGAGCCGTTGCTGGCCAAACAGCTTTACGAGACGGTACGCAAGGCCGAGCAGGAGAAAACGGAGAACCTGTTGGAGATGACCGAGGAATTGTTCAAGCGCGGTTTCGCGCCGCAATCACAGCAATATGAGGAGAAGGCGCGGGCCTCGCTGGATCAGGTACGGCAAGGCGTGGAAAGGGCGGCGGAGAGTGTGCTCGGTAACGAAGTGGAAGCGATGCGTTATGCGGAGCGGCAGTTGAAGAATCTGTCCGAGCAGTTGGAGAAGGAGATCGCGAAGGGTGATCCATCGCTGGCGCAGGCTGGGCAGGGCAAACGCGATCCGTCTTCCACGAATCGTCTGGCGGCAGCGGGCAATGGCAGCTCCACGAACCGGCTGGCGGGTGGCACGAATCAACTGGCGATGGCCGGTGGTAAATCGTCGCAGAAGGGCAAGGACGGACAGCAACCGGGCCAGAATGGTGAGCCGAAGGGTCAAGGTGGCAAAGGCGGTGAAGGCAAGCAGCCCGGCAATGAGCAAGGCAAAGATGGCCAGCCCGGTCAGGGTGGACAAAAGGGCAAGCAAGGGGAAGGCAAACAGGGCGAGGGCCAAGGCCAAGGTCAGGGCGAAGGACAAAAGCAGATGGCCAGCAACCAAGGCCAGAAAGGCAAGGGGCAAGGTCAGGGCCAGGGTGAAGGCGAAGGTGAGGGGCAACGCGAACAGCCCGGACAAAAGGGCAAGGGTAAAGGCCAAGGACAGGGGCAAGGTCAAGGTGAAGGTCAGGGACAGGGCGAAGGCCAGCAACCCGGCCAAGGCCAAGGCCAAGGGCAGGGAGGAAATCAACGCAGCGGCAATCAGCAGATGGCGGGTGGCGGGCGGGGTGGTTCCGAGGGTGGTGGTATTGATTTGTTCAACAACCGTGATGGCGGTTGGGAGGGCGGTCCCTTGACGGGCGAGCGCTTCACGCAGTGGAGTGACCGTTTGCGCGAGGTCGAGGAATCGATTGATTCGCCCGAGCTGCGAGCCGAGGTGGCGCGGGTCCGTGATCGGGCGCGTGAGGTGCGTGTGGAATTCAAGCGGCACAGCAAAGAGCCGCAGTGGGACTTGGTGCAGGCGGAGATCTCCAAACCGATGGCGGAGATCCGGGCGAAACTCCAGCAGGAGATCGCCAAGCGGGAGTCGAAGGAGGCGCTGGTGCCGATCGACCGTGACCCGGTGCCGGGCCGGTTCAGCGAACTGGTGCGCCGCTATTACGAAAAACTGGGTGGTAACGATTGATGTTCTGGGCGGCGATATTTCTTTCCGCGAAAAACTGGCTGCCATGGGCCGCCGGTTTTTTGTTCGTGGCCGGGCTGCTGCTGGCGTGGGGTTATCACCGCACACGTCTGCAAGGCGGCCTGCGTTTCGCGTGCATCAGCCTCAAGATAATCGGCATCGCCCTGCTGGCTCTCTGTCTGCTCGAACCGATGTGGTCGGGTGAACGCGCGGTGCCGGGGGCGAACCAGTTGCTGGTGGTGGCGGACAACAGCCAGGGCATGCAGATCCGGGACGAGGATGCGGGCAAGACCCGCGGCGAGCGATTGCAGACAATGCTCGCGGATGCTGAGAAAGGCTGGCTTGGCGGTCTCAATGAGAACTTCAAGGTGCGACCGTTCCTCGTCGATTCGCGGTTGCAGGCGGTGAGTGATTTCGGGGCGCTGGATTTCAAGGGAGATGCTTCATCACTGGGTTATGCCGTGAAGACCTTGGGCGAGCGGTATCGCGGCCAGCCAGTCGCGGGCTTGCTCTTGCTGACGGATGGCAATGCCACGGACGTGGACGAGGCGATGGATTTCACAGGCTTGCCACCGGTCTATCCAGTCGTGTTAGGCAAGGGAGAACCGGAACGAGATCTGGCCATCCGCAAGGTGTCAGTGAGCCAGACTTCTTTTGAAGATGCGCCGGTGACCATCCAAGTGGAGGTGAGCGTCACGGGGTATAAAGGTGAGAGCATCGTGGCGAGCGCGATCGAGGTCAGCCCGGGCGGAACGAACACGACCATGCTTTCGACGACGAATGAGTCGGCGGTCGCCCGCTCCAAAGGCCAGACGCAAACGGTGAAGGATGACATGCAGCCGCTGGTGTTCCGTTTCCTGGAGCGGCCGATCTCACAGGGCAGCACCTTTTACTGGATCACCGTGGTGGCCAAGGGCGAGACGCAAGTGAGCGAAGCTACTCTCCTGAACAACCAGCAACTGGTGGCGGTGAACCGGGGCGAAGGACCATACCGCATACTGTATGTTTCCGGGCGACCGAACTGGGAATTCAAGTTCCTGAACCGGGCCGTGTGGGACGATCCGCAACTGGAATTGATGGCGTTGCTGCGAGTGGCCAAGCGGGAGCCAAAATTCCAGTTCAAGACCCGCTATGGTGAGACGAGCAATCCGCTGTTCCGCGGTTTCGACCGCAAGACGGAGGAGACGGAACGTTATGATCAGCCGGTGTTGATCCGGTTGAATGCTAAGGATGAGGCGGAGTTGCGGGATGGATTTCCCAAAACTCCGGAGGACTTGTATCGCTACCACGCGGTGATCTTGGATGACTTGGAGTCCGAGTTTTTCACCCAGGACCAGATGAGTCTGGTGCAGCGTTTCGTGAGTGATCGCGGTGGCGGATTCCTCATGCTGGGCGGTCAGGAATCATTCAATCAGGGCAAGTATGACAACACACCCATCGGAGCCATGCTGCCGGTTTATCTGGATGGCAATGCCGATGTGGTGCCCGTGAGCAACCTGAAGCTGTCGCTGACCCGCGAAGGTTGGTTGCAACCTTGGGTGCGCTTGCGGGCGAATGAAACAGAAGAGAAGGAGCGTTATGCGGCGATGCCCGCCTTGCAGGTAATGAACCATACGCGTTCGGTGAAGCCGGGGGCGAATGTGCTGGCGTCCGTGCAGGATGGCAGCGGTGAGAATTACCCGGCGCTGGTAGTGCAGAAGTTCGGCTATGGCCGCACTGCCGCCATCACGATCGGCGATCTGTGGCGCTGGGGGTTCAATGATGAACTGATGATGGCGGATCTGCAGAAGGCATGGCGGCAGACCTTGCGCTGGATGGTGGCTGATGTGCCCGAGCGGGTGGAGATCCGGGCGGAGCCATCACGGCATGAAGGTCACGGAGCAGTGCGGTTGAAAGTGCGGGCGCGTGATGCGGTGTTCAAGCCGCTGGATAACGCCACCGTGAGCGTAAGCATCAAGTCGCTGCCTTTGCCTACGGCGACGAACGCAATGGCGATGCCGGAGATCAAGCTGACGGCGGAACCATCGCTTAGCGAACCCGGCTTGTATGAGACGCTGTTCATCCCGCGTGAGCCGGGCGGTTATGTGGCGACAGCCATCGCGACCGATGCGAATGCGGTCACGGCAGGTACGGCCATGGCGGCGTGGGCGAGTGATTTTGCCGCGGAAGAATTCGCCTCGCTGAAGCCGAATCGTGGATTGATGGAGAAGATTGCCCGGCAAACGGGTGGCGAAGTGATCGATGAGGACAAGTTGTCTGCGTTCGCAGCCAAGCTGCCGCAGCGCAAGGCGCCGGTTATGGAGACGACGGCGCAACCATTGTGGCATACTTCCTGGGTGTTCCTGCTGGCGCTGGCGTGCTTCCTGGCGGAGTGGGGATTGCGACGAAAATCGGGACTGGCATGAGGTATCTGAAATTCATCTTGAGCGGTTGTCTATGGCTGCTGGCGCTGAGCCAGGTGCAAGCCAATGGAACGGACCGTCCTACGGTCTTCGTAGTGGTCGGTGCGGCGGGTGAGGATGTCTATGGCAGCCAGTTCGTGAAGTGGGCGGGCCATTGGCGCGAAGCGGCGACGAAGGCAGGTGCAAGTTTTGTTGCAGTGGGCCTGGACACGGACCAGAACAAAGACCGCGAAGACTTTCAGGCCAAATTGACAGCCGAACGGAAGGAGGGAGCGGGGGAGTTGTGGCTGGTGTTGCTGGGGCACGGCACCTTTGATGGCAAGGAGGCGAAGTTCAATCTGCGCGGTACGGATTTCAATGCGGAGGAATTGGCAGAATGGCTCAAGCCATTTCAGCGCCCCATCGCGGTGATCAACACCTCGGCGGCGAGCGCCCCCTATCTTTCCAAGCTGTCATTGTCCGGGCGCGTGGTCATCGCCGCGACGAAGAGCGGGTATGAGGTGAACTACGCGCGCTTCGGGGAATACATCTCGAAGGCCATCGCAGACAAGGAAGCAGATCTGGACAAGGACGGGCAGACCTCTTTGCTGGAGGCGTATCTGATGGCGTCGCGCCAGGTGGCGGAGTATTACGAAACTGAAGGCCGTATCATGACGGAGCATTCGCTGCTGGATGATAATGGCGATGGCTTGGGGACACCGGCGGACTGGTTCCGTGGAGTGCGGGCGACGAAGAAGGCCAGCAACAATACGGAATTGGACGGTTTCCGGGCTCATCAGTTCCATCTGGTGCGCAGTGCCGAGGAACAGAAGATGCCTGCGGAGTTGCGGGTGAAGCGTGATGAACTGGAATTGAGCCTGAACAAGCTGCGTGAGAAGAAAAGCAGCATGAAAGGTGTGGATTACGACAAGGAGTTGGAGACGCTGCTGCTCCAGTTGGCGCGGGTATACGAAAAGGCGGGACTGCTGAAGCAGGAGTGAGTTGGGGGTTGTTGGTAAAGGATTGAGGGCAACCAGGTTAATTGTGCGGAATCTCATTTACAAGCCGGCCTCAATCGTCTGACTATCGGGGCATCGCCGCGAAGCACGCTTGGACACTGATACCGATAAAACCTTGAGCAAATTGGGCTCCGGGCTGAGTGCAGAATCTCTGCGCCAGTTGGGCTACCTGTTTTGTCTCATCGAGTTGAAGCACGGGGAAACCTTGTGTGAATCCGGCCGCCATTCCCAGTCCCTCTACGTCCTGCACAGCGGTGTCTTGCGCGTATCGGTGAAACGCGGGACCAGCGTGGTGCATGTGCCGGCCATGCGGCGGGGCGATTGGGTGGGCGAGGTCTGCCTGCTGGACCCCGGTCCGGCCACGGCGGATGTGTCGGTCCTCGGCAGCGCCGCAGTGCTGGAGTTCACGCATGAGGCACTGAAGAATTTCATGACCCGTGATCCGGTGGGAGCGAGCCAGTTGCTATCCACGCTCATGACCGATCTGGCGCAACGTCTGCATCGTACGAGTGACAGCCTTATCAAGTTCGAACGCAGCACCGCCTTGCTCGCCGATCCGCCGGTCGAGAAAAAAGCGACTGAAGTGGAAGGGCTGTTCGCCCATCTCTTTGGTATCCATAAAAATCAACCGCACGCCAAGTGAACCGTGCGTCCAAACCTCCTGAGCAATTGCCTGTCATCGACTGGGCGGCGCTCCGGCATCATCTGCCGGTGGAGGCGGCGGCGGATGGGCAGGTGTTCTTCCGTGAAGGGGAGGAGTGCCATAAAGGGGGACGCGCCATATACGCGGTCATTTTCGGTCAGGTTGAAATATCTTCCCAAGGGGCCGGTGGCCGTGTGCCGATCGTACGCACGTTGAAGCCGGGAGACATCTTCGGCCTGGTGGGATTTCTGGCCACGGACCGGCACACGGCCACTTGCAAGGCGAAGGGGGAGACCCAGGTGGTGATCATCACTGCGGAAAAGCTCAAGGAGCTGCAAAGCAAGAACCCGGTGGTGCATACCCAGTTGCTATGGGCCTGTGCGAACCAGCTCGCGCGAGATCTGCGCGCCTGCAATGAGCGTCTGCTCACGGCCTTGGGCAATGCCCGGCACTGAGGCACGCTGCTTCACCTGCGGTTTTTCCTCCCGCTTACCGGTGATTCCGTCTAGCCTGCCTACGCAATGGCATTTATTGGCAAACGCAACCTCCTCCCGATCATCCGGGAATCCGCGCCCGGGCTTTATCTCGACGCGGGTGAGCTGGGTGAGATCCTTTTGCCGCGCCGTTACATCCCGCGTGACATCGCCCCGAAGGACAAGCTGGACGTGTTTCTCTATCGCGATTCCGAAGACCGTCTCGTGGCCACCACGGAAGTGCCGTATGCGGAGGTGGGCCAGTTCGCGACGCTGGAAGTCATCAGCATCAATCCCAAGGTGGGGGCGTTTCTGGATTGGGGACTCGGCAAGGACCTGCTGCTGCCTTTCCGTGAGCATGAGAGTCCGTTGCGCGTCGGCCAGTGGGTGGTCGTCTATGTGGTGCTGGATCCCAAGTCGGACCGCATCATCGCGAGTGCGCGGCTGGGGCGTCATCTCAGCAAGGAAGCGCCTGGTTATCGCGATGGCCAGCCGGTGGACCTCCTCATCACCAGTGAAACGGAGATGGGCTACAATGCGATTGTCGAGGGGGCTCATCGCGGCCTGCTCTACAAGGACAACCTCGCGAGCCCGTTGCAGATCGGGGAGCGGATCAAGGGGTTTGTGCGTACCATCCGTCCCGGCGGCAAGATTGATCTCAGCCTGGATGCTTCCGGTTATCAGCGCGTTGCTTCGCTGACGGACAAGATCGTGCAGGCCTTGGAGCGGCATCACGGGCATCTGGCCTTTGATGATGACAGTTCGCCGGAGGCCATCCGGCAGACTTTCGGCGTGAGCAAGAAAGCCTTCAAACAGGCGCTCGGTACGCTCTACAAGAGCCGGCGTATCCGGTTCAAGAAACCGGGCATCGAGTTGCTGGATAACTCTGCCTGGCAGCCGGGCAAGGAAGGATGAGGTTTATTGGGGATTAAGCCTGCATCCTGTTCATAGTCGCTGTCGGCGCCAGTCTTTACCGGCTGATTGATGCGTTCGAATCTCCAGTTGGCAGGCTCGATCTGCCTTATTTTCAGACTTCCCTTTTGGCGCACGGCTCCTAAAGTCGTGCGCTTTGAATTTTTGAGATACAACTGAACTAGAGATATGGGAGCAGATACATCTGTCGCACAAGCCGTAGTGGCCCCGCCACTGAAACCGCAGTCCATGAAGGTCAAACTGGCCCCGGCACCGGGTCAGCCGAAGTTCGCCGTCCGGGTGAAAAGTGTTACGGGCCAGGAAGTTGTGGCGGGTGATCCCCGTGCCACCCGCGCCTTGGTCGCGCTGATGGATGTGCACGCCGTGGTCGGTGGCGCTGCCTGCCATTGGGGTGGTCCGGCTGCCTTCGCGGAGATCAATGCCGCCATCCACGCCCTGATGTTCTCGGTCAAGGGTGCCCAGTGGCATGAGGTTTACAATTTCGTCAACGACGCCGGTCACGCGGAGAACGGCATCTATGCCTTGCGCGCGAACTACGGTTTCGATGGCATGACGCTGGATTCCCTGAAGGGTTTCCGCGGCATCCACAGCAAGCTCACGGGTCACGGTGAGTCCCACCTGAATCCGGAAGGCGTCCTCCTGAGCAACGGTCCGCTCAGCTCGGCCGTGCCGCAGGCGCAAGGCCTGGCGATGGCCGACAAGGTCGTGGGCAATGACCGCGTGACGATCATCACGGTGTCCGACGGTGCCTCGATGGAAGGTGAAGCGAAGGAAGCGTTCGCGGCCATTCCGGGTCTCGCTGCCAAGGGCAAGGTGAACCCGTTCGTCATGATCCTGTCCGACAACGATACGAAGCTCTCGGGCCGTATCACGAAGGATTCCTTCTCCATGCAGCCGACCTTTGAGGCGATGGATGACCTCGGCTGGAAAGTCACGAAGATCGAGAACGGTCACGATCTGCAAGGGGTCTTTAATGCATTGGAAAAAGCGGTGGCAGATGCCAAGGCGAATCCGAAGCAGCCGGTCTGCCTGTGGGTGAAGACGATCAAGGGTTACGGCATCAAGTCCACGGTGGAAAATGCCGCCGGTGGTCACGGCTTCCCGCTCGCTAACGGTGAGAAGATCGGCGACTGGATCACGGAGCTTTATGCCGGTTCCACCGCACCGGAAGAACTCGTGAACTGGGGCAAGGCGTTGCGTGCGGATTGGGAAAAGGCCGAGGCCGCCAAGAAGGCCAAGGCGGAAGCCGCTGCGGCGAATCCGGCTCCAGCCGCTCCGGCAGTGAAGAAGGACAAGATCCAAGCCGGTCTGGCCAAGGCGGCCATCAAGGCCGCTGTGGATGGTTATCCGGTTTACTCCGTTTCCTCGGACGTGCAAGGCTCCACGGGCATCGCGCCGTTCCAGAAGACGTTCCCGGAACGTTTCGTGGAAGTGGGTATCGCGGAAGCGAACATGGTGAGCGTGGGCGCGGGCTTCTCGAAGCTCGGCTTCATCCCCATCGTGGACACGTTCGGCCAGTTCGGGGTGACGAAGGGCAACCTGCCTCTCACGATGGCGGCGCTTTCACAAGCTCCGGTCATCGCGATGTTCTCGCACGTCGGTTTCCAGGACGCCGCTGACGGTGCTTCGCACCAGGCGACGACTTACTTCGCCGCTGTGTCCGCCATCCCGCATACGGTGGTCATCGCGCCGTCCTGCTCGGACGAAGCGGAAGCGCTGATGTATGCCGCTATCAAGAAGATCGCGGACGATCGCAAGGCGGGCAAAGATGGTGAATCCGCCATCTTCTTCGTGGGCCGTGAGAATTATCCGCTCTACTGGGTGGAAGGCTCGAAGTATGAGTGGGGCAAGGCGCAGGTCATCTCGCAAGGCTCGGACGTGGTGCTTATCGGCTGCGGTCCGTTGTTGAACAAGGCGATCGAGGCGGCGAAGAAATTGAAGGCCAAGGGCATCAACGCCACGGTCATCAACAATCCGTTCGTGAACCTTGTGGACCTCGAAACCATCGGTGCGGCGGTGAAGGCCGCGAATGGCCGCTTGGTGACGATCGAAGATCACCAGATCGTCGGCGGCATGGGCGCGCAAGTGTCGCACGCGTTGTCGAACGCGGGCATCGCGCATCGCGTGAAGACGCTGGGCATCCATGGCGAATTCGGCCAGTCCGCCTACCTCGCGGAAGAGCTCTACGTGAAGCACGGCCTGACCGCGGACAAGATGGTGGAAGCGGCGGAAGCGCTGATGAAGTAAAGCAGAGACGGTTTTTAACATTTCACACCCCGCGTTCTGCAAAGGGCGCGGGGTTTTCTTTTCGCTAAACCGTCTCCTTCTGGCCCAATTCGGGTACGATCACTTTTGCGCCGGGCTTTAGTTGCTTCAGGGTTTCGGCGAAGGGCAGGGATTGCTCTTCTTCGCCGTGGACGACGAAGATCTTCTTGATGTCGCCAGTCAGCTTGCGGACGTAGTTCTTGAGTTCGTATTGGTCGGCGTGCCCAGAGAAGGAATCGACCGCCTCGATGCGGGCGCGGACCTGGTGGGGCTCACCGAAGATGTTCACCGGATTTTTACCGGAGCGGATCTGGGCACCAAGGGTGTGCTCGGCGCAGAAGCCGATGAAGAGGACGAGGGTGGAGGAATCGCCGATGTGATTCTTCAAGTGATGCCGTACGCGCCCCGCCTCGCACATGCCGGAGGCACTGATGATGATGGCGGGTTCCTTGAGGTCGTTCAGCTTCATGGACTGGGTCATCTCCCGGATGTAGGTGAGATTCTCCATGCCGAAGGGGTTGGCCTTGTTCCGCAGGAAATCGTAGGTCTTTTCGTTGAAGCATTCGGGATGCAGCCGGTAGATCTCCGTGGCGTTCACGCTGAGCGGGCTGTCCACAAAGATGGGGATACGGGGCAGCTTGCCTTCTTCGCTCAGTTGGTTGAGCGCGAAGACGATGTCTTGCGTGCGGCCCACGGAGAAGGCGGGGATGATGATCTTGCCGCTTTTTTCGACGGTCTGTTTGACGAGTTCCAAGACCTTGTCGTAACTGCCGGACTTGGCGGTATGGCTGCGGTTGCCGTAAGTGCTCTCGATCTGGAGGAAGTCCACGTCCTCCACGGGTTCGGGATCGCGGAGGATGTCGTCCTCGCCGCGGCCGATGTCGCCGGAGAAGAGGTAGCGGTATTTGCGGCCGTTCTCACGGATATCGAGCACGACTTGCGCGGAGCCGAGGATGTGGCCCGCGTCCTTGAAGGTCAGCGTCACACCATCGCCGATGGGCATGGGACGGTCGTAACCGAAGGAGACGAACTGGCGGGTGGCGAGTTCGGCATCCTCTATGGAATAGAGCGGTTCCACGGGCGGCTTGCCTTGTTTGGCGCGCTTCTTGGAGACGTATTGCGCGTCCGCCTGCTGGATCTTGGCGGAGTCGGCGAGCATGATGCCGGCGAGATCGCGGGTGGCGAAGGTGCAGTAGATGTTCCCGCGAAAGCCCTGTTTGCAGAGGTTGGGAAAATTGCCGCAGTGATCGATGTGCGCGTGGCTGAGGATGGCGCAATCGATCTTCGAGGGATCGAACTGGAAGCAGCAATTGCGCGAGGTCATCTCTTCGCGATGGCCCTGGAAGAGGCCGCACTCGAGGAGGATGCGCTGGCCGTTCACCTCCAAAAGAAATTGCGAACCGGTGGTGGTACGGGTGGCCCCGAGGAACTGGATTTGCATGGGGAAAGAATGAAAATTTAGGAGAGTGATGTCGAGAGTGGAGTCGGTGGAAAATCGGGCGGGGAATGTAACGGGAGAGATTTATCAGCCACAGATGAAACACGGATTTAACACAGATGGGGAAAACCACAGCCCCGACAGTAGCCTGGGTGAAAATACGCTGAATACGCAGATGGGGAAGGGAATGGCCGCAAGTAAGCGCAAAAGGCGCAAAAAGGGAAGAGTCGAGGACGACGACGCCCCGACTTATCAGCACGGGTTCAGAACGAGGACGATTACGACGTGGAGGGCAAAGAAAGCATAGGGATTGTTCTCGGCGTTTTATTTCGGCAGACTGCGGGACAACGAAACGATCATGTCGCAATCATCCTCATCGTCGCCTAAAGAATTACCGGGTTTACGGGTCACCGTGGACAAGGTGGTCTATACGCAGCATCCTTCCGCGCCGCCAGACCGGCCGCATTGTTTTGTCTATTTCGTCACCATCCACAATGACAGCGAGCGCGTGGTGACCATCCAGCGGCGCAAGTGGGTGATCAAGGATGATACGAAGGACATGGTGATCGTGGAGGGTGATGGCGTGGTGGGCCAGACGCCGACGATCATTCCGGGTGATAATTTTTCTTACAACAGCTTTCACCTGATGGCGGGGAAGCATGCCGTGGCCGAGGGGGCGTATCTGGGGCAGGACGATGAGGGCAATGCGGTGGTGGTGCGGATACCGAAGTTTGAGATGAAGGTGCCGAAGATGCAAGGGGGCGGGGAGGGGAAGATGTGGGCGTGAGTGAAGGATTGCGTAATCAGTGCGCCGTCGACGTTTGGCAATCACATTGTGACTTGCACCTGGGGGCTTCCTGCGTTTCATTCCGGGGCGATGAGTGAAACGCCCATTCAACGGTTGCTGCTGAACAAAGGTTCCTATTTTGGCGAGACGATTGATATCGTCAAAGTGTTGGAGGCCGCTGTGACGGTGGCGAAGAGATTTGGCTGGGAGACGGAGCAGCTTCGCTGCACGGAGGATCTATGCTTGTGGGTGTTTCATAGATCAGTGGCCAATCCCCGGAGGCGTATCTATATCTCCACGGGCATGCATGGGGACGAACCGGCGGGACCGTTGGCGGCGTTGCGATTGCTGGAGGAGAATCAATGGCCGGAAGATGCAGAGGTGTGGCTCTTGCCCTGTCTGAATCCCACCGGCTTTCCCGCCAATACCCGGGAGAACCGCAACAAGGTGGATCTGAACCGCGAGTATCACGGTTCAAAAGAGCCGGAGGTGGTCGCCCATATAGCGTGGCTGGAAAAGCAGCCGAAGTATGACGTGGCGCTGTGCCTGCACGAGGATTGGGAGAGTCATGGCTTCTATGTCTATGAACTGAATCCCGATGGCCGACCTTCGTATGCTGAGCTGATGATCGAGGCGGTGCGGCCGGTTTGTCCAATTGATCTGTCGAGCGAAATCGAGGGACGGCCAGCGCAGGGCGGAATCATCCGGCCCAGCATTGATCCGCTATCGCGGCCGCAATGGCCGGAGGCGTTTTACCTGCTGCAGTACAAGACGCGCCTGTCTTACACACTGGAGGCCCCCTCGGATTATCCCTTGAAGCCGAGAGTGGATGCGCTGGTGGCGGGGACGAGGGTGGCTTTGGAGAGATGACCGGCGACTGAATCCGAATGCTCCGGTGTGTTGTTTGATTCAACTCAAGCACCGAGTCTTAACGTGCTGGGGTGCTGAACTCAGGGCGAAAGGCGGCCATAATTCCGGAGGGAATTCCGGTGTAAAGGAAGATGGTCGCAGCGGACTTCGATAACGCCAACAAATTGGCCAACGGCCACCAAGAATCACCGAAGCGCAGACAGTATCCGGTCTCGGATTCAGTCGTGGCAAGCCAACCGCACAACCCCAGCCAGAGAAACGCGAAGGGACCGCTTAGAACTTTGGCGCTGAGAGGGCAATTTGTTTAAATTTTGTCTCCATGGAGCGCACCGGCCGCACCGAAGGCTAACGGGATTGGCAGACTATTGGCAGATTGGCACCCGAAAACAGTTCATTTTGTGTGAACGTAATGGAACGGAGTGGAACGCAAGGTTAGCGGAAAATCGGAGAAGCTGGCAGGATGCGGGCATGGGAAAGAATGCTGAATGGAGAAGGTAGAAGGAAGAAAGGGGGCAAAAAAAATGAATTTTGTGTAGTTGTACGTGTTATAGCGAGCGGAAGAGTAACGGAGCCGGAAGGTTTGTGACAGATTGGGCGTAGATGAAGACGGAGAATAGCGAATGTCGAGAGACGGAGACGAAATCGAGGACGACGAGGACGACGAGGACGAAGGACGAGCACGATTTAAGTGGGCTTGTCGGCGGGGGTGGTTATGTGGAGGATGCGCGGGATTTCGATTTATTAAGTCATGAGTGAATTGTCGGACATCATTGTGGTGGGTGGTGGGCTGGTCGGGCTCGGGACGGCTTTGCGTCTTTCGGAGTTGAATCCGGGGAAGCGCGTGCGTGTTTTGGAAAAGGAGGCGGGCGTGGGGCGGCATCAGAGCACGCATAACAGCGGGGTGCTGCATTGTGGGCTTTATTACAAGCCGGGGTCGATCAAGGCGCGCATGGCGGTGAATGGCATCCGCGAGATGACGGCCTTCTGCCAGCAGCACGGCATCAAGCATGAGATCTGCGGGAAGCTGGTGGTGGCGACGGATGCGGCGGAAGTGGAGCGACTGCGGGAATTGGAGAGTCGCGGCACGAAGAACGGGCTGGAGGGCTTGCGCTGGTTGAGCGTGGAGGAGATGCGGGAGATCGAGCCTAACGTGGCAGGTCTCGCGGCGTTGCGCGTGCCGCAGGAGGGTATCGTGGATTATGCGGGAGTTTGCGCGGCAATGGTTAAGGAGATTTCGCGGCTCGGTGGCGAAGTGGTGACGGGTGCTAAAGTGGAGATGCTCCGCTATCAAGGTGGCGAGTGGGTGGCGCTGACGAGTGCGGGGACGTTCAAGAGCAAGTTCCTGGTGAATTGCGCGGGGCTGCACTCGGATCGCGTGTGCGAGTTGGCGGGTGAGGAGCGGGAGGTGCGGATCGTGCCGTTTCGCGGTGAGTATTATCAACTGCGCAAGGAGCGGGAGCACCTGGTGAAGCATCTCATCTATCCGGTGCCGGACCCGAAGTTTCCATTCCTCGGTGTGCATTTCACGCGGATGATTCATGGCGGGGTGGAGGCGGGGCCGAATGCGGTGCTGGCCTTTTCACGCGAGGGGTATCGCAAGCAGGATGTGAACGTGGAGGATTTGGTGGATGCGCTGACGTTTGGCGGCTTGTGGAAGTTCATGGCGCAGTATCCGAGCATGTGCTGGGATGAGATACAGCGGTCGTTCAGCAAACAATTGTTCTGC
The DNA here is from genome assembly GCA_023431185.1 of Verrucomicrobiota bacterium. Taxonomy (GTDB): domain Bacteria; phylum Verrucomicrobiota; class Verrucomicrobiia; order Limisphaerales; family JAEYXS01; genus JAEYXS01. Next base: position 170,594 of record JAEYXS010000065.1, read on the forward strand.
CAATCGCTGCAACGATTGGTGCCAGCGGTGCTGGAAAGTGATCTGGAACCGGGCGGTGCCGGGGTGCGCGCGCAGGCGATGGGCAATGATGGAACGCTGGTGCAGGATTTCTCGCTGGTGTGCAAAAATCAGGCGGTTCACGTGTTGAATGCGCCGAGTCCGGGGGCGACGGCGTCTTTGGCGATCGGCGGGGAGATCGCAAATCTGGTTGCCAAGGCCTATCCGCGCTAGTTAGCTAACAAAACTCAAATATGAAGATTCTTATCACTGGTGGAGCGGGTTACTTGGGTTCGATCATTGTGCCGACGCTATTGGCGCAAGGGCATGAGGTGACGGTGCTGGACAATTTTTACTTCGGGCAGAACAGCCTGCTGGATTGCTGCCATTACGATACGTTCAAGGTGGTGCGCGGGGATGCGCGCGAGGAGTCCATCGTGAAGCCGCTGGTGGCGAAGGCGGATGTGATCATCCCGCTGGCCGCGCTGGTGGGTGTGCCGCTGTGCAACACGGACCAGATCGCGACGACGACGACGAACCAGAATGCGGTGGAGATGATCTGCAAGCTGGCGAGCAAGGAGCAATGGGTGATCATGCCGGTGACGAACAGCGGTTACGGCATCGGCGAGAAGGGCAAGCATTGCACGGAAGACTCTCCGCTGCGTCCGCTCTCCACGTATGGCGTGACGAAGGTGAAGGCGGAAGAAGCCGTGCTGAGCCGCGAGAACAGCATCAGTTTCCGTCTGGCGACGGTGTTCGGTGCCGCACCGCGCATGCGCCTGGACTTGCTGGTGAATGATTTCGTGTATCGCGCGGTGCATGATCGCGCGGTGGTGATCTTCGAAGGTCACTTCAAGCGCAATTACATCCATATCCGTGACGTGGCGAAGGCGTTCACGCATGGGTTGGCGAATTTTGAGTCGATGAAGGGCAAGGCGTACAACGTCGGCCTGGATGATGCGAATCTCTCCAAGCTCGAGCTGTGCGCAGTGATCCAGAAGCATTTGCCGAAGTTCGTGTTCATCGAGGCGCCGATCGGCGAGGATCCGGACAAGCGCGATTACATCGTGTCGAACGCACGCATCGCGGCGACGGGTTACAAGCCGGACTGGGACTTGGATCGTGGCATCGTGGAATTGATTAAGACGTACACCATCATCCGAAACACGATCTACTCGAACGTGTAAGGAGCGAGCGGAAGGAAGCGCGTGGGGTTGCAAGCATCAGAGATCGCGGCGGTGGTTCTGGCGGGGGGATTTGGCACGCGCATCCGGCATTTGCTGGCGGACCTGCCGAAGCCGATGGCGCCGGTGGCGGATAAGCCCTTCGTAGAATGGGTGGTCCGCTATCTGAAGCGGCAAGGCATCACGCGCATCGGCCTCTCCACAGGTTATCTTGGAGATACCATCGAGGCGCATTTCGCGACGAAGCCGGTGAGCGATGTGGAAACGAAATGCGTGCGGGAAACCGATCCGCTGGGAACGGCGGGCGGTTTCTGGCAAACTGCGCAAGGGACCGACTGGACGCCCAAGGCGTGGCTGGTGCTGAATGGAGATTCGCTGGCGCTGGCGGAGTTGGCACCGCTGTGGAACGCGGTGGGCGAAGGCGATGCGGGAGGTTTACTCGGCCTGCACATGGATGATGCGGGACGCTATGGGACGCTCAAAACGAACGGGCAAAAACAGCTCGTGAGCTTTGAAGAGAAGGGACCCGGTTCGGGTCTCATTAATGCAGGCGTGTATCTGCTACGACATGAGTTGCTGGTGGGTTTCCCGGCGCACCGGCCATTGAGTTTCGAGCGGGATGTGTTTGGAGGATTGCTGAAAGAGGGTAAGACCTTGCGCGTGGTGGAGGAGCAATGTGAGTTCCTAGACATAGGCACGCCGGAGACATTGCCGCAGGCGACGGAGTTTGTGCGGCAGAATGAGAGATGGTTTGTATGAACACCGCAAGCTTGCCTGTCACCCCGGTATCCGCGCACTCTGGTGATATGTCCACCGTGGCCCATGGTATGTTCGCGCCGCGTCCGCTGAGTGCCATCACGCGGCAACGGTTCGGCGTGGGCGTGATCGTGGAAGATGCACAGGGGCGCATCCTGCTCGAGCAACGGCGGGATTGTGGGATGTGGGGTTTGTGCGGTGGCGCGCTGGATTTGGGTGAATCCTTTGAAGCAGCGGCAATCCGAGAGGTGAAAGAAGAGACGGGCTTGGATGTGGAGATCATCCGACTGCAAGGCGTCTATTCCGGGCCACAGTATCGCATTGTGTATTTCGCGGATAATGGGGATGTGACGCAGAAGCTCGATGTTGTGCTGGTGGCGCGCATCACGGGCGGTAAGTTGGCGAAGAGCCATGAGAGCGAGACGCTGGAATTTTTTACGCGCGAGACGTTACCGGCGTGGGAACAGATGGTGCCGCCGGTGTGGGAGCCTTTGAAAGATTATCTCGCGAACAAAACGGGAGTGATTGCCTAGCCTATGATCATCAGCCGCACACCTTTTCGCATCTCGTTCTTCGGCGGGGGCACGGATTATCCGCTTTGGTATCGGGAGCATGGCGGCGCGGTCTTGGGCGCGACGATCAACAAGTATTGCTATCTCACGGTGCGTTACCTGCCACCGTTCTTCGAACACCGCATTCGCGTGGTGTATTCAAAGATCGAGGACTGCAAGACGATTGATGAGATCGTGCATCCGTCCGCGCGCGAGGTGTTACGCTTTTTGGAATTGCATCGCGGCGTGGAGATCCATCATGACGGTGACCTGCCGGGGCGCAGTGGAATGGGGTCCAGTTCGGCCTTCACGGTGGGTTTGCTGCACGCGCTGTATGCCTTGAAGGGCAAGATGGTCGGTAAAAAGCAACTCGCGGAAGAGAGCATCAAGATCGAGCAGGAGATATTGAAAGAGACGGTGGGTTCGCAAGACCAGGTGGCGGCGGCTTACGGTGGCTTCAACCAGATCACGTTCAATCGCAATGACGAGTTCTCGGTGCGGCCGGTGACCTTGGCCACGGAGCGATTGCAGGAGTTGAACAAGCATCTGCTGCTCTTCTACACGGGCATCAAGCGCACGGCATCCAGCGTCGCGTCGTCCTATGTCACGGACATGGGGAAGAAGACGGCGGTGTTGCATCGCATGCGCGAGATGGTGGATGAGAGCGCGGGGATTTTGAGCGGGAAGGGCGACTTGGCTCCGTTCGGCCATCTGCTGCACGAAGCTTGGCAGGCGAAGCGCAGCTTGGGCGATAAGATCTCCAATGACCGCGTGGACCAGCTTTATGTAGAGGCGAGGGAAGCCGGGGCCTTGGGCGGCAAGCTCTTAGGAGCGGGCGGAGGTGGTTTCCTGCTGCTCTTCGCACCGCCCGAGACGCATGCCAAGATCCGGGAAAAGCTCTGCCGGCTCATCCATGTGCCGTTCGAGTTCGAGTTTTCGGGCAGCCAGATCATTTTCTTCGATCCGCAGGAGGATTTCTCCGAGCAGGAGAAACGTCGGGCTAGCCAGGAAATCGACGATTTCGAGGAATTGACCTGACCAAGGGGGGCAGTTACGTTCACCGGACCGTTTTTTTAGGCGGCCAATCGTGAGATTGGCCGGTAAATTGCACTCTTTTGGGTGCGACTGAGACAGGTTGTTGATGATTACGAAGCTGACGGCTGAAGAATTGGTCCAGTTTGAGACTGAGATCGCGAATACCTTCAATCAAGGTAAGATACGCGCTCCCATCCACTTATACTCTGGGAACGAGGAAAAAATGATCGAGATTTTCCGCGATGTGAAAGCGGACGATTGGGTCATGTGCTCCTGGCGCAGCCATTACCAATGCCTGCTGAAAGGTGTTCCGCCTGAGAAGGTGCGCGCGGAGATCCTTGCGGGTCATTCCATCACGCTGTGCTTCCCAGAACATCGCATCGTGTCCTCGGCCATCGTGGGCGGCATTGTTCCGATCGCGGTGGGCATCGCCATGGGTATCAAGCGGCAGGGCGGGACGAACAAGGTGCATTGTTTCATGGGCGAGATGACGGCGGAGACGGGCATCGCGCATGAGTCGGTGAAGTATGCGATCAATCACGAACTGCCGATCCGGTTCATCGTGGAAGACAACGGCAAGTCCGTCTGCACGGACACGCGCGAAGCGTGGAACCAGAAAGTGCTGAGCTTTGAGAACCCGACGCACCCCTCCATCCTCTCTTACAAATATCAAACGAAGTATCCGCATGCCGGTGCCGGTGTCCGCGTGCAATTCTAAGCGACCATGAAATATTTTGACGAATTGAGCCGCTCGATGGAGATGCTGGGACGCGATCCCCGCACGGTTTTCATGGGCCAAGCGGTGGCCTGTCCGGGCACGGGCATGACGAACACGTTGAAGAACGTGCCGCGTGAGAAACTGCTCGAACTTCCTGTCGCCGAAGAGATGCAGATGGGCATGTCCACGGGCATGGCGCTGTCGGGCTTGGTTCCGGTAAGCATCTATCCGCGTTGGAACTTTCTGTTGCTCGCGGTGAACCAGATCGTGGGGCACCTCGACAAGATGTCGGCGATGTCTGACGGCGGGTACCAGCCGAAGGTCATCATCCGCACGGGAATCGGTTCCGAGCGTCCGCTGCATCCGCAGTTCCAGCATGTGGGTGACTTCACCGAGGCGTTCAAGCTGATGTGCACGACGATTGAGGTCATCCGCTTGGATGAACCGCAGGACATCTATCCCGCTTACGAGAAGGCTTTGAACCGCACCGACGGCCGCAGCACGTTGATCGTGGAATACGGCGATTACTACAATGAGAAGTGAGACTTTAACCGCTCCACCCGCTGTGACTGCACCGAATCTTAAGTGGCCTTTGATGGCCAATAATATTCCCCGTGGCGATCTCGATACGCTGATAAAGTTCCTGCAGCAGGATGATCCGATCCTGACGCAATCCACGAACGTCCGCGCCTTCGAAAAAGAATGGTCCGAATGGCTCGGCTGCAAATACAGCGTGTTCGTGAACTCCGGCGCTTCGGCGAACTGCATCACGATGGCCGCTCTGCGTGAACTCTACGGCCCGGGTGAAGTCATCGTGCCGACGCTCACTTGGGTATCGGATATCGCGTCCGTACTGCAAGCCGGTCTGTCGCCCGTGTTCGTGGACATTGACAACAGCCACTTGGGCATGGATACGGATGAGATCCTGCGCAAGATCACGCCGAACACGCGGGCTGTCTTTTTGACTTATGTCCTCGGCTACAATGCTTTGAACCAGCGTTTGCTGGACGAGTTGCAGAAGCGGAACATCCCGCTCATCGAAGACGTCTGTGAATCTCACGGTGCGACGTTCAAGGGCAAGAAGCTGGGCAGCTATGGGTTTGCCTCCAACTTCTCATTCTATTACGCGCATCACATGAGCACGATCGAAGGTGGCATGATTTGCACGAACGATGCGAAATTTTACGAGGCCGTGCGCATGTTCCGTTCACACGGCATGGTGCGTGAGGTGCCTTCCGAAGCGGTGAAGGAAGAGTATAAGACGAAGTTCCCGGACCTGAACCCGGACTTCATCTTTGCCTATCCCGCTTACAACATGCGCAGCACGGAATTGAACGCGGTGCTGGGCCGTGAACAGCTCAAGCGGTTGGACGCGAACAACGTGATCCGCAGCGAGAACCTGCAACTGTTCCTGAAAGGGCTTGACTCTTCGAAGTATTGGACGGAGTTCGACTGTGAAGGGAGCAGTAACTACGCGTTCACACTGGTCATCCGCAAGGCGGATCCTGAGTTTCGCGATCGCCTGGAGAAGGCGCTTCGTGCGGCGGGTGTAGAGTTCCGGCGTGGTACGTCGGGTGGCGGCAACCAGTTGCGCCAGCCGTATCTGCGGCGCATCTTCGGCAATGAATTTGAGAAGTATCCGAAAGTGAACCACGTTCACTTCTATGGTTACTACATCGGCAATTATCCGGATCTGGACCGCAGCAAAATCGCGCAATTGTGCGACTTGTTGAACAATCTGAAGTAAGTATAAACATGAATCGCCCGCTAGATGTTCTGTTCGTCAATGCTGACTCCGCGGCCACCGCGTATCAGGAGTTGAGCAAGGACTTCTCGGCCATCGAGCCGCCAACCTGGGCATTGCTGCTCGCGCAGAGCTGCCGGGCGAAGAGCTATGGCGTGGCCATCCTCGATTGCGGTGCGGAACGGTTGAGCGAAGAAGTTTCGGCACAGCGTATCCATGAAGCGAAGGCACGCTTGGTCTGCTTTGTGGTCTATGGGCAGAACCCGAACTCGGGCACGACCAACATGATCGGGGCCACCGCACTGGCCCGTAAGGTGAAGGCGCTGAACCCGGAAGCGATCATCTGCTTCGTCGGTTCGCATACTAGTGCATTGCCGATGGAGGTGCTGTCGTTCGATTGCATCGACCTCATCTTGCTGAACGAAGGTGTGTATGCATTGCACAACCTGTTGAAGACGGACCTCAAGACCGGCTTGGACAAGGTCAAGGGCATCGGTCACAAGACGGGGGGTATACCGCAGTTGAATCCGCCCGAGATCGTGGTGCCACATGAGCGGATGGATGAAGACTTACCGGGTTACGCGTGGGACCTGTTGCCGTATAAGAGCAGTCCGCTGGACCTGTATCGCGCGCATTTCTGGCACGCGGAGTTCAATCACAACCTGCGCACGCCGTTCGCCGCGATGTATACGTCGCTGGGGTGCAAGTTCAAGTGCGACTTCTGCATGATCAACATCGTGAACCGCGTGGATAACGCGGACGGTGTGGCCTCGGCGAACTCGCCGAACATGCGCTTCTGGACGCCACAGTTCATCCTGAAGGAGTTCGACAAGCTGGCGGGGTATGGGGTGGAGACGATCCGGCTTTCGGACGAGATGTTCTTTCTGAACAAGAACTACTACGAACCGTTGCTGAAGGGCATTCTCGAACGCGGCCACAAGTTCCGCATGTGGTCGTACTCGCGCATCGATACGGTGCGTCCGCAGTATCTGGATCTGTTCCAGAAGGCGGGCATCGGCTGGCTGGCATTGGGCGTGGAAGCGGCGAGCCAGGTGATTCGCAGTGAAGTGTCGAAGGGATCCTTCCAAGAGGTGAACATCCGCGAGGTGTGCAAGACTATCCGCGGCTCGGGCATCAACATCATCTCGAACTACATCTACGGGTTCCCGGATGACACGATCGAGACGATGCAGCAGACGCTGGATCTGGCGCTGGAGCTGAACACGGAAATGGTGAACATGTATCCGTGCCAGGCGTTGCCGGGCAGTCCGCTGTATTACACGGCGAAGGCAAACAAATGGCCGCTGCCGGACTCGTATTCGGGCTATGCATTCCTCTCGTATGACAGCCAGCCCTTGCCCACGAAGCATTGCACGGCAGCTGAAGTGCTGAAGTTCCGCGATGAAGCATGGCACAAGTATTTTGCACATCAGCCGTTCCTCGACCTGGTGCAAAGGAAGTTTGGCGAACAGCAGCGCAAGAACGTGGAAACGATGGCCAGCATCAAGCTCCGCCGCAAACTCCTCGGTGATCCCGCGCCGGTAAAGAAGTAAGTCGGTATGGCCAAGATCAGCCTCATCCTCGTCTCGCATAATAAGCCCAAGTATGTGCGCGAGGCGATCGATGGTGTGCTGAAGCAGACGTTTCAGGATTGGGAGATGATCTTGGTGGATAGCGGCGTTTTGTTGAACCAAGGCTTCTTTAAAGGACTTAATGACCCGCGCGTCACCATTATTCCTTCCGGTGAAACTAAGGAGATGGTGAAGACGCATAACATGGCATCGTGGTGCTTCAATCAGGTGATCAACGCCGGACGTTGCTCCGGTGAAATCCTTTTCTATCTCTGTGATGATGATGTGCTGTATCCGAATGCCTTCGAGGTCGTTTGGAATTACTACATCCAAAACAACCGCGAACCGCAGGCGATATATGCGTCACAAGACATCGGCGTTACGGATGCGGAAGGCGTGACTAAGATCGTAGGGCAACGTCGGGCGGATAAGCCGGCGGGCAAATTCTGCAAGGGGCGCAAACTAGATGGTGAGGTGGATTACCTGCAATTCTATCATGCTACTGCCTTGCTCAAGAAAGTGGCGGAAGCACAGGGGAATACACTCTATCATCCGGAAGACAAGCGCTTAGGGCATCATGCGGACGGTGTGTTCATGGAGAAGCTGGGCAAGCTCACGAAGGTGCACAACATCGACGTGGTGATCAGCATGAATCGTCGCACGGTGGATAGCGTGAACATCCCGCACAGCGATTCCTTCTTCGTGAAGCTCAAGCACAAGGTGCGTTGCAATTACAACGACCTCATGGTGAAGCTGGGGCTTTGAACTGGCCTATTTGCCCGGAACCTTCTTCAGCACGAAGAGGTCTTGCAGATAAGGGTGTTTGCCGCCCGTCACGGAACCTTCGATATGGGCGAGGATTTCAAAACGCCCCGCCAGCAGGTTGCGATGCGCTTCTGTCGTCACGCCAATAGCTTTTTCAGGGCAAGATGGGTTGCTCGTGAACCAACCCGGAGTCAGCGCATGGGTGAAGTTGTAGGTCTCATTCTCGTTCACGTAATCACGCACGATATGGAACGTGATGATCGCGTGGCCGTCATCCGCCAGCACTTCATAGACCTTGTCCATGTAGCGTTCGGCATCCTTCTGCTGTAGGTGCGTGAACACGGAGACGGAGATGAGCATGTCCTGTGACTTCGGGGCGATGGGCCAGTCGATGCCGTCGTTCATCTTCTGCGTGGTGTCGCCTTGCGGGTAATAGGGGTTCTGGTCCTTCGTCAGGTAGAAGCTGCAATTCGGCAAGTCACTATGAGTCGCCTTGGCAGCTTCTATGGACGTGCGATCGGTATCAACACCCAGAAAGCTGCCACCGTTCTTGATGAAGTGGTGGCAGATCGGGGCCTGATTACCCATGCCGCAACCGAAATCGAAAATCTTGGGATTCGGTTTCTTGAGATAGAGACTGTAGAGAGCGCAAAAGAAACCTTGGTTCACGATCCATCCGGCGTAGCTGGAATAGGTCGCGGGAGTGAAGGAGGCGTTCGGAATGTGGTCGATCCAGAAGCGCGTCTCGCGCCAGGAGGCCATCTTGTCAAACCAGCGCCAGATGAACGACAACGGGAAATAGATCGCGTAGAAACCGTAGATAAGAATTTTGCGGAACATATGGCTTAACGTCCCTCGGGCATTCCGTGACTGTTAACGGTCAAAATCATGTTTGCGCGGTAGATTCGGGGGATTTTATGGCGGGGGCAATACCAAAACTAGCGGGCAGTGACTTTCGGTGCGCCGTATTGCAGCATTCGTATGAACTCATCCCAGCGGTTCAGGCGCAGGCGGAACAGGCTGAGCATTTCCCAATCACTACGCCGGCGGAAGGCTTTGATCCGATCACGTGCCTGTCGCACATGACCACGCATGCGCCATGCGTCGCGAATGGCTTCCCAGTAAGAGCGCTTCACGAAGGACCAGCGTTTTACGATGACCAAGGCAGCGAAAGCTTCGATGAAAAGCAGAACAAGCTGCAGGAGAAGCGTGAGGAAAAGCACGCCTTCGGCATTCTTCCAGATGGTCAGGAAGGCATTGCGGTTCGCGTAATAGCGTTTGGAATCACTGGTCCGGAACTCCACGACATTGCCGCCACCAGCCGGATTCACATTAGCGGCACCGCGATGATGCACGATGGCTTGCGGCACCGTGATGACACGATGCCCGGCGATCCATGTGCGCCAGGAGAGGTCGAGTTCCTCGGCATACATGAAGAACTCTTTATCGAAGCCACCGACTTGCTCGAACACATCTTTGCGGATGAGATAGGAGCAGCCTTCCGGCATGAGGATCTCGCTCACGCGATCGACCGGACGGCGGTCCGTCGCGAGGCCGAAGATGTCGAAGCCGAGTGCGCCAGCGGATTGGAACGTGTTGTCGTCGTAGTTCAGCACGAGCGGAGTGGCAGCGCCGGCTTGCTCGCGCTCCACACAATCGAGCAGCTTCTCGAGGCAATCCGGTTCCAGCCACGCATCATTGTTGAGGAAGAAGAGGAACTTGCCCAAGGCCCGTTTTGCAGGACGATTATTGCCTTCGGCGAAACCGAGGTTCGCACCGTTTTGGAGGAAGTAACCATTCGTCCAGCCGCGCATCAATTCCTCCGCCTGCTTATCGGAGCCGTCGGTGGAGGTGTTATCCGCCATGATGACCTCGATGTCGTTGAAAATGGTCTGTGCTTTCAGCGAATCGACACAACGCGGCAGCCATTGCTTGCCATTGTAGTTCAGCACGATGACGGTGACGCGCGGGTTGAAAGCATTTTGACTCATGGGCGGTTACCTTTCCCTTGCGCCATCTGTTCCAGCCAATCGCAGGCTTTGGGCAAGACGCTGTCCCAGTGGAAAGTCTTGGCACGATTCCAGCCGTTCAATCGCCACTGCTGATACTGTGCATCACTTTGGAAAGCTTCCATCAATCGATCGGCCAACGACTCGGGTGTCTCCGCTTTGGTCAGCACGCCGGTTTCATTATCCAAAGTGGATTCGACCAAGCCGGGCACGGCATAGACGGCACCGGGGGTGCCCATGGCGTTCGCCTCGATGACATTCAGACCCCAGCCTTCACGCTGCGAAGTGTGGAGCAGGAAATGGCTTTCACGGAGCAAGGCATCCTTGTCCGCTTCGGACAAGGGGCCGGTGAGCTTTGTGCTGCTCTGCAAGGCGTGCTCGGCGACAATGGCTTTCAGTTTTCCCTCAGTTTCACCGCCGCCTACGATGGTGAGTTCCGTATTAACACCCCGAGCCCGCAATACTTTATGTGCGAGCAATGCGTGATCGATGCGTTTGTTCGGAGCTAGGCGTGAGACGACGATAAGCTTGTAGGGTGCGGCCAGCAGCTTGGGTTCCAGCACCGGCAAGGCACGTGTGTGCACGCCGTAGGGGATGATCGTCACATCCTTCACGCCGTGTTCATGCAATTGCCGTTTGGTGTCAGATGAGGCTGTGAAGAAAGGGACATCGCGATAGCACCAGTGCGTCCAACGCTCTTGGGCGCGGCCGATGGAACTGATGGGCCATTGGTAGAAGGCATCCCAGATCGGGCCCAGCACTTCGTGGATGTAGGCGATGTTGTTCGTGCCGCACCACCAAGGCGCATACCACGGAATGCCATGGTGCTGATCGATGACGAGGTCGAAGCGCGGCTGTTGTTTATACCAGGCCTTCGCTTTGAAGATGGCCGAACCCTTGTCGCCGCCGCGGACGATGTGCACGCCATCGATGACCGTTTCCGGCTTGGCCCCGGGAAAATCGAAGCTGAACCACCACGCTTCATGCCCGCGATCCACCAAAGCCTTCAGGTAGGCCTGGGTCACGCGCTCGGCTCCGCCCGCAAGGGGGTTTTCCGGGTCGCGCCAGTTGAGCATCAGGAAACGCATCGGTAGCGCGCAAGTTCTAGCGGGCGGGGGCAGGGGGAACAATGCCAAAACTAGCTGATGATGCTGATATCGAAGGCCCGCTCGATCAGCCAGACCAGCGCCAGCAGGGCGATAATCGCCGAACCAGCGACCAAGGCACCTTTCTGATAGGACTTGGACTGCCGGAGCGAAAAGGCCACCGGCAGGAAGACGGCGACGATGGCGAGTTGCCCGGCTTCCACGCCGAGATTGAAACCGATGAGGGTGTTGAGCAGAGATGTCGTTTGCAGGTCCAGTTCGCCGAGAACGGTCGCAAAACCGAAGCCGTGGATAATTCCGAAACAGAAAGCCACCAGCCAGCCTTTGCCGTGGAAGAAGGGTTTGATGTTGTTCAACGCGGCCAGCACCACCGAGGCCGCAATGGCAGATTCCACAAAGCGTGAGGGCAGGCGGATAAGTTCCGATGCCGCCAAGCCCAAGGTGATGGAGTGGGCGATGGTAAAGGCGGTGACGATCTTGAAGACATTGAAATAGGCGGGCTTCAGGTTGCTGACGGGAGTCCATTGCTTATCTTTCAGCACCAGCACGGAAGGCAGCAGGAGCGCGAGGAGGAAGAGGATGTGGTCGAAGCCGATCCAGATATGCCAGACGCCTTCCTTGAAGAAGGTGTTAAAGGAGGCAATCACACGAGGTTCACCGAGTTTGAAGGTCTGCTCCGACTGGTCTTTGACGAAGATGGCCGGGGTAACATTGGTTTCCATCGTGATCTGCATCAGGGAGCGGTGAGCAGCATCGACATCGAGAAAGAGATGGTTGCGGACGGTGACCACGGCAGGAGGTGCGGGGAAATCGACATCGATCTCGGCGACAGCGAAGGCTCCGTCCTTGTCGGTGGCGACGAGATGATTGTGGACGTGTACCATGCCCGGCTGGCCATCAGCTGAGAACGTGAGGTGCTTCAGGAGATAACCACCGATGGCGGGCTGTTTCGCCTGGAGTTCTGCAAAGGTCACTGCACCATTGCCATCGGCATCGAGGTTCACTACGAGGTCCAGATCGCGCAGAGACATATCCACCCGGCCGGAGAGGCGGTTGCTCTCGACGCTGAGGTTGAGGTAGCTGAGGCCGGGTTGGTGAGCGGAGAGAGAGCTCGTGCTGACGCTGATAAGTGCCAGCAGCAACCAAGACCGTATGGTTTGAAATGGAAGACGATATGTCACGACTAAGTGAGTGAAATTCTACTGAGCGTCTTAATGCTTTTCACGTTGCTGCGGGTCACAGACCCGCGCTCCGTCCGGAAGCGTGGGTTAGGCGCTCGCGGCGAGTTCGGGCCAGAGGAGGGCGCTCATTTTCATGCCTTTGGTGTAAGCGGTGAGGCTGAATTTCTCGTTCGGTGAATGCGGATTGTCATCCGGCAAGCCGAGGCCGAGCAGTAGTGAATCGGCTCCGAGCGTTTTACGGAACTGGTTCACGATGGGGATGGAGCCACCTTCACGCAGGAGGACAGGTTCGCAATCAAAGGCGTTCTTTAAGGCGCGCAAAGCGGCTTGAGCGGGAGCGCTGGTCGGAGAGACAAGGTATGCTACACCACCATGACCGGGCTCGAACTCCATCCGCACGGCAGGTGGGCAGAGTTTTTTGAGATGCTTCTCCACGAGTTTGAGAATCTTTTGCGGTTTCTGATCGGGCACGAGGCGGAAGGTGAGCTTGGCCTTGGCCCAAGAGGGCACAATCGTCTTGCTGCCATCACCTTGGTAACCACTCGTGAGCCCATTGATCTCGCACGTCGGTCTTGCGCTACGGCGCTCGATGGCGGTGTAGCCGTGCTCGCCCATGAGTTCTTTCACGCCGAGGAATTTCTTGTACGCGCTCTCGTTGTGCGGGAGGCGGGCGAGCTGCTTGCGCTCGTAGGCGCTGAGATTCACGACGTCGTCGTAGAAGCCGGGCACCGTGATGCGGCCTTTCTTGTCGCGAAGCTGGCCGAGCAATTGGCAGAGGGCCATCGCGGGATTTTCCACCGAGCCCCCGTAGATGCCGGAATGCAGATCGCGGCTCGGTCCATGAAGCGTAACTTCAGCAGCGACGATGCCACGCAGTGCGTAGGTGAGAGCGGGGTGTTTCAGGTCCGGCATGCCGGTGTCGGAGATGACAATCGTATCGCAGCGCAGTTCCTTGGCGTGTTCTTCGAGAAAGCCTTTCAGGCTGGTGCAGCCGACTTCCTCTTCGCCTTCAATGAGGAAGGTGAGATCACAAGGGAGTTCGGTGCCAGTCTTGAGATAGGCTTCGACGGCGTTCAGGTGCGCGAGGTGTTGGCCTTTGTTATCGCTGGCGCCACGGGCGAAGAGGGAATCTCCATCAATGCGTGGTTCGAAGGCGGGTGTGGTCCACAGATTGAACGGCTCGGCAGGCTGGACATCGTAGTGGCCGTAGATGAGATAGTGCGGCTTCTTCACGCCCTTCTTGCGCGGCGTCTTGGCGAGCACGATCGGGTTGCCCGGAGTTTTGCAGAGTTCTGTTTCGAGGCCGATGGAGCGGCAATGGTCGGCGAGCCATTGGGCACAGCGATCGATGTCCGCGCGGTGATGCGGTTGCGCGGAGACGCTGGGGAAGCGGACGTAATGGCACAAGCGGTCGATGAATTCCTGCCGATGTTCTTCGAGATAACGCAAAACGGGTTGCATAATAATACAATCTGATTGGGGCTTTTCACCCCTCACCCCGGCCCTCTCCCCTCCAAGGGGCGAGGGAGATGGGGCGTGCAGCTCAATCATCCTTGGTCCGGTCGCGATGATGGCCTTAATTGGGAAGGGATTAAAAAGCAAAGCCGGGGCGGTAACAAGCCCCGGCTCAGTTTTGATTCAGTGACCCTATTTCTTCTTCTTGAACAGGTCGAAGGGATTGATGGTGGCCGGCTTGTTCGTGGTGGTCTGCGAAGGTGCGTTCGTATCCGCCGGTTTGTTTGGCTGGCCGGTCAGGATGTTGCCGACGCCTTTGAGGATATTGTTGCCCTTTTCGCCGAGATCGATGGGGAGGGCACCGGCAGATTTGAGCAGCAGACCGGTGATGACGAGCTCTTTGATGTCGGCCTTAGGTTCGCCCAAGGTGCCTTTCAACGTCAGGAAGCTGGGCATCTGGATGAAGGCGTTCGTCGAATCGCGGTTGGCGATGGAGAAGTGCTTGGCCAGACCTTGAGCGAGCTGGAACTCCACGGGGTGATTCAAAGGAGAATTGGTCAGCACGTCAGCCATGGGAATCTTGCCATTCACATTGGCGATGAAGGCAGGGCTGAGAGCGGCGGCCTTTTGCAGATCGATCGTGCCTTGGCCGATGACCACATTGGCGGCGACGGCGTTAAGCGGGGATTGCAGAACTTCCGGCACGCGCAGGACCAGGGCCACGGCGGCGATGACGGGGTAGAACGCGCCTTTCTCGATCAACTGGATGTTGGCGTTGGTGAAGTTGAGGGAAATGTTGCCAGTGAGGTTTTTCTGCAAACTCTTGTCGGTGGTGCCGGCGCCTTTGATGGCGATATCGGCGAACATGTCACCAGCCGCCCGGCCTTTGTATTCTTGGGCGAAGCTATTGGCCAAGGGGGCGAGGGGAACCTTGTCCGCCTTGGCGCTGATGTCATAGCGATAGCCGGGGACGCTGAGGTCCACGTCCACCCGGGCGCTGACGGGCGCGCCGTTGAGCGTCAGTTTGGCCGGTTCGATCTTCACCTGACCGCCATCCAGCAGCAACGTGGTCTGCCAGTTCTCCGCTGCGATCTCGCGCAGATAGAGTTTCTTTAGGTCGAGTTCGGCTTTGAAATCTTTGAAAGGCAGCGTCACAGCCTCGGGTTCTTTGTTCGGATCAGCGGCAGGGGCAGGGGCGGAGGCAGCGGGTTTGGCAGTATCGCCGGAAGTGCCAGCGAAGAGGTCGTAGTAGCGAGTCAGATCGAGGCCGTCCGACGCGATCTTCACGCTGCCGGTGATGGCGTTGGATTTTGAAGAGTCGATCTTGCCGCTGAGATTGAGGACGTTTTTGGCGCGCTCGGTCGGGGTCAGATTCAACTGCACGGTGCGGAGGTTCAGCACTTGCTTGTCCATACCGGCATCCAGCGTGGCCACGGCGCTCAATGTCTCCTTGGGCAGTTTACCGGCCTTGTCGGTGACGAGCAGGCGGGTCATCTGCAGATCGGCTTTCACGCCGGATTCAGCAGTTGGATTCAAGGTGAGCGTGCCTTTGGAATTGATGGTGAGCGAGGTGAGCTTGGCATCCGTCAGGAAAGGATCGAGCACAGCGGCCAGGAGGTTCTCATTCAGATTGCCGAGCGTGTAATCGAATTTGCCCGTGGAATTCGTGGTGTTGTAAGTGCCGCTGAAGTCGAGGCTGCCGGCGGCTTTACCGGCGTGCTGGAGGGAGACCGCCAGCGTGGGGGTGATCACTTGCTGGGTGGAGATGTTCACCGTGAGATCGGCGGCCAGCTGCAGATCATCGAGGCGCAGGTCCGCGATTTTGCCGGTGACATTGGCGACGACGTTGCCTTTGTAGGATTTGAAGTTTTGCGTAGTGAACTTGCCCTTGAGCGCGGTGTTGATCGGGGCTGCATTCTTGTCGTCGGAGACCAAAGTCAGGTTCTTGGCTGTAGTCTGGAAGCTGGAGTTGATCTCTTTGCCGCCGTTTGCGAAGGAGATGTCGACATTGGCATCCACCAAGCCCGCGCTGGCGACGGCCCCGATGATAGGTTTCCAATCGGCGAGGTTGAGCTGGCTGAGTTTTAGGCTGAGAGAGGCATCGCCACTGACATCGCCGGCAGCGGAGAGCTTGATGGGTTGAGTGATGGCAAGAGTCAGCAAGGGTTTGTTCTTTTGCTGCGAAGTGACGCTTAGCTTGTCGATCTGCGTGAAGGAGTTGGTGCCGTCGAGATTGTGCTGCAGCGAATATTCAGCGGCAATGTCCAGCGGAGTGACTTGCTGCTTGTCTTTGATAAGCGTGAATTTCTGCGCGTTGAACTGGCCGTTCACGGAGACGAGGGTGAAACCCTTGGAGACGACCACCACATTGCTGCTGGAGATCTGGGTGCTGCCGAAGTCGTAGCCGATGGCGGCGCCCACCAGATTGAGCACGCGTTTGCCAAGCGGTTCCACGTTGAGGTTCAGCTTCACTTCACCTTTGTCCAGATCCATGGGGCCGCTCACGGTGATGGCGCCAAGAGCTTCCGCGTTCTGGTTGAATTCCAGGCGCAGGCTCTTCACTTCGGTGGGGGAGACTTCCGTGTTCAGGGTCGCGATGAAGCCTGCCAGATCGGCGAAGGTGCCGGTGGTTTTGCCGACGGTGAGTTCAGTTTTGCCTTTGATGCTCTGGGGCTGTAAATCGGTTGTGATGAGGAACTCAAGGTTCGCGGCGGCTTTGGCTTCCAGGCGATTAGGCGCATTCGATTTCGTGAGTTGCTGATCGAACACGATATCGCTGGCGAGCTGCAGCTTGCCAGCGATGCCGGAGATGACTTGATCGACTGAAAGGTTGATGCTGGCGAGCTCGATGGTCTGCCTGCCACCGTCCTTGAGCGTTTGCGCAAAAGTGAAATGGGCGTTCTCCAGCGAGATGTTCTTCAAGTCGAGTTTTGGTTTTTCACCGGGCTCGGCAGTGTCGGGCTTCGCGGGTTGCTCGCTCGCGTTGAGGGCCTGCATGATCGGGTCGAGATTCGAGGAGCCGTCGGCATTCTGCACGATGCTGACTTTGGGGGATTGCACCTTGAGTTCGGAGACGTTCAGTTTGCCGCCGATGATGTTCATGAGGCTGTAGCGGACACTGGCGGAATCGGCGGTGAGCAGGGGCTCGCCAGTGGTCGTGACCTTCAGGCCGCGCAGGGAGACGGCGGAGAAGGGGCTGACGGAGAGGTCATCCACCGTGATGATGGCATTCAACGTTTGGCCCGCCTTGGGGAGGACGAAGGACTTGATGAAATAGGCGCTGGTCAGGAAGAAATAGAGGATCATCGGCAGACCGATGAGCACTGCGGCCAGAATGAGCAGTTTTTTCTTCCGCGGAGAGGTGGCGGCGGAATCCGCCGGAGAGTTTTGCATTTTGAGACCTGACATAAAACGTAAGAGTTCAGTTAAGACGATAACCGTCCATGGGAACAAGACCTATTCAGCTTGGGCTGTGCCAACCACCGATTATCACTGTATTAGACCGGTATAGGCATTTCTTGTTCAAAGTTATTGATAATAGCGTACTTAGGTGAGATGGCAACAGGGCCGATCGGTCCCGGCGGAAAGGGTAGGGCAGGAAGATGCTCTAAAATGTCTTTACACCAGCGTATGAAGCACTTAGTGTCCCGCCTTCATTATTTAACAGATAAGTATGGAAGCAAAGTTGAAAGGTCAGATTGTTCAGGATTTTCGTCTGCATGACAAGGACACCGGTTCAGCCGATGTCCAGGTAGCGCTGTTGACTCAGCGGATCAATATGCTCACGGAGCACCTGCAAAGCAACAAGAAGGACAACAGCTCACGCCGTGGTCTCTTGAAACTCGTCAGCACGCGCCGTCGCCTGCTGGATTACCTCCACACCACGGATGCTCCCCGCTACAAGGCGGTGACGAAGAAGCTCAACCTCCGCAAGTAAGGCTAAGGGAATTCTTCAATTCGTTGAAGGCCCGGTGACAATTTCACCAAAGGTTTGCACGGTCAGACTAGCGAACGCGATCTAGTCTGGCCGTTTTTTGTTTGTTATCGCGAAGAAACCGTCCGTTGGCCGGGGAAATTTCATTCAACACCTGGTGCAGGCAGGTGTTCACTGAAGTTCCTCTAGGCTGATGGGCAAATACAGAAAGCATAGTATGCCCGAAAAAGTAATAGCCAAAGTAGGCGCCCAGGAGATTCATATCGAAACCGGCAAGTTGGCCAAGCAGGCTGATGGTGCCGTCACCGTGCAACTCGGTGAAACCATGATCATCGTGGCCGCCGTGGCCGCCCCGAACGCGAAGCCCGGCCAAGACTTCTTCCCGCTCACGGTGGATTACCGCGAGAAGGCTGCCGCTGCCGGCAAGTTCCCCGGTGGTTATTTCAAGCGTGAAGGCCGTCCGACGGAGAAGGAAATCCTCACCTGCCGTCTGACTGACCGCCCGATCCGCCCGCTCTTCCCGAAGGGCTGGTATAACGAAGTGCAAGTCCAGACCGTGCTCCTGAGCGCGGATGGCGTGAACGATCCCGATATCTTGAGCATCATCGGTGCCTCTGCGGCGCTGATGGTCAGTGACATCCCTTGGGCCGGTCCCTTGGGCGCAGTGCGCGTGGCGCGTGTGAATGGCGAGTTCATCGCGAACCCGACGCATGATGAGCAGGGCCAGAGCGACATGGACCTCGTTTACGTGGGTAACGAGAAGGACGTCGTGATGTTCGAGGGCGGTGCGGATGAGATCACGGAAGCGGATTTCATGGCGGCGCTCAAGTTCGCCCACGAAGCCTGCCAGCCGATCATCGCGGCGCAGAAGGAGCTCGCTGCAAAGGCCGGCAAACCCAAACGCCAGATCACGGTGAACATCGTTCCCGAAGAGATCCTCGTGGAAGCGAAGAAGCTCGCCGGTGACCGCATCGTGCCCGCGCTCCTGACGACGGCCAAGCTCGCGCGTGAAGCCGCAGTGAAAGCGGTGTTCGCCGATGTCGGCAAACAGCTCGTGGAGAAGTTCGGCGCCGAGAAGGTGACCGAATTCGTCCTCAAAGACGCCCAGTATTACATCCAGAAGGAAGCGGTCCGCGGCCTGATCCTCGATCACGGCAAGCGCCTGGATGGTCGCGCGGCCGATGGCATCCGTGCCATCTCCGGCGAAGTCGGCCTGTTGCCCCGTGTGCATGGTTCCGCGCTGTTCTCCCGTGGTGAAACCCAGGCGCTGGCACTCGTCACGCTCGGCACCACCGAAGACGCCCAGGAGTATGATTCCTACACGGGCGGCCAGACGGAGAAGCAATTCATCCTGCACTACAACTTCCCGAACTTCTCCGTGGGTGAGACGGGTCGTATCTCGGGTCCGGGCCGCCGTGAGATCGGTCACGGAGCATTGGCCGAACGCTCGGTCGCTCCACTCGTGGACTTGAAGGAATTCCCTTACGCCATTCGTATCACCAGTGAGATTATGGAATCGAACGGTTCCACCTCGATGGCTTCCGTGTGTTCCGCGAGCCTCGCGCTCATGGATGCCGGTGTGCCGTTGAAGCGCATCGTGGCCGGTATCAGCGTGGGCATCTGCACGGAGTACAACGACAAGAATGAGATCTCCCGCTACAAGCTCCTGACCGACATCATCGGCTGGGAAGACGCGTTCTGTGACATGGATTGCAAGATCGCCGGCACGACGAAGGGCATCACGGGCTTCCA
Organism: Verrucomicrobiota bacterium; assembly: GCA_023431185.1. Lineage (GTDB taxonomy): Bacteria > Verrucomicrobiota > Verrucomicrobiia > Limisphaerales > JAEYXS01 > JAEYXS01. Next base: position 190,352 of record JAEYXS010000065.1, read on the forward strand.
GCTCGACCTGAAGCTTAAGGGCTTGCCGTTCTCCATCATGGCCGAGACGGTGGAGCAGGCGCGCGTCGCCCGCCTCAGCATCATCGAGAGCATGAAGCAGACGCTGGCTGAGCCACGTGCGAACCTCAGCAAGTATGCCCCGCGCATCACCACGCTGAAGATTGACCCGGACAAGATCGGTCTGCTGATCGGGCCTGGCGGCAAGAACATCAAGCGCATCGTCGAAGAGTCGGGTTGCGAGATCAACATCGACGACGACGGCACGGTGCATGTTTACTCGGTGTCCGAAGAGGGCATGCAGCTCGCCAAGGACGCGATCACGGGCATGACGGCCGAGATCGAGATTGGCAAGACCTACCGCGGCAAAGTCGTGACGCTGAAGGAATTCGGCTGCTTCGTGGAAGTGCTGCCGGGCAAGGACGGCCTGGTGCACATCAGCGAGCTGGCGAACTTCCGCGTGAAGCAGACAGAAGACATCGTGAAGGTCGGCGACGAGATCTGGGTCAAGTGCCTGGGCATCGACGAGAAGGGCCGCGTGAAGCTGTCCCGCCGCGCCGCGATGGAAGACCGCGACAAGGAGATGGCCGCGAAGGGCGAGAAGCCGGAAGCGAAAGCCTAAGCTGCTCCTGAAATAATTCGAGAAGGCGGACCGGAAACGGTCCGCCTTTTTTTGTTGGCGAGATTTTATCCTTCGTGAGACGGAGAGAAGATTGGAGCCAGTCCCACTAAACTGAGGTTTACTGCAGCCAGCTTTTGGGCAGGCCTTTGGTAAGGGGGGAACTGAAAGCTTTGTAGTGTTTGAAGGCCACGCGCAGGTTTTCCTTGGTGCTCGTGTTGATGTCCTGCAGCAGGGCCATGATATCTTCGTACTCGTGCGCGGGGATGTCCATGGCCATCATGGCATCACGGGCCCACTCACGCAGTTCGTCATGCGTAAGACGGCCTTCCATGCAATCTTCGATCTTCGCGCCGCAATCGGCCAGAGTGACCCGTAGAATCATGGAGTGAAGTTATCAGACCTTGATGGAAATTCCAAGATGGTTGGAAAGGGAGTTCCAAGTTTTTATGGCGGGAAGGCGCGGTGGCGCGTCAGGAGGCGGGCAACCTAAGAAAACGCTAAGGGTTATTTTCTGAACGGCGAAAGAAAGCAGGTGGGAACGGAGCCTGCTGGCCTTTCTCCGGATGGCGCCAAGGGTAAACGGTGCCGCGATCGCGGAGCAGGGGGAGGTTTTCACCGTGGCTTTGTTCCAACAGGTCGAAGAGCTGCGCGTTCATCTGTTTTACGCGTGCTTGCTGGTCAGCGGCGGTGATGAGGTTCTTGCGCTCTTGCGGGTCGGTCTGGAGGTCGTAGAGTTCGTTGATGTCCCAGAGGCCGTGGTAGCGGATGTATTTGTAGCGGTCACCGACGAGGGCGTGCATGGTCGGGGTTTGGGGATAGTTTTGCTCCCAGTAATATTCGTAGAGGATGTTTTCACGCCACTTGACCGGCTGGCCTTGCAGGAGGGGGAGGAAGCTGCGGCCATCCATAGCCGAGGGCGGACGGAGGCCGGCGAATTCGAGGAGGGTGGGGGCGATGTCGATATTGGCGACTGTTTGCGCGACGGTCGTGCCGGGTTTGAGAACGGCGGGACAGTGCATGAGGAGGGGGACGCGGAGAGAGGCTTCGTAGGCGGTGCGTTTATCGATGAGGCCGTGTTCGCCGAACTGGAAGCCGTTATCACCCATGTAAACGAAGAGGGTGGAATCGAGTTGCTGATGTTCTTCCAGCCATTTGAAAACGCGGCCGAGATTGTCATCCACGGCGAGGAGGGCTTCGCAATAGCGGCGGTAGTAAGCGGCGAGATCGAAGTCGGGGAGGTTGTAGCCGAAGTCGGCACCGTGGCGGCTGTTGCGCTGGTTTTGCAACCAGAGGGGTTTATCGGCAAAGTTTTCCGGGGTGTTGGCGAGGGAAGCGGGAGGAGTGAAAGGTTTGTTTTTATAGCGGTCTTTATGGCGGTCGTGCGGGACGAAGTCCGAGTGGACGGCTTTGTGCGAGATGTAGGCGAAGAAGGGCTTGTTCGACTTACGCGAGTTCAGCCATTCGAGGGCGTAGTCGGTGAGTTCATCGGTGATGTAGCCTTTTTGCGGGACGCGTTGCGTGCCGTTGATGTTGAAGCCGTCGTAGGCGGTTTGTGGCACGACGCGGGAGGTGCCGCGGCCATCAGGCCAGTAGCTGCCCTGGCCTTTGAAGACGACCCAATGGTCGAAGCCGCGCTGGGGTTCATCCGTCTCGCCCATGTGCCATTTGCCGAAGAAGGCGGTGTCGTAACCGGCCTTTTGCAGATACTGCGGGAAAAAAGTCAGGGTGGGGGAGACGGGGTTGTAATTATCCACCACGCGGTGGTTGTGGGCGTAGAGGCCGGTGAGGATGGAGGCGCGGCTGGGGGAACAAAGAGAGGTGGTGACCATTGCCTTCGGAAAGTGGACGCCGTTTTTGGCGAGTCGGTCCAAATTTGGTGTCTCGAGCCAGGGGTGGTTGAGGAAACCCATGGCATCGTAGCGGTGGTCGTCGGCCAGGACGAAGATGATGTTGCGCGGCTTGCCGCCGGGAAGTTTGGGGAGTTTCAAATCGGCGGCGTGGGTGGAGCCAGCCACCAAAAGGCTGAATAGCCAGAGCAGGGGACGGCAGCCAAGGTTACAGATCATGGTCAGGGCGAACGTAGGGTTTGATAATGGTCATTATCCAGGCAAACGGGTGCAGGGGCAAGGCGAAGACGGTCACTTTTTCGAAAGCACTGCCTGAAGTTGGGCTTGGAGTTCGGCGCGGGTCTTTTGGTGGGCTGGATCGTTGGCAAGATTACTCATTTCCTGCGGGTCGGTGGTGTGGTCGTAGAGTTCGGTGCCTTTGCGGACGGCGTCCCATTCGGTGTAGCGCCAGCGTTCGGTGCGAAGGCTATAGCCCATGTAGCCGGGGGTGGCGGGTTTCTTGCCGGTGTCGAAAGTGCCGACGGGGACGCCGCGGGATTGTTGAGTGAGGGCGTGTTTGTTCCATCTTGCATTCGGGTCTTTCAATAAGGGGCGCAGGCTGAGGCCGTCGAGCTTCACGGCGGGTTTGAGGCCGCAGAGGTCGGTGAGGGTGGGATAGAGATCGAGGAGTTCGACGACGCGCGGGCAGGGTTTGCCGGCGGCCAGGCCGGGAGCGGAGATGATGAGGGGGACGCGGGCGGATTCTTCAAAGAGGGACATCTTCTGCCACTGGCCTTTCTCGCCGAGGTGATAGCCGTGATCGCTGATAAAGACGACGATGGTTTTCTCACGCAGCTTCAGGCGATCCAAGGCAGCGAGGACATGGCCGACCTGGGCATCCATGAAGGAGATGCTGGCGAGGTAAGCCTGGATGGCCTGGCGGCGCTGTGTATCGGTCATGGCGTCGTGGTCTTTGCGATTGGTGAGGGCGGCGGCGGGGAAGAGGTCTTTCACATTCGTGGGAATAACGGGCAGCTTGATCTTATCGAGCGGGTAGAGGTCGAAATATTTTTTGGGCGCGACGTAGGGGGTGTGGGGGCGGAAGAAACCGACGGCGAGGAAGAAGGGCTTGCTTTGGTTTTCCTCGAGCAATTGCGCGGCGGCGCGGGCGGTGAGGCCATCGGTCTGTTCGGCATCGGTGCCCTCGGCGGCGAGCCAACTGAGGGTGCCAGCGTAGCGGGAGGCACCTTCAAGATCGGGGCGGAGGGTGAAGATCTTTTCTTCATCGGTCACGTCGCGGCCTTTGGGATTGATGACCTGGTCCCAGGAAGGGGCGTCGTCCGCGCCATCGGTACCGATCTGGGCGGGGACGGCGTAGTGGAAGATTATGCCGACGCGGGCGGTGAACCAGCCGTTTTGGCGGAAGGTCTGCGGGAGGGTGGGGTGAGCGGGGAGTTTGGTGCGGAAGTTCGCGCTGTTGTTCACGACGCCGTTGTTATCGGGCCGCAGGCCGGTGAGGAACGAGGAGCGCGAGGGACTGCACAGGGGGAACTGACAATAAGCGCGGTCGAAGCGGACACCTTGGGCGGCGAGGCGGTCGAGGTGCGGGGTGTGGGCGAGATTGTCGCCGTAGCAGCCAAGGCGGGTGTTGAGGTCGTCCGCGACGAGAAAGAGGACGTTAAGTTTATCGGCGGCGCGAGTGGTCAAGGGGGTGAGGGACCAGAGCAGGCACAGCAGGAGGGCGAGTAGGCGCGAGGCCAAGGTGCGTGTGGATGGCGGTAGCATGGATGTAGCCGATTGTGGCGCGGCTGGGCGGAGATGGCAATGCTGTGACGGGACCAAAAGACGTGAACCGCGACAGCGGAACCGGGACGGCCAACCCGCGTTGACTTCAGCGTCTTGTTAGCACACCAACTACATGAGGGTTAGGGCAATGAGTCCACATAGTCGTCATAATCAAATCAGTGGGGAGGGGTAACGATGTCGGGCGTTTTAATTGACGCTTGGTGCGATCACCCCATTCGTTCCCTGCAACTTCAATAACAAACTATGCGCATCGCGAAAGCGTGGTGCCTCCTCCAACGACCTAAGCACATGTTCCTTTGCCTCTGCCGGATTCTTCTCCGTCAGCAGCTTAGCCAGCCGGAAATGCACCTCCGCCGGATCAGCCGGGTCCAACTGCAACAAACGCTTGTAGGCATCCACGGCTTTATCCGGGTTACTGGTTGATTCATTCGATTTCCCGGAAAACCAATAAGGCTGCGCCAGCAGAGGGTTCACCGCCAAGAACCGGTCCGCGTTCACCTGCACCAGCTTCCAGTCCTGCTGCTCTACCCCGATCTCCATAAGCCGCAGATACGCGTCCACCGCTTCGCCATCGATCGCCGCCAGCTTCTCCAGTGTCGCCCGTTCCGCCGCCGTTTCCTTCAGATTCTTGTGCGCCGCCGCCAGCAGGTAATACGCGCTGTCCGGCCCGAGCTGGCGCGGATACGCCGTGACCAGTTTCTGCAAGGGCTCCTTCGCCTCGGCCCATTTCTTTTGCTGCATCAGATCCCGGCTCTTCTGCATCAGCACATAATAATTCCTTGGATCGCCCCTCAGCTGATCGATCAGATTCGCTCCGGGTACGACCGATTTCGCGTCCGGCTTCTTGAATGAAAGGTCCGGGGCCAGGCCCTCCGCCAGCTTCTTCGCATACTCGGCAAACTCCTTCTCGATCTTGTCCATCGGCTGCGTGTTCTTCGCGATGGCCTCGTTGATGCCCACGCCCTCATGCAGGTCTCTCAAGATCTTGCGCAGCGCCTCGATGCCGTATTTGCCCACCAGATAATCCACCACCAGTGAGGACTGGTAGTAAGCGAACTGCACATGCAACCCGCTCTTCGCGTTCAGGAATGCCGAACTCAGTTCGCTCACCGGCGTCAGATCCTCACCCAGTACCATCTCGCGATACCGCGCATTCATGTGCTGGCCCCAGACCGGATTCGCCTGCCGCTCCTCATGCACCGATATGCCCTCGCTCAACCAGCGCGGCATGCGATTCCGCGTCAGTTCCAGCGTCACCACGTGACAGAACTCATGCCACAGCACCGCTTCCCAGTTCGCCGAACGGCTCACTTGCGCCGAAGGACTGTTCGCCGTGATGACCTTGCCGAAGCAAACACCGAGGAAGCCCGGATTATCCGGCATCCCGAACGTCCGCACGCCGAAATCCTTCTGACTGCCAAAGATCTCCACCGTGATCGGATGCTTCAATTCCAAGCCGTACTTCGTGCACAGATTCGTCCGCGCCCGTTCCAGCAACTCCAGCACGCGATCACCAAAGATCGGTCCCTCCTTCGCCGGCATCCGCACGATGAAATGCTGGTTCGTCAGCGTTGCGTAGCTGTCCAGCACGCCCTTGAGCGTGGTCAGGTTATACGCCGTGACATCATACTCGTCCGCGCGATGCACCTCATCCGCCAGTATCCAGCCCTCATCTGTCTTGCCGATGCGCAGGTAATCCTGTGCAAGCTGCATCTTCGCCGGCAGATACTCCGGATCAAACTTCAAGGCCTGCCGCTGGAACTCCGAACCTTCCGCAAAACGATACTTCTGCGAAAGCTTCAAGCCGATGAGATGATCCACCTTCGGATTGTTCTTCCACAGCTTCAACGCCTCCTCCCGGCAGCGTTTCTCTTCCGCTGCATCATTCTTCAGATGCGCCAGCACGGATTGATACGCCCACACCTCGGGATGTCTTGGGTTGATCTTTAACACCTCATCAATCGTGATCTTCGCCGCCTCATACTGTTCCGCATCGATGAAATGATCGATGAGCAACAAGCGCGCTTCCACGTGATTCTTGTTCACTTTCAACGCGTCATTCACCAGCTTGATCATCGTCTGCCGGTCGCTCGGCGCAAAGGCGCGCGCGAGGCCGTAGAGCAGTTCCGCATCCTTGGGATGATGCTTCAGACCGGCCTGAAATTCTTTCGAGGCCATCTCGTAATCATGCTTCTCCAGCGCGAGATCACCCGTGGCCAGATACACTTCCCGGTTCGTCGCCTCCTGTTTTTTCACCGGATCATAAAAGACTTCGAGCACACGTTTCGGATCAGCGCTCAACAGTAAAGCAGCGCGGCCAAGCGTGACCATGCTGGATGCATCACGATACGCATACGTGCGTGAGCCCGCGAGATAGTTGATCTCCGAAAGCATGGATTTCGCCCGGTCCACCTGGCCGTTCGCACGATGAATCTCCCAGGAGAGCAGGCGCAAACGCACGCTGGAATAATAGCGCGGCACCGCCTTGGTGATGCCTTCAAGTGCTTCGGGATACTTCCCCTGTGCCAGCAGGGCACGCCCTTGCAGCAACCGCCATTCCTCGTCGTATTCGTTATCGTCGATAGCCTGCGTCGTCATCTTCTCGCACTCGGCGTACTTGCCTTCCAAGAGAAGTTTCCGGGCATCCTCCAGTTCGGCGGCTGCACTGGCCCAAGCCCCGTAGAGCAAGAGCAAAAGAGCCGATAAACAGGGACCAAGAGGGGCAAGAGACTGCCCGGCAGAGGGGCGACAGACCGGTTGCTGAGGCTGGTTGCTCATCGGTGGCTGTGGGCTTGTGTTACTGGGCCAAGGTTACCGCTGAACGGGCAGAAATCAACGCAGGATGCCCATTTCGGTCATTTTTTGCGGCGATTACAAAATATTCCCGTTTTCCGCCAAACTCACGGCAAATCAGCAGGTTACAGGGGCAAAAACCCACAAATCCTAAAGTTTCTTTTAAAAAAGCCGTTGACGGGGTGTTTTCGCTCATTATGGTGCGCGCCCCGTTTTAAGACGGGGTGTGTCTCGGTATAAGACCGCTGCGACGAATCAGAATCGCCCGCCGTTCGGCCCCCTGGAAACGCCGTTTCCAGCTCGCCCTCGGCCCCGACGAAACTTTACGCCCGGCGGACGGCACCAACAGGCGGCAGTTTATTGACTGTTTACTCCGCGTTCCCGCCAGGGGACATGCCGCCTTAAGGTACGCCACCGGTAGTGGTCTGATTTATGAAACACATCCTGATACTGACGGGCCTTTTGTGGGCAGGTTTCACCTTGCCCGCCAGAGCCGCCACGTACGGACAAAAAGTCGTTGCTGCCGTTCTCCTCGCCGAAGCGCGGGGGGAAGGCGAGAACGGCATGGTCGCGGTGGCCGAGGTCATCCGGCGCCGCGCCGACCAGAAAGGCATCTCCCCGCTCTCCGTGGTGAAGCCCGGCGCTTTCTCCAGCCTGAATGGCAAAACGCACGATCAGATCGTGCGCGAGTTTGAGAAGCACCCGCTGTTCCCCCAGGCCTTGCGTATCGCCCGCACCACCTACAATGAGCCGCACAAGATGCGGAACATCACGCGTGGAGCCACCCATTTCACGCACAAGAAGGAGGTCCCCTATTGGGCCGTGAACCAGACTCCCGTGGCCATCATCGGCAACCACGCCTTCTACCGGCTGGACAATTGATCCGCAGATTTTCGCAACAGTTCAGACGCGCTTGCCGTAGCGTTCGAGCAATTCATCCAGATGTTGCAACTGGATGTCCCACAGGCCCGTGATCACTTGGGTGACGCGCTCTTGCTGCTCCGGCGTTTTTGCCTCCTGCAAAATGATTTTCAACGCCGTCATGCTGTGCTTCACATCCGCTGAGGTGTGCAGTGAAAAATAGCGCAGCGGCCCCGTGGGCACGCCGTAGCGCTTGTGAAAGGTCTTCGCTAGCATCGCGTAAAATTCCGGCAACGGCCGCTCCACTCCCAGGCCCACGCACGCCAGTCCCTCCATGAACGTGCCTTCGCGCGCCATCCGGCACACATATTGCCAGGCTGCGTGGCCACCCTTCGAGGGCGGCTCCGGCAACAGATCGGCCTTCGACATGCCCAACCCTTCAGTGAAGGTCGCGAACAGATTCGCGTGCGATTCCGCCACCTCGCCACAGCCGGTCTCCTCGTAGATCGTTTCACCCAGATAAGTCAGCGCTTCGGTGGAATCCGTCTTCGCCGCCACCATCATATAGGAACGTGGGAAATCACGGACAAAGGGATGCGTATCCAGCGACCACGCTTTCAACGCCTCCACGGGCAGACGCCCGCGAAAGCATGCCTGCCAGAACGGATGCGCCCTCTGATAGAAAGGATGCTGCTGCGGCAATTGCTTCAGATGTTTGCGAAAATCTTCGGTGGTCATATCCCTGCGTTAGTGAGCGAGCGCAATCTAACAGAACAGTGCGGCTTTAAAAGTAGATGTTCAAAAAGAATTAGCCGCTCTGCTTGCCAGAACCGGCTGTTTGAGAAAAATTACTGGCCAGCGCCCACGTCTCTCGCTCAGACTTCAATCCGATGACCATCGCTCCCACCACGTCCTCTGCTGCCTTGAGCGAGTGGTTCACTCCCAAGCGGTTTGCGCTCCTCCTGTTGGCTTTTCTGCTGGCCGCTTTTCCCGATGTATGTTTGCTGGGGAAATCCTTCTTTTTTCGTGATTACGCTTTTTTCACTTCTCCGCTGGCCTTCTATCACCGGGAGTGTTTTTGGCGGGGTGAACTCCCGTTCTGGAATGGTTATCACAACTTGGGCCAGCCTTTCCTGGCGCAATGGAATACCATGGCCCTTTACCCGGGCTCGCTTATCTACCTCTTGCTGCCCCTGCCATGGTCCTTGAATCTCTTCTGCCTGGCGCATCTGTTCCTGGGCGGGATGGGCATGTATTTTTTTGCCCGCCATTTGCTCAAACATCCCTTCGCCGCCGCTTTCGCCGGGTTGGCTTATGTTTTTAACGCCTTCACGCTGAATTGCCTGATGTACCCCCACAACATCGCCGCTTTGGGCTGGCTGCCCTGGATCCTTTTGAGCAGCTTGCTGGCCTGCCGGAGTGGCGGGCACGCACTGCCGCTGGCCGCGCTGGCCGGCGCCATGCAGATGCTTGCTGGAGGTGCGGAGATCACCTTGCAGACCTGGCTGCTGGCGGGCGGCTTCATGCTCTTCGACTGCTGGCAGAAGGGCTGGCACTGGATGGCTCCCTGCCGGCTGTTCATCATTGTACTTTTGGTTGCCGCGCTCGCCGCGATTCAGTTGCTTCCCTTCCTCGATCTCCTCGTTCATTCCCAGCGGGACAAAGTATGGGCTTCCAATGATTGGTCGATGCCTGCTTGGGGCTGGTTGAACTTGCTCATCCCCAAGTTCGGCTCCTATCCGGGACCACACGGGGTTTTCAATCAGTTCGGTCAGGCCTGGATAAACACCTATTATCCAGGCTGTGTCGTCACCTTACTGGCCGTGCTGGCTTGGTGGAACCAGCGCGACAGATTGGTCCTCGGCTGCTGGCTGATCGTCATCCTGTCACTCGCAATCGCGCAAGGCGGTGAAGGCATCATCTATGACAAGCTCAAAGAAGTGCTGCCCCCATTGAGTTATATCCGTTACCCCGTCAAATTTATCGCCCTGAGCATAGTCCTTCTGCCGATATTGGCTGGCGCTGGCGTCCGCGTGATCATGCTGGATGCGTCAGCCGAAGGTGCTGGTGCGCTAGTGAGGAAACTGTCCATCCTGACTTTTGTATTGGTGTTTTTGGCGTTTCTAGCCGCGCGGCTCGATCTTTATCTTCAGCTCCCCTATGTGGAGTGGGAGACCACCCTAGCCAATGGCTTTGGGCGGGTGCTGGTCTTTGCTTTCGCTGCATTCTTGCTCGTCCGTTTGAGTAAAACTCAGACGCCCAGCAACGGTTTAAAACTGTCTATCGCCCTGATGGCCTTGATCTGGGCAGACCAGGTCGTCTTGAACCATCGGCCAAGTCCCACCGTCAAATCATGGGTTTATCAGCCGAATTTGGCCCCCCAACAGCTTGGCGTTGAGGTCCAAACCGGTCCGGGTGCGCCGCGGTTCCTGCCTAACGCGCAGATCCAGAACGAGCTTGGCCGCACGGCCTTCGTCGTGCCCGAAGAACAGGTCGCTTACTCTCGAATGGCTTGCTTCGACAATCTGAATCTTTTCGACCACCAGCCCAAACTGCACGGCTTCTATCCGATGGATCTCAAGCACTTCCGGGAGATACTGGACTGGTTCCACGTCGAGCGGGATGAGGATGTCCGGTCACTCATCGAGTTCGCCGGTCTGGCCTATACTCAGAAACCCGGCAAACCCATCGATTGGTTCAAGAAATGGAACCCCCAGCCGCTCGTCACCGCTGGTCAAAAGCCGGTGATTCTCGAAGAGAACGGCGTGTTCACCTTGCTTCAGGAGCTAAGATTTAACCCGACGAAAGAAGCCTATTTCTACCCATCCGAGGCGAAGGATCTGCAAGAGGTTGTGCCTGGACAGGCAGCCGTCGAAGCCATCGACTGGCGGGAGCAAAGCATCCGTTTCACGGTCAATGCCAGCAAGCCATCCATCGTGGTGTTAGCCCAGACTTATTATCACCCTTGGACCGCCAAGGTCAGCGGTGTCATCACGCCGCTTCGCCGCGCGAATCACTCTTTCACTGCTTTAAAAGTTCCTGCCGGCAGTCATGAGGTCCACCTGACCTACGTGGACCAGAACTTCGGTCGTGGTTTGTTCATCAGTGTGACTGCCTTGTTGGTGGTCGGCAGCCTGTTGTTTGTCTCCTTCCGAAAGACTCGCCAAGCTCCGGTCACTTAGGTGGCTGCTATGCCTTCGAAAAAATCAGCGTCGCATTGTTCCCCCAAAAACCGGAGGAACTGGAAAGCACATGCTCTACCGGCACTGACCGCGCCTTCCCGGCGATGATGTCCAACGCACAGTCCGGATCAGGCGTCTGCCAGTTCGGCGTCGGCGGCAACACTCCCCGTCGCAATGCCTCGATGCACACCACCGCCTCCAATGCCGCCGCCGCTCCCATGCAATGTCCCGTCACAGGCTTGATTGAAGAGATGGGAGGTGTTTGCGCTCCAAACACTCTCTGGCACGCCACGGTCTCTTGCCGGTCGTTCAGTTCCGTGCCCGTGCCGTGGGCATTCACATAACCGATCGCTTCCGGTTTCAGCCCGGCCAAGGCGAGTGATTTCTGCATCGTTCTCACCAGCGATGCCGCATCTTCACTGATGCCCGTCCGCTCGCCACTCTCCGCTCCGAAGGCCCAACCGCTCAGTTTCGCCAGGACGGTCGCATTTCTTTTTCGCGCACTTGCTTCCGTTTCGATCACCAAGAACGCCGCGCCTTCGCCCAGCACAGTGCCGTTACGATTCCGGTCAAACGGCCGGCAAATCTGCTCCGCGTTTGTCGCTTCCCCCAAAACCCCTGCCGACCGCAACTGCGCCAGCACGAGTGGCTGCAACGGCGCCTCAGCTCCACCTGCCAGCACGACATCTGCATGCCCTAGCAGCAGTTGCTCCGCTCCCAACGCCATGGCCGCTGCCGCCGAAGCGCAGGCCGCCGAAACTGTCAGCGCTGGACCACACGCCCCCAAGGTCACCGCCAAGGTGCCGCTCAAACTCGCGATGGTGCTGCTCGCCGCCGAACTCGGCAGCACACGATCGATCTCCAGGCGGGCTGCCGACTCCAGCATCTTTCCCACAGGTCCGCGGGAAGTCCCCGCGAACACCGCGATCCGTTCTGGTGAAACACCACCCAGCTTCAATCCTGCCTGCGCCCAGGCCTCTTCCGCCGCTGCCACCGCCAGTTGTGCCGACCGGTCGGCTTTGCGGAGCAAGGAACTTTTCCCCGGACCAATCGTCTTTTCCGATACCTTGCAGCCAGCGAAACATCCTTCCTCAAACTCCAGGAATCTGGCCAGCGAACGCCCTTGCTCCGCCGCCGTCCAGAGCGCGTGCACACCTCCGCCCGCTGCCGACACCGCGCCCATGCCGGTGATCACCAGCGGACATTCTTTCAACCATTGCACGACTTTATCACTCATCACATTCCCGTTCGCTCGCGCAAACTGTCTGCCAGTTGTGAATGCATCAGCGCGGGTGTGGCAAGAATCTTTGCGGCCAGCACCGCTAAAACTTTCTCAGACGACGCCAGTTCACCTGTCCCCGGCACCACTTCCGCCCCCGCTTCCACCACAAAGTGCCAAGGCAGAGTTTCCTGCACCGACACGGAATAAACCATCGCCTCCACCGACTCCGCCAGCCGGAACGCCCCCGATGCCACTTGGATCATGGCCGGGCCAAAGGACACATCGATCATCTTGCCGCGCCCATAATCCGCCGCCACCAGCAGACAGCCGCCCCGTTCCATAAATCGTAGCATCGCCTTCAATTCATCCCGGCAAAATACATTGGGCGTTCCTGCCGGTGGACTCAGGCTGTCCTTCCATTCCCGCACCGCCAGCCGCTCTGCCCGTGATTCCAGCACCACCATCGCGCACGGCACTCCACCTGCCCGCAACAGATAGCGCAGCAGATGGACCGGCCCATGATGCAGACACACCAGCACCACCGGCTTGCCCGCGGCCAGGCTGGCTTTGATGGGGGCCAGTCCGTGGAATTTGATCCGCTGCTGCCAGCGTGGCGTTGCCAGCCTGTCCGGCCAAAACATGATGAACCGGACCAGATGAAAACGCACCAGTTCATCGAACCATCTGCTCCTGCTCGGCGGCGAGATCCGCAAATGCCGCCAGCCCGCCTCCAGCTTCACCCGCTGCCGCAGATCACGCAGAGCCAAAGGAATGACCAATGGCAGCAACAGCGATCGCAGAAGCCCCGGCGGCATTACCGCTTCGCAGCTCCGCATCAACCGCATCACTATGGTTCCCGTAGTCATCCTTGCCAGAGCTTGCTTACGCAACCCCACGCCATCCTGACAAGCCATTAGAGCCTCAAGATAAAGAAAAAGCGCCCCAGCCTTTTCAAGCCGGGGCGCGCTCTTGAAAATTTGGCTGCCTGCTACTTGTCGCCCTTGTGCACGTTGTGGCACGCCTTGCAGTTGGAGGCTTCCTTGAGCTGGGCGATGGCCGCCTTGTCCCCGTTCACGATCTTCTGGGTCACCGCCACCAGCGCACTGGTCTTGGACTTCCAGCTCGCTTCATCCCCTTTGGTGGGCGAATGTTGCGTCAACGCCTGAAAATAGGCCAGAAGCTGCTTCTTCTCCGCATCCGTGGCCACCCCGTCCACCACCTTCTTGAGCGTCGAAGCATCCCCCTTCATGCCCGTCTTCATGATCTCTTCCATGGAGAACTTGGGCTTGTCCGCCGCTTGGACGTCGAGAATCGTGGTGGCGGTCAGGGCGGCGACGCAGAAGGTCGCCAAGGCTGAGACGAGGATCCGGGTGTTGCGCATATTTGGTTTAAGGCTGAATTTCGCGAAGATTAAGTCTGCGAATACTCCGCAAGTCAAGCCACCCTCAACAAAATCCGCAGCTTGGGACTTTGGCACTCCGCAGGAAATGAACTACCTTGGTTGCAATGTCAAAAGTTCCTTCGCTTGCAGGTTTTCTTTTGCTGGTTTTCGCCAGTGCCGGTCTTGGCGGTTGGTTCACTTCCATGGGGGTAACCGACTGGTACCAATCCTTGCACAAACCTCAGTGGACTCCGCCCGGCTCGCTTTTCGGTCCCGTCTGGACAGTCCTCTACCTAACGATCGCCATTTCCGCCTGGCTCATCTGGCAGGTCCGGACCTCGGCCCGAAAGGTCGCCCTCACTGCTTGGGTTGTGCAGATGACCCTGAACGTCCTCTGGTCCGCCTGCTTCTTCGCCCTCAAGAATCCCGGTCTCGCACTGCTTGAGATTGTCGCACTCTGGCTGAGCATCCTGGCCACTATCCTGTTATTTAACCGCCTCGATACCCGTGCCGCCTGGCTGCTTGTGCCTTACCTTTGCTGGGTTTCTTTCGCCATGGCCTTGAATATGGCCATCTGGCGGCTCAACTGAAGACGCATCAACTCACATCTTCAAGAACTGCGCCGCCTGCGCCACATCCTTGTCCCCGCGCCCGGACAGGTTCACGATGATCAAGGAATCCTTCGGCATCTTCGGTGCACACTTGATGACTTCCGCCACCGCGTGCGATGACTCCAGCGCCGGGATGATCCCTTCCAGCCGCGCCAATTTTTGGAAAGCTGCCAACGTTTCTTCATCCGTCGCGTAAGTGTAGGTCACGCGCTTCTCATCATGCAGCCAGGCATGCTCCGGCCCCACCGCCGCATAGTCGAGGCCCGCCGACACACTATGCGTCAATTGGATCTGCCCGTTCTCATCCTGCAGGATATAGGAGCGTGTGCCTTGCAACACCCCCAGCGAGCCGCCTTGAAAACGCGCCGCATGTTTCTCCGGCGTGATGCCTTCACCCCCGGCCTCCACACCAACCATTTTCACTCCGGCATCATTAAGGAACGGATAGAAAAGACCGATGGCGTTGGAACCACCACCCACACAGGCAATAAGCAAATCCGGCAACCGCTCTTCCTTCTCCAAAATCTGCCGCCGCGCTTCGTCACCGATGATGCGATGAAAGTTCCGCACCATCACCGGATACGGATGCGCCCCATACGCCGTGCCGAGGATGTAATGTGTGTTGCGCACATTCGTCACCCAATCACGCATCGCCTCGCTCACCGCTTCCTTCAAGGTCTTCTGGCCCGCTGTCACGGAGACTACTTCTGCACCGAGCATCCGCATGCGATACACATTCAGCGCCTGCCGGTTACAATCCACCTCACCCATGTAGATACGGCACTTCAAGCCGAACATCGCTGCCACCGTCGCCGTCGCCACGCCATGTTGCCCCGCACCCGTCTCCGCGATGATGCGCGTCTTGCCCATGCGCTTCGCCAGCAGCACCTGTCCCATTGCGTTGTTGATTTTGTGCGCCCCCGTGTGCAGCAGATCCTCGCGCTTCAGATAGATCTTCGCCCCGCCCAACTCCTTCGTCAGCCGCTCCGCATAATACAACGGTGTTGGGCGACCGACAAACTCGCGCAGGTAGTAACTCAGCTCCTGTTGAAACGCAGGATCAACTTGCGCGCGGAAATACTCCGCCTCCAGCTCCTGCAAGGGATACATCAACGTCTCAGGCACATAACGCCCGCCGTAGGGACCAAAGTGTCCCTGCGCATCGGGTAAAGTCGGCGTAGCCACAGTACTCATAGAATCAATTTGTCCCGCAAGTTTCCCCGAAACTCCTTGATTGGCAAGCCCGCAGCCACCCCGTCACGTTCATGCCCTTTTTAACGAACCGCGCATTCCTCAGACTGGATGCCCTTCCCATACGTCCCGCCGGTCAAGTCCTGGTCTTAAGTTGACACATTTGATTGAGTGAAGGTGATGGATTGGAGGGGCGGGGTGAGCGGAGAGAAGAAAGCGGCGGTGGTTCCCGCACCGTAAGCATGCAAGGGTGTTAATTTTCCTTGGCGGCAGTGGTTGCCTCTCTGAGTTTGGCTAAGGCGGTATCGCGGCGTTTCTTTAGGGCAGCGTCTTTTTTGGGGTCGTTCTCGACGAGCCAGTTCAAGTGGAACACGGCGGCGAACCAGGACTGGGTTTGTTCGCAGACTTCGGCTTCTTCGCTGTGCCACGCCACAATCTCTTCTTTTGTCACGGAGAATTGCTGGGGATATTTCGCACGCAGGGTATCCCAATGTTCAGCGAGCTTGGGCGCGGCGACGGCGACGAGGCTGCCGGTGTTGTCCAGGCGGCGGCCGGAGAGGAGCTGGGCGAGCAGTGCGATGTCTTCGATTGGACGGGCATCAGGTGTGAAGTCCCAGAGGCGTGTGGTGCCATCCGCGCTGGCGGTGAAAAGGATGCGGCCATCCTGCGTGAAGGAGGCGTGGTCCACGCGATCGCGGTGCAGGAGTGGGGGCGTCACGGGCGCGCCGGTGAAGGTGTCCCAGATACGGGCGGTGTTATCCCAACTGGCAGTCACGACACGGGTGCTGTCCGGGCTGAAGGTGGCGGCGACGACCCAACCGTTATGCTGGAGGAAAGGGGTGACGGGTTCGCCGGTGGTGGAATTCCAGATGCGCGCGGTATTATCCGCACTGGCAGTGACGACGAAACGGCCATCGGGGCTGAAGGAGGCTAGAGTCAATTCAGCGGTGTGCTCCAAGGGCGGGGAGAGGGCTTTGCCGGTGGCGGCGTCCCAGATGCGGGCGGTGTTATCCCAACTGGAGGTGATGACTTTGGTGGCGTCTGGGCTGAAAGAAGCGAGTACGACACGGTCACCGTGCTGGAGCGGCGGGGTGAGCGGTTTGCCGGTAGCGGCATCCCAGACGCGGGCGGTGTTATCCCAACTGGCGGTGACGACTTTCTGGCTGTCCGCGCTGAACTGGGCGTAGGCGATGCGGCTCTTGTGTTCGAGGGTTTTGGCGTTATCAGGGCGCATGCCTGGACCGGGGCCGGGGAGAAGCGAGGCGCCAGCTTGGTCTTCGCGCCGCTTGCCCTTGAAGCCAGCGAGTGGCTGAGTGGGTTCTGAAGCCGGGATGGTACGGAGGAACGCCTTCCGGTCCATGTCGGCCGTGAGGAGCATTTTGCTGTCCGGGCTGAAGGCGGCGAAGCTGGCTGCGCTAGGCAGGCGCATGGTGCGGATCTCCTTGCCGGTCTTGCCGTTCCAGACACGGATGGACTGGTCGCTGCTGATGGTGTTGACGAGGTATTCGTTCTCCAGGAAACGGGCGGCGAGGATTTCGGCGTTGGAGCCGAAGACGGGCGAGATGGGGTCACCGGACATGACGTCCCAGAGGCGCATGGTGTTATCCGTCACCCCGAGCATGAGGCGGTTATCTTTGGAGAAAATAGTTTGGCGCAGTTCGCCTTTGATGGGGAGTTCGCGGGAATTCTGCTGGGCGGGGGGAGTGTCCCAGACGCGGATGGTGCGGTCTTTGCTGGCGACCATGACGCTGCGGCCATCGGGATTGAAGAGGGCATGCAGGATTTCCGCGCTGTGGGGCAAGGGAGGGGTGAGGGGCTTGCCGGTGAGGGCGTCCCAGACGCGGGCGGATTTCTCCGCGACGGTCAGGACGCGGCGTCCATCGGGCGAGAAGCGGGCGCGGGTGACGCGGGAGTTATGGGCAAGCGGCGGGGTGATGGGCTCGCCGGTGGTCGCATCCCAGACGCGGCCGGTGTTATCTTTGTTCGCGGTCACGACGCGCTGGCCATCCGGGCTGAACTCGGCGTAGGTTACGATGTCATTATGCTGCAAGGGCGGGGTGATGGCCTCGCTTTTGGCAATGTCCCAGACACGCGCGGTGCGGTCCTCGCTGGAGGTGAGGACGCGCAGGCCGTCCGGGCTGAACGAGACGTGCCGGACCGCGCCCCCGTGTTTCAATGATTTGCCGAATTGGTCACCGGATTTCGTGCTCCACACGCTGGCGGTGTTGTTGCGTAGGGCGGTGGCGAACTTGGTGCCGTCCGGACTGAGCGCGATGGCTTCGACATCGCTGGGCAGGCGGATGGACCGGGTGACGGCCTCGGCGGTGCGGGTGTTCCAGATACGGGCGATGCCATTCGGATTCTGGCCGCCCGCAATGGCGACGAGCGAGCCGTCCTGGCTGAAAGTGGCGAGGTTGACGGGGAAATCGTGCGTGAGCTTGATGGGGTCGTGCTTTTCCTTGCGCCAGTTCCACAGGTAGGCGGTGCGGTCGTCCTTGAGCAGAACGAGTTGCTGGCCATCCGGGCTGACGGCGGCGGAGCGGATGGTCTCGGGCAAGGGCACCGGTTTGCCGATAGCCTCGCCGGTGGTGACGTCCCAGAGACGGGCGCGCCTGCTGGTGAAGGTGACGAGGAAGCGACCATTCACACTGGCGGCAGAGGCGATGATGGGCTGGTCCTCCGTCCAGAACTGGATGAGGCGGGGAGTCTGCCGCAAGGCGGAGGCGATGCGGGTGCGCTGGATCTCCTCGTTCTGCTTGTTGCCTTCATCGAGGCGCAGGGCATCGACAAAAGCGAGGAGGGAGGCGGAGGCGTCGCCTTCATCGAGGTAGCGGAGGCCGTCGCCGATGTTCAGGCGGACAAGGCGCTGGCGGCTTTGTTCGGAGAGGGCCTCGGCTTTTAGGCGTTCTTGGGTCGCGGTCTTTTCCAGGCCCAGCGCGATGTCGCGTTCCTTCTGCAGACGTTGTTCGTTGACGAGGATAACGCCGAACAAGATGCACAGGCCGACGAATGTCGTGACGGCGAGCAACGCCACAGCAGGGCGGCGCACGGCCCATTTCCCGGCGCGATAAAAATAACCGGCAGGACGCGCGTGGATGGGTTCCTTGCGGAGCCAGCGTTCGATGTCCTCGGCGACGGCTTCGGCGGAACCGTAGCGGCGCTGGGGATCCTTCTCCATGCACTTGAGGCAGATCGTTTCCAGGTCGCGATCAACGCGGCGATTGATGGTGGAAGGGCGTTGCGGCTCGCGATCGATGACGAGGCGCAAGGTCTCCAGCGGAGAATCGGCTCGGAAAGGCGGGTTTCCCGTGAGCAACTGGTAGAGCACGGCACCGAGGCCGTAAACATCCACGGCGGTGGTGAGCTTGAAGCCTTTGCCCTCCGCTTGCTCGGGGGACATGTAATTCGGCGTGCCGATGATCTCGCCGGTGACGGTAAGGTTCTCACCAGCATCGACGCGCTTGGCCAAGCCGAAGTCAGTGATGTGCGGTTCGCCCTGAGTATCGAGGAGGATGTTATCCGGCTTCAGGTCGCGATGAAGGATGCCGTGCTGGTGGGCGAAGTGGACGGCGCGGGCGACCTTGGCCATCAAGATGGCAGAGGCGTGGGGATCAGCCACGAAGCGCTTCATCTGATCATCGAGGCTGCCGCCCTCGATGAAGCGCATGCTAAAGAACAACTGGCCCTCGTGCTCGCCGACCTCGTAGATGGGGACGATATTTGGGTGGTCGAGATTGGCGACGGCTTCCGCCTCGGCACGGAAGCGCTTCATCTGGTCCTCACCGGCGAGCATGCCCGCCAGGATGGTCTTGAGCGCGACGGTGCGGTTGAGCTTTATCTGGCGTGCCTTGTAGATGGCACCCATGCCGCCTTGGGCGATGCCTTCGAGGAGTTCGTAATCACCGAAGCGACGGACTTGATTGCTCTTCACACCCGCTTCGGCGACGAGCTGGCGCATCTTGCCAAGGTCGAGCTGGACGGTGGGATGGGGAGTGCGGGGCGGTGTTTCCGAGGATGCGCCGCCTGCCGGAGTCGGAGTGGACCCGGGTGCATTTGGCTCGTCGCGTTCGCCCATGTTTAAATCTTTACGCACTGTAAAGTGAGAGTTCTTCTGTGTCAGCAAAAAGGGACGTCTGGCCGAACGTGCGTATTCGCCTTTCCTGCAAGGTAAGACGCTGGAAACGGGGGAAAGTTGCGCGGGAGAAAATAAAAGATTTTTGAGTGAACGAAAGGACGATTGGGGGCGTCTAATGTGAGTTGAATGGTCTGTTATTTTCTTCTCACTCCTCACCCTCCGCCCCTCTCCGCAGAAGCTCGGCCAGTCTATGAGTTGAGAGGATGAATGATGGTCGCGTTTGTGCGTTATTAAGAGTTGCTGAGATTTGTATGGGCAAGTGCTTCGGCGGCGGTCCGGTGGGACACAAGATCCTACCAGTGTGGGCGTCTTAGCGCGGGAGAGGTTCTACTGAGTTGGCGAGGGACCAGACCATGATGGCTAATGCGGCGGTGCAGTCGTTGAGGTCTTTGGGTAGGACCTTGTCCACGGTGTCGGCGGCGGTGTGGTGGTAGTTGAAATAGGGTTTGCGATCGACTTCGAGGTGCATGGCGGGGACACCGCCGACGAGGAGCTGGAGGACATCGGTGCCCCGGCAGCCGAATTCCATCTGGGTGGCTCCAACGGGTTCCAGCAAAGGGGCGATACTTTTCAGCACGGTCATGGCTTTCTCACTGCCGGTGAGGCCGAAGCCGGTGGGCTGATAGATGCCGCTGTCGCTTTCGATGGCGGCGACGTGTTTGCCGAGGGCATTGGTGTGTTGGGCGACGTAGGATTTGGCACCTCGCACGCCGTTTTCCTCATTGGTCCAGAGGACGACACGGATGGTGCGGCGGGGTTTCAGGCCGGACTTCAGGATGAGGCGGGCAGATTCCCACGCGGCGATGCAACCGCCACCGTCATCTTGCGCGCCCTGCCCGATGTCCCAGGAATCGATGTGGCCGCTGACGAGGACGATCTCATCAGGTTTCTCAGTGCCGGGGATCTCGGCGACGACGTTGCGGGAGAGGCCATCGGGTAGCGTGGTGGCTTCCATCTTCAGGCGGAGGACGGGAGATTCGCCTCGGTCCTGAAGGCGCTGGAGCAGTTCGGCGTCCTCGATGGTGATGGCGGCGTGAGGGATTTTCGGCACGGCATCGTCATAGCCCATGTTGCCGGTGTGCGGTGTTTGCAAGGAGACGGGAGTGATGGAGCGGACGAGGCTGGCGATGGCACCGGCGCGACCGGCCTCGATGGCGCCACGGGTGCGGACGGCGACGGTCTTGTGGTAATCCTCATAAGGGACATTGAAGACGACGATGCGGCCAGCAGCCTCGGCTTTGCGGCGGGCCAATTCATCAAAGCTCCTCACGACGAAAATTTTGCCGGTCAGACCATCCCTGGGCGTGGCGATGCTGCCGCCGAGGCCGAGCATGGGCAGGGACTGGCGGCGCGGAGCGAGCATCTCCAAGGATTCCTGACCACGGACCCAACGCGGGATGGCGACGGGTTCGCCCCGAACATTGGAGAGGCCGTCGCGCTTCATCTCGGCGAGAATCCAATCGATGGCGTGCTCGAGATTGGTGGAGCCGCTGAAGCGGGGGCCGAAGGTGTCGCACAGGTAGGCGAGTCGGGCGTAGGCGTTGGTGGAATTGGTGGCGGCGGTGAGTAAGGTGGTGGCGGTGGTTTTGGGGTCGGCGGCGCGGGTGTGGACGGTGAAAGCGAGACTGACCAGGGCGAGGAGGATGATGCGCGCGTAGGGCATGGAGGGATTGAAAAGGAATGTCAGGAAAGGGGCAAGGGAGGACTTGCCACGGAGATGCAGAGGAAGGGAGGATTTTATGCCCATATAGCTCATATAGCGCATGGAGGGTTCGTGGTTTTCGGGGATGGATGGCAGGGTGCGGGTGATCAAAATGAAATTTTGTGTAGTTGTACGTGTTATAGCGAGCGGAGTGTTAGCGGTGATCAATGAACGATGGCAGAGTGGTGGGTGAGAAAGGTGAAATTTAATGTGAACGTAATGGAACGTATTGGAACGCAAGGTTAGAAGGTTCCGGGGATTAGTGAGAGGGTGAGCGCGTGAAAAGGGTTGAGAGATTGTGGGGGAATTTTGGAAGCAGTGGTGAAGGCCTTGGTTTGGGACGGCGCCGGTTGCACCGGAGGCCACCACGATGCGCCGCAGGAGGATTTTCGAGGAGGACGCCGCCGCCGCCCCGACCTTAGGGCACGGGTTCAGAACGATTACGAAGGAGGGAAGGCTAGGCTTGCGGTGGCTTGGGGGAACGGGTTTTGATATGGGGACTAACAACATGATACTGCGCACGATGTTGCAGCGGCTCTATGCGAGCCTGATCGCCGGTCCGGGGTTGAACGCGCGGCCGCACAACAGCCGGCAACGGGTAGACCTGCTGGAGTTGCGGCATTTGCAGGGTAAGGAACCCTCGAAGGTGCTGGGCGAATTGCTGGAGGGGAAGGTGGAGTTTCCGGCGAAGGTGGCGGAGTTCAGTTGGCCGAGTTATCCGGAGAGCGAGTGGTCAGAGGAGCAACACTCGGCGCGGACTTCGGCGGACAAGCAGGCGAAGGTTTTGGGGAAGTTGCGGGACATCGCGGAGGATGCGACGGAGTATTACAACGATCATGGTGACCAGGCGTTGTTCGTGGGTTTTCCGCTCTTATCCATTCCTGTGACGCAGGATCGACAGGGGTTTAAGTCGGCGAGGATTTTAGCGCCGATCGCGTTTGTGCCGGTGACGTTGAATGTGCGGCGGGGATTGAATCCGGGGGTGACATTGCAGGTGACGGGCGAGGGTGCGGATCGAGTGGTGCCGAATCCGGGGTTGCTGGCGTGGATCGAGCAGCAGACGGGGCAATCGACGGAAGGGCTTTTCTCGGATGAGGAGGGGAAGAATCCGTGGCGAGAGATCGCGGAGACGATCGCGCTGGCAGCGAAGGCGGCAGGGATGGAGAGCGCGCCGGTGTTTGATGAAAACACGATCTTACAGTCGGTGCCGAGGACCGATGCCTTGCCGACGAAGGCAGAGATTTTGCCGTGCGCGATCCTCGGATTGTTCCCCTTGGTGAATCCTGGTCTCTTGCGGGATACGAAGTGGATGCAGGAAACGGAGCCGACACTGGTGAATCCGGTGCAGGCGTTTCTCTCGCCGAAGGCGCTGGAAGAGGCGGAGGTGAATGAATTGCCGGAGGCGAAGGAGTGGGATCATGAAGCAACTGCTGGCGCGAAGGCGAAGCGGGATTTCAGCGAGGAACTTTTGGTCACTCATGCAGATCCGTGTCAGGCGGAGGCGGTGGCGCATGCGCGGCGTAGTGCGGCTTTGGTAATCCACGGTCCGCCGGGAACGGGCAAGAGCCAGACAATCGCTAACATCATCGGGGATCATCTGGCGCGCGGGGAGCGGGTGCTTTTCGTATGCGACAAGCGCACGGCACTCGATGTGGTGAAGTATCGCTTGGACAGCATGGGCCTCGGCGGGCTCTGCGGCGTGATCCATGATCCGCAGCGGGATCGCACGCAGCTCTACATGCAGGTGCGGGAGCGGTTGGAGGAATTGGCACAGGAGGCGGAGCAGCCTGATCCGGCGAAGAAATTGGCGCAGACGAATTCGCGGTTGAACGATTTGCACGCGGAGTTACGCGGATATTTTGATCGCTTGCACGGCATGGGTGTGGAGGGGGAATCGTTTCATCAACTGGTGGGTGAGTGGTGGCTGGCGCGGGAGAAGGGCGGTATAGATCTGCCAGAGGTGCAGGGATTGACGGTGGATGATCTGGTGAAGCATCGCACGGATGCGGAGGAGATCTTGAAGCGGGCGATCACGGCGCGGTGGCCGGAGAGTCCGTATCGGGGGCGGCTGGGGATGACGTTGAGCGAATGGCTGGCGAGTCGGCCGGCGGAGATCAAAGGGAAGCTTGAGAAAGCGGTGGAGGCTGCGAAGGCATTGGATGCGGAAACGGCGGAAGGTTTGGTGCCGTTGGAGGCAAGCTTTGCGGCGCAAGAACAGGCAGAAGCGCGGGAGGCGTTGGCGGATTTATTGGAGACGGTGGTGAAGCGTGGGTTGCCGGAAGTGGCGCTCAAGCTGGCGGCGAGCAGTCAGTGGCAGCGGTTTGAGGAAGAGATTTCAGGGATGGCGGAGGAGGCGGAGCGTCTCGGACATCCGCTGGAGCGTGAGTTGTTTTTGCAAGTGAAGGGAGCGGTGCCGCCTTTGGGCGAAGTGGGCAAGCGATTGTTGGCGCTGGATAACTGGGCACCGATCGCGGGCAGTTGGACGCGGTTCTTTGCGTTCGGGAAAAAGAGGGAAGCGACGGCTGCGTTGACGCCCTTGGCCTTACCGCTGACACCGGAGGCGACAGAACGAGCGCGGGTGTTTTATATGGGGCTGAAGGCGAGGTATCTGTGGAGTGATCTACGCGATCGTTTGCTGGGGAAGGAAGCGGCGACATTGCCGACGGATGAGGAGTTGCTGGCATTCCGCGATGGCTTCCCGGAAGTCGTGGCGGTGTTGAAGACGTTGAAGCAGCCAATCTATCAGTTGGTACAAGTGACGGTGCTGGCGGCATTGCAAGATTTGGCGGGGAAAGGGGCGGGTTGTGTGGCGATGCTGCGGCAATCGGCGAAGCGGGCGGAGGCGATCCATGCGCTGGAGGTGGCGCTCATGGAGACGCAGTTATTATCTGATGAAGCGATTGGAGAGCTTTCTGGTGGTTGGCGGAAGAGTGATCGGGCGACGGAAATTTGTGAGCGGTTTGTAGAGTTCTTCGACACTTTGGAAGAGGCGATCCGATTGTCGGATCGGTTGCGAACTTGCTCGGCGGCGATGCAGGAGGCGGTATCCATAGCGGCGGTGCAGGGGATGCCGTGGGAGACGGCGGAACCGGCGATGAAGGCGTCTGTGCTGTCCCGCGAGATACGCAAGCGGTTGCGTGAGGATGAGGCGCTGGCGCGGATCGATACGAAGCGCGTGGAGGCGGCCTTTGCAGAATTGCTGGAGCGCACGGAGGAGAAGAAGCAACTGGTGCGGGCGGTGGTGACGCATCGCTGGCAGAAGGTGTGGCGCGAACGGTTGTTGGCCTCGACGGGGTCACGGCTCAATTCACTCGGAGCGTCTTTAAGGCAGAGATTGTTCGTGCGCGGTGAGCGGGCGATGAAGCTGCGGCAGATGATCGCGGCGGGTGCGGGAACAGAAGGGGGCGATCCACTGTTCGACCTGTGTCCGGTGTGGATGGCGAGCCCGGCGACGGTGGCGCAAATCTTTCCGCGTGAGGCGTTGTTCGATGTGGTGATGTTTGATGAGGCAAGCCAGTGCCGATTGGAGGAGGCGTTGCCAGTGTTGTTGCGTGGCAAGCGCGTGGTAATCGCGGGTGATCCGAAGCAACTGCCGCCGACACGATTCTTTGAACAAGCTTTGGCGGATAGCGAAGATACGGCAGCGGAGACGGCAGACGAAGTGTTCGTGCAGCAGCAATCGGAAGCGGAGGATCTGTTGACGGCGGCGCTGAACCTGAATGTGCAGGAGGCGTTTCTGGATGTGCATTATCGCTCGCGTAACGAAGCGCTCATCGGATTCTCGAACGAATCGTTTTACTCGAAGCGGTTGCAGCCGATTCCAGGTCATCCGCAAAACCGCGCTCTGGCGGCGCCGATTCGATTGGTTCGCGTGGATGGGCTCTATAAGGATCGCGGCAACGAAGCGGAAGCGAAAGCGGCAGCGGAACTGGTCGCGGAATTGCTGGATGATAAGAAGCCGCCGTCGATCGGTGTGGCTTGTTTCAACCTGAACCAGCGGGATTTGATCTTGGATGAGTTGGATAAAATGGCGGCGGCGGATGCGAAGTTTGCGGAACGGCTGGAGATCGCGAAGAAGCGGCGCGGGAATGATTCGTTCGAAGGGTTGTTCGTGAAGAACCTGGAGAACGTGCAGGGCGATGAGCGGGATCATATGATCATCTGCACGACGTTCGGGTTGGATTCAGCGGGAAAGTTCAGAAGGAATTTTGGTGCATTATCACGGGCGGGTGGTGAGCGGCGCTTGAATGTTTTGGTGACGCGGGCACGGGAGGCGATCCATGTGCTGACCTCGATTCCGCGGGCGGAATACATCAGCCCGGAGCAATTAGAATCGGGGCAACGTCCGACGGGGCGGCATTTTCTCTATGACTATCTGCGCTATGCAGAAGGTGTAGGGGCGACTTTCGAGCGTTGGGAAAATGAGATCGAACAGGCGCGTGGTAAGGCGTTGGTGCAATGTTTGAAAGGGGAGACGACGCGGCCATCGACATTGGTGGAAGCGGTGGGCGGATCGTTGCACGTGGAGCATGGGGTGGGTTCGACGTTGTATTGGGGCAATGATGGCTTCTGCGTGGATGTGGCGCTGACGCATCCTGAACTGGGTGCGGATGTGACCCTTGGTGTGCTGGCGGATTTCACGCGGTATCAGAAGACACCGGACCCGATCTCATGGGAGCAGTTCCGCAGCATGGTGCTGAGCGGGCAGGGGTGGAAGCTGCATCGGCTGTGGAGTCCGGCGTTGTTCCGGGATGGGGAAGGGCAGTTGCTAGGGGTGGTGGGGAAACATTTGGAAGCGGCTGGGAAACTGAAAGTGACAGAGGAGACGAGGGATTGAGAAACATCGAACATCGAACATCGAACGTCCAACATCGAGAGATGGGGCTGATGGATGCGTTTAGGTTTTTCTCACCCCTTTCCCCGTTGAGCTCCGACAGAGTCGCGAGTGCGGGAGAGGGTGGTGCAGCGTTGTTGACGTTACTCGTGGCTGCGCCAATTAGCGAGGGCAGCTGCTTCGGTGGCGGCCCGCTGAGGAC